>JAQWRT010000079.1 GCA_029243605.1 Myxococcota bacterium
CCATAATTTATAAGCTATACAATTTCGTAGAGTTTTACTTACAAACTCTTCATATTTGGTATGTGGTTTAGTTGTATTCGTGAAGATACCATTTCTATGGCGACTTTATTATTGCCACCTTGAGGAATTATCACATCAGCATATAATTTTGTAGGCTCAATAAACTGCTGATGCACAATATAAAAAAAATGGAAGATGGTTAGTAAAAACAACAGTAACTATTGAAATTGAAGGGGTCGATCAGCCAGCACTTCTTGTGGGTCGCGACCTGGACCAGGCAGACCTTGTCGAAGTAGTGGTAGAAGCTGTCGGCCTCGGTATCGAAGGCGACGATTTCTTCCCCCAGCAAATCTTTCGCCAGGGCTTCAAGCTCTTTCGCCTCGGTGATGATTTCGAACTCGGCCACGCCAGCCCTTACTTCCTATGCCCAATTAGAGCCCGATTCTCGGAGACCACGCGGGCTGGACTTTGTTTACCTACGGGGGGCCGTCGTTTGTGGAACCTCGCTCCGGCTCCAGACTGGGGGATGCTAGCCGACGCCCCGGTGACTCGAAACCCGCCCGGCTCTTGAGGAGGAATCTTGGCGGACCGGGCAATTATTCCTGAAACTCCCCGCGTGAGGGCTGGACTGGGCATATCGACGCGGCCAGAGGCGCAAGGTGGGGTTGAGAACGCCCTCGAAGCCGCTCTGGAAGATCTGGAGGGGGCTCCTCCCGACGCGGTGGTCGCTGTGGCGACGGCGGCGCTGGGCCAGGATTCCCTCGCGGAGCTGATGGAGAGGCTGGCCCTCGTCCTGGACTGCCCCGCCTGGCTGGCGGCCAGCGCCGAGGGCCTTTTGCTCGCCGACCGGGAGATCGTGGGTCTGCCCGGCTTTGCCCTGGCGGCTCTCTCCGGGGTGCCCGCCGAAGTTTTCGCTTGCGAGGGTCTGGCTGGGCGCGAATCCGCGGCGGCGGACGAGATCGCGAGTCAACTGTCGGGCCGGCCCGGCCCGGACGATCTGCTGGTGGTCTTCACGGATTCTCAAAATATGGCCCCGGCCCCGGTGCTCGAAGCCTTGGCCGAGGTGGCGGGGCCCGCGGCGGTGGTGGGCCTCGGGGCCAGCGAGGTGCCCGGGGGCTCTCCCCAGGTTTGGGCGGCGGGGGATCGCATCGAGGACGGCTGCGCGGGCCTCTGGCTTCGGCCCTCCCGACCTCCTGAAATCGCGGTGAGCGATGGGTTACGCCCGGTGGCCGAGGAAATGGAGGTGACTCGGGCCCAGGGGCATTGGGTCCTGAGCTTGGATGGCTACCCCGCCCTCGAGTGCCTGCGCGATGTTTCGGGTCCGGCCGGCCCCGGTGGCGAAGTGCAGGAGATTCTGGCTCTGCTCTCCCGGGCGGGGGTGACGGGCGAGGTGGCGCGCAATCTGGTGGGCGTCGATCCCGCTCGGGGTGCCTTCGCCCTGGCCACCCCGGTGGCCTCGGGCGATCGGATTCGCCTGGCTCGCCGGGATTCCCTGGTGGCTCGGGAAAATCTCCGGGCCGATCTCGCGGAATTGCCGCCCGGGCGTCCGGGCTTGGGTCTCTATTTCTCCTGTCCGACGCGGGGGGCCCGACTCTTCGAGCACGAGGGTCTCGAGAGCGGATATCTCGCGGGCGCCTTGGGTCCAGCGCCGCTGCTGGGTATGATGGGGGCTTTTCAACTGGCCCCGGACCCTCGGGGCGCCGTTCCCCTGCTTCACACCTATTCCGGGGTCTTGGCGCGCTTCGAGGGCTCCTGAGGAAGTCGCCGCCGGGCCCGCCAGGAGTGCTCACATGACGAATGAAGACCGCACCAAGGTGTGGATCGAGGGCCGGATCGTCGAAGCCGCCGACGCCAGGATTTCGGTCTTCGATCACGGCCTGCTCTACGGCGACGGACTCTTCGAGGGGATGCGGGTCTATGGCCGGGCGATTTTTCGCCTCGATGACCACCTTCGCCGTTTCGAGCGCGGCGCCCGGGCCCTGGGAATCCCGCTCCCGGAAGGCCGAGAGGGGATTCGGAAGATCGTTCTCGAGACCGCTCGCGCCTATGGTGAGGACGACGCCTATATCCGTCTCTTGCTGACTCGGGGCCAGGGGGCTCTGGGTGTGGACCCGACGACCTGCACCGACCCTCAGCGGATCTGCATCGTGACCCGGATAGCGCTCTACCCCAAGGAGAAGCTCAGCCGGGGTATCGACATGGTGACATCGAGTTACCGACGGCCGGCTCCGGACGCGGTGGATCCGGCGACGAAGAGCCTCAACTACCTCAACAGCGTGCTCGCCAAGCGGGAGGCCCGATTGAGAGGCGCCGACGAAGCGCTGATCCTGAATGCCCGGGGCGCGGTGGCCGAGGCCAGCGTCGCCAACGTGTTCGTTTGCCGGGACGGAACGCTGATGACCCCGTCCTCCAGCGAGGGGGCCCTGCCGGGGATCACCCGAGCCAGCGTTTTGGAGATTGCCGAGGGCCTCGGCCTGGCGACCCGAGAGTGCTCCCTCGGACGGATGGACCTGTTCTCCGCCGACGAGGTCTTTCTCACGGGCAGCGGCGCTCGGATCGTGCCCGTGGCGACCCTAGACGGGGAGTGCCTGGGAGAGAAGGACCAGGGATTGGGCCCGCAGACCCGCCGCATCATGGATGCCTTCGCCGATTTCGTCCTGGAACACGGGACGCCCATCGGGTAGCGGGCTACCCGGCCCCCCGGCGGCTATTGTCGGCCCGGGACCGGGTACAAGACCGGATCGCCCCCTGGAGGAGAAGCTGTGCTTTGGTCAAGAGTCTTTATTCCCACTCTGCGCGACGACCCGGCCGATGCCGAGGCCGTGAGCCACAAGTTGCTGATTCGGGCGGGCTTCATGCGCCAATTGATGGCCGGGGTGTATTCGCTGCTGCCCCTGGGCCATCGCGTTCTCCACAAGATCGAGGGCATCGTCCGCGAGGAAATGAACGGCACCGGGGCCCAGGAGTTTCGTCTCCCCTCGCTTCATCCGCGTGAGATCTGGGAGCGCAGCGGGCGCTGGTCGAAAATGGGCGACGAGATGTTCCAGTTTGAGGATCGCCGAGGCAGCGAGGTGGGCCTCGGAATGACCCACGAAGAAATTTTCGCCCACCTGGCCAGTGAGCTGCGCTCGTATAAGGAATTGCCCCAATCCTGGTATCAGTTCCAAACCAAATTCAGGGACGAGCCGCGCCCCAAGAGTGGGCTGCTTCGGGTTCGCGAATTCACCATGAAGGACTCGTACTCCATGGACGTCGACGAGGCGGGGCTGGATCACTCCTTCGAGGTTCATTTCGAAGCCTATCGGCGGATCTTCAAGCGGCTCGGTCTCGACACCGTTGCGGTGGAGGCCTCGTCGGGATCCATGGGGGGAAGCCAATCCGTCGAGTTCATGTTGCGGACCGATGCCGGTGAGGATTGGGTGGCGGCCTGCCAGGCCTGCGGTTACGCGGCGAATTTTGAAAAGGCCACCAGTCGGCCGCCGGCTCTGACTGGGGGGTCGACCCTGCCGTCCCCGGAAAAATTTCCCACCCCGAATATTCGAACCATCGAGGACCTGGCCACGATGGAGGGGGGAGCGCCCGCTGGGGAGCAGATCAAGACCCTGGTCTATTCCATCGACGACAAGATCGTGCTGGTGCTTCTCCGGGGCGATGACACCCTGGTGGAACAGAAACTCCTCGACAACGTCGAGGCCGAGACCCTCCGACCGGCCTCGGCCGACGAGATCCAAGCCGCCCTGGGCTCCCGGCCCGGGAGTCTGGGTGCGGTCGGGGCGGGTGAGATCTTCGTGATTGCTGACGAAGCGCTTCGGGGCTGCACCGGCATGGTGACGGGTGCCAACGAGGACGGTTTTCATCTGCGCGGGGTCGACATCGATCGCGATATCGAGGTCAAGGGTTGGCTCGATCTGCGCGAGGTCAGGGCCGGCGAGGGGTGCTCGCTCTGTGGCGAAGCGCTGGAGGTCTACAAATGCCTCGAGGTCGCCCATATCTTCAAACTCGGGACAGTCTACAGCGAGGCCATGGGGGCCGAGGTCCTCGACAAGAACGGCAAGAAGGTGCCGGTGGTCATGGGATCCTACGGCATCGGGATTGACCGCAACCTCGCCGCCATCGTCGAATCCCACAACGATGAATCCGGGATCGTTTGGCCCGTCAACGTGGCCCCCTTTGAGGTTGTGATCAGCGTGATCAAACCCAAAGATGTTGCTTGCCTCGAGACGGCCCAGCGGGTTTACGAAGCGCTCCAGGAACGGGGTATCGACGTGGTCCTGGACGATCGCGATGAGCGCCCGGGAGTCAAGTTCAAGGATGCCGATCTCGTGGGGATCCCGTATCGCGTGACCGTCGGTCCCAAGGGGCTCGAGAACGGGGTGGTGGAATTGCGTCGCCGAAAAACCGGGGAAACCCAGGATCTCGAAATCGCCCATGCGGCTGTAAGCATTGTCGAAGCCGTGCTCGACGAGCGGCGCTGATCGGGGGCTGGTGTGAGCTCGCCACCGACGCGTCCGGGCGCCGATACTTCCCGGGACGGGGAGCGCTGGCTGACCCCCGCCAACGCCATTACGTCGATTCGCCTTCCTCTGGCGCCGCTGTGTGCCTGGGCAATCGTCAGCGATCAGCCCTTATTGGCCGCCTCGAGCTTCGCTTTGGCGGGGCTAAGCGACCTGGTGGATGGCCGGGTGGCGCGCCATCGGGGTGAGGTCTCGCGCCTGGGTGGAGTGCTCGACCACACCAGCGATGCGCTCTTTGTCGCCTCGGGCCTGGCGGCCCTGGCGAGCCAGGGGATCGTTCCCTGGGCTCTGGCCCCGTTGGTTGTGCTGGCTTTCCTTCAGTACGCCCTGGACTCTCGAGTGCTGGCCGGTCACACCCTGCGCACCAGCCAACTCGGGCGATTCAACGGGATCGGGTATTTCATTCTGCTGGGAACGCCGCTGATCAGGGACGCTCTCGGCCTCTCCTGGCCGGGGCCGGGGTTGGTCTTCGTATTGGGTGGGCTCCTGGTGGCTGCGACAGGAGTCTCCATGCTCGATCGGGGCTGGGCCTACTGGCTCAGTCGAAGAGCTCCCGGTTCGCCCGGCGAAGGAAGATGAGCCCGATTGCGGCGTTGAAGAAAATGAAGAAGTTGTGCTGGACCAGTCCAAACGCCGCCATTTCTCCGGCCTTGTTGCCCGGGAAGAGCACCACCCAGAGGGTGATGGCCACGGTGCGCATGGGTCCCGGAGTCGCGGCACCGAAGAAGATCACGGGCAGGTAGCCGAGCATCTGGACGAAGCCCACTTCGACGCCGAAGAGTTGCAGGGCCAGGGTGTAGACCACCACCGCGGCGAGTAGGGCAGGGGAGCGCATCAATACCACCATGCCGTAATGCCGGGGGGAGGCCTCGCGAAAAGCCTTGAAGATGGGTTTGTCGCGAAAGCTGGCGAGGCTTGCGCTCTGGCCGCGAAAGACGAAGATCCAGGCGATGAAAACCAGGGAGGCCACCGCCGCGACCCAGGGGATCCAGCCGAAGACTTCGGGAAGCGACTCCTTCCCGATCCACCAACCCACCGTCGCCCAGCCGAGCAGGTAATAGAACTCGCAGAACATGATGAAGAGCATGCTCGAGCCCACTTCCCAACCCGGCACGCCATAACGCCGGTTGAGGTAGAGCCCCATGGCGCCCTTGCCCACCTGCTCGTTCAGGATCGAGAGGATATAGCTGCTGCCTCGGATAGGGAGCATGTCCCGGTAGGCGACCCGGGTGTTGAAGTAGTTGATGACCCGCCAGACGACACCGGTATCGATGAGAAAAAAGAAGAACGAGTAGGGGACCATCAAGAGGAGCCAGTTTCCCCAATCGACGTTGGCGAAGACGCCACCGAGATAGCTCGGGAGGCTCAGTCCCTCCCGCCCCGCGGCACCGGACAATTTCCCGTAGAGATAGGCGAAGCAGGCCAGGGTGATCAGCCAGGGCAGGGCTTGCTGCCACACCGGCCGTCGAGTCACCGCGCTCATGGTTTCGGTTTCGCTGCTCGGGGTCGATCCGTCAGTCATGCTTTTTTACCTCGGGTCCTGTGTATGCACGAAGTGTTTCCGTCAGAGGCGTGAGTTGAATGCCCAGGGCTTGGCAGGCGGGTTCCGGATCCAAGCGGTCATCGTGCTGAAGAATTTCGAGCATGGCCGGCGTGATCGGAGGGTTGGACGATAAGCGCGCCAGGGCCGCGGCGAAAATTCGGGCGAGGGCGAGGGGAATCGGGATGACCTTGGGATGGGTCCCATGGAGTTCCGCGACCCGGAGGAGCAACGCCCGATGGGAGAGGCATTCGGGCCCTCCCAGGTCGAGCCCGAGGTGAGTGTCCTCGGCCTCGGAGAGCGCGGCGACGATGGCCGCGACCACATCCCGGCTATCGATGGGCTGCTGGAGGGTGGCGCCTCCGCCGACCAAGGCCACCGCCCGGGCCTGGGCCTGGGAGGCGAGGGCTCGGGAGGCGAAATCGTCGGGGCCCAGCACCATGGGTACCCGCAGCACGGTCGAGGGAACCCGCCCGGCGAGTAAGATCGCCTCGGCGGCCCCCTTGGACTTAAGGCAGGCATTCACGGCGCCCTCGTGGGAGCCGAAAATGCTCAGGTAGACGATGCGTCGGCAGCCCGCCTCGGCGGCGGCGGCCTCGAGGACCTGGCAAGTTTTTTCGTGGGCCGATGCGTAGGTCGCTCCGGCGCCCTCCTTGATGATTCCCACGAGGTGAACGATGCCCTGGCAACCCGCCACGGCCTGGGCCATGGAGGCGGGGTCCGTGTAGTCGCCGATGATGATCTCGGGGGGCTGGGACCCGGGGATCGCCCGGACCCGAGCGGCTGCCGATTCCGAGCGGACCAGAGCCCGGATTCCCATGGGTTGGGAAGTCCCCTGGCCACTGAGTTCGGCCAGCCGGTGCAATAATTGCCGGCCGAGGTTGCCGTTGGCGCCGGTGACGAGAATATGGTGCGGAAGGTCGGGCATGGAAGAACCTTTGCGAAGCCGGGAATTCCCGGGAGCGGATGCGCGCTCAGATATTGAGTTGGAGCCGAGCGGCGGATGACATCATCTCCATGTCCCACGGCGGATCCCAGACGAGTTCGAGTTCGACTTCCTTGACGCCCTCGACCTCTCGGGCCTTGGCTTCGACTTCCGGGGGTAGGATCTCTGCGGCGGGGCACATGGGTGTGGTCAGGGTCATGACCACCTTTACTCGGCCCTGATCGTCGACATTGATCGAGTAGATCAAGCCGAGCTCGTAGATATCCACCGGGATCTCAGGGTCGTAGACGGTTTTGATGGCAGCGATCAGATCGTACTCGATATCGGTGGCCTTCCTGAGCGATCCCTCAGGGCTTTCTTCGCCGATCTTGGGCTCTTGAGCTTCGTCGCTTTTGTCCATGCCTGGGTGCTTCTTTCTCTCTCGGGGAAATGTTGAGGGTGTGCTTATGTTCCGTTCACTTCACTCGGTTTTTGCGGTGCTTCCGTCCTGTTGGAGAGCGGCTCTCAGGGTGTGCCAGGCGAGAGTCGCGCACTTGACTCGCATGGGAAATTCCCGCACGCCTGAAAAGACCGCGAGCTTTCCAATATCGGGAGTCTGGACTGGCGAGTCGGGTTCGCTGGTCACCATCTCGTGAAAGTCCTCAAATTTACTCTCGACTTCGTCGAGGCTCTTGCCTTGGACAAAATCGGTCATCAGCGAAGCCGAGGCCACCGAGATTGCGCACCCCGTCCCCTGGAAAGCGACGTCCTTGACCCGCTCACCCTCGAGCTCGAGGTAGACCGTGAGCTGATCGCCGCAGAGGGGGTTATGACCGTCCGCGTGGAGGTCGGCACCCTCGAGCACGCGAAAATTCCGCGGCTTGCGATTGTGGTCCAGGATCGTTGCCTGGTAGAGGTCGCGAAGTTCGTCCATCAGCCGAAAAGCTCCCGAGTTTCTCGCAGCGCGGCGACCAGAACGTCGATTTCCGCGGGCGTGTTGTAGAGAGAGAATGAAGCGCGCACGGTGGCGGGTACGCCAAAGCGCGTCATCAGGGGTTGGGCGCAGTGGTGACCTACGCGCACCGCGACCCCGGCCTGGTCCAGAGCCGTGCCCACGTCGTGGGCGTGAATGCCTTCGAGGACGAAGGAGAGTACCGCCGCCTTGTCCCGGGCCCGACCGATAATCCGCAGGCCGTCGATCTCGGTGAGAGCTGCATCGGCCTTTGCGAGCAGGGATTGCTCCCAGGCCTCGATGGCGTCGATCCCCACCCCCTCGACATAATCTATGGCCGCTTCGAGTCCTACGACGCCGGCGATGTCGGGGGTGCCGGCTTCGAAGCGATTCGGCGGCTCCGCGTAGGTGGTCTTTTCAAAGCTGACGGTTTCGATCATGTCGCCGCCGCCGAGGAAGGGCGGCATGGCCTGGAGTAGGGGCAGGCGGCCGTAGAGAACGCCGATACCGCTTGGGCCGAAGAGCTTGTGCCCCGAGAAGGCGTAGAAATCACAGCCGAGATCTTGGACGTCGACCCGGGTGTGTGGGGCCGCCTGGGCGCCATCCACCAGCACGGGGATGCCCTTGGCCTTGGCCAGGGCGATCATTTTTTTCAGGGGGAGAATCGTTCCGATGGCGTTGGAGACATGGGTGAGGGCGACCAGCTTCGTCCGCTCGCCGAGCAGGGCTTCGTAAGCCTGGAGGTCGAGCTCGCCCCGGTCGTCGACGGGGACCACCTTCAGCTTGGTGCCGCGACGCCCACCGAGCATCTGCCAAGGAACGATATTTGCGTGATGCTCTAGAGCTGTGATGAGGATCTCGTCTCCGGATTTGAATTGGGTTTCGCCGAAGGTCCGCGCCACAAGATTGATCGCCTCGGTGGCGTTACGAACGAAGACGATTTCTCGTCGATCCGCCGCACCGATGAACCCCTGGACGCGGTCGCGGCCCGACTCGTAGAGCGCGGTGGCCTCGGCGGAGAGTTGGTAGACCCCGCGATGAATATTCGCGTAGGCATTCGCGTAGAAATTTTGGATCGCCTCGAGGACGGCCCGGGGTTTCTGTGCGCTGGCGGCAGAGTCGAGATAAACCAGGGGCTTGCCCCTAATCTCGCGCTCAAGGATCGGGAAATCCTTGCGGATGGCGGCGACGTCGAGTTCGGCTCGGCCGCTCATGCCACGCCTTCTCCACCGGGGTGCACGCAGGCCGAGAGCTTCTCCAGAACCAACTCGGTTATGGCCGTGCGCAGGGACTCCAGGGGGAGGGCGTCGCAGATTTCTGCCACGAACCCCCGAGTCAACATCGCGCGCGCCTCGCTGGGTGAGAGCCCGCGCGAGCGCAGATAGAAGAGAGCCTCTTCGTCGAGTTTTCCGATGGTCGAGCCGTGGCTGCACTTGACGTCGTCGGCGTAGATTTCGAGTTGGGGTCGTGTGTCCACTCGGGCGCCGGGCGAGAGCAGGAGGTTCATATTGGACTGGGTACTGTCGATCTTCTGGGCATCGGGTCGGACGTGAATCAGGCCCCGGAAAACACCCCGAGCATTATCGGCAAGAATTCCCTTGTAGAGTTCGCGGCTGGTGGTGCGGGGTGTCGCGTGGTCGACCCGGGTGTGGTTGTCCTGGTGTTGATCCCCCGAACCCACATAGAGTCCGTTGAGGTCGAGTTCGGCGCCAAGATCGGCCAGTTCGACCCCCAGCTCATTCCGGACCAGTGCGCCGCCCAGGGTCAGGGTGTGGATCCGGAGTCCGCTCTCCCGCCCTTGGCGCGCTTGGAGGTTGGCGATGTGCACGGTTCTATCGCTTTCGCGCTCGGCCACGACGCAGTCGAGGTGCGCGCGCTCCTCCAAGAAGATTTCGGTCACGCTACTGACCAGATTCTCTCCGTCAGGGACGGACAGGAAATCCAGGATCAGGGTGGCCCGGCTCTGTTTCTTGCCAGTGACGTGCAGCCGGGGGCAATTGAGTCGCCCATCGCCGCTGGAGAGAAAGACCAGGTGGACGGGCAGGTCGATTTCGCAGCCCTCGCCGAACTCGAGCACTTCGATGCCCGGAGTGAAGGCTTCGTTAAGCGCGCTGAAGGCATCGCGCTTCGCCGGCGCCAATTCTCCGTAGCCCTGGGGAAAGGCGACCGGGGTCGGGCTCTCCGGGCGGATGCTCAGCACCCGGATCGCGGATTCGTCCTCGGGCAGGGAGGAGAGGGAGGAGCAGAAGTGGCCGTCGATGAAAACGGCGCGCAGGCTCGCCTCTCCCACCCGATCCGCCTCCAAGGCGATTTGGGTTTTCGCTTTCTCCAGCAGCCCGGCTTCGGGCGCGTGTCCGGTGGGTGCCGGAGGCATGCGCTTTTCGAGAGTGCCCAAATTAGTTGAGCGCCAGGCCTCGAGCCGGGTGCTGGGCAATCCGAGTTCGCCGAAGGCGGCCAGGGCTCGCTCTCGCTGAGCCTGGCGTTGGGGGTTGTCCCCCAGAGCGGCGGCGAAAGCGGGGAAGGCCTGGATCCAAGACTCGGCGGGGTTTCCTCGAGAGCCGCCCCTCATTCGGTCTGTCCGATCCAGCCGTAACCCTTCTCTTCGAGTTCGCCTGCGAGTTCTCTTCCTCCCGAGCGAACGATCTTGCCGTCGGCGAGAACGTGGATTCGGTCGGGCACGATATAATCGAGGAGTCGCTGGTAATGGGTGATGACCAGCATGGCCCTGTCCGGGGAGCGCAAGGAGTTGACGCCGTTGGCGACGACCCGGAGTGCATCGATATCGAGACCGGAATCGGTTTCATCGAGGACGCAGAGCTTGGGCTCGAGCAAGAGCATCTGGAGGATCTCGTTGCGCTTCTTCTCGCCTCCAGAGAACCCTTCGTTGATGGAACGGCTCATCAGGTCACTGGGCATCTCCACGCGCTTCATCTTTTCTTCGCAGAGCGCGAGAAAATCCATGGCGTCGAGTTCATCGAGCCCGTTATGCGTTCGGATGGCATTGAGTGAGGTTTTGAGGAAGTAGCTGTTGCCGACACCCGGAATTTCGACCGGGTACTGAAAGGCGAGAAAGACGCCTTCCCGGGCGCGGGTTTCGGTTTCCATCTCGAGGAGGTTCTTGCCGTCGTAGTTGATTTCGCCCTGGGTGACCGAATACCCCGGCCGGCCGGCCAGTACGTTGGAGAGCGTGCTTTTGCCCGAGCCGTTGGGCCCCATGATGGCGTGGACTTCTCCCGCGCCGATATGGAGATCGATCCCTTTGATGATGGGTGTGTCGCCGGCGCTGGCATGAAGATTCTGTATATCGAGCATTTCAAATTCCTGTTGGGTCGGCGGTTTAGCCGACGCTGCCTTCAAGGCTGATGGAGAGAAGGTTCTGTGCCTCTACGGCGAACTCCATGGGGAGTTCTCGCAGGACTTCCTTGCAGAAGCCGTTCACGATGATCGAAACGGCATCTTCTTCGGAGAGTCCTCGCTGGAGGCAGTAGAAGATCTGTTCTTCGCCGATCTTCGAAGTCGTGGCTTCATGTTCCACAGTGGCGCTGGGGTTTTCGACTTCGAGGTAGGGGAAGGTGTGAGCGCCGCATTCGTCCCCGAGGAGGAGCGAATCGCATTGGGAATAGTTGCGCGCTCCCTCGGCCTTGGGGTTGATCTTGACCAGGCCGCGATAGGATTGCTGGCTACGACCACACGAAATGCCCTTGGAGATGATGGTGCTCTTCGTGTTTCGGCCGATATGGATCATCTTGGTGCCGGTGTCGGCTTGCTGCATGTTATTCGTCATGGCGACCGAGTAGAACTCGCCCACTGAGTCGTCGCCCTGAAGAATGCAACTCGGGTATTTCCAGGTGATGGCCGAACCGGTCTCTACCTGGGTCCAGGAAATCTTGGAGCGCTTACCCCGGCAAGCACCACGCTTGGTGACGAAATTGTAGATGCCGCCGACCCCGTTCTTGTCACCGGGGTACCAGTTCTGCACGGTGGAGTACTTGATGCTGGCATCGTCCAAGGCGACGAGTTCAACCACCGCCGCATGCAACTGGTTCTCGTCGCGCATGGGGGCAGTGCAGCCCTCGAGATAACTGACCGAGGCGCCTTCATCGGCGACGAGCAAGGTGCGTTCGAATTGTCCGGTACCCGACGAGTTGATCCGGAAATAGGTCGAGAGTTCCATGGGGCAGCGAACGCCCTTGGGGATATAAGCGAAGGATCCGTCGCTGAAGACCGCGGCGTTGAGGCAGGCGAAGAGGTTGTCCGAGTAGGGAACCACGCTCCCCAGGTATTTCCGGATCAAGTCCGGGTGATTTTTGACCGCCTCGGAGAAAGAGCAGAAGATGATCCCCTGCTTTTCGAGCTCGGCGCGAAAAGTAGTGGCTACAGAAACGCTATCGAAGACCGCATCCACGGCGACCTTGACCCCGGTGAGCCGCTTTTGCTCCTCGAGGGAGATGCCGAGTTTCTCGTAGGTGCGGAGAAGTTCGGGGTCGACCTCGTCGAGACTGTCGAGTACGACTTGAGCCTTGGGGGCCGAGTAATAGCTGATGTCCTGGTAATTGATCGCGGGGTAGTCGATGTTCGCCCAGCCGGGTTCGCCGTTTTCCGCGAGCATCTCACTAAAGCGGGCCAGAGCCTTCAGGCGATACGCGAGCAGCCATTCGGGTTCTTCCTTTTTCGCGGAGATCAGACGGACGACTTCCTCGGACAGGCCCGGGGGCAGCTGGTCGGCCTCGATATCGCTCACGAAACCGTATTTATAATCCTCTTCGGCCATGCGCTTGAGGTCGGCATTCTCGCTGGTCATTTCACGAACCCTCGCTGCTGAGTCTGGCTTCGTCGAAGCGTTCGAGTTCGACTAGGGTCGCCAGGGGTGTGTGTTGGGCGGCAAAGACGGGGTTCGTTAGGTCCGCGAGGGTGATGCTGGCGAGGGCGTTCTGGACCACGTGGTTGATGACCTGCCAGGGGTTTTTGATCGAGCAGGTGGCTTCGAGTTCGCAGACGTCGGTGCCCTCGCTGCACTGGGTGAGGGCCAGGGGGCCGTCGAGGGCGGCGATCATGGCGCTCACCGTGAGTTCCGCCGGGTCTCGGGCCAGGGAGTAGCCGCCCTTGGTGCCGCGCTGGGATTCGAGGATTTCGGCGCGTGTCAGGGCCTTGAGTACCTTGCTGACCACGGGCAGGGGGAGGTCGACGTGTTCGGCGAGTTCCCGGGCGTTCATGCTCGGGGATGCCCCCGGCTCTCCGCCGGCCGATTCCCGTGCGGAATGGCTGGCGAGTTCGGCCAGGATAACGATTCCATAATCGGTCAATTTGCTGAGACGAAACAAGGCACTCTCTCCTCGCTGGCCCGCCGGTTGGTCTTCCGGGGCGGGTTGGGCGACCCTTAAAGGATACGGGACCAAATCGGTCCTGTAAATATAGGACTGAAATTGTCTTGTATCGAGAACACTTGCCCCGGGGGTAACTTGAATCTGAGGAAAGCGTGAGGCGGACCCGGAGTCCCAGGGCGCCTAGTCCGACGCGATCTCCATCCCCGTGAACCGGGCGAGGGGCAGCAGGATCGGTTGTCCGTCGTGGTGCCAGTCCAGGGCGGGGGCCTGCATCCGCCCGGCCTCGCAGAGGCGAGTGGCCCCGAGCCGGGAGAGCTCTCGGGCGACCTCTTCCCGGGCGTCTGAACTCGGGGGGAAGCCCGCCAGGGCGACCGAGGAGAGGTTGCGAACCACCGGGCGCAGGGCCTTGGCGAGGTCGTCGATGCGGGGGACGGGATGAACCCGAACGAAGCGATGCAGCGGGCTCGGTCGCCACTCGGCGTCGCTCTCCCCGACCACGGTCCACTCGGTGCCCGGGCTTTCGAAGACGCTGACCCCGGCGCCCGCCGCCGCCCGGATTCGCGCCTCATCGCGTTCGTGCCGAATTGCAGTGGCCGCTTCCAGGGGCGTCTCTCCCCGGGGCAGGCTTTGTTGGAGCGCTTCCAGGGCCTCGGCCAGGGCGCCGGCAAAGGCGGGGGTTTCCCGGGCGGCCTCGGGACCGACCAGGTAGAGGGCGAGGGGCGAAAGACAACCGAGCTGATCCCAGAGCGCGATATCCAAGGCCAGGGCTTCCACCAAGGGTCGGGGGTCCCGACCCTTCCAACCCTCGGCGTCGATCACCGCCACCGAGAGTTTGTGGCCGTACGCGACGAAGCGCTGGCTCGTGCGGACCCGGGTGCGGATTTGACGAATGGTCTCGTTGGAGCCCGTCGCGACCACGCACTCCGCGGCCAGGAATCGCCCGAGGCTCTCCCCGTCGCCGCTGGGAAAGCTGACCACCTCGATGCAGCGGCCGAGTTCCGGGTCGACTTCGGCGATGGCTTCGGCGAGCAGGCCCGGGGTGACTGGGTCCCGGGAGGCGGGCTTGATCAGGACCGGGGACTGGGCGCAGAGCGGGAGCACCGAGGCGAGCAAGCTCGGCATGGGAATCGCGCCGCCCAGAATGACGCTGGTCATGGAGAACGGAGAGAGCGTGTGGGGCGTCGCGCCGGGGGTGGTTCGGAGTTCGCCCTCCACCGCCCGGGCCAGGGCCTCGCCGGTCCAGGACTCCAGGGCGAGTTCGATTCCGGCGCGGGCGACCTCGGCGGAGAAGCCCGAGCGTTCGGGGAACTCGTCCATGAAGCGTCGCCGCCACTTGGACTCCGGGTCGCGCCATTGGTCGAAGACGCTTCCGAGAACCGCGAGGATTCCCTCCCGGCTGCGGGCGACCAGCCGCCGGCGGGCGACATCGAGTCGTCCCTTGGCGGCTTCTACACGCTCGGCGTCGGCATCCGGCCAATGGATCGTCAGCTTGGTCATGGCGCGTGGGCTCCCCGAGGTCGCGAACTTCCCCGTTAGCCTACGCGAGGGCGGCGCTCCCGGCGAGTCGGATCCCCGCTTCGCCCTATCCCGAGAGCATTTCGTCGGCGGCGATGGAGCACCCCCGGGCCTCGGCGCCGGGCTGTCGGCCGAGGATTTCGAAGCCCTGGGGATCGTCGCCGGATGCCATGACCGCGCGTCCGAGGTCGGCGGTTTGCAGGGCGGCGATGCTGCCCGTATTGGCGAGGTCGTGGACCACCACCATGCCGGGTTCGCCGGGCGGGCTTTCCTCGCCGGTCTCGGGGTCAACGAGCCTGACCCGCACCCAAGGCGGACCGAGTTTGCGACGCGGGCCCTCGGGGTCGACCCAGACCGAGTCGTAGAATTGGCTGCCGAGTTCTGTCATGCCGTATTGATTGACTATGCGCGAAGGCGGAATGCCGAGGCAACGCTCGAGGGCCGAGTAGAGTTCGTCCCGGGGCATCTCCCGGGAGCGGCCCTTGAACCCTCCGGTCTCCATGATGCGCGAGCCCGGAGCGCATTGGAAGCCCGCGCCCCGCGCCTCGAGAAACTCGATCAGGTGGACGAAGGAGAACGCCGTGCCGCACAGGGCGACGGCCTCGTTCCGGGTTTGGGCGGCTTCGAGTCGCCCGGCCAGGGCCTCGGCCTCCAGGCGGCCGTCCACCACGTCGAAGCCACTCGAGGGCGAACCCAATTCGTCGAGCAGGACCTGAAACATGTGGCTGAGGGAGGAGTCCGGAGATTCCCGGGCCGCCGGGGCCAGCAGGCGCAGGTGTAGGGCGGGGTCCGCGGCCCGGCCCGAGGAGATCCGGTCGGGGAAGAGCAGGGTGCCCAGGCTGGCCATGAGCGAGGCCTCGTAGAGGACCAGACTGTCCAGGTGTAACTCGCCCGGTTTTTGGCCCGAGGTGCCGCTGGTTCGGAAGGTCTTGATCGTTCGCGATTCGGGAAAGCCGCGCAGGTCGACCTCCTTGAAAGCGCCGGCGGGCACCGCCGGGATCTCCTGCCAGCGCAGGACCTCGCCGGGCACTCGCCCGCGCGCCGTGGCGAAGCGGGCGTAGGGAGGGCAGGCCGCCACTTGGTGGGCGAAGAGGCGGAGGGCCAAGGCTTCGAAGCGCGCATCGTCCACCGCCCAGTGGCTCTCGCGCATCCACCCGAGGACTTCGGCGTCCAGGGCCTCGCGCTCGGGGGTCGAGCCCGGGGAGAAATTCGCGTTCATGCCGGGGAGACCTTGCCGGTTTTGCCCGCGCAGTCGATCACCCGGTCCAGGGCGAAGTCCAGGGCGGCGGGTTCGATGGAGAGCGGCGGAGTCAGGGAGAGGACGGATCCTCCCGCGCCCGAGGGCAACACGAGGATGCCCTGCTGGAGCAGGTCGGCGACCACCGCCGCGCAGGCCGGGCCCTCGCGGAATTCGACGCCGAGCATCAGCCCGAGCCCGCGGACGGCTTCGATCTCCGGATTCGCCCCGAGTGCATTCCGGAGCCGGGCCAGGGCATGGCTGCCCAGGCTTTGGGCTCGTTCCACCAGACCCTCGCGCTCGATCACCTCCATGGAAGCCAGGGCGGCGGCGCAACTCGCCGGGTGTCCGAGAAAGGTCTGGGTGTGAAGGGCTTCGCCGCCGGAGATCGGCCAGGCATCCATCACGCTCCGCCCGCCCAGACAAGCCGAGATGGGCATCCCCGAGGCGAGACCCTTGCCCAGGCAGATCAGGTCCGGGACCACCTGCTCGTGGTCGCAGGCGAACCAGCGCCCGGTGCGCCCGAAGCCGGTGTAGACCTCATCGGCGATGAGGAGCAAGCCCCGGGCGTCGCAGAGCGCGCGCAGGCCCGGGAGAAAACCCCGCGGCGCGACGCGTTCGCCGCCGCGTCCCTGAACGGGCTCGACCAGGAGGGCGCCGGGGAGTTGTCCCTCGGCCTGAGCCGCGTCGAGGTGGCGCACCACATCGTCGAGGTCACCGAAGCGGGCAAAGCGCGTGGCACCGGGCAGTCGCGCCGCAAAGGGCTCGCGAAAATCTTGGCGGTGGGTGGCGTCCAGGGCGCCGAGGGCGAGGCCGTGGTAGCCCCCCTCGAAGGCCAGGAGACCGGACCGCCCGGTGGCGATTTGGGCGGTTTTGATCGCGCTCTCCACGGCATCCGAGCCCGAGGACCCGAGGATGCCCCGGGCCTCGCCGCCGCCGGGAAAGCGGGCGACCAGGGCTTCGAGGAGCGCCACCTTGACCGAGGAAGGATGGACGTCGCCCATGCCGTGCAGAAGGCTTTCGGCCTGACGGGCCACGGCCCCCGCGACTTCCGGGTGGGCGTGGCCCGCGTTCGCCACGCCGAAGGCGGCGGTGAGATCGAGAAAACGGTTGCCGTCGGCATCCCAGACCAGGGAACCCGCTGCCCGCTGCCAGAAGATCGGGGGAGGGTCACCGAGGAAGGTCACGTTGGCGCTCTCCACTCGGGCCAGGCGTTCGGCCAGGCTCCGGGAGGCTGGACCGGGCACCGGGGTCACGAGTTTCGGGAGGAGATCCGGGGCGGGGAGGGAACTCATGCCGAGGATTCCAGGCGCTTTTCCAGGGGCTCTCGCCAAGCCGGGGAGAGGGCGGCGCACGCCAGGGCGCGCTCGGCGGTTTCGCGATCGTCGCGCTCGAAGTGGAAGCAGCGGTTGAGTTGGTCCACCGTGGGCGCCCCCGGGTCGGTGGCTACTCGGCTGAAAGTGTCCCCCGGCGAGAGGCTGCCGGGTTCGAGGACGCTGAGGTAGAAGCCCACCCGCCCGCTGGCCAGGAAGCGTTTGGCGAACCCCGGCAGCCCCAATTTCAGGCTGAGCTTCTGGCAGGGTTCCCGGGGTTGGGTGACCTCGAGCAGGGCTTCACCCACGCGGAAGCGGTCGCCGATCCGGACGCGCTCCTCGCTCATGTCCTCGAGGCTGAGGTTCTCGCCGAGGGTCGCGAGGTCGAAGGTCACCTCGGGGTACTCCTCACGCCAGTGGAGAAGGTTTGCGAACGAGTATGCATAGACTGCTTTGTGGATCCCGCCGTGGGCGCTGAGGTCGGCTTGGCCGTCGCCGTCGAGACCCTGGGGCCCCACGTTTCGGGGCCCGGAGGCCGGCGTCTTCAGGATGCTGCTCTCCACCCTTCGGCCCCCGAGCTCGAGTTGCTGGGGGAGGCCGACGTTGATCGAAAGCAGGCGTGTGGTGAGGGGGTTTTCGAGATCCATGGGGTCGTCGGCTAATCTAGCAGCGCGAGCCGGGCCCGGGCTAAACCGGGCTAGTGGAGGTGGAGTGGACGCATCGATCCGGGCATTGATCGCCCTGGGCTCGAATTTGGGAGACCGGGTGGGCCATTTTGGCGCGGCCCGGCAGGCCCTGACCGCGACGCCCGGGGTCAGCGTGGTGGCGGCCTCGCGGATCTACGAAACCGACCCGGTGGGTCCCCCCGGTCAGGGCCCCTATCTCAACGCGGTTCTCGCCCTGGATACCCGGCTCTCCCCCAGCGCGCTCTTGACCCGGCTCTTGGCGATCGAGGCCGAGCGGGGCCGGGTGCGCGATCGGGATGCCGAGCGCTGGGGCCCTCGACCCCTGGACCTCGACCTTCTCCTCTACGGCGACCTCTGCCGGGTCGAGGCCGGCCTCGAGATCCCGCACCCGCGCCTTCACCAACGGGCCTTCGTGCTCGAGCCCCTATGCGAAGTGGCGGGAGAGGGGCGGCATCCTCGGAGCGGGGTGGCCTTGGCGGTCCTGCGCGAGCGGGTGGCCGACCCCGTGGCCGTGCGCCCCTTTACCGCGGCCGGGAGCGCTTGGTCGGTGGGCGCTACCCAGGCGCTAGGGGAGACCGGGGATGATTGTTGACCCCCGGACTCAAGAAATTGCAATTAATTTCCGTTTACTGTACTCAGGAATAGAATTAATCGAAGTCCAGCGAGGGCTGAACTCGAATCACACGAAGGACCTTCCAGGGCCCACCAGAATCGTTATTGATTATGAATCAGCTACTTAAAGAGCATACGGATCGACCCAGGGCCGAGGATATGGAAGGCCTTTCCGCGGAAGAAATCCTTACTTTCTCGATCAAGAATTATCATCCCCGCCTGGCTCTGGCAGCCTCCTTTGGGGCGCCCGAGGGCATGGTGCTGCTCGACCTCATGCACCGGATCGAACCCGAGTCCCGGGTCTTCGTCATCGACACGGGTCGCCTGCACCCGGCCACCCACGATCTCGTCGACCGAGTGCGGGACCGTTACGGGAAGGCGGTGGAGGTCGTGTTGCCCCAGGCGGGCGAGGTCGAGCATATGGTGCGCGAGCAGGGGACTAACCTCTTCTATTCGTCGGTGGAGCAGCGCAAGCTCTGCTGCCGAATTCGCAAAGTCGAGCCCCAGCGGCGCTACTTCAAAGGCCTCGACGCCTACGTCTCGGGCCTGCGCCGGGACCAGAACCTCAACCGGCGGGAAACGGCCAAGGTCGAATGGGACGTGGGCAACGGCGGTCTGCTCAAATTCAATCCTCTGGCGGATTGGACCCGGGGCCGGGTGATGGAATACATCGGCGAGCACCGGGTTCCCATCAACGCGCTCCACGCCGAGGGATTCCCCTCGGTGGGTTGCCAGCCGTGCACCCGGGCCATCGGGCCGGGAGAGGACGAGCGCGCCGGCCGCTGGTGGTGGGAGGACGAGGGCGTCAAGGAGTGCGGGCTGCACGTGCGGGACGATCAGGATGGGGGCCTGGGCATCTAGCCTCTTGGGGGCTCGAAGACCGGGTGCTCGCAACCATCGACGCCGCTCTCCCCTGGGTTTAGACTGCAGGCCTCTATCCCACCCCAATCCAAGAGGTTAGAACCCATGAAACTCGGTCTACTCGTCGGCTATTCCCCCGCCACTCTCTCCATGCCCATGGATCTGGTCAAGGAAGCTGAAAACCTCGGCTTCAGTTCGGCTTGGACGGCCGAGGCGTGGGGTTCGGACGCCGTCTCGCCCGCCGCCTGGATGCTCGGGCAGACCGAGAAGATCAAGGTGGGAACCGCCATCATGCAGATGCCCGCCCGCACGCCGGCGGCCACTGCGATGACGGCCATGACGCTCTACGCCCTCTCCGGCGGCCGCTTCATCTTGGGCCTTGGGCCATCCGGTCCCCAGGTGGTCGAGGGGTGGCACGGGGTGGCCTACGGGCGCCCGCTCACCCGAACCCGCGAGTACATCTCGATCATTCGAAAAATTCTCGAGCGCAAGGAGCGGGTCACCCACGAGGGTTTTCATTACCAACTGCCCTATGCCGGAGCCGACGCCAGTGGTCTCGGCAAGCCGCTCAAGAGCATTTTGCACGGAGACCCGGCGCTGAAGATCTTCACGGCCTCGATCTCTCCGGCGGGAATGGAATGCGCAGGAGAGGTTTCCGACGGCGTTTTCCCGGTCTGGATGAACCCCGAGCGTTTCGATGTCTTCGAGCCCTCCCTGGCCAAGGGTTTCGCCAAAGCCGGGGGGGGCAAAGGACTCGCCGATTTTGAGATCGCCCCCTTCGTGACCGCCATCATGGGAGACGACCTCGAGAAGTGCCGAATGCCGGTGAAGGGGAGCATGGCCCTCTACATCGGCGGCATGGGGGCCCGGGGCAAAAATTTCTACAACGACTACGCCAAGCGCCTCGGTTACGAGGAGGCGGCGATCAAGATTCAGGATCTCTACCTCGACGGCAAAAAGGCCGAGGCCACCGCCGCGGTCCCCGACGCGTTGGTGGACGAGGTTGCCCTGGTGGGTTCGGCGGATCGGATCCGGGATCGCCTGGGAGCCTGGAAAGAGGCGGGCAAGCAGAACCATGTGGGCTCTATGTTGATCGGTGGAGGTCAGCCCGAACTGCTGCGCATCCTCGCCGAGGAGATGCTCTAGATCGCCCATCCCCGGGCAACGCGGCTCAATGATGTGTTTCGCACCATTCTCGGATGGCGCGCAGGGTTCCGTCGATTCGCTCGGTTGTCATCGAACGAACCTTGAAGCGGTCGATGGTATCGCCGAGCAGGGGGATGGAGTTCGGAGTGACCAAGCGCATGGAGAGCCGGGTCTGGCCATTGGCCACCGGGTGCAGGTTGAAGGTGCGATCCAAGCGCATGGAGCCGAGATTGAGATGGCTGCGTAGCCGGGTGGGAGGATCGATTTCCACGGGCCGGTCGTGCATGACGAGTTGCAATGAGCCCAGTCGGTAGCGCCAGAGTGCGTGTTGACCGGGGACTGGATAGCGGGGGAGCGATTGAGCGGGAGCCAACATGTCATCGTCCCAGCCAAGGAGCTCGGCGGGTTCCGTGAGCGCACGCCATACGCGCTCGGTCTTGGAGTCGATAACGGTAGCCATGGTGACCGTGATCAATCGTCCACCCCCATCGTGGGTTCCTCCCAAGGATGGCAGATTTAGCGGCAAGAGCACAACGAGAGAACAATCCCGGGACTCTTCTTCGCCCCAAGCTTGCTGAGGGCCTCCCCTAGGATTCGAGAAATTCAATCAGTCCGGTGAGGACGTGCTCGGGTTGATCCAGATGGACGTGGTGCCCAGCCCCCGGAATCGTCAACACCCGAGCACCCGAGACCTGGCCGCTGAATTCTTCGGCGCCTTCGGGGGAGAGAAGTTTGCTCTCCCCGCCCCGCATGAGAAGCACACGGCTGCGGACCTGGGAAAGGTCGGGCGCCGGTCGTGAGGCAATGGTGAACCAGCGCGGGTCGAATTTGAAACCCCACCGGCCGTCGTCGTCCTCGCGAACCGAATGATTTGCGATGGCGCGCAGGAGGGCGGGCTCCATGCCTTCGGAGGGCGGAATCACCCGGTAGCGATCGATGGCTTCGCCCCGGTTCTCGTAGGTACGGCGGAGGGCCAGGGCGAGGCGAGCGATTCGGCGCGAGCGGCGACTGGCGCCCCGAGCGAGATCGAGCAGGACCACACGCCCTGTCTCCGGATGACGCGACGCGTGATCGAGGGCGACCTGGGCCCCCATGGAGTGGCCGACCAGGTCAAAGCGCGCGGTTCCCAGAAATTCGCAAAGGGCTTCGAGGTCGAAATTGAAGGCACCGACCTCAAGAGCATCGGGATAATCCGAGTCGCCGTGGCCGCGAAAGTCGAGGGCTATGACTCGGCGCCGGCGGGCAAGGGGTTCGGCCATATGGTCCCACCAGTGGGCATTGGCGCCCCCGCCGTGGAGAAGCACGAGGGGGGGGGCCTCCGGGTCTCCCCAAGTCAGGGCATGAAGGAAAAGACCGGGTCGGCTCTTCGAGCTAAAGCGTACGAATCGGGAATCCACGACGTCCGACCCTACCCGTCCCGCAGCCAGGGCTCAACGGCTTCCTGAAAACGTCTTGGGTTTTCGAGACGTTGCAGGGGATTCATCGAGACGTTGCGAGCTTCCAGCGAAAACAAAAAGTGCTCAAGGATCACCCGGTCTTCGCTAAAAGTGTCGAAATCGGCATTTACAGGCGCTCTAAGAGCGTTTTTCGATTGACTCAGGGGCGGAAACCCTTATTCTCCGCGCCAATCAGCGTGTTCAAGCACGTCAGGGGGTAAACGGTCGCTACCGCCACGAATTCCGTGGTGTTGGGCGAACCGAAATTGGGAGGTCATATGGCCGCGAAAAAGAAGAAGAAGAAGGCAGCACGCAAGAGCAAGCCCGTCGAACTCATCATTTCGAAGGCTCGCACCAAAGCAGCGGTCAAGAAGTGCAACGTGGGTTCCGAGTTCTACGGTGCGCTCGATGCAGCCGTTCGGGGCATGATCAAGGACGCTGAAGCCCGCGCCGTGGGCAACAAGCGCAAGACCCTGAAGGCAGTAGACCTTTAGTCGTCTGCCGACTTGGGCTCTTTGAGCCTTTCGGGCCCGCTCCGGGAAGAAAGTTTTCGGAGCGGGCCTTTTCTTTTGCCCCGCTCCCGCCCCTAAATTTTTAGGGCGCCGCTTCCCCGCCGTTCTCGGTCTCCGCGTCGTCCTCGTCCTCTTCGGCGAAGCGCGGGCGAACGCCTTCCGGGGCGAGGTTGACGCCGACTCGGAAGAGGCGGGTGACGCTGGCCCTTCGCAGGACGTCCGCCACGGACAAGCCGGTTTCCTGGGCGATGTGTTCGAGCCCGAGACTCGCGACTCTGGCGGCTTTTTCCATGGTCGCGGGAAGGGTTTCGCTATCGCCGAGATCCCGGCGATCGGCCACGGCCACCCGGTTGGCGAGGGAGAGAAAGGCGTAGAAAAAGCGGGCTCGCTCTTCGATTTCGAGTTCGGCCACCGCGCGAAAGATCAGATGCCCCTGCTCCGAGGCGGCGGGAAGCGCGGTGATCCAAACCGGGAGATCCCAGGCCGAGCCCTCGTGGGGAATCGCTTCGTCGGGGAGATCGGGCAGGCGATCCGGGCGGATATGGCCGTAGATCGCCATGGAGCGGTCCCAGGAGGGGAAGCCCAGGTCTTCGAGCCGATTGGTTCGCCAGCGCAAGGCCCAGTCAATGATTTCCGTCGTCGACTCTTCGCGGACGGATTGCATCATGCGAAAGTAGAGCCAGTAGTCGCGTTGGAAGAGAACGTTGAGAAGCTTGAGAAGGGGAGCGAGATCGTCGTTATCCGCCCGGGCGATGACGTAGAACTGGCCCTCGATGGTCTGACCGCCTTCCGGGGGCTGCCAGTCCTCATCACCGCTGGGCTTGAGTTCGACGTCGGCGTGCTCTCGCAAGTAGAGGGCGACCATCTCGGGGTCCATGGCCTGGCTGGCGCGCAAGAGGCTTTCCTCCCCGGCTTCGGCGAGGGCGGCGATCCACTGATCGAGCTTGGTGATTTCGGGTTTGAGCCCGGACCATGCGTCGAGGTCGATGCAAGCGATGATCTGGTCGCTGGTGGCGTAGGTCAGGATCCAACTCGAATCGCTCACGCCCACCTGCTTGCAGGTGAAGCAGAGTTCGGCTTCGGGGATCAGAGGGATCAACTTCTCGGGTCGTTCGACGAGTTCCAGCAGCCGCACCCGCATGGCGACAGGGGCTTCGCAAAGGGTGGCGACCTGTTCCTCGTCCGAGAGCTTTTGCAGTTCGCTGCGGGCTTGGGCGAGGTCGCGCTCGGCCAGTTTCAGCAGTTGACGGGCATTGGGGGCCGGCTTGTTCTGGATCTCCATGACCGGCAGGCTAGGTGACTGGTCCGAAAAGTCCATTTTCCCCGTTTGGCCGTCGGGCCGGGCCCCGGGCCACCGCGCTATGGTGAGCCCATGCCGCAGGTTTCCCAGATCCGAGAGCGCTTCAATCTCTTCGAGCCCGATTGGGTCGATTTCGAGGCGGCGAATCGCGCTGCGGTGGCCGTGGTGCTGCGCGAACTTCGCCAGGGACCAGAAATTCTCTTTATCGAGCGGGCAACCCGGTCGGGGGATCCCTGGTCCGGGCATATGGCCTTTCCGGGCGGACGACTCGAGGCAGTCGATTCGACGCCCCGAGCCGCGGCCGAGCGTGAAACCCTCGAGGAGGTCGGACTCTCCCTGGCGGGGGCCGAATATATCGGTGGGTTGGGCGATCTTCAGGGCCACCGCCGCTTCGGCCAGAACCAGTTGGTGGTCAGTGCTCACGTCTACCTGGCCAAAGATCTCGGCCCGGTTTCGCTCCAGGCCTCGGAGGTGCGCTCGACGATCTGGTTTCCATTACGCGGGCTTCTCGACCGCCAGAGGCACGTCGCCTACCGGTCTCCCCAGGCCGAAAATATGGAATTTCCTGGGGTCTTGGTGGGTGAGCCCCAGCGGCATGTGGTCTGGGGGTTGACCTACCGCTTTCTCGAACTCTTCATGGGGGCCATCGAATATCCCCTCCCCGACCGCTCGGACGAATTCGACCTGTCCGCCTATACCCGGCGCTGAGGCACTCGGTGCCGAGCCCTTTCCCGGTTTAGGCGAGGGTTCGCGCGAGGAGTAATTGCGCCGCGTAGTAGAGCGGGAGCCCCCAGGCGGCGTTGCTGAAGCCGGGCGCGAGGAACCGATCACGGGCGACGGCGAGGTCGGACACGTAGAAGAGGGCCGCACCCAGGAGCAGGTTCGGGTTCGCTCCGCCGCCCACCGCTCCCGCAGCGCAGAGCAGCATGGCGCTGATGACCAGCACATAGCTGCGAACCGCAACGGTGAGTTCCGAGGGCACCCGGGGTCCGAGCACTCGGAGCACGCCCACTGCGGGCAGGCAAAGGAGCGCCCCGGTGATCACTGCCCAGGCGGGGTCGAGCCCTAAGCTCAGGAAGGCGGCGAGGTAGGCAACGTGGCCGAGGAGAAAGGCGAAGATCCCGGCGCGGAATATTCCGGGTCGATTCTCGGGGATCAGCAGGACGTCCCCCAGCCAGCAGAGGGCGAGACCGACGATCAGGGCGGGTGCGTAGAAGGGGTTTTCGCCGGTGGCGCTCGCCTGGGCGTGGGCGATCAGGGCCACGGCGATGAAGCCCGTGGAGGCCAGGGGCTTGGCGAGCCAGATGCCCACCCGGGAGTTTCGGAAATTGGCCAGGAGGAGCGCGGCGACGGCGAAAATCGTCAGCAGGACGAACGGTGTCATGGCCCTAAGAATAGGCCATGCCCCGGGCGACGGGTGGCAGGAGGCATTTAGCCGGCCGCCGCCTACACTTCCCCCTCGAAAGGGATGGCATGGGTCGAATGAAGCGATTGTTGGAGCGCCTGGAGCGGGTACTCGTACTCGCCGAGCGCGTTCTAGGTGAGGTGGCACCGCCGGAACTCGGCGCCTCGGATTTTGCGAGTCGCCTGGCTTTCCGTTGGGAACAGAGGGCGGGGGGAGGGCACCTGCTGGCCATGGACGCCCCCGTTCTTTTCGATCTCGACGATCTGCTCGGTGTCGAGGATTCCCTGGCGATCCTCGAGCGCAATACCCGCCAATTCCTTGCCGCCCAGCCCTACAACAACGTCCTGTTGCACGGAGAGCGGGGAACGGGGAAATCTTCGGCGGTCCGCGGGCTTCTCGGTCGCTATGCCGACCGGGGCCTGAGAGTGGTGGAACTCGACCGCTCGGACCTCGCCCAACTTCCCCGGGTTCTTGCCGCACTTCGCGCGGGGGAAGATTTTTTCTTCCTGGTGTTCTGCGATGACCTCTCCTTCGCTCCCGGCGAAGCGGGCTATCGCGAACTCAAAGCGGCCCTCGATGGAAGCCTGGAGGCCCGGCCCGAGAACGTCTGCATCGTGGCGACCAGCAACCGGCGCCATCTCGTGCCCGAATCCATGGAGGAGAACAGGCAGGCCCGGTTGGACGAAGAGGGCGAGTTGCACCTGGGAGAGGCCCTCGAAGAGAAATTGGCGTTATCCGACCGCTTCGGATTGGTGCTGGGGTTCTACAACTTCGACCAAACGACCTATTTGGCCATCGTTCAGCATTATCTGGGCCGGGCGGGATTCGACGAAATGGATTCGGATCTGCGCGAGTCGGCCCTGGCCTGGGCTTTGGCCCGGGGCAGTCGCTCGGGTCGCACCGCTCGGCAATTCGCCGACGATGCCATCGGTCGCCGGGGTCTGGAAAAAGCCGAAGCCTAGATCCATGGGGCGCCGGAGGGACTCCGCTTCGTGTGTCGCGGCGACGCGCCCTGTCCCGATCTCTAACTCGAACTCGGGGACGATCAGATGATCGCGAATTCCCGGCCCACCTTGGCGATGCCGGTGAGGGCCTGGTCGAGATGCTCCCGGCGGTGGGTGGCCATGTAGGAGGTCCGAATCATGCCCTGGCCGGGGGGCACTGCGGGAGTCACGATGGGATTGACGAAGACGCCCTCATCCTGGAGTCGCGTCGCCATGCTGAAGACCGTCGAGTCTTCGCCGACCACGATGGGAATGACCGGAGATTCCGAATGGCCGGTATCGAAGCCGAGGCCCTCGAGTTCACGCTTCATGTAGCGGGTGGATTCCCAGAGTTGTTCGCGGCGCTCGGGCTCGGCTTGGATGATCTCCAGAGCCTTGAGTGCGGCGGCGGCGGTGCCCGGAGGCATGGCGGCTGAAAAGATCCCCGATCGCGCGTTGTGCCGGATGAAGTCGACGACGTCATGGCTGCCGGCGATGAATCCCCCCACCGAGGCCAGGGATTTCGAGAAGGTGCCCATGACCAGGTCCACTTCGCTCTCGAGTCCGAAATGCTCGCCGGTGCCGCGACCGTGTTCCCCCAACACACCGATGCCGTGGGCATCGTCGACGAAGAGCCGTGCGCCGTGGGTGTTCTTGAGTTCGACGAGTCGGGGCAGGTTCGCGATATCGCCCTCCATCGAGAAGACGCCATCGACCACGATCATCTTGCCCTTGTCGGGGTCCGAGCGGGCCAGCTTGCCCTCGAGATCGTTCATGTCGTTGTGCTTGTACTTGAGGGTCTTCCCGAACCCGAGGCGAACGCCATCGATGATCGAGGCGTGGTCCATGCTGTCGAGGAAGGCCAGATCCTGGCGCCCAAAGAGGCAGGAGAGGACACCGACGTTCACCTGAAAGCCGGTGGCGAAGGTGAGAATGGCCTCGGCCTTCATGAATTCGGCCAGGCGTTCCTCGAGTTCGACGTGGATATCCAGGGTGCCGTTGAGAAGCCGGGAGCCCGCGCAGCCCGTGCCGTAGCGGAGGACTGCGGCGGCGGCGGCTTCCTTGACGGCGGGGTGGCTCGTCAGTCCCAGGTAATTATTCGACCCCAACATGATGACCTTCTGGCCGTCGATGGTGACCACCGGATCCTGGGGAGAGGAAATACTCCGGTAATAGGGATACATGTCGGCCTGGCGGAGCTCACGCGCGAGGGTGTAGTCGGAGCATTTCTGCAGGATGTCCACCGGCCTCGTTCTCCTCTCGCGTTTCAACCCGTTGGGGCCCCACGGCGGGCCCGAGGGGCGTCTTCACACTGGGCGCTGTCTGAATCGCCCCCAGCTCGTTGGCGAAGTGGGCGTTTTGACCTTCTAGTTTGCCGTGCGGGGGGCTTCGGCGGAGGAGACGCTTGGACTCAGCGCCAGGGCTTCTCATCCTTGAGGACCCGAGACTACCCCACCCGATTTGACCTC
Organism: Myxococcota bacterium; assembly: GCA_029243605.1. Lineage (GTDB taxonomy): Bacteria > Myxococcota_A > UBA9160 > UBA9160 > UBA4427 > JAZXM01. Next base: position 27,731 of record JAQWRT010000079.1, read on the forward strand.
GTCACAGTTTTTCGCCCGCACTTAGCCCCGGGGGAAATTAGACGGGGGTATTTAACCGCATACAGCGAACCCGCGCTATCCCTCGACCCGGGGCTTCTGTAGATTCCGCGCGCATGTTTAGACCCAATTTTCGACAAAGACGAGCGGCGGGGAGGCCTGGGGGCTCCCGTGGGTTGGCGGCGCTGCTCCTGCTCGGCCTCGTTTTGGGTCCGGGGATGGGGCATGCGGTGGACGTCGCCGGCGAGCCCGAACCGGGGATCACGAACTCCACCGACTCCGATGATTTCGGTGACTTCGATGACTTCGACGATTTCGATCTGGAACTCGAGGGTGGGGACACGGGCATTGCGGACCCCTTCGAACCGGTGAACCGCGGATTCTTGGGTTTCAACCGGGTAGTGGATCGCTTCCTTTTCGATCCGCTCACCGAGGGGTACCGGTATTTGGTTCCCGAGGTCGCGCGGCGCTCGGTCAACCGCTTCTTCACCAATATCAATTCCACCCAAAGCCTGGTGAACGACATCTTTCAACTCGAGTGGATGGACGCCCAGCGCACCTTCGTCCGCCTGATCGTCAATTTTACCGTGGGGATCGGGGGGCTTTTCGATCCGGCGACAAGCTGGGGGCTCGACGGCCACGTGTCGGATTTCGGTCAGACCCTTGCCCTGGCCGGGATTCCCACAGGCCCCTATCTGGTACTCCCACTCTTTGGACCCTCGGACGCACGGGATGCCGTAGGCCTCGGAGTCGATTCGCTCTTTCACCCCACCTTCTTCATCCTGCCGGGGGTCGACGCGCTCTTCTTCAATACGAGTTCGGGTTTCTCCCAGCGCGAAAGCCATTACGAGGAGATCAAGGCTTTGGAGGAGAGTTCGATCGATTATTACGCGGCTCTGCGCAGCGGTTATATCCAGAATCGCGAAGCCCAGGTCTGGGCCCGGCGCGAAGATCGTCGGCCCGATCGTTCGCCCTAGGGGTCTATTGAGAGGGGTCTGGTCAGAAGACCCGCCGAGAGAGGGCCGAGTTCAGCTGCCGCCCTTGGTGCGCAGGTCGAGGATCTTCTTGTCCACGGCGGCGGCGAGTTCGGGAAATCCCTTCGCCTTCAGGGTGGTGGAGAAATCCGATCGTCGCAGGGCGAGTTCGCTGACCGTGCCCTTGAGGTAGATGTCGATGATTCGCCAACCGTCGTCGGTCTTTCGCAATCGATAGTTGAGGATGATGTCCTCGGAGTTGGGGACCCGGAGCTCGGTGAGGACAACCAGGGTTTCGCGTTTTGCGGGTTCCTCGCCCAGGGTGTGAAAGGATTCGCCGTCGTACGCGTCGAAATTGCCGGCGTAGTTCGCGGCTAGGAAGCTCGTGAACTTGTCGAGCCAGATCTCCTTTTCAGCCGCGGACAACTTCTTCCAGTGTCGCCCGACGGATTTGGAGCCCATGAAGTTGAGGTCGAAGGTTTCCTCGACGACCGGCCGCAAACGGTCGAAGCGTCCCTGGAAGCCGAGCTCCTGGGCTCCCTGCATGGATTCCATCAGCCCACCATGGAGCCGCTCCACGGTGGCGGCGGCGGAAGCCCGGGCCTCGGGGGCGGGCTCTCCCCCGTTATTTCCTGCCAGATTGTCCCCGCCCACTTCGTTCCCGCCGGCGGCGGAGGCCGTTAGGCAAAACGCCACGAGAAGTGCGGCGAGCCATCGGTGTGGGCGAAGCATGGCGGCATCCTCGTTTCTGCGGGTATCCAGGGGTCGGTCCTCAGCGGTCATATTGCGATGGCCCCCGGGTGGGCGATCCGGCCGGCCCGGGTGGCGCGCAGCTTAGCGAAGCCCCGTCGCTATTCGCCGAGGGCAAATTTCGCCAGGGCGGCGTTGAATCCCTCGGGGTTATCGGTCATCACCGAGTGTCCCGCCTGGGGGACCACCGCGAGCTGCCCTTGAGGAAGCACTTCGTCCGCCATCCGGTCGGCGATTTCGGCGCCAAGGATATCCGAAGCGGCCCCCCGGATAACTAGGGTGGGGCAGGGGATTTGGGCCAGGGCTTTCCACATGTTCTCCTGATCTTCGGTGTGCCGTTTTTCGATTTCGGCGGCATCGAGCTTGCCGGTGTCCCCGCTCACCGCCCGGCGAAAGGCCGTATCCATCTTGAGGATCCAGCGCTTGTCCTCGGGCCGTTGCCGGGCACCGAATTTTGCCATCCGGCGGATCGAAGCCGAGGTCGCCGCGGGGTAGAGGTGAACGAGTAGCTGCTCGTATTCGGCGAGGGAAGCGAAACTCGGGTCCGAATTTTGAGCGGCCTCCATGGAAATCCGGGTGCTGCCCCGGGCGTCGATTTCCGGGGCGGAGTCGACGATCACCAGACCCGCGAGTTTTTCGGGGTTGCGGCCTCCGTAGAGCATGGCGATGCGCCCACCCAGGGAGTGCCCCACCAGGACAAGTCTTTCGAGACCGAGGCTGGCGACGATGGCCTCGATGTCTTCGACGTGGTCCTGGTACGTGTAGGCGCCCTCGGGGTGCCAGTCCGAATCGCCGTGGCCCCGGAGGTCGACGGCCATAACCCGGTAATGGTCGGCGACGGTGGGGATAAAATCATCCCAGATATGGGCTTCGTTGCTGTAGCCGTGGAGAAGCAGCATGGGGACGCCCTCCTGGCTCCACTCGACCAGGTTGATCGAGAGTTCCCCCGCTCCCTGAATCTTTCTCGCTTGAAATGCCATCGCCGAATCGTACCCGAAGACGCCCCGGCTTCGCGACGGCAGCCCCAACGCTCTCCTCCGGCGTCCAAAACCGTCCGGGCGGCTTCTCGCGAGCGACCCGGTCTCTCCTGAACGCGGCCCGGGCCTGCGCTATTGTGGCCGCCCCCTGGGTTCGCCTCCCAGGACAAGGGGCGATGCGCCCGGTCCCCGAGGTGGTTCTGGGGCGCTTCTGCGACCCGGGCTCTTCAGGGAGTCGCCGCGGGGCGGGCCCCTCCGAGGTGGAGTGGCCAAGACATGAATCCATCCCGTTCGATAGGAGTACAGCCATGCCGGTGATCGAAACCACAGCCCAACTCGTCGAGGGCACCTACACCCGGATGAAGGAAAGCCTTGAGATCGTGCGAGGCCGCCTCGGCCGACCGCTCACCTACGCGGAAAAGGTGCTTTTCGGGCACCTGAATGATCCGGCTGGCCAGGAACTCGAGCCCGGTGAGGCCTACCTCCTGTTGCGCCCGGATCGCATCGCGATGCAGGACGCGACTGCTCAGATGGCGCTGCTCCAGTTCATGCAGGCGGGCAAGGACGAAACCGCCGTACCCACCACCGTGCATTGCGACCACTTGATCGAGGCCTATAAGGGGTCGCGGACCGATCTCGGGACCGCCGAAACCACCAACGCCGAGGTCTATAATTTCTTGCGCACCTGCTCGTCGCGCTACGGCATCGGGTTCTGGGGGCCCGGAGCGGGAATCATTCACCAGGTCGTGCTGGAAAAATACGCTTTTCCCGGTGGCATGATGCTGGGCACCGACTCGCATACGCCCAATGCCGGTGGCCTCGGCATGTTTGCCTGCGGGGTGGGGGGTGCCGATGCGGTGGACGTCATGGCGGGCTTCCCCTGGGAGGTGCTGCACCCCAATCGGGTCGGCGTGCACTTGAAGGGCGAGCTCTCGGGCTGGTCCTCTCCCAAGGACGTTATCCTCAAGGTTCTCGACGAGTTGACGGTCAAGGGCGGGACCAACCGCGTGGTCGAGTATTTCGGACCCGGCGCGGACTCCATCAGTTGCACGGGCAAGGGAACGATTACGAATATGGGTGCCGAACTCGGCGCCACCACTTCGATCTTCCCCTATGACCCGCGCATGCATGCCTACCTCGAGGCCACCGAGCGCGGGGATATCGCGGCGGTTGCGGCGGCGGAGGCCGACCTACTCCGGGCCGACGACGAGGTGCTCGCCGATCCCGGAAACTATTTTGATGTCTTGGTCGAGATCGACCTCTCGACTCTCGAGCCCTATATCGTGGGCCCCCACACGCCCGATCTGGCCCACCCGGTTTCCCGGATGGCCGCCGACACCCGGGAGAACGGCTACCCGGAAAAACTGAGCGCGGGGCTGATCGGGAGCTGTACGAATTCGTCCTACGAGGACATGTCCAGAGCGGCGGATGTCGCTCGTCAGGCGGCTGCCCACGGCGCGCGCAGCCGGGCCACCCTCTGGGTGACCCCGGGCTCCGAGCAGATTCATCAGACCATCGGCCGGGACGGCCAAATGCAGGAGCTCGAGGCGATCGGGGGAACCGTGCTCGCCAATGCCTGCGGCCCGTGCATCGGCCAGTGGAAGCGGGACGATGTCCAGAAGGGTGATTCGAACTCGATCATCAGCTCCTACAACCGAAATTTCCCCAAGCGAAACGATGGCAACCCCGAAACCCTCTCCTTCATCTCCAGTCCGGAGGTTGTGGTCGCCTATGCCTTGGCTGGAACCCTGGATTGGAGTCCCTTGGACGGCGAGCTCGAGGCCGCCGACGGAACGCGCTTCAAGCTCGACCCTCCGGCTCCAGCTCCGGAGATCCCCGTCGATGGCTTCGTGATTTCGTACGAGGGCTATCAGGCACCGGCGAAAGATCACGGCAACCTCGACGTGGAAATTGCGCCCGAGAGCGAGCGCCTCCAGCGTCTATCTCCCTTCGAACCCTGGGACGGTCAGGACATGGAATCGCTTCCCCTGCTCCTAAAAGCGCGAGGAAAGTGCACCACGGATCATATTTCCATGGCGGGTCCTTGGCTTCGCTTCCGAGGACACCTGGACAATATCAGCGACAACATGTTCATCGGCGCGATCAATGCCTTCACGGGTGACCCGGGCACGGGCCTCGACCAGCTATCGGGCGAGGCCGGCGTTGCCTTCCCCGCGGTGGCGCGCCACTACAAGGCCGAGAAGATGCGTTGGGTCGTGGTGGGCGACGAAAATTACGGCGAGGGAAGCAGCCGGGAGCATGCGGCCATGTCGCCTCGTCATTTGGGGGCCGCTGCGGTGATCACCCGGAGCTTCGCGCGGATTCACGAGTCGAACCTGAAGAAGCAGGGGGTTCTCCCGCTGACCTTCGTCGACCCGGCCGATTACGAGAAGGTCCTCGAGACCGATCGCATCAGTTTGCGCGGCTTGAAAACGCTGGCGCCCGATTCCGCCCTGACGGCGGTGGTGCATCATGCGGATGGCAGCGAGGAGAGCTTTTCAGTCGACCACACCCTGAACGAAGAGCAGATCGGGTGGTTCAAGGCGGGCTCTGCTCTGAATCTTCTGCGCCAGCAGGCGGGTTGAGGTCGACGGCGTCCTCTTCGGCTTCCCCCTTACCGAGCACCACGCGTCCGAGGAAATTGCGGCCGCTGGGAAAGAGCAGCGGCGAAGCGAGCAGGGCAAAGATGATCGCGGTGGCGATCAGGATCAGCTTGAGTTCGCCGGCCATCAGGCTGTCGCCGAAATAGGCATAGGTGGCTGCGCGGGGAATGGCGCCCGCCCATAGGGCCAGGGTGAATACGCCGAGTTTCATGGCGGTGACCCCGGCCAGGGCGTGATACGCGGTGAGCACCCCAATGGGGTAGCCCGTGGCCAGGGTGATAAAGAGGGCGCCCGGACGCTCCCCGGCTCGTTTGATCAGAGGCCGGATGCGATCGGGAATCTTCCGATGCACCGCGTCGCGCCCGGCCATCCGCGCGAGTTGGAAAGCGATCAGTCCGGAGATCTCCAGACCCAGGGCGCCGTAGAGAGTTCCCCAGAAGACCCCAAAGCAGAGTCCCGCCACGATCAGCACGACCTGGGAGGGCAGGCCGACGAAGCTCCGTCCGGCGACGAGGCCCACGCACAGAACTGGGGCAATGGGGCCCGCGGCGAGAACCCATTCGCGAATGGACTCCGGGTCGAGGTCGATGCCCAAGCGGCCGCGAACGAACATCCCCAGGGCGACTAGGCCAATGCCCAGGCCCGTAAACCCAAGCCATTTCCGCGAAGCCTTTGTCATAGGGGTGGCCCACTATAGTGCAGGACACAAGCTGACCCGAATCCCGTCGAGGGGTATTGTCTGGCCGTGCCCGCTGAGACTCTCGCCATTCTGAATCCCCGTGCGGGGAACGTATCCCGGCTTCTCGGCCGCATCGAAAGCCGCCTGATCGAGTCCTTCTCCAGCGCTCCGGGCGGTCTCGAGATCGAGCGTACCCGGGCGCCCTGGGATGCCTCACGGATCGCCCGGGAAGCGTCGCGTGCCGGGGTCAAGCGGCTGATCGTCGGCGGAGGGGACGGAACCTTGGGCGAGGTTGTCAGCGGCTTGCTTTCGGCGGGGCTCGGTCAGGAAACCGAGATCGGCTTGCTTCCCCTGGGTTCGGGTTGCGATTTCGCGCGCACGGTGGGCGTTCCCCGGGCTCTCGACCAGGCCATCGGCGCTCTCCGGAGCGGGCTCTGCCGGCGGGTGGACGCCGGTCGGGTCGTCCATACCGGGCTCGGGGGTGAAGAGGAATCCCGTTTTTTTCTCAACGAGGCGAGTTTTGGTTTGAGCGGTTCCATCGTCGACTCGGTCAATCGCCATCCCGGACGGCTCGGTCCCCGCGCCGGGTTCCTACGGGCGAGTCTCGGAGCGATCGCTCGCCATCACCAGCCCGAGGTTGTGGTGCGGGTCGATGGTGAGGAAGTGCACACGGGTCGCATCGCCTTGGTTCTGGCGGCCAACGGTCGCTTCTGCGGGGCTGGCATGAAAATGGCTCCGGGAGCCGAGTGCGACGATGGCCTGCTCGATGTCGTGATCGTCAAGGCGCTCTCCCGGCCCCGGCTCTGGTACAACCTGCCCTCGCTCTATAGCGGGCGCCATGTAAGTCATCCCGCGGTTTCGGTGCACCGGGGCACCCGGGTCGAAGCGGAGCCGGTGGGTGGCGATCACGCGCCCCTGGATGTCGATGGCGAAGCTGCGGGCCGGGCGCCGGTGCGCGTTGAATTGCTGCCCCGGGCGATCGGCCTCTTCGGTCTGCCGGGCCCGGGCGGGAAACCCTAGGGTGGGGCTCTTCGAGACGATTCGCCGAGCCTGCGCCACGGTGGCGGAACGCGCGCGTTGGGTGCGGATTGACGAGGCGGGGCTCGCGGCCTTCGCCGAGGGCCTGGTGGGCCGAGAGCAATCGCTCGAAGCCGAGGATCCCGCCCACCACCGCCGGGAAGACGACGCGTCTACCCTGGCCTTCGTTCTGACCCTCGATGCGGTGAATTTCGGATCCGGCTGGTTTCCCCATATGCAAAAGCGCCCCGGGGCATCGGGCTATTTCACCGTGGCGACCTGCCTCGCCGAGCACTTCGATGAAAACGGCGCCCTCGATCCGGCGGCCCTCGCCCAAATTGAGGCCGACGAGTGCGCGGGGATCTTCGGTCAGCCCTCGGCGCCCTCTGAGATCTCACCGCTGATGGAACTCTTTGCCCAATCCTGGCGCGATCTTGGCAACCGGGTGCAGGGAAGTTTTGGTGGCTCCTTCGCGGGCCTGGTGGAGGCGGCGGACCACCGAGCCGAGGGCCTGGTGGAGATCCTGGGTTCCATGCCCCTCTATCGCGATGTCGAGGATTATGACGGGCTCGAGGTTCCCTTCTACAAGCGGGCTCAGATCACCTGCACGGATCTCGCCACCGCCTTCGAGGGGTCGGGCCCCGGGCGCTTCGACGACCTCGATGAGCTCACGATCTTTGCCGACAACCTCGTCCCCCATGTGCTTCGCTGGGAGGGGGTGCTCGATTACGCCCCCGATCTGCTCGGCCGGATCGATGCCGAAGAAAGGATCGCCCTGGGTTCGGCTGAAGAAATAGAGATTCGCGCCGTGGCCCTCCATGCGGTGGAACGACTCAGCGCCGAGATGGGTAAAGTCGGCGAACCCATGCCCCCCAGGCGTCTGGACGCGCTCCTCTGGCACCGCGGTCAGAACCCGGAGATCAAGGCGTCGCCCCGCCACCGCACCTGCTGCTCCTATTACTAGAGGCCCGGGGGTACTAAAAGGCCCGGGGGTCGCTTAGGGAAGCGACTCGCGGCGGGCCTCGACGGCGATCAGTCCCTGGGCGAGTGCGTCCATGCGCCCGGGGTCCAGGCCGAGGCCGGCCAGCGCCCCCTGGCATCGCTCGCGGATTTCGTCGTCGTCGATGCCTTGAGGCAATTGGACGAGCAGTCGGGCGATGCGGTCGCCGATCCGAAGCAGAGCCGGGCGAAGATCCTCATCGAGGGAGAACGGAGGGCCGAGGTTCGGGGGGCGAGGCTCCGCGAGGACCCGGCGCTGGATGGCCTTGGCGGCCTCGATCTGGGCGACAAAGAACTCGCTCACAGCGGCCGGGGGGAGGGCTTGTGCCTCGGGAATCCCCAACGCCCGTTCGCTTTCGCGGACCCGGGCGAGGGCGGCCTTGAGAACCCGGACCTCCCGGGCGGGAACGGCGACGGGAGACCCGCTCGCGCGCTTGGCCTCGGCGACGGCGGGCATCAGGGCCAAGCGTTCGGCCATGGCAGCGAGCAACCCCGACAGTACGGGCCGAGGGGGCAGCACCTGGGGCTGCTCCCCGAGATGACGCGCGCGCCACTCGGCCAGGCGTCCGCTGCGCTCCTGGGCGAGGAGCCAGCGGTCCAGGTCCAGGGCCAGCTCGGCGTTTTCAACCCGGACCCAAAGCGCCTTGCGGTCTCGGGTGAAGGGGCCGAGGGTGCGCAGGTCGGTTCTTCCCGCGCGCCAATGGGGGGCTTCGAGGGTGTCGGTGATGACCGCATCCGCGCGACCCGCGTCGAGCTCGGCCATCACCCCGGCGTTTTCGTCGAGGGTCAGGAGCGCAGCCTGGGGAAAGCTTTTTCGTGCGGTTCGCTCGAGATGTCCCCCGGCGTTGACCGCCATGGGCAGGCCCGGCCGCTCGAGATCGGCCAGAGCCGCCAGGGGGCCGTCGGAGCGGACCAGGGCCACGGCTCCGCTGCCGGTGATGGGAAGACTGAAGCGGCCGGCGAGGGAGCGCTCCGGGCGCACCGTGATGCCGCCCATGGCCACGTCGAATCGATCCGCCCCCAGGTCGTCCAACAGGTTAGGCCAATCGAAGCGGACGAAGACGAGCTCGAGACCGCGATCCTCGGCGTAGGCCCGGGCGATTTCCGGAGCCAGTCCCCGAAAGACGGTCTGCCCGTCGGGCCCGGGGCTCGCCATGCTGAATGGGGCGTAATCGCCACTGGTCCCCACCCGGAGCACGCCCTCGGCTTGGCCGATGGCCACCGCCGGGGCGAGCACGCCCAGGGCTATGGCCCCCCCGCGCAACGCGCGCCGAAATCTCGGCCCGAGCCCCCGGGCCTTGTCCCGGGCCTTGTCCCGGGTCTTTTCCAGGGTCTTTTCCCGAGTTTCCTCCCGAGTTTCCTCCCGAGTCTCTTCCCGAGGGGCGGCCGTAGGGCGGGTTCTCGGCCCGGGGATTTCCAGACGATTACCCGCCTGGCGATAATTGACCCCGAAGGGTAGTTCTCCTAATGTCCCGACCCGGCGCTCCAAGCCGCCTCCCCCCCAGGAGTCGCTGTTCCGGCCCCTTCCCGAGTGAATTGCGCGGACTTTGTTTTCCGGCGCCTCGACTTTCTCGATTTGACCGTACCCGAAAGCGGTATGGAGGTTCAGCAAGATGATCAGCATGGATGAAATTGAATCCGGCCTTTTTGTGACCCATAAGGGGACAGGCCTACGGTATAGCGTTGTCGATAGCGAGGATGGCGAGGTTTTGTTGTCGCCCGAGCAGGACGGGCTCAAGGATCTGACCGTGGCCCTTGAACTCTTCCAGTCGGAGTTCATCTCGAGCGATCAATTCCGCGGACCGGGCGGGCGCAAGGGACGCGGCGGCAAGGGACGCGGCCGCCGGCGCACCGGAGCCACGCCGCCCCCCGCGCCCACCGGGCCGAAATGTAAGGGCAAGATCAAGAAGATGGTCCGGGATCGGGGCTTCGGATTTATTCGAGGCGACGATGGCAAGGAAGTCTTCTTTCACCGCTCGGGGTTGAACGCGGCGGAATACGACGGTCTGTCCGAGGGCGACCTCGTCGAGTACGTGGTTCAGGAAGGCCCCCGAGGCGCCCGGGCGGAGAACGTCCGCGGGGCGACCCCCGGCGAAACCGCCGCTTAGCCCGGCGATTCTCGGCTCAGCGGTAGCGATGGACGATGGGAAACCTGCGTCCGCGTCCGAAGGCCTTGGGTGAGGTGCGCAGCACCAAGGGCGTCTGCCGGCGCTTGTATTCGTTGCGATCCAGGCGCTCTGCCACCCGAAGGGCCTCCTCCCGGCTGCAACCTTCCGGGGCCTGGAGGCTCTCGGCGTTGCGTCCCCCCTCGATGACCTGTTCGAGGATTGAGTCGAGGATCTCGTAGTCGGGCAGGTCGTCGCTATCGAGCTGGTCGGGAGCGAGTTCCGCCGACGGGGGTTTCTCGATGGTATTGCTGGGAATTCGCTCGGTGGTTCGGTTCGCGTGGCGAGCGAGGTCGTAGACCTCGCGCTTGTAGACATCGCCGAGCACAGCCAGCCCGCCCACGGTATCGCCATAGAGCGTGCAGTAGCCCACCGAGAGTTCGCTCTTGTTGCCCGTGGCGAGGACCAGTCGGTTCTCCTGATTGGAGATGGCCATGAGGGTCGCCCCGCGGATGCGGGATTGAATGTTTTGTTGGGTCAGCCCGTAATTGTCCTTCTGACCGAAGAGCGAACCGAAGACTCCGAGGTAGGCCTCGTAGAGCGGTGTAATGTTGACCGTACGAAACTCGATGCCCAGGCTATCGGCCAATGCGGCCGCGTCGTCGATGCTGTGGTCTGAGGAGAAGGGTCCGGGCATGGCAACGCCGCTCACTCGATCGACTCCCAGGGCCTCAACGGCCAGGTGGGCGGTGACGGCTGAGTCGATGCCGCCGGAAAGTCCGATCACAGCGCCGGGAGGCAGGTTTTGTTTCAGAAAATAATCTCGGATGCCCAGCACGAGCCCGGCCTCGAGTTGTGCGACCCGGTCGCCTTCGACGACCTCGTGGGCAAGGATTCCTTCGCTTTCGTTGGGGAGGTCGATGAGAGCCATGGCGCTTTCGAAGAGGGGAAGCGAAGCGATGATGCGGCCGTGCTGGTTTACGGCAAAGGAGCCTCCATCGAAGATCAACTCGTCGTTCCCGCCGACCTGGTTGCAGAAGACCAGGGGCGTCGAGAGATCGGCGGCCAGGGCAGAGAACATTTCGCGCCGCATGCGCGGCTTTTCGGCGTGCCAGGGGGATGCCGAGGGATTGACGATGAGTGACGGCGCGTGGGAAGCGATTTCGCCCAGGGGGTCCAGGGGGTAATTGAGTTCTCGGGACCAGGCGTCCTCGCAGACCGCGAGGCCAAGGCGGGCTCCGAGACTTGGGATTTCCAGCGGCTCATGCTGATCCCCGGGCACAAAATGACGCTTTTCGTCGAAGACGTCGTAGGTGGGCAGGAGGGCTTTGGCCCGGGAGCCCAGGGTCTTCCCGTCGGCCAGCACCACCGCGGCATTCTGAAGCCCCTGGGACGGGTGGGGAGATTCGCCCAACACGGCTCCCAGGACGATCACGATGTCCCGGGAAGCGGCCTCGAGGGTTCTCAACTCCTTGAGCTGGTCTCGGACGAAGCCATCGCGCTCGAGCAGGTCCATGGGCGGATACCCGGTCAGGACCATTTCCGGCAGCACGACGATGTCGGCCCCCGCGGCCCGAGCCTTCTCGGCCGCCTGCTCGACCAGCTGACGATTCCCCGGGAGGTCGCCAACCGTCGGGTTGACCTGTGCCATTGCCAATTTCATGGTCGCGCAAGCATACCGTGCCCCGCAGTTCCTGCCGCTGCCGATTCCCGCGCCGAGGGTAGAGGAGCGGCGCCTGGGCCTGTACTGTTCTGCCCCATGAAGAGCGATCGAGAGCGAGAAATCATCGGCCCGGCGTCAAGCTATTACGTTTCCCAACGCCTGAAGCTCCACTACGTCGACTGGGGAAACGAAGAGGCGCCGCCCCTTCTATTGATCCACGGCAACAAGGACCACGCTCGCAGCTGGGACTGGGTGGCTCGGGAATTGCGTGAGGAGTATCACGTGATTGCTCCGGATCTGCGCGGTCACGGCGACAGCGCCTGGGCGATCGGCGGTCACTACATGATCAACGAGTTCGTCCTCGACATCGCTCAGTTGATTTCGACTCTGGGTCTGCAGCCCTTGACGATCCTCGCACATTCGCTGGGGGGGGCGGTGGCGCTCCAATATGCGTCGGTTTACCCCGAGCATATTCGCAAGCTCGTGGCGGTGGAGGGGTTGGGTCCCCCGCCGAAGATGATTCGGGAGCACACGGATGCCCCGAGCTGGAAATTGATTTCGAATTGGATCGACCAAGTTCGAAAACTCTCCTCCCGGCAACCGCGCCGCTATCCGGATATCGACGCGGCCGCTCAGCGAATGCAGGAGGAGAATTCATTCCTATCCCCCGAGCAGGCCCGCCACTTGACGGTTCACGGTGTGGCGCGCAACGAGGACGGAACCTTCTCCTGGAAATTCGATAACTACACCCGGGCCTTCTATCCTCAAAGTTTTCAGCCCGAGGAGCGCAAGGCCATGTGGAAGCGGATTACCTGCCCCACGTTGCTGATACGGGGGAGTGAGAGTTGGGCGAGCGATCCCGAGGAAGACGGTCGGGCCGATGCCTTCCAGGACGCGACCCTGGTGAACGTGGAGGGAGCCGGTCATTGGGTGCACCACGACCGCTTGCCCGAGTTCCTTACCTTGGTCCGAAATTTTTTGGGCGACCCAGCCGACTAAACCCCGCTCCGGAGGCATCGGTGGCAAGGGTACCGAGCTCAGGGGAAACCGAGCTCAGGGGAAACTGAGCTCAGGGGAAGTAGACGTAGACGGCCTCGCCCCGGCAGGCCGGGCGCTTGGCGCCCTCGAGTTCCCAACTCAGGCTTAAGTTGACGCGGGCGGCGCCCCCGGGCACCCGTCGCACCCCGAGGATGCGTCCGGTCAACCGGAGTCGCGAGCCCGCGGCCACGGGCTCCTTCAATCGCAGTCGGTCGATCCCGGCGTTGATGATCTGGCTGCAATTCTCCACCGAAAAGATTTCGCGAAGCAGGACGGGCGCCAGAGCGAGGGTGAGGTAACCGTGCGCGATCGTCTGCCCGAAGGGCGACTCCCGAGCGGCGCGTTCGCTGTCCGTGTGAATCCACTGGTCGTCCCCGGTCGCGCGAGCGAAGGCATCGATCCTGGCTTGATCGACGGTGATCCATTCGCTGGGCCCGATCGGGGTATCTATACAATCCGCCAGGGCTTCGATATTGGGCACGACGAGTCGGTCGGGCATGGTGAGGGCTGTCTCCAGCGGTGGGATCGCTCCGTGATGCGCCGCAGCATAGGCAGTTCGTCGTCCTGACGCCCGGGCCCCAGGCGCCTATACTTTCGCTGGGATCACCCACGAGCGAACGAATGGGCTTTGATCCAAGGGGGTACTTGCCGTGAAATGGACCGCACTGAAGACCACTTTCGTCCTGGTCGTCGTTGCCGGGGTGGTGGGAGCCACTTTCGCCGCCCATTATTTCTGGCAGGCGGCCGTCGGTTTGGATCCATCGGCCTTTCCCGCCGGTCAGACCATGCAGGCCGTGGGCGAGTTTCTCCTCCCGGGCCTCGATGTCGCCCTGGCCGGGGTGGTGCTTGCCCTGGGGAGCATTTTTTTGGTTTCGGGGGTGGCCTTCTTCCTGGTCCGCTCTCGGCGGCGTCAAACCCTTGAACCGGTGGATCCCACGCGACGCAATTTCCTGAGCGGCAGCCTCGCCGGGGGCGGCGCGGCCCTGGCTACCCTGGTGGCGGGTGGCGGCGCAATGTTGGGTCGAAGTTTCTATGGCGTCGGTCGGAAGGAGGGGCGGGGCTGGCAGGGTCCACTGACCCAGGTCTTCGGTGGTCACGTGGAGAAGACGCATCCCGAGTGGAAGGCTGCCTGGCGCGGGAGTGAGGTGCAGGCCTATGGCCGTTTGGGGCGCACCGAGTGGCCGGTTTCGGACACTGTCCTCGGCACCGGAGCGATTCGCGGAGAACTCGGGACCCAGATCGTCCGGGTGGCCCTGGAGCGGGGGGTCAACTACATCGACACCGCCCCGGATTACTCCTCTGAGGGCAGCGAAAGAGCGGTGGGAGAAGCCATTCAGGGCTTTCCCCGGGACTCCTTCTTCCTCGCCACCAAATGGTGTACGCCGGTGGGTCACCTACCGGCAGGAACCCCGGTGGAGGATTATAAGCAGGCGGTGGAAGATAGCCTGGCCCGGTTGGGCACGGATTATGTCGACCTTATTCACGTTCATTCCTGCGATGAGGTCGATCGCTTGCTCGATCCCAATGTGCACGAGGCCTTCGCCCAACTCAAGGCCGAGGGCAAAGCGCGTTTTCTCGGTTTCTCCTCGCACACGCCGAAACTTCAGGATGTTGCGAGCGCGGCCATCGACTCGGGGAAATTCGATGTGATGATGGTTGCCTACCATCATGGAATCTGGCCCGGCCTCTCGGATCTCATCGAGAGGGCTCAAACTGAGCAGGATATGGGTGTTGTGGCCATGAAGACCCTCAAGGGCGGCAAGCATCACGGCCTCGAAGGTTTTCGTGAAGAGGAGGATTCCTACGCCCAGGCCGCGCTGAAATGGGTCCACGGTGACCCCCATGTGTCATGCGCGGTCATCTCTTTCTTCGATCTCCAGCACGTGGACGAGTATCTCTACGCGTCGGGCAAGGTTCCCGACGCGGAAGACGTCGCCGTGCTCGAAAAGTACGATCGGCTTACGGCGGAAACCTATTGCGCCCCGCATTGCGGCGCGTGTCTCTCGAGTTGCCCCGAGAAGGTGGGCATCAACGACGTGCTTCGGCACCGAATGTATTTCGAGGATTACCGGTCCGAGCGCCAGGCCATCGAACTCTACGCAGCCCTAGACCGGAACGCCTCGGTTTGCGCGAGTTGCAGTGCGCCGTGCACGGGTTCGTGCCCGCTCGGGATTCGGATCCAGGACCGGATGGTGGGTGCCCACGAGCTTCTGAGCCCGACGTTGACGGCCTCGTAGCTCGACCTGGTAGCTCGACCTGGTAGCTCGACGTCCGGACTTCAGGAGGCGCTGAGCAGGCGGTTCAGTCGCGTGGCGAACTCGAAATCCAGGGTCGAGATTCCGCCGGCGTCGTGGGTGGTGAGTTCAATGCTGACCCGGTTGTAGACGTTGCTCCACTCGGGGTGGTGGTCCAGGGTCTCGGCGATCATGGCCACTCGGGTCATGAAACCGAAGGCCGCGCTGAAATCGGGGAACTCCAGGTCACGCCTGAGCTTGCCCTCGCTCAGGGCCCAGCCCGGGCAACCCGCCAGCCTCGACTCGATGTCTTCGTCTTTCAGCGCCTTCGGTCTTTCTTGAGTCATCGAGCCCTTCAGTCCTGGTTGCTGCGAATCGCCCGGGTGAAGGCGTCGAAGAGTGCGCTTCGAATCTGCTCGCGGTCGACGGTGCCATAGACCTCTCGGAAGGCCTTGAGGGGGATGATGCCCTTGGCCATGGAGCGATGACCTCCGCCCACGCCGAGGCCCTCGACTACGGCCCTGACGACCTCGCCCGCCGCGCGCACGTAGCCGACATTGCGAACCGAGAAGACGAGATTGCTGCCCACCTGGCCCACGGCGATGGCCCACTCGGCGCCTTCGGCCTGGAGCGCCATATCGGCGACCTGGGGGATCACGTCTTCGCGAACCCGGCCGAGTACGAGCATGTGAATGCCGTCGCGCAATTCGGCCTTGGCCAGGGCCCGGCCCAGGGCCCGCAAGCCGTCCAGGGGCAGGGCGGGCCTTTCGATGCGGCGGAGTAGGGCAGGACTGTGGGAGGCGTGGAGGTAGGCGAAGGACATCATGTCCTTGCGGCTTGTCTCCCGGCCGAGGTATTGGGTATCGCTCTTGATGCCGTAGAGCAGGGCGGTGGCCAAACGAGGACCGACCTCGATTTTGCTCGCCCGGAGGTACTCGGTGAAGATCGTCGCGGTGGCGCCGTAATTCGGTCGGATATCCCGGATCAGGGCGTCGTAGCCCGTGCGCTCGGGGTGGTGATCGATCACCGCGTCGATTTCCCGGAGACGTTCGGGGGGGTCTTCCCCGAAGACGTTGGGTTGGACGTCCACCAGGACAAGCCCGTCCATCTCTTCGAGTTCATCGGGGGAGATCACGTGGACCTCGATGCCCAGGGCTTCGACCAGGGCGCGGTTCTCGGGGCGTGTGATTTCGCCGAAAGAGATCAGGGGTGCGGTGGTTCGCTTGCGTCCCAGAATTGCGCGCAATGCGTAGCCGCAGGCAATGCCGTCGGGGTCCGGGTCGGGTTGGAGCAGGATCCCGACGCGCTCCCGGCTATCGAGCAGCGTTCGCAATTGCACCACGCGCTGGAGGTTGGAGAGGTGGTCGAACTCGTCGTCCACGTCGTCGCGAATCAGGGTCTTGAGGCCGGTTCGTCGGACGCAGGCGTGGTGGGGAAGGTCTTCGTCGCTGAGCAGGTCCGTGAGCACGAGGATGGGGACGTCGGGGTCGACCTTGGCGATCTCGCGGATCGCGGTCCGGGCCCAGGGCCCGTCATCGCTCGCCAAGGCGTATTCGTCGGTGGCCAGGGGGCTGAGTTTTTGGAACGCATCCTCGGAGAGGCCGCCCTGAAGCGCACGGAAGCCGGGCGGACGCGCTCGGGACTCGTTTTCCCGAGGCACCCACAGGAGTTCCTCGTCGGGCCCGGCGCCGATCCGGTTCCAAAGGCGAGCGGTCTCGGCTCCATCGCAAACGATGATGCGGCGTCCCACACGTCCCCCGTTTTCTGTTGTTGAAGGCTTCCCTGGCGGTCTTGTGCCGGTGCGGCGTCTTCCGGCGCTGGGCCGGTGCGGCGCCGCTCGCCGAGGTCGCCGAATTCTAGCCCTGTTTTGCGCGTTGGGCTTGAGGCCGGGGCCCGGTCTGGGGCACCCTGGGGAGAGCGGATTTAAGTCTTCAATCCCCAAAGTGATTTCCCCCCAGCGGCGCTATGGTGGCAGCCCATGTCTAGGCAGAGCGAGCCCCCGGAACCCGCGAGCGAAGAGAGTGAAGAGAGTGAAGAGAGTGAAGAGAGTGAAGAGATCGTCGAGGTCCCCATCGAGGAGAGCTTCGACTTGCATTTCTTTCGCCCGGCGGATGTTCTCCGTATGGTGGATGCCTACCTCGACGAAGCCGTCGCCCGGGGCTATCGCGAGGTCCGCCTGATTCACGGCAAGGGCAAGGGCGTCCAGAGGGCCCAATTGAGGCGCTATCTCGAGGGTGACCCCCGGGTGGAGGATTTTGAGGAAGCTCCCCCGGGCCGGGGAGGTTGGGGAGCGACCCTGGCGCGCTTGCGTTCCGGGGAGCCAGGAGGAAAGCCGGGTTGAGCGGGGGTTCTCACACGCCCCAGCATGTCTTCGTCGGAGATATTCAGGGGTGTGCGGATGAGTTCGACGAATTGCTGGCACGCCTTGGCGACAGCTTTGGCGACGAGTTCGTTCTCCACTCGGTGGGCGATCTGGTGAACCGAGGCCCGGATAACCTGCGGGTGCTCGAGCGCATGCGCGAATTGGTGGCCGCGGGCCGTGGGCACCATGTCCTGGGAAACCATGAAATCGCTCTGATTTCAGTGATCTTGGGGATCAGGACCCTGGGCGAACGCGACACCATCGGCGATGTGCTCGAGTCGGCGGAGGCGCCGGATTGGCTCGAGTGGTTGAGAGGCCGGCCCCTGGTGGAAAGCGGAGAACTTCCGGGCCAGGTCTACGTCACGGTGCACGCGTCGGTCGCGCCGCATTGGTCCGCGGAGGATTGCGTGGAGCGGGGGCAGGCGGCGGCGGCCCGTTTGGCCGGAGCCGATCTCGACGATGTTCGGGCTTTTCTGGCGGCCCCCGCCGCCCAGGCGGCGGCGGATTCCGAGCGTGACGCGTTGGGCAGGCTGGTCTCGTGCCGATCGATTCGGGGTGAGGCCTGGTCCTCGAAGGAACCCCTGGAGGCGGACAGCGAGCCCTGGCATAGGGCCTGGCAGCGTCAGGCGCACGACTACGGAGTCGTCTACGGGCACTGGGCTCGCCAGGGCCTTTATCTAGCGCCGGGCCTGCGCGGACTCGATACGGGTTGTGTGCACCACGGTCGAGGCCGGGATGGCCACCTCACGGCCTGGCTCCCGGCGGGTGACCGGCCCTTCGATGTCCCGGAGCCGACGCTTTGGCAGGTTCCCGCCCGGCGGCGCTACTACCCGTATTGATCCGCGCTTTTGCCCCGAGGGAATTTAATTTGATCGGGCGCACAGAAGAGCGGGGCGGGCTAGAATTCGCAGCCATTATTCGGCCCCGCGCTTCGGGGCCTTTGTCCCAGGAGTTTGAATGCCTCTCGTCGTTGTCCCCGAGCCCTACCGCGGTCCGACCCAGGGCCTTGGAGAGATCTCGGTGGAGGCACTCGACGTACGAGGTGCACTGCTCGCGGTCGAAGCCGCCTACCCTGGCTTCGCCCCATTAGTTTTGGATGCTGGGGGCAAGGTGCACCGCTTCGTGAAGCTCTTCGTGAACGAGGAGCAAATCGATTCGGGTGCCTTGGAGACAAGCCTTTCCGAGGGCGATCGTCTCGGAGTGCTCGCGGCGATCGCGGGCGGGTAGAAGCACACTTTTATTGAACGGATGTTCCGGTGGGGGTTCCCCCGGTTTCGAAATTCGAAGTAGTGGATGCCAGCAAAGCAAAGGAGCAAGACCCATGGCCGGAGAAAACGATCGAGTGATCTATGTTGACATGACCGATCAGAGCGTTTCCATCCAACCCTTTCCTCAGGACTGGAAGCTGCTCGGTGGGCGCGCGCTCTCGGCGCGGATCCTGCTCGAGCAATGCGATCCGACCTGCGAACCGCTGGGTCCGGACAATGTTCTGGTGATGGCACCGGGTGTCCTTTCGGGCACCACCGCCTCCACCTCGGGTCGTATCTCCATCGGAGGCAAGAGCCCCCTGACCAATGGCATCAAGGAGGCCAACGCAGGCGGGAACCCCGGCCAGGATTTGATGAAGCTCGGCTATCGGGCGCTGATCGTGAAGGGTAAGCCGGCGGACTCCGGCAAGCGCTACGGCCTTCGCGTGGAGCAAGAGAGCGTCACCGTGGTCGATGCCGACGCAGAGAAGGGGCTTTGGAACTACGCACTTTGCGAAAAGCTGCTGGCGGACGAAGATAAGAATGCCTCGGTCATCTCCATCGGGCCGGCTGGGGAAGCCCTGCTTGCAGGTGCCTCGGTCGCCTGCACGGATCAGGATCGCGAGAGGCGCCCGGCGCGTCACGCCGCTCGCGGTGGTCTCGGTGCTGTGATGGGGTCGAAGGGTTTGAAGTGGGTATTGGTCGATCCCCAGAAGGCGAAGACACGCCGCCCGGAAGACACCAAGGCCTTCATGGCCAAGAATAAGAGCTACACGTCGGATTACCTCGGCGGGGCCCAGATGTTCCAGACGGGTACGAGCGCGTTTGTCCAAACGGCCAACATGCTCCACACCTTTGTCTACAAGAACCGGACCGAGGGGCAGTCTCCGGATGCCGACGCGCTCGATGGCGCCCGGATCGTCGAGAAATTCGAAGAGCGCGGTGGCGGCATGCACAACTGCATGACCGGCTGCATCGTGAAATGCAGCAATATCGTCCATAACGCCGACGGGGATTATGTGACCTCGGCCCTCGAGTTCGAGACCATTACGCTCTTGGGGGCGAGCTGCGCGATCAGCAGCCTCGACGACGTAGCCGAGCTCGATCGACTGTGTGATGAGCTGGGCCTCGATACTATCGAGGCGGGTGCAGCCATCGCGGTGTTGATGGATTCGGGCAACCTGGATTGGGGCAACGCAAAAGAGGCTAAGGAAATTCTTCGCAATGTGGCCGACGGCAGCGATCGCAACACGGCCATCGGCAACGGAGCCGTCGCGGTGGGCAAGCTGACAGGCCATGCCCGGGTTCCCGAAGGTCGAGGTCAGGCGATTCCCGCTTGGGATCCGCGCCCTCTCAAGGCGACGGGCGTGACCTATGCCACGAGCGCCATGGGCGCCGACCACACGGCGGGGCTGATCATCAACCCGGGTCTGGATAAGGACGATTTCGCTCAAGCTTCCCAGGAATCCCAGATCGTCAACGCGGCAACGGACTCTTCGGGGTTCTGCCAGTTCCTTCAGGCGACCATCGCCGACATCGCCGAGTTCTACAGCGCTTTCTACGGCGAGGAGGTCACCAAGGAGCAGGTGGCCGACTTGGCCTGGGACTGCATGTCGGACGAGTGGAAATTCAACGAAGCGGCCGGTTGGACCGCTGAGGGGGATAAGCTCTCTGATTGTCTCGTCGAGGAGGGGATTGGCCCCGACGGTGTCTTCAAGTTCGACGTGGACGCCGAGACCATTGCGGCGGCCAAGGTTCGTTTCGAGCCGACGGATGAGCTCTATGGTACGAAGGCGTCGGCCTGAGTTTGCCCCTTCGCGGGCCGGAATGACCGAACGGGCAGGGGCTCAAGGCCGCTGCCCGTTCGCCGTTCCCGGCAGCCGCTTCGTGTTCCTGATGGAGTCTGCTTGATGGTGCGCGACGTTCGTATGCGCGGCTTTGCCGAGCGAGCCGATGTCGCGGAAGTGGACGCCTTCCTCGCCGAGGAAACTCGGTCGCTGGCCTCGGAGGAGGTCGAGTTGCTCGACTGCACGGGTCGAGTGCTCGCCGAGGGCGTGGAATCGAAATTCGACGTGCCCGGCTTTCCCCGCTCGGCCATGGACGGCTACGCGCTCCGGGGGGAGGAGAGCTTCGGGGCTTCGGAATACGCACCGATTCCCTTCGACGTGCTGGGTACGGCGCTTCCCGGTGCGGCTTTCGAGGGCCAGGTCGGCCCGGGTCAAGCCGTTCGGATTATGACCGGGGCGCCGATTCCTTCGGGCGCCGATGCGGTGGTGATGGCGGAGGTCTGTTCCGAGTCCGCCGACGGCGACCGGGTGGAAATTTCGGAAGCCGTGCCCCCCCAGAAAAACGTGGGGGTCGCGGGCGAGGATATTCGTAAGGGCGACCCCGTGCTGGCCCCCGGGCGCCGAATCCGGCCCCAGGACGCCGCCTTGCTCGCTTCCATCGGTCGCCCCCGGGTCGCCTGCATCGCCCGGCCCCGGGTCAAGTTAGTGGTGACGGGCAATGAATTATTGCCGGCGGGGAGCGCACCGGAGGGTGTCTGCATCGTCGACAGCAACTCGGTGATGTTGCGGGGTTTGGTGGCTCGCGATGGAGGGCAGTTGTTGCCCTTCGAAATCTTGCCCGACGATCCCGCTCAGATTCGCGCGGCGATGGCCGATTCCCAGGCCGACGTGGTCCTGGTTTCCGGGGGCAGTTCCGTCGGGCAGGAGGATCATGCCCCACGGCTCCTGGCCGAACTCGGAAGCCTGGATTTTCACGGGATCTCCATGCGTCCCTCAAGCCCCACCGGCCTGGGTCGGGCCGGCGATGCTTTTGTTTTTCTGCTCCCGGGCAACCCGGTGAGCTGCCTGGCCGCCTACGAATTTTTCGCGGGTCCCACCCTGCGCGCCCTGGGCGGCCGGCCTCGGGCTTGGCCCCATCGTCGGATCCGCCTGCCCCTGGCGCGCAAGATCGCGTCATCGATCGGTCGCACGGACTACGTGCGGGTCTCCATCGAAGAGGGGCGAGCGATTCCCCTGGCCACTTCCGGTGCGTCAATCCTTTCGTCGACGGTTCGCGCCTCGGGGGCGGTGATCGTGTCCCGGGGTCATGAGGGAATGGCGGAAGGGGAGGAAGTCGAAATTCTCCTCTACGACGAAGACGGCCTCGCCGCCGGCTCGCCCCTGTTGGAGCCTGGGGAATGAAGCAGCAACAATTTCTCGACGTCCTCGACCGAGACGAGGCCGACGAGCGCTGGAACGCGGTGATCGAGACCGCCCAGTTGCCTCCCGAGGCAGTCGCGCTCGAGGCGAGCCTAGGTCGTATCCTGGCCGAGGACGTGCGGGCCACGGTGGATGTTCCGGGATTCGATCGTTCGAATATGGACGGCTTCGCGGTGCGCGCCGAGGATACCTTCGGGGTGTCCGAGGAAGAGCCCGCTCGGTTGCGACTCTCGGAAGAAACGATTCCCACCGGTGTCGTCCCTCAGGGTTCGGTGGAGGCGGGCACGGCCATGCAGATCGCCACCGGAGGCATGTTGCCCCGGGGCGCCGATGCGGTGGTTCCGGTGGAGCACACGGACATCGAGGGTGCCGAGGTTCTGGTTCGAAACCCCCGAACGCCCGGGGGCGCCGTGTCCTACGCCGGCACCGACATGGGTCAGGGCGAGACCGTGCTCTTTTCCGGGACGCGTCTGACCTCTCGGGAAACCGGGGTTCTGGCGGCGGTGGGGCACTCGGAAATCCTCGTGGTGCGCCGCCCAAGGGTCGCGGTCCTTTCGACGGGAGACGAGATCGTCCAACCCGGTGAGCCCATGCGTCCGGGCTTCGTCTACGACAGCAATGGGCGGATTCTTGCAGACGCCATTCGGGAGTTGGGGGGTGAGCCGCTCTTCATGGGAGCGATTCCCGACGATCTCGACTCGGTGCGGGAAGCGCTTCGCGAAGCCCTCGAGGATGCGGACATGGTGCTTCTCTCGGGGGGTACCTCCAAGGGAGAGGGGGATCTGAACGCCCTCGCCGTGGCCGAACTCGAACCCGGCGTGGTGGTTCATGGGGTCGCTCTGAAACCGGGCAAGCCGATTTGTCTGGCGGCGGCGGGACAGACTCCGGTGGTGATTCTGCCCGGCTTCCCCACCTCGGCGATCTTCACCTTCCACGAATTCGTGGCGCCGGTGATCCGCCGGATGGCGGGCTTCCCCGGGCATGAGAAGCGTGTGGTCTCGGCCCGCCTGGCGCAGAAGGTTCTCTCGGTTCGGGGCCGACTTGAGTACTTGCTGGTGGGCCTGGTTCCCGATGCCAGTGAGGAGATGGCGGCCTACCCCATGGGCAAGGGGAGCGGCAGCGTGACCTCCTTCAGCCGAGCAGACGGCTTCGTCCGGGTGGGGCGGAATCGGGAAATCGTCGACGCGGGTGAAAGCCTCGAAGTCACGTTGATCGGCCACGAGGTGCAGGCCGCTGACCTGGTCATCGTCGGAAGTCATTGCTCCGGGCTCGACCTGCTGGCATCGGCTCTCTCCAGGGAGGGACTGTCGGTGAAGTTGCTCGCGGTGGGAAGCCAGGCGGGTCTTGCGGCCGCTGGCCGGGGCGAATGCGACCTTGCGCCGATTCATCTCCTCGACCCGGTGACCGGGGAGTACAACGAGAGTTTTCTGACTCCGGGGCTCCGGCTACTGCGCGGCTACGGCCGGATGCAGGGGGTTGTCAGCCGGAGGGATGAAGAGCGGGATGTCGAGACCCTGCTCGCCGACCCGTCGCTCCGGATGGTCAACCGGAACCGGGGGGCGGGTACGCGGATCCTCATCGACCAATTGCTCGGGAGCGAGCGCCCGCCGGGTTATGGGTACGAGCCGCGATCCCACTATGCGGTGGCCGCGGCGGTGAGCCAGGGGCGGGCGGATTGGGGTGTAACCATCGAGACCATCGCCCGGCAGTCGAATCTTGGTTTTCGTCCGCTTCGCTCGGAACACTACGACTTTGCCGTCCCCGACGAGCGTTGGGAGCGCCCGGCGGTCAAGCGCTTTCGTGAGTTGCTGGCTCCGGGCTCCGAGTGCAGGGAAGCGCTGGCCCGAGAAGGATTCGAAGCGGTCTGAGAGCCGTCGACGGCCTCAGCGCTTCCAGTGGGGCTGGAATTCGGTTGGCCTTGAGCGATTTGGACTCAACTCGCGCCCCGCTTCGTGTCGATGCCTTGTTCAGGCCCGTCGAGTCTTGGGCCGTGACGAAGGTGGGTTTTTGGGCAGCAGGGCGATGACAGGGGGGTCGACCGGAAAGCGGTCCGGGGCCCAAAGAGCAAATCGCGGGCAGCGGGAGATCCTGGAAGAGGGGTTCCACGGGCGCAGTTTGCCTCGCCATTGCCTGCGCGATAGCTTTGGTGATCTAAAGATGAACAAGCCCAGTCCACCATCCCAGAGCGGATCAAGTTCCCGCTCGCGTAGACACCCTCCACGCGTAGAGTGTGCGCCTTCGGGCACGCTCGTTTCGGAGCCCCTATTTGGGTTCATTTCGGTGCCCGTATCCGGGCCCAAGCGTGGGCGCTCCGGCCGCCCCCGTATCGCTGGAGGCGTGGGCTCTTCGCGTCCTGGAAGCAGACCGATCGGGTCGGCTCTTCTGGGCCTCCAGCAATTCTCGCCGACTGATCGCCTCATTTCCTGGAAGGAATCCGCGTGACCATCGTCGCCTCGATCATTGCCATCGTGGTCTGTATTGCCGTATCGGCCTTTTTCTCGAGCAGCGAAACGGCGCTCTTCCGACTTCGCTCCCACGAGATGGAAGAGGAAATGCAGGGCTCGTCGGGTCCAGCCGCAGTGGCGGTCCGCGAACTCACCTCCTCGTCTTCGCGTCTTCTCGTGACGATTCTGCTGGGCAATAACATCGTCAACATTCTCGCCGCATCCCTCGCGGCGGCACTCGCCGTCCGAGTCATGGGTTTTGATATGGGCGTTCCCACGTCTACGGCGATCATGACGGTATTGCTCCTGATCTTTGCGGAAATTCTCCCCAAGGCCGTGGCGGCTCGGCATCCGCGTGGGGTCGCGATCTCGGTGGGCCTGCCGCTTTATATTTTTCATCAACTCCTTCGCCCGGTACACGCGATTCTCGATCGCATGATCGACCCCATCGTCCGGCGGGCTACCGGGGGGGTCGATAGCAGCGAGGGCCTTTCGCCCGAACAGGTCCTGCGTTTTGCTCGCGAGGTTCGCGACCAAGAGGGAGAGGGCTCGCCGCTGGCCATCATGGGAGCGACCTCCGAGGCAGCGGAGATGCAGGTCACCGACATCATGGTCCCTCGGACGGAGATCGAGGCCTACTCCCTAGAGACGCCTCCCCATGCACTATTGGAGGCGATGTTGGCGAGTCGCTACACCCGGGTGCCGGTCTATCGCGAGGACATCGACGATGTCCTCGGAATCGCCCACCTCAAGGACCTTGTCAAATTGGACAATGCCGGCGGTCACGATCTCCAGAGCATTCTTAAGCCACTGCTCCGGGTTCCCGAGCGGAAACCCATCCTCGGTTTGCTGGCCCAGATGCAGAGTGCCTTCTGCCATATGGCCCTGGTCAAGGATGAGTTCGGGGTGACCCAGGGACTGGTGACCCAGGAGGATATTCTCGAGGAGATCGTTGGCGAGATTCGAGATGAATTCGACTCTGAGGAATTGTTCACGATTCGTCAGCGCAACGACGAAAGCTACGAGGTGCTCGGCCGGGTGACCGTCCTCGACTTCAACCGCGAGTCCGGGTGGCAGGTGCCCGCCGAACGCGGGGATACCTTGGGCGGCTTGATGTTCAATACCCTGGAGCGTGCGCCGACCAAGGGAGAATCGGTGGCGGTGCCCGGCTATGTGATTCGCTGCATCGACGTTTCGGGCAGTCGCATCGCGCGCGTTCATGTTCGCGAGCAGCCCGAGTCCGAGTCCGAAACGGGCAACGGCCGGAGTCGGGATTCGCGAGACCGTTCGGACTAGGCGCTCAGCGGACCCTGCGCAGAGCCTGGGCCTTGATGATCGCGTAGACCTGGGTGCCCGGAGATAAGCCGAGGCGATGAAGGGCGCCGGGCGTGAGCTTGGCGACCAGGGGCTCCCCAGCGTCGAGGTGGACGAGAACATCGCCCTCGGCTTCGTCGACCCGGAGAATTCGGGCGGGCAGGATATTGCGCGCCGAGATGCCTCGCGGCTCTTCCAGGGCGATCAGGATTTCGTGCGCCGGGCACCCGATGGAAACCCGTTCCCCTCCGGCCACGGGCCAGGGGACGATGAGTTCGAGACCCGAGGCCGTGGAGACCCGGGGTTCATCGCCCGGGGCCGAGCCCCGGACTTCGAGCAGGTTCTCCATTCCGAGCGCCTCGGAAAGCGGAAGAACCGCTCGACTCCAGAGGACTTCGCGCGGCTGTCCGGCTTCCACGAGTTTTCCCTGGTCGAGGACGGCGACCCGATCGCCGATCAACATGGCCTCGTCGGAGTCGTGGGTGATATAGACCAGGGGAAGATCGAGTTCGTCCCGCACCCGCATCAAATAGGGCAAGACCCGGGCCCGGAGCGCGAGGTCCAGAGCGGCGAGGGGTTCGTCGAGAAGGAGCGCTTTGGGGCCCGAGGCGAGGGCGCGGCCCAGGGCGACCCGGCTCCGCTCGCCTCCCGAGAGTTCGTCGACGCTGCGCTCGAGGAGGGAACCGAGTTCGAGAACCTCGATGGCCCGTTGCATGGAGACGTCGGCTGCCGCCCCGGCCCGCCGCCGGCCGAAGGCGAGATTCCCGGCGACATCGAGGTGGGGAAAGAGGGTGGGCGCCTGGGGAACCCAGCCGAGCCCGCGTTCTTCGATGCGCGTACGAAGGCCCCGCTCGGGGTCGTCGAGCCAGCGATCGTCGAGACGGATGCGCGTGGATGCCGAGGGGTGGAGTCCCAGCAGGCATTCGAGTAGGGTGCTCTTGCCCGATCCGCTGGGTCCGAAGAGGACGAGCACGCGCTCGTCCCATTCCAAGCGGACCGAAAGTTCAAAGCCCGGCCGAGCAAATTCGATCTCGAGACTAGAGGCGGTCATCGCCGCCTTCCGAGCCAGCTTTCGGCCGCCCACATGCTGGCCAGGGCCATGGCAAAGGAGATCGCGCAAAGGGTCAGGGCTCCGGCATCATCGCCCCATTGGACTCGGGACCAGATGCCGAGGGAGAGGGTTTCCGTTCGTCCTGGGATGATCCCCGCCACCAGGGCAGTCGCGCCGAATTCGCCGAGGCCCCGGGTAAAACAGAGCAGGGCGCCGTAGAGGATACCCCTCCGGGCCAGGGGGAGACTGACCTGGACGAAGACCCGGATTCGGGACAAGCCCAGGCTTCGTGCCACCCGGGCATAGCCCGGGTCAACGCTCTCGAAACTTTGTTCGCACGCTCGGACGAAGAGGGGAAACCCGACGGTGGCCGCGGCCAGGGCCGCCGCCCCCTCGGTGAACACGATTTGGATACCCAGCGCTTCGAGCAGGCCGCCCATGGGCCCGTTGGGTCCGAGGAGAAGCAGCAGGCCGAGGCCTACGGCGACCGGAGGCAGGACCATGGGGAGCGCGATGATCGCCTGGGCCAGGGAGCGCAGGGGGAAATCGCGCCGGGCGAGCAGGTAGCCGAGAGCGACGGCGGGAACCCCGGCGAGGACGGTGGCGAACGCCGCGACCCTGAGCGTCAGGGCGGTGATTTCGAGCCAGTCTCCCGGGTTCACGGTGGGGGCCTTCCCGTGGGCTGAGCCAGGGGAACGAAGCCCGCGGCCGCCAGGGTCTGGCCGACCCGGGGCCCGCCGAGGACGGCCATGAAGCGAGTCGCCGCCGCCGAAGCATGGGATCTCTGGAGCCGGGCGGCGGAGTAGATGATCGTGGGCTGCTCGGAGGAGGGGATTTCCAGGACCACCGCGGCCTCGGTGGCGTAGCGCGCGTCGCTCGCATAGATGAGGGCGGCATCTGCGTGCCCCCCTTCGACGGCGAAGAGGGTTGCCTTGGCGTGTTCCGTGGTGATGAGCCGGTTCTCCAGGGGTTCGAGCATGGCGTTGGCTTCGAGCCATTCACGCGCATAGGCGCCGAGGGGGACGGCGGCGGAGGGCAGGGCGAATCGTTTCAGCGCGGGGGAGAGTAGATCCTTGGGCTCCTGGATCCGTGCCTCGAAGCCGGGCCTCGCAAGGATGACCAGGCGGTTACCGGCCAGGGGGAAGTGGGCCCCGTCGGCAACGAGCCCGCGCTCGACAAGGTCCACGACCCACCGTTCGTCAGCGGAAATAAAGACGTCGATGGGGGCACCGAGCCGAATTTGTCGGGCGAGGGTGCTCGACGAGCCGAAGGCGGTCCGAATTTCATGCTCGGGATATTTTTGTGCAAAAGACGCGGCGAGCTCTTGGACGGGTTCGCGCAGACTGGCGGCAGCGGCGACGATGATTTCTTCGGCACCCGAAAGGCGCGCCGGGAGGACAAGAAGGACCAGGGCGATGATAGTGGCGCGGAGGCTCATTTTGGGGTCGCTCCGGAGGGCGGGGGAGGCCGGCCGGGCAATCATGGCACAGGGCGGGTCGGCGGGCAGGGATGTGGGGGATGTGCTTTTCCGACGGGTGAGGCGGCCTTGAACTGGCTAGCATCCGGGGTCTCTAATTGACGGGGGGGGAGTTGTTCGTTGCGTAGAGCCATGCTGGCCATTGGGGCCGTGATTGGATTCCTGGTGCTGGGCGCACTTCTACTCGATGAGGGAGAGGTCGTGACCCTTTTTACCCAGGAAGCGGGGCGCGAGCATCGGACGCACATGTGGATCGTCGAAGTCGATGGCCGCGAATTCGTGCGCGCGAACCGGTCGGATTCGAATTGGTTGGCCCGGCTCAAGGCAAATCCCGAAGTACGGCTCCGGCGTTCGGTGAGCCCCCACGGCCCGAGTGGGCTCTACTGGGCTCGCCTGGTTGAAGACCCGGATACCCAGGTCCAGGTGGACGCCGCGTTCGCTGGGAAATATCGATTTGCCGATCGAGTCGGCCGGCGCCTCTCCGAGGGCGAGGGATCCCAGGCGGTGGAGCTGACTCCGCGTTCGGAACCCGCCGAGGCGACGAAGGGCAAAAACGCGCAACCGGGAGCGGGGTCGTAGCCCGGGCCAACCGCAGGCGCCGGGGCGGTGGTCAGGGAATTCGGCGGGGACAGCGGGCCGACGAACCTGAAAGGGAGGTTCGGATCGACGCTCTGGCGGCGGGTGGAGACGGGGTGGCGAGGCTACCCGACGGCTTGGCGCTCTTTGTCCCGTTCGCGGCTCCCGGTGATCTTGTTCGGATTCGCATGGTCGAGCGGAAAAAGCGCTTTGGCCGGGGCGAGATCGTGGAACTCATAGAGCCGGGACCCGACCGAGTCGATGCGCCCTGTTCGGTCTTCGGGCGTTGCGGCGGTTGTCGCTGGCAGCACCTTGCCTACCCCGCCCAACTCGAGGCCAAGCGAAAAATCCTCCGCGAAGCCCTGACTCGGATCGGGGGCTGGATGCCGCCCGAGGAAATTCCCTTTACCCCATCGCCTTCGGGCTACGGCTATCGAACTCGGGCCAGGGTATTGCTCGGTCGAGCCGGGGTGGGCTACCGCCGGGAAGCTTCCCACGCGCTTTGCCCGGTGGAACGCTGTCCGATCCTCGTGCCCGAACTCGACGCCGAACTGGCTCGTTGGGCGGGGGGGGAGGGGAGCCAGGGGCGAGTCGATGCTCCCGAGGAGTGGGAGATGGTGGCCGACGACGGGGGAAGCGTCCGGCGACATGGCCTCGAGGGTTCCGCGGCCGCGCTCCCGGCGCCCAGCGAGTTTTCGGTCGCCGGCGATCGCATGACGATTTCTCCGGGAACCTTTGTGCAGGCCAATCGGCTCCTGCATGCCGCGCTCCACCGTGCGGTCCTCGCCGCCGCGGGCCGGGGCGCCCGGGCTCTCGAACTCCATGCGGGTGCGGGCTTCTTCAGCCTCGTTCTGGCCCGACAATTCGAGGCTCTGGAGGTGGTCGAATCGTCATCGGGAGCCGTGGCGGACCTGAGAGTGAACCTTGCCCGGGCGGGACTCTCCCACGTTCAAGTGAGTGAGGGCCACGTGGACCGGATGCTCGAGTCCCGTGCGAGGGATGGGGTCGACCTGGTCCTTCTCGATCCGCCCAGGGCGGGCCTGTCCGAGTCGGCGAGCGCAGCCCTTATCGAAATCGCCGCGCCTCGGGTGGTCTATCTCTCCTGCGACCCCGCCACTCTCGCGAGGGATACGGCTCGCTTGGGCGCCGGGGGGTACGCGCTGGAGAGCGTCGAGGGGTTCGACCTTTTCCCCCAGACGGCTCACCTGGAGGCATTGGTCGTTCTGACTCGCCAGGGTGGGGATCAGGGCTGAATCAAGCCGTGGCGCAACGCGTAGCGGACGAGTTCGGTTGCCTTCCGAACACCGACTTTGCGCATCAGGCTCGTGCGATGGGCCTCGACGGTTTTCGTGCTGATGCTGAGTTCGGCGGCGATCTGCTTGGCGGACATACCGTCAGCAATCAGGTGAAGGACTTCGCGTTCCCGGCCCGAGAGAATCGAGAAGGGACCTTCCTGGGTGGTGCCGGGATGCCGCATCTGATCGACGATTTCCCGCGCGACCACCGGGCTGAAATAACTGCCCCCCCGAATGACCTCGCGGATGGCGGTGATGACCTCGGTGGCTTCGCCATCCTTGAGCACGTAGCCGTCGGCGCCCAAGGCAATGGCGCTCTGAATGAAGGAGGGATCGCTGTGAACCGAGAGCAGGATCACTTTGATTTCTGGATGGCTGGCCCGCAATTGTTCGAGGGTTTCGAGGCCGCCGAGCCGGGGCATGGAGATGTCGAGGACCACGACTTCGGGACGGCTGGTCGAGACCTGCTCCAGAACTTCCCGGCCGTCGCTCGCCTCCCCCGAGACCTCGAGGTCTTCCTCGCTTTCGAGGAGCCGCCGAAGGCCCTCGCGTACGATGCCGTGGTCGTCGGCGACAAGAATCGAGATCATTGAGGGAAATTAACGGATTTCAGCCTGATGTCGCACACTTCCCACCGGGAGAGGCGCGAGATACTGGCGGCTTGCGCGGTCGGGGATAGGCTCTCAATGAGGCCGATTTCACGGGGTGGGCAGACTGGCTTCTGGGCCCCGATGGGATTGGTTCCCATCGCGGAGTTTTAGGGGAAAAGGACGCAATGCCGGGCCCGACGAGTAGACAGGCCAATCTGGAGGGGGCAGGGGGCGCCCACTTCTTCCTCTACGTAGAAGGACCGAGGGATGAGGATATTCTTAAAACCTGGGTCCAGCGAATCTCTCGCCCGGTGGCCCGGGACCTCGCCTCCCGAGTGGTGATTCTGGGTGGGCGTCGCCCCGCTCGGGCGGAGGAGCATTTTCGTTCGGCCCGGGGGGCGGTTTCGGATGCCCGGGGGCTCGTTGTTCTCGATCGTGATCACCATACGGACTGGGGTGAGGGGGCGACCAACGAGCCCGGCCTCGAGATTTTCGTCTGGGCGCGACGGCATATCGAGAGTTATCTGATGGTTCCCTCGGCGATCCGTCGCGCTCTGGGAGGGGCTCTCGACCCCAGGGTTCTCGACCAATGGATCGCGGAGCGCATACCGTCCCCCGAGGATGAGACCGCCTGCCGCGCGGCCAATGCCAAGCGATTGCTGGGGAGCAAGGGGGAATTGGCGCGTCATCTGGGGGCGGGCGTGTCCCCGGCGGCGGTGGCGCGGGCGATGAAACTCGAGGAGTTCCATCCCGATATCTTCTCGCTCTACGAGCGAATTCGAGAGGTGAGCGGCTTGGGGGGCAGTGCTCCGTCCCCCCTGGCTCCCTCGCGGTCCCTGGAGACAAGCCCGAGCCGAGGGTCGACCGGGGAACTGGACCGGGGCCGATGAACCGAGAGCGGGAAGTTTTGGCCCTGGACTTCGATGGGGTCATCAGCGACAGCGCGTTGGAGACCTTTGTCGTCGCCGTGCGAACCTACGGCAAGCTGGCCGGTCCGGGGGGCCATCACCCGGCGTGGGCTGAGATCGAAAAAGCCGATTCCCAGGCGATTCTCAGCCATCCGACCTATCAAGAATTCTTGGGTTTGATGCCTCTGGGCAACCGTGCCGAGGAATTTGCCGTGGCCCTCGCCGTGATTGAAGCGGGGGTGAGCGTCGAGGAGCAGGTTGATTTCGATCGCTTTAGGGAAGGGCTGGGCGCCGAGTTTCTCGCAAATTTTCACGCCGCGTTCTATCGGGAGCGCTCGGCCTTCCGCAGGGCCGACCCGCACGCCTGGCTCGCGCTGGTCGCGCCCTTCGACGAATTCGTCGAGCTCCTTCGCCGCCGGGCCGGAGACCGGATTTTTGCCCTGGCCACGGCAAAGGATCGGGCGTCGATCGACCTTCTCCTGGGGGCGTATGGGGTCGCCGATCTCTTCCCCGATCGCCTGGTGGTGGACAAGGAAGCTGGGCGTTCGAAACGCGCGCATCTCGCGCTTCTGCGGGAGCGCCTGGACGTCGCTTTCGAACAAATCACGTTCGTTGACGACAAGCTGAACCATCTCGAGGACGTCGCCCCCCTGGGCGTGCGCTGTGCTCTCTCGGGTTGGGGGTATAATGGGCAACGCGAGCGCAACGCTGCGGTCGAGCGCGGGTTCCCCGTCCTTGACCTGGCCGGAGCCGAGGCTGTGCTCTTTGGGAACCCCGGGGAACACTAGGGGCTTCTGAAGCTCGGGGAGCCCGGGCCGTTTGGCTACCCTGAGTGGAGATTGTAGGCTGGTCCCGGCCGTCGGCTGAAATTCGGGATCGGATCGAAGCGAGGGATGAGGCGTTGGAAGCTACGCTGCGAATTCATACAGAGCGAACCCCCAATCCGGACAGCGTCAAATGGGTGGTGGGTCGAGTGATTCTGGAAGGCCCTCGGCCCCTTGAGTTCGGGCCCGGAACGGGCTCCGAGGAGTCGCCCCTGGCCGCTCGCCTGGTCGAAATTTCCGGGGTCAGTCGGGTGCTGTTGGGGCAGGACCAGTTGACGGTCAGCAAATCACCCGAGGCCGACTGGCGAGCGCTGGGCCAGACGATCAGTCAGGCGATCCGCGACTGGGCCGCGTCGGGTTTGCCGGCCCTGGGTCCCGCCTACGAGGCTCCGGTACGCGCGCCGGACGACGAGGTGGAGGCGCGCATCCGGGAGATCTTGGAGAGCGAGGTCTCCCCTTATGTGGAACAGGACGGGGGCGAAATTTCGCTGGTGAGTTTTCGGGACGGGGTGGTCGAGGTCGCGCTGCGTGGCGCGTGTGTGGGATGCCCGAGTTCGACCGTGACCCTCAAGCTCGGAGTGGAGGCTCGCCTTCGCGAAGAAATTCCCGAAGTCGACGCCGTCGTGGCCGTTTAGGCGCGACTCGCCCTTGGGGGGAAAGCGTTCATTGCGACGCAACCGCGGAAATAGAAGGAGGCACCCGAGGCGACGACTCGCTTCGGCGACTCGCCGGCTTTCGGGCAGGGGACGCCTGACCCTGATCGGCTTGGCCGTCCTTTTCGTGGGAGTCGTGTACGTGTCCCTGTCCCTGGGTCACGATCCGAAGGACGAGGTGGCCGAGGCCAAGCCGACCCCGGCCGCCGGGAGTGGCGCGGCGATTTCTATCCCTTCTCCTCCCCCTTCTCTCGTCCCCGACCCGTCCCTCGCCGAGTCGGTTGCCCCGGTGGTTCGCCCGGTTTTGACGGAACCCTCGGGCCCGAAGCTTCGCCCGGCTCCCTCGGAACTCTTCAGTTATTTGCCCGTGGGCACCGATGATTACGCGGCGTTTCACGCGCGCTCGCCGGAGGACTCGGGCGATTCCGCACCCGAGGCCCCGCCCATCTTTCACGAGTTCGGCGATTACCGGGTCGAGTACGCCTTCGATAGCGAGTTGACCCGGGCGATTCTTCGGGTGCTCAAGCGGGGCCGGGTGAAGCGCGGGCATGTGATTGCCCTCGACACTCGGACCGGCCGGGTGCTCGCCTATGTGTCCACCGATCCGCAGACCTTTCCTCCAGATCGCTCCTATCCCGCGGCTTCTCTCGTCAAGGTGGTGACCGCCGCCGCCGCCCTCGAGCACGCTCCGGATCAGGCGCGGCGCCCCTGTCTCTACAACGGCAACCGCTATCGCCTCACCCCGTCGAGGGTGCATCGCCCCAAGCGGGGCAACGAGGCCTCGCTCGAGCGCGCCCTGGCGACTTCGAATAACCAATGCTTCGCGCAACTCGCGGTGGAGACGGTGGGCAGCGAGGCCCTGCTCTCATCGGTGGAGGCTTTTGGTTGGCTCGACTCCCCGGC
The DNA here is from genome assembly GCA_029243605.1 of Myxococcota bacterium. Lineage (GTDB taxonomy): Bacteria > Myxococcota_A > UBA9160 > UBA9160 > UBA4427 > JAZXM01. The sequence continues at coordinate 61,617 of JAQWRT010000079.1, forward strand.
CCCGGGGCACGCCGCGGGCAGTGCGGACCCGGGGGATGACGATTATGACCTCGGGCGTCTGGGCTGCGGTCTGGCGGGTTCGCGGATTACGCCCCTTCACGCGGTGCAGCTGGCCGCGACTCTGGCCACCGGCGAGCAGATTGAGCCCTGGTGGGTAGACCGGATCGTTGACGGAAAGGGAAAGGGCCTCGCGCTGCCGGCCCGAGCGGCCCCGCGTCGGGTGATTGCCCCGGATATGGCCGAGGAGTTGCGGAGCATGCTGGTGCGGACAACGACCCACGGCACCGCGCGCAGTGCCTTTAGAGATCGGCGTGGGCGGCCCAAACTGAGGGATATCAAGGTCGCGGGGAAGACCGGGAATCTCAGTGGTGGAGACCCGCACGGGCGTTACGAGTGGTTCGTTGGGGTTGCGCCGGCTTCGGAGCCCACAGTGGCCATCGCGGTTCTGCAACTGCAGAGCAATCTCTGGTGGTCGAAATCAAGTGAACTCGCAGCCGATGTCTTCAAGGAGGTCTTCTGCGAGCGCGGCCGCTGTGAACCCCGGCACGCGGCGCGCTTTACCGGCGACCTCGGAAACGCGGCCGCTCCGGTTCTGCTCTCGGACCCTGGGACGTCGCCCGACGAAGGCGACTGAGCGAGTCGAAACCCCGACTGGCTCCTCAGCCGATGATTCGGCTGCCGCCCGCGGGAGGCTGGCCCGGGACCACGATGCGCGAGGCTTCCTGGCGCTGCATTTCCTTGGCCTGCTCGATCAGTTGCTCCACCGCGGCGTTGACCGCCTCGGGGAACATCTCGAAGGCTTCGGCGAGAGTACTCGCTTCGATGGGTGCCTGGACGGGAAGCGGGCCGCGCTGGGACATGAGCGTGGTCTCGCCGATGAACATCGTCTGCCGATCGGGATCCTCGCTGCCGTCTTCCCGGACGGGGGTCAACCGTCGAATCGAAGCCACCTTGAGATCCGAAAAGGTCTCCTCGCGAAAGAGGTTTTCCTTGTCGACCTGAATTTCGCCCACCGTCGCTTGATCGCTCACGCTGTGTCCCTCGCCTGGAGTGTGTTCGTGCTCGGATTGGATTGAGTGCTCGGCCTGCGCCGACGCCGAAAACCGCCGTGTCAGGAGCCCCTGCCGGTGTCGAGCGTTCTCATGGTGGCAGTAACGCCACCGACTTTCAATCGGCGTGCCCGGCCCGCGGGGGCGCTCCCGGGTTCGTCTTGGCGCCCGCTCGGCTACGGCGCTCCCGGGTTAATTCGATGAAGCCTTCCGGTCGGCCAGACGCGCGCGCTTGCGCCGCCGGGTTCGCTGCTTGTTGAGCCGCTTTCGGATCTTTTGCTTGCTCTTGCTTCTTGCCATGAGGTCCTCTGGTCTGGGGCTCTGGGGCCCGGTTCGCGTTGCTGGGTGCCGAGCCGGCTTGGCCGGTTCGCGCGGAGGCGGGAGGCTATCGGAGACTGGGGTCAGCGTCGACAATCTCTTTGTCCCCCCGGGCGCCTCCCGTGAGCTGGGCCGGTGGCCGAAGCGACGCGGTACTCGACGGCTGGCGCGGGTTTTCGGCCGAATCCAGGTCTTTCGAAAATGGTGATAGCGCTGCGCACGTGTTCACCGGGAAGAACGGTAAGGCGTTCATCTCGGTGGGAGTCGTCGACGCGAGCGTAGACCCCGGGGTCGTCGACAATTTCGTCAATACCAAAGTAGGGTGGGGAATTTCAAGACGAGCCACATGTTCAACCTTCCCCTCACGGCGCCCTATTTCCATGACGGATCGGCGGCCGATCTCCACGAGATGCTCGATTTCTATATTCGGGGAGGAAACGACGTCGAGCAGAGGGTCAAGCTCAAGAAGCTCGATCCCAGGCAGGAGGCTCGGGGCGGGCGACGCGGTGGACGCGCGCGAGGGGGCCATAACGTTCGAACGGCCGATGTGGAGAATGTCATCAAGATGCTCGAGGGGTTAACCGACCCGCGTATTGCCGAGGGGACCGGGCCCTGCGCCCATCCCAACCTTGAGCTCGTCTTGGACGATGGTTCGTTCTTCTGGCTGGGGGCATCCGACGACCCCCAAGCGATGACCGAGCCCAACCCGGGTCTGAGCTACGGGCCGACCATCGCCCCGTGAGCTCGGGCGGCAGCGGCGATCGCCGCAAGATTGTTGACCGCGTGGCAGAGGATCGCCGTGTGGACGCTGCCTGTCCGTAGGGTCAAGGCGCCGAGGTAGAGGCCGAGGGGGAAGGCCGCGAGTGCCTGGCCGGGCTCTCCGTGGATCAAGGCGAAAAGTGCCGAGGAGAGCAGTAGCCCCGAAAGTGTGCCCAGGCGCTTGCAGAAGCGGCCGAGGAGGAGTCCGCGAAAGAGGAGTTCCTCGGCGAAGGCGGGGGCCAGAGCCATGCTGAGCATGGCGCCGAGCAACTGGGCCTCGGTGGCGCCGGCGAGCAGGTGATTCAGGCGTTCGAGCGGGCCCCCGGCGAGGAGCCCGGTTCGGGTAAGAAGCTCGCCCACCGCGAGGCTCAAGCCGAGCATCCCGGCCACAGCCAGGGCCAGCCCCCAGGTCGGGAGCGGTCTTCTGGGCCGGGGCAGCTGGAGGAGTTGGCCAGGGGGCCCGGGGATGCTTTGGGCCAATGCCCAGGCGAACAGGGCCAGGGCCGTGGAACTGCCGAGTGCCGCCCAGCCGGCAGCGTCGAGGCTTGGAGCCCCTTGCCCGCTGCCCGCCATGCGGATCCAGCCCAGACCGGCGCCCAGGACCAGGGCGGCCTGGGCTGCTCGTTTCAGCCCGAGTTTCGCCACGCGGGAAAGGGTACCGGGCCTGCTAATCTCTTGCTGTGACGAATAGAGGCCTGAGCGCATCGCTGCTGGTTGCTATGCCGCAGCTCCAAGATCCGAATTTTCATCGTACGGTGCTTCTCATGCTTGAGCATGGAGAGGGTGCCAGTTTTGGCTTGGTCCTGAACCGCCCGGCCGACCTGCAGCTCTCGGAGTTGTTCCGCAGCCTCCAATTCGAATGGCGGGGTGAACTCGACGCCGCCGTTGCTTGGGGTGGCCCGGTGGAACCGAATTCGGGTTGGCTACTTTTCGGCGACTCGCCTTTCATGGCTTCCGACGATGAGCAGGTTCGCCCTGTCGTCGAGGGGGTCAACTTCGGTGGCTCGATGGATGTTTTTAAGCAGATTTCCGAAAATCCGCCGTCCAGTCTTAAATTTCTCCTCGGCTATGCGGGTTGGGGCCCGGGTCAACTCGAAATCGAAATCTCTCAGGGGGCGTGGCTTTCGGCCGAAGCGACCGCCGAGGTGATCTTCGATGTGCCCCCGGACGCCATGTGGGACCATGTGGTTCGGGGTCTGGGGATTGACCCGAGTTCTTTGGTTTCAACGACGGGAGTTCATTAATGGCGGAGAGTTCGCCCTACGAAGTTCGCTGCTCGAGCTGCGATGTCAGCTTCCCCGTCGGAACCCGGAGCTGTATGCACTGCGGTGGCCGCACAGGGTCGAGCCCTTGGAACGCCGGCCCGGCACCTCCGGACCTGCTGGAGAGCTACGACGCCCGAGAGGGCGGAGAGACCGAGTTCCCCCAGGTCTCGCCCGAGCCGGAGCCGTTCGAGGGTGAGGAGAGCGCGCCGCGGGGGGGGATCCGGGGCCGTCTCAACGCCGGAGTGAGCTTGATTTGGATCGTTTTGGCCGTGGGCTTTTCCATCATGCGGGCGTGTGGCGAGGGCTGATTATTTTTCTGGGTGTGCCTCTATGAGTGCACCACTATGCATTCAGAACGATGCATTCAAAAAGCATTTCATATTTCAGGCGGACGGTTCTTCGTTGCGCCGAATAGGGTGAGGAGTTGAGATGAAGGTGAGGGCTGCGATAGCGGTGGCGGCTGGAGAACCCCTCGTGATCGATGAGATCGATCTCGAAGGGCCCAAGGCCGGCGAGTGTTTGGTTCGGTTGGCGGCCACGGGTGTATGCCACACCGATGCATTTACGCTCTCTGGCGATGATCCGGAGGGGCTCTTTCCCGCGGTGCTCGGCCACGAGGGGGCGGGTGTCGTCGAGGAGGTGGGCCCGGGGGTCAGCTCTCTCGAGGTCGGTGATCATGTGATCCCCCTCTACACCCCCGAGTGTCGGCAATGCAAATTTTGCCTCTCGGGCAAGACGAATTTGTGCGGCGCCATTCGCGAAACTCAGGGTCAGGGCCTGATGCCCGATGGGACGAGTCGTATTTCGTATCGGGGCAAGAAGATCCACCACTATATGGGCACTTCGACCTTTGCCGAGTACACGGTGGTGCCCGAAATCGCCCTGGCCAAGGTGCGCCGGGATGCCCCCCTAGACAAGGTCTGCCTGCTGGGTTGCGGGGTGACGACGGGAATCGGCGCGGTTCTCCATACAGCCAAGGTTGAACCCGGGGCGAGCGTGGCGGTGTTCGGCCTCGGGGGCATCGGTCTCTCGGTGGTCCAGGGCGCCGTGATGGCGGGCGCAGAGCGAATCATCGCCGTGGACCTGAACGAAAAGAAATTTCCCCTGGCCGAGCAGTTCGGCGCCACCGATTTCATTAATCCCGCGACGGTGGGCGATGTCGAAGCGGCCATCATCGAGATGACCGATGGCGGAGTCGACTATTCGTTCGAGTGCATCGGCAACGTGGAGGTCATGGGTACGGCGCTGCGCTGTTGTCATAAGGGATGGGGGGAGTCGATCATCGTCGGCGTCGCCGGGGCCGGCAAGGAGATCCACGCGCGCCCCTTCCTGCTGGTGACGGGGAGATCCTGGCGAGGGACGGCTTTTGGGGGGACTCGGGGGCGAACCCAGCTTCCGGGCTTTGTGGATCGCTATATGGCCGGGCGAATTCAGCTCGACGAAATGGTCAGCCGCACCCT
>JAQWRT010000037.1 GCA_029243605.1 Myxococcota bacterium
ACGGCCCCAGACCGGGACCGGCGTGGGGGAGCGCCCCGAGGAGGATAGGGCGGGCTGGGCGGCGTGGCACTCGCGAGGCAAAATGGAGCCGACGAGCGGACTCGAACCGCTGACCTGCTCATTACGAGATACCGATGACCCTTCGGAATAACGCGTACTTACGCTCAGGGCACTGCGAGCAGCGGCACTGGGCGGCATAGAGCGGCACCGGTGACGGCAGACGGCACTAGACGGCACCGGATTTTGAGGGCTGAAGACACGCGGGTAGGAGTCCCCGATTTCCCCTGGCGCTCTCCCGAGACCCCCCCCCCCTATCTCAGAGCGGGTCCCTCAGTCACCTATACACAGAGTTTTGCTCGTCCGAAGAGCTTGGGGCCCCAGATGGGGTCGGGAATATTTCTGCAACTTAGCCACTAAAATTTTCTGCAAAATTTCCGACGGCTTTAAACCCCCAGCAGGTATCTACCCGTTACGGGCTCCCCATAGCGATTTAACATAACGCCCATACCCGGACGTTGTGCTGGAACCCAGCTTGTATGTCCTATCCCCTAATACTGGGTGCCGGCAGACAATTGGGCGGTGCTTCCGTAGAAGGTGACTGGGGCGTGCAGGTTGTTCGCGTTAGCAGAAGAATCGTTTTCGATCGAGTTTGCATCGATGGTCGATTGCCAAACCGAAGTGCCATTCCAGCCCCGTCACGGGGTTCCCCCTGGGTATTTAGGCATAACGCCCATACTCGGACGTTATGCCAGAATGCAGCTTGAGTGTCCTATCGCCCCAGAAGACAGATTGAAGGCCTATCCCTACCAATCGCCCAACCAAGAGCAGACGTCTGGATCGAGGACCTCGCCCGTCGCCTCTGTGATCATGGCCACCGAGTGCTCCGGCTTAGAAATTACGTCGTCTCGCCCCTTGCCCCAAGTGCAGCCAGCCAAACAGTGGGGGAGTCCCTCGAGCGCAACGCCTTCGGTCCCAGAACCGTGTTCGTCCTCAATCTTGCATCCGAGCCGAGCCGCTCGGTATTTCGGGGTATTAAAGATGTCCTGGCTCCCCGAGTTCGCCTTGAAGGTTCCCAAGACGAGATCATAGTCTCTGCCGGGGGGACCGCAGCAGGGCATTACGCGCCCCGTCGCATCCATCGCGACGTTCTTGTATAGCCAGTGACAAGTGATATCGGCCCGCTTCGACTGGCTCTCCTCTGAAGATATCGCGACCGCATCATTGCTCCAGGCATCCTCAAAAAATCGGCGAACGCGCTCTTTATCCACCGAGTCTACGAATCTCTGGCGGTTTTCCTCCAAGTAAGAATCCTTGAAATCGAAAACAACTACCTCATGGCTGTTTCTCGTCCCGACTCGAATCGTTGGATCGTCCCATGCAACGTCGAAGGGACTGGCAATCAAAATCTGATTGGCCCCGTGACGTTTCGCCATCTCAATAGCTGGCTCTATCTGGTGCTCATTGTGCTCGAACACGAGAAATTGCCACTGGATGATAGGCGTGTTTCTGTGAAGTCGACGCTTAGCATCAGCGATAGCCGCCATATTCTTCAGAACCAACCCAAGATCTCCTCCTCGGCGATAGACTTGGTAAACGTCTTGAGTGGCACCGTCGACAGATACGGTCAGATAATCCAGACCAGATTCTACAATCGCTTCCGCGTCTAGTTTCTTGATCGAAAGGTTGGATGAGATTGTGGTAAGAGCAAGAGAGTCCTTGGCCCAGCCGACGTATTGAGGAGTTCTCGGATTAAGTAGTGGCTCCCCGTAGTCATAGAGGAAGATATGGGTTGCGTAAGGGCCATACTGATCGAGAAAGTCACGCATTAGGTCGGCCTTAACCATCCCGGGCGACCAATCGAATACATTTCGCTGTCTGGCGTTCTCCGAATGAACGCAGCCGGGACAGGCCAAGTTACACCCGTTGGAGGGTTCGACCACAAGGCCAAAGGGAGAGGCAATCGCCCGCTGTGCCCTATGAAAAAAATCACGACGGGCGAGCAACAGGTTCAGAGTTTTCAAGGCCAGTAACTGAGCGGCCGGCTCCGAGCCGATGCTATCCCAGTATATTCCCGCGAGTTCATTCTTCGACGCACGGACCTTTCTCATGAACTCGGGAGAACTCGCTCCGCCATCGGCGGCTTCGATTAAGGCTCCAAGGAGCTCGGAAACAGACTTCCTATTCTCGGCTGTCGGCATGGTGCCTACTTGATACCACCGGCGAGAACACTATGGCTACTGAATGAACGCCTGTCGGCATCGAGACCTGCAACCGCTAAGTTTCGTCGAGAAGAATAGTGATCCGGGCGCGATTTGAACGCGCGGCCCCCAGCTTCGGGGACTGAGGGTGGAAGCCGGATAGCAACGCGTTATCGAATACTTAGATGGCTGGGGATAGGACATACAAGCTGGGTTCCAGCACAACGTCCGGGTATGGGCGTTATGTTAAATACCCAGGGGGAGCCCCGTGACGGGCTCTGCGTCCAGAGCCGCCCCTCCGATTTATTTACACCGATTAAAAAAAACACCCCGGCACCCAGCGCCCCCAACTCCCTGAAACACCGCTAGTTCTCGCCTTAGCCGCCCCCCACAGGGCGAGAATCGGCCAAATTTTCTTTGCCACAAAACCGAGGGGGGAGCGGGCTGGGGCTCCGGGCTCAGCGTACGGTGAACTGCCCTGTGGCGATCCTCGCGAGCCGCTCGTCGCTGGTAAAGAACTCGACCGCGTATTCGCCTGAAGGCCAACCGCCATTTTGCTCGAGCCACACGAAACTCTGGTCATCACGCGGCGCGATCCGCTTTTTTTTCAGCATCAATAATTCGGGCCGGTCCGTTCGGTACCACTTCACCATCACCTCATCGGCCTTCGTATGCTCGCTCGGAAAAACGGCATAGATGCGCCGGGTTCCCCGCTCGAACTCGAGGCTCGGGTGATCGGGGCTGTTGTCCGGCGCCACCCGCTTTGCGAAGTGCACGGGGTCGAGATCCCACTCGTCCTCGCCGGGTTCGGCGTACGCCGTCTGTAGAGCGATCGACGAGAGCCGTGCCGCGAACTCCCGAGGATCGCGCATGGAAGAGATGTCCTCCTGGGTGAGGTTTGTCACGCCCGAAATCACGTCGACGAGCTCGTCATCGCTCATCTGGCCAATCACGAAGTCGATCGCCTTTTCCGGAGCTCGCCCCTCCTTAAAAATCCTTTGGGCCAGGGCAAGGCCGGCTTCCCTTGCCCGGGTGCCTGATCCGCCCTCCCCCGGCACCTGAAAACCTCTTGCCCCTCTCACCGGCGCTGCCACGGCCTGGGCCACGCCAGGGGCGGGGTCCCTGCACTGATCGTCCGCAATGGGCCTGGAGCCCGCGCGGTCTGCCACCGAGAGAAAGCCGGCCTCCGGCCCGTCACCCATGCGCCCTATCCAAACGCCCGAAAAAAAGAGCAGCGCCCAGACGAGCCCCCGCCTCAAATGTCTACCGAGATCTCGGCGCGTTCGCGTGGCCATGTCTGACTCCCTTGAAGCCCGGGCTCCGCCTGCCCCATCGGCGCCCCGGCCATGAGGCCAGCCCAACGGGTGCCCGGGCTGAACTATACCGCGCAAGGGACCCTCACCGAAGTGACGAGGGAATGCCCAGGGCGGGCCCAGCGCCATCCCCATGGGATGCAGTGCCCCGCGACCCTTCGACGGGGCGAAGTGGAACGCCCCCAGACATTTTTTAATGCGATTAAATAGATACTCCTTATTTCCACGCCTTGAAGGGTGCGGGTATGATGAGTCATTCCTGCTCCCTGAGGAGAGAGACCAGCCCCAACGGATTCTCGGCCGCCGAGCCCCTATCGATCCTTCTTTTAAACAGGAGAGATGCTCATGTCGCTTTTCACCCCAGACATCACCCGAACTGGCCGCCGGGGGATCTTGGCGCTCCTCTTGCTCGCCTTGGCTCTGGGCCTCTCGTGCGGAGGCGAGAGCACGACGGACGGGGCCAGCGGTGACCCGGTGTCGCTCATTGCCCGGGTTGAGGTCACACCCTCCACCGCCCTGCTGACCGAGCTCGGCGAAGCGACCCAGTTCACCGCCCAGGCCTTCGATGCCCAGGGCAACCCGGTCGTCACGGATTTCACCTGGACAAGCAGCCACCCCGATCAACTGGCCGTCGATGCCAACGGCCTGGTCACCGCCCTGACCCTCGGCTCGGGCAGCATCACCGCCGAGGCCGAGGGGGCCCAGTCGAACTCAGCCACCCTGATGAGTGCCACGCCCGTGGCCGGCGCGCAAACCGTCGGCGACGATCAGCTCGTCGGACTGATTGAGGTCGTCGATCCAGGGGCCCCCTTCGGCGTGGGTTTCCAGTTCCGCATGACACTGCAGGGCATCAACTCACCCAGCCTGGGCGACATCATCGTGGGCACCGGCGAGACCCCCCTCGGCGGGCGAGTGGTTGCCGTTGAGCCGGTCGGGGCAGACGTGACGGTGACCTTGGAGATGATTCCGCTCTCAGAGATGTTCGAGCAGATCCTCTTAGACGAACAGATCAGCATGGCGAACGCAACAATCGATGTCTCCGAGGCGGCCGGTGAGTATTACGACATGACGAAAGACGCCAGCGGGCAGCTCATCTTTACACTCAAAAATGAGTTTCAGGGCGCGAGCTTCGCAAGCGAAGCTCCGGCATCAAAGGCCCGAGATTCGGGGCTGAAGGCCACACGGGCACCCGCCACCTGCAAACCGAGTGAAACCAAGATCGGCCCCGCGTGCTGCAACCTAGGGACGGGCGCCCCCCTGACCCTTAGCCTCGGGGAAGAAGTGAACTTCAAGCCCGACCTTGATCTGATCCGAAAGCTCAAGCCCGATGATGCATCCCTTCAGAAAATCGAACTCAGGGGCCTGCTCAAAGTAGAGTTCAAGCAGTCCGTCGTCATGAGCACACAACTTGAAGGCAAGGCCGTCTGCAGCATCCAATTTGCCTCGGCACAATTTCCCCTGCCCGGCTACTTGGGCCTCGTATTGGGCGCATCGGTTCCCGTGGGACTAGGCTTCGAAGCCGGAGGAAAGATCCCCGTTGCCGAATTCGGATTCGAAATCATCGCAACGTCGGAAGCCAATGTCGGGCTCGGCTACAGCTGCCCAACCTCCGAATGCGAGGTCGTAAGCGATTTCAGTGTTTCAGGGGATATCAAGTTCGCCCCCAAACCTGGGGCAGCCAGCACCGTCCGGATGGAAACCACCGTTGGCGGGTTCGTGTCCGCCGCAGTTAAGCTCGGGGTCTCCGGTTCGGCTGTGGGTAGCTTCCTCGCAATCTCCAATATCGCCATCGAAGACCTCAACCTCGTTTCCTCAAAAGCGGGGCCCACATTTAAGGGGAAACACGCCGGTATCGAGGACCAAGTCCTCGATACCGCGTTCAAATCATCCCACAGCGCCAGTGTGGATCTTGTCATTGAGTTCCTGGCCCAACTAGAAGCACTCAACGGATTGTTCGCCATTTCTCTTCCGCTGATTCCAAAGATCACCGGTACCGACCCGCTCGGGACAGGGCCCGTATCGGTCTCCGCATTGTCCCGGGAGGCGAGCTTTGAAGAGGGCGATGTCGTCTCCTTCGAGGTGCAACTTGATCCGGACACGGTCAACTTCGCGGACACCTACTACAACGTCGAGGCCGTGCGCATCTACCGCAAGCCACCTGCGGGCGAGCTCGAACTGGTGTCCACCGACATTCCCGAGGCCACCGGCCAGACGAAGTTCGGCTCCGTGGCCGACGGCAACTTGGATTTCTCCCTCAGCTGGACGGCGACGGAAGCGGGCACAGTGGAGGGCAACTTCTTCGCCTTCGTGGACACCGCCACCTTCTGCTCCGGCGAGTGCGACAGCCTGCTCGGTAAGTTTCTGGGCACCCTGGAGTTGCGAACGGTTAAAGTTGATACCGACGGGGATGGGGTCACAGACGACATCGACAATTGCGATTGGACACCCAACCCTGACCAGGCTTTAGGCACCACGGATCGCCTGAATCCAGGCCCGCAGGGCGACGAGTGCGTTCTGTTCTACAACTACGCGGACCTTGACGGATTTTACTGCGTTGGAAGATTCAGGAGCCCAGCCACCTATGAAACGCGCAACGACTTCACTTTCGACGATTCGGGCCGCACGCAAAGGTGTTCCACTGAGTACTGCGAGGTCGAAAGAGGATGCAGCAGCAGCTCCGGAATTCCCGCCTCCATCGCTGGCGCAACTGTCACAAAGAGATGCTTGACGTCGATTTGTACAGATGGCGGCGGTGGTGGCGGCGGCGGTGGTGGTGGAGGGGGTGAAGGGGGTGACTGTGATTGCCCGACGGATTGCATTCCGGCTGGAGGTACTTGCAGTAACTACAATGCGGACGGCTGCTGTATAGTCTGTTGCATTTAGCTATAAGTAATCCCAACGGCGCGTGGTTCGCGGACTTCAACAATGGCTTGGTGAGTTTCTTCGACAGCAGCAGCAAGACGTCCGTCAACTTCGTTCATGCAGTTCGCTCCGGCTCCAGCGCCCCCTGAACCGGCGGCAGATGATATGGCGCCTGCCAGCCCGTTTGCCTGACTCCCATACTGGAAGCCCGGGTGGGGATAGGACATACAAGCTGGGTTCCAGCACAACGTCCGGGTATGGGCGTTATGTTAAATACCCAGGGGGAGCCCCGTGACGGACTTCGGCACCCAAGTCGAAGAGCAACGCACCGCACGAAGGTGCAGCCACGTAGGTTGCGAGTTCAACGACACGAATTCCTGCGAGCGGAGCAGCCATGTTTGGGACCTTCTTTTAGCTAGAGGACCGGTAGATCCTACAACACCGATCGTATTCGGCAGAAGTTGAACGCCCGCAACGATCAATCCTCTACACTAAGCTCCCCAAGATGGAGTGACCAATTTTAATGAGCTCTCGTTTGTCTATTTTTCGCATTCTCACCGCGTCGCTGATTTTCTTGGATGTTTTCCCTGCATCGAGTCTTGCCAGAGAACGGAGCTCGGCCTCACCAGTCGAACTGAGCAAGGTTCCGGCAAACGCGCCCAACATCGTGGTGGTCCTACTTGACGACGTTGGCTTCAGCGGTCCGGCGACATTCGGCGGCGCAATTCCGACACCGACGCTCGACGATTTGTCGGGGGTAGGGCTTCGCTTCAATCGCTTTCACACGACTGGAGTGTGCTCACCAACTCGCGCCTCATTATTGACTGGCCGCAACTCCCACGTGGCAGGTGTCGGAACCGTTTTGAATTCAGCTTCCGCGCATTTGGGGCGCGAAGGCATATTGAAAAAAAGTGCTGCGACGATTGCGACGGTACTTCGGAGCGAAGGTTATGCGACTTCCGCTTGGGGGAAGTGGCATTTGACGCCGGATTGGGAGGCGTCGCCTTCGGGCCCCTTCGACCGTTGGCCGACTGGCGTCGGCTTTGATTCCTTCTACGGATTCCTCGGTGGCGAGACTCATCAATTTGAACCAACTCTCTATGAGGGCATTCGACCGGTGAAGCGTCCCGATGGGGCCGATTATCATGTGAGCGAAGACATTGCCGAGCGCGCTGCTGTCTGGATGCAGGCGCAAAAGTCGGTGCGTCCGGAAAAACCGCTCTTCGTCTACTTTGCTCCGGGTGCAACCCACGCCCCACTGCACGCCCCCAAAGAATGGATCGAGCGCTTCAAAGGCAAGTTCAACCATGGCTGGGACGAAGAACGCCGGCAGGCGTTCGCCCGACAGCGCGAGTCCGGAACTATTCCGGACGACGCAATTTTGACTCCGCGACCGGCGGAAATTCCCGCATGGGAAACACTCGCCGAGGATCAACGTAAAGTCGCGAGTCGATTGATGGAAGTCTACGCTGGCTTCCTCGCCCATACCGATGCGCAGGTGGGCAAACTTGTGAGCGCACTTCGCGAAGTCGACGAGTTCGACAATACGTTGTTCATCTACATCGTAGGCGACAATGGCGCGAGCGCCGAAGGGGGGCTTTACGGCGGGTGGAACTACTTCGCCGGTTTGATGGGGATGACCGAAGATGTTGAAAAGAACCTGTCTCGCCTCGACGCGTTCGGCGGAACAGATTCGTTCCCCCACTTTCCAGCAGGCTGGGCATGGGCGACCAATACACCTTTCCAGTGGGCCAAAACTGTGGCCTCGCATCTTGGGGGAACACGCAACGCGCTCGTTGTGAGTTGGCCCGATGGGATCCGCAGCAAGGGTGAGCTGCGCGAGCAGTGGTCGCACGTAAACGACATTGTGCCGACCATCTTGGAGGTCCTCGATGTGAAAGCCCCGAAGCGGGTGGACGGGGTCGAGCAACTTCCGATGGACGGCAAGAGCCTGGTCTACAGTTTTGATGATGCGTCTGCAGAGAGTCAACACCGCACACAGTATTTTGAAGTGTTTGGTCACCGTGCGATTTACCACGAAGGCTGGATGGCATCTGCCTTTCGCGGTCGTGCGCCGTGGAATGTCATGACGCCGATTCGCCATGGCTTCGATCAAGATCAGTGGGAGCTCTACGACCTGACGACGGATTTTAGTCAGGGGCGCGATCTCGCTGCCGTTCATCCCGGCAGACTGCGTAAGATGAAGAAACGCTTTGAAAAGGAAGCCAAGAAAAATTCGGTGTGGCCGCTGGTGAGTGCGCCACCGGGTGAAGGACTTCCGAGGTTGAACCAAGACCGTCGAGATTTTGTTTTCTACGAAGGTGCGATCGGGATCGGCGAAGACACTGCTCCTCCCCTTTCGAGTCGCTCCTACGTCGTCACCGCCGACATCGAAGTGCTCAAAGGTGGCGTCGAAGGCGTGATTGCAACCGAAGGGGGCGTCGTTGCGGGATGGGCTCTTTACGTGAATGCCGAGGGGAAACCCGCGTACGTCTACAACCTATTCGACATGATGGAGACCACCATCATCGCTGACCGAGCCTTGCCGGTTGGAAAATCGACACTGCGTTTCACGTTCGAGTACGACGGGGGTGGGCCCGGTCGCGGGGGCATGGCGCGTCTCTTCCTGGGCGACGATGAGATTGGCAACGCGCGAATCCCACGAACGACTCCAATGTTTTCGATTGACGAAACTTTCGACGTCGGCACCGATACGGGTTCACCCGCCGGCGCCTATCCCCCAAACTACGACTTCACAGGCCGAATTCGATCCCTCAAGTTTGAGCTTGGGACGGCCCATTAGCGCGGCGCATTTTTCGCAACCGCGTCGTTTTGGCGTGCAGGACGGTCGAATTATGGGGATAGGACATACAAGCTGGGTTCCAGCACAACGTCCGGGTATGGGCGTTATGTTAAATACCCAGGGGGAGCCCCGTGACGGGGCTTCTCGGTGTTGGTGGCAAAGAAGGGGGGATGCGTACGGCCGTTGTCGTCATCCGGCTCGTAGCGGGCTGGTCCCAGCTGACAGATCTCGCGGGCACGCTCGTACCAGGGTGCCATCTCGGCCGCGGTTACGGGCCAGCCGCTCAGCGGAATCCAATCCTTGGCGGCGAAGTCGCCGGGGTCCAGGGGTCGGCAATAGCCACCCCAGTGATTCGTCGTTCCTCCAAGCCAGCGCAGGCGACTGGAGATCAGGGGGAAGTAGGTGTGGCCAATGGTCTCCCCCGCGTTGAGGTTCTGGCTGGGCTCTTCGTAAGCCGCGCCCCCGCTCTCGAGCAGCACTATACGCAGATCGCTCTCGAGCAATTCGAGCGCGACGCTGATCCCAGCTGCGCCCCCGCCCACGATGCAGACGTCTGCTTCGATCCGGCTGCCCTGCTCGATCGTCCGCGCGTCCACCCTCATGACGGGCTGGAAGATGGCGTGGGCATGAAGAAGCTGCCAGGACGCAGACGGGATCAAAAGGAGCGGGGATAGGACATACAGGCTGCCTTCCAGCACAACGTCCGAGCCTGGGCGTTATGTTAAATCCCTAGGGGAGCCCCGTGACGGGGGAGGCAGCTCTGGCAGTGCGCGCAGGCGGACACCCGCTATTACTGGCTGAGCGTGCTCGAGAGTTGATCGAGCTCCATCATGAGCCCGAAGTCGACCTCGCAGTCCTCAAGATAGAATCGCAGCGCCTCGATGAAGAACATGCTCCCAACGGCAGCTTGTGCTTGGCGTCGATAGAATTCGAGCGTCAGGTCCAAAATTCCCACCCAGCTCAGGTGCTCGACTTGCATCTCGTCCTGCAGCCGTAGTGTATCTTCGTACTCTGCGGCCAAGGGCTCAAGGAGCCAAATCGCTGACTGAAGGCGGCCCTCGGCTACCTCGCAAGTCAACGAGGTATCTTGGGCAGCGCTGTCGACCGAAACGAGGGTAAATGACAGAAAAGTTGCCAGGACGAGCTTTGCATGCGACATCTCGACTCCTTTCGGGCTTTCGGATCTTTGAATGGACGACCGGGCTCAAGAATACCATTTGCCGATACCAGCACATAGGAAGAACCCGCGTCGGCCCGGGGATAGGGCATTCAAGCTGTCCTCCGACACAATGTCCGAGTATGGGCGTTATGTCAAATCCGTAGCGGAGCCCCGTGGCGGGGACTGTTGGTGGGCAAGGGCATTTCACCTCGGGGTCCACTGCAAGTATTCCGTTGTATTTCGTTCCCAAGTCGTGGGATGATCCGAGGACTCGATGCTGCGCGCGCGAGACCCGGCACGGTGGTTGATTCTCGCCTCGCAGCGGCGCGTAGAGAAAAACCGGGAGTGCAGCCCATCCGGAATTCGTGTTGGATGAACTCAACCAATCAGGGATGGCAGAGCCATGCGAGGGATCGAGATCCCGCGGAACAACGGTCAGTGGAATTGAAAACGACGCTCGAACCCGCATCTCCATGCCGTGGGCGGCACCCAGAAGCAAACTCAAGTCGGTCCCCAAGCGAACGGGCTTTTCATCCCAATCGAAACGGTAGGCAAAGACCCTGGACTCACCCGACGCGGCAAGAGCCTATCCCCATCAAGGCGGGTAGCTCCGCGATGATGGGGGGATAGGACATTCAAGCTGGGTTCTGGCATAACGTCCGAGTATGGGCGTTATGTTAAAGCCCTAGGGGATCCCGTGACGGGCGAACCCTTTCGCAGCCCCGAGCGCAACCTCCCGCGCCTCGAATCTGCTGCACAGGTTATCGAGCGCCCCTTCCAGCCGCGGCACGCACCGGAACTCATCGCTACCGCGAGCCTAGTGCGTTCCATCCCCACCCGTCACGCCAACGTCCCTCGCCGCAACGCTCCACGCCACGCGCTTGCGAGCAAGAGCGTCACCAGGGCGACAAGACCCAACGGACCCAACGACGGCACCTCCGCTGGCTCTTCGAGCGGATCGCCAGGAGCCCATGCCGGAAGATAGTCGTCGTGCGAGGAACCAGAGGTCAGTAAGTCAAAGGAAAAATCTGTAAGGTATAGAGCGAAGATGTCCAAGTCCGTGCCCAAGGGGAATCCCCCAGCGACCCGATCTCCATCGGTGGAAACCGCCGGACGCCAATCTCGGGAAATAACGTTCTCTACACCGAGGTAACCGCAAATCGGCGTCATGCCGAGCAGACCTATAAAGCAGAGATCCGCCACGCCTGTCGCGACGTCCGAGATGTACACAATGTTAGTGCCTGAAGGGAACCACGCTGGAGCCAGATCCTGGCTCGGGCGATTCGTGAGATTCGTCTCGTTCGTTCCATCTGCATCCATCACGTAGATTTCGTCATTCAGGTCTCGTTGGGACGTGAAGGCGATCAGGGATCCATCGGGCGACCAGGCCGGGCCGTAATCTTCAGTGGCCTCATGGGTGAGTTGAGTCTGATTCGAACCGTCCGCATCCATGACATAGATGTCCGTCATGCCACCCCGAGTCGAGGTGAACGCGATCTCGCCCCCATCGGGCGACCAGGCCGGGAGGAAGTCGTCAACGGAGTTGAAGGTAATCCGCGTCGGATTCGAACCGTCCGCATCCATGACATAGATCTCGAAGCCGCCATCCCGATCGGATGCAAAAGCGATGTGGTTTCCGTCGGGAGACCATGTCGGTTCCGTGTCGTGGGAGGGGTGATCGGTGAGATTCACCGGATTCGAACCGTCTGTATCCATGATCCAGATGTCGGCGTCTCCCGTTCTTTCCGATACGAAGGCAATCCCCGGCGGATCGCAGGCATCGCCCTTCATGTCGCCATCGCTATCGAGTTGGTCGGGGTTGGCAACGAGCGGGCAGTTGTCGCTGCCATCCGCCACGCCGTCGCCATCGCTGTCCGCGCTCTCGCTCGGATCGAGCGGGAAGGCGTCGATGTTGTCGTTCACGCCGTCGCCGTCGGTATCGGCCAGCAGCGGATCGGTGCCGAGGACGGCTTCTTCGGCGTCGCTGAGCCCATCGTCGTCATCGTCCGTGTCGCAGGCGTCGCCGTCGTTGTCGCCATCGGTGTCGAGTTGGCCCGGGTTGGCAACGAAGGGGCAGTTGTCGATGTTGTCCCCCTCGCCGTCGCCGTCGCTGTCCACGCTCTCGCTCGGGTCCAGCGGGAAGGCGTCGACGTTGTCGTTCACGCCGTCGAAGTCCGTGTCCTCCAGCAGCGGGTCGGTGCCGAGGACGGCTTCTTCGGCGTCGCTGAGCCCATCGTTGTCATCGTCCGTGTCGCAGGCATCGCCCTGCGTATCGCCATCGGTGTCGAGTTGGTCCGTGTTGGCGACGCCGGGGCAGTTGTCGATCAGGTCCGGCACGCCGTCGGCGTCGGGGTCCGCGAACTCGAATACGGTGGCCGAACCCGCGTTGCTGCCCCCCGCGGTGTCGTCGAAGGGTGCGCCCGCAAGCGCCCGGGTACCGGTCTGCGAGAGCGACACGGAGAAGCCGAACTGGTCGCCGGCCGCGGCATCCGGGGCCAGCACCTGTGCCCCCACCCAGCTTGCATCCGCGAGGCGCACGAAGAGATGCGCGGAGCCCGCGACGCTGCCCGCGGCCGTTTCATCCCGGTAGGCGCCCACCCAGGCGGCTTCGCCCGAACCCGAAAGCGCCACCGCCACGCCGAAGTGGTCCCCGGCCGCGGCGTCCGTCGCCAGCAGTGGCTGGGCGAGGCTCCAGCTGCTGCCGGTGCGCGTGAACAGATGCGCGGAGCCCGCGGCGGCCCCGGCCGCGGTGTCGTCCTGGTACGCACCGACCAGTGCCGTATCTCCCGAGTCCGAGAGCGACACCGAGACCCCGAAGCCGTCCCCGGCCGCGGCCCCGGGTGCGAGATCCGCCTGGTGGGTCCAGCTGTGGCCCGAGCCGGTGAACACGTGGGCCGAGCCCGCGTCGGCGCCACCGGGGAATGCCGTGTCGTCAGAGGGGGCGCCCACCAGCGCGGTGTCGCCCGTCGCCGACAGCGAGACTGAGCCCCCGAAGCCATCGCCAGCTGCGCCCGCCGGCGCCAGCAGTTGTTCCAGCGGCAGCCAGCTGAACCCGCTGCGTGTGAAGACGTGGGCCGAGCCCGCGTCGGTCTGCACCGCGGGGAAGCTGCCGACGTCGTCCGCTTGGGCGCCGACCAGCGCCGTGTCCCCTGAATCCGAAATCGCCACCGCGCGCCCGAAGGCGTCCCCGGTTGCGGCATCGGGGGCTTCGAGTTTGTCGAGGTGACTCCAACTGCTCCCCGATCGGAAGAAGATGTGGGCGGAGCCCGCGTCGGTCTGCACCGACGGGAAGCTGCCCACGTCGTCCGCGTAGGCGCCCACCAGCGCCAGGTTGCCATCGGCCGACAGTGCGACCGACGCACCGAACAGATCCCCGGCGGCGGCATCCGGGGCCTCGAGCTTCTGCTGGAAGGTCCAGCCGCCCCCGCCATCGCGCACGTACACGGACGCCGAACCGCTGTCCGTCCCGCCTGTCGCGTTGTCCCGGTAGGCGCCGACGATCGCGGTGTCCCCGGAGTCGGAAATCGCGACCGCGGTGCCGAAGAAATCGCTCGCCGCCGCATCCGGGGCCAGGAGCTGCGCGCTCGTCGCCTGTGCGCCCGCCCCACCTGCAAACCCCAGCACCAGGACCAGCACCCACGACCACACCAGACCGATCGTCCACGGGGCCCCGCCCGTCTGCCGACGCTGCTTGCTGGAACTTCCTGCGATCGAACGAGCTGTAGCCGCCATGGTCGAGCCTCCCGGATTGTCACCATCATGCGCGGGGATAGGACATTCAAGCTGCATTCTGGCATAACGTCCGAGTATGGGCGTTATGTTAAATCCCTAGGGGAGGCCTGTCGCGGGGTCCTGTCCCCTTACCGCCCCTCCACAGGTCCGCTTTTTGGTCCGCATGACGTACCCGAACGAAGCGATACGTACCTGTATGGACCTGTGCATTGATGGAGTGACGTGCTGAGGGGGGTGCTGAACGCTCTGTCACGCAGCAGTAGGGTTGGGC
>JAQWRT010000030.1 GCA_029243605.1 Myxococcota bacterium
GACTCGGCGACATGACGGAGAGAGTGACAATGCGCGTTCGGCTCCCAGCGGTAGAACAGGTCGGTATGTCCATCTCCGCGTATCTCAAGCACCGCCCCCCAGTAATCGATGGGGTAGTCGAAGTGGTCGCTAACCGTGTAATGTACCCAATCAAGTCCAGCGTTATCGAGAATGTTCCTCTCAGCCTCTCCCTTTTTTTGCAGCGCATAAGACTACCTCAAAAGCCCCGCTCGCCGACCTCAAAACTCAACTTTACTGCTTGGTCTGGCACGTCGACTCACGATTGCCTGACGAGCGGCTTGCCCTGAAGATTGGGCCAACGCCCTCCCTTAGAAGTATTCCTCAGGCCAATTCTCCCTATCCAAGCTATCCTGCGCCGCACCGAATGACTAGGTCCCCAAGCGAGCCGTCTGCCATGCCTGCTGTGTCGGATAACGACGTATCTCAAGCAAGCCGATTCGAGACCCTTGTCGCGGGATTCGGGCTTATCACCCTCGTCGGACTCACCACGGCGCTCATTGTGAGAACGTTTGGCTTAGAAGTTGCCTACTACGATGAGTACGACAACTTCGGAAATGCCCTCGTGCTGCTTGGCGACCCTCTCCCCTCGTACTTCACCGCACGTGCTCCCTTCGCGGTGCTCGCCCAACTGCCAGCAATGGCACTCATCCACGCCGAAATCATCGAGCGATCGCTCTTAGTACCCCACTTGGTTGCGCTCGCCATAACACTCAGCGGGCTTGCCCTCAGCTTTCGCTTTATCCGAATGAGCCACTCGGCTTCCGCATCAGCCATGGCCGTAGTCATGCTTGCCTGCAACAGGATCGTGCTCCACTACGCTCCATTCGCCGAAAACACCGGAACCTCTCTACTTGCTCTCGCCCTCGCCTTGCCCCTGATCTCATCTGCGCGTGCAAACCCTTCGACCAAGCGAGTGATACTCGCGGCCTTCGGAATCGCACTCGCGGGTTTGGCAAGGTCGAATTTCCTGGCATTGGGCCCAATTACCGTAATTTACTGGATCCTCTACCCAAAATTCTGCAAGGACGAATCTCGACGTGAGTCTCTAGACCTGGGTGCCCTCATCAGCATTGGCCTCCTTTCCATCCTCATGTGGAATGGGACCTACGTGTTGCTGGATATCATCCGAAACGGTTTAGGCGCGGGGATCCCCCTGCTTTCCGGTTTTGAGCACTCGTTAACCCTGCTTGCCACAGCCATCAACCCGACTCAGGCAGCCCTTCTGACTGCAGATTTCCTCTTCTACCTTCAGGTTCTTCCCTTGATCTGCGGCTGGCCCACAGTGCTACTCGCGCTAATCGGGCTGGCAATTATTGCCCGTCGGAGAACTGGGCTTGATCTACTTGTCTTGCTCTCAGCGCCTATTCTCCTAGTCCTGATTTCACGCTTCCCGTGGTACGAGGCTCGCTACGCCATCGCGATCGTGCCACTCATGGCATATCTCGCAGCGAGCCCTCTCCAGTGGCTCATCGAAGTCGTCAGCCCCTCGCATACACCCCAGCGGATCGCCGCCGGAGGCACACTCTTGCTGATTTTCATCGGGACGCTGCATACCGCCAGCCTCGAGACAAGCCGCTGGAAGGACCCCTTTTTCAGTCTCCCCTC
Organism: Myxococcota bacterium; assembly: GCA_029243605.1. Taxonomy (GTDB): domain Bacteria; phylum Myxococcota_A; class UBA9160; order UBA9160; family UBA4427; genus JAZXM01. Next base: position 1,627 of record JAQWRT010000030.1, read on the forward strand.
GGCCCATAAACTCGCAGAATTCATCGAGGAGAAGCGCGGAAATCAGGGGCGCGTCTTCTGGCGAGGGCCCTTTCATGCCTTTTATCCCCAGGACCAGAAGATTCATCCGGACGACCCTTACTACTCCATATTTCACTTCCCATCGAAAGCGCTGAGCTACTTGCTCGACAGGCGCGTAACGAACCGCTTCGAGCTATCCCAGCTTAGGAAGGGAGACGTCGTCGTCTGGAACCCCAATCCGTTGATCACGACCGGCAATATTCCCGACGGCCCTACATCACTTGAGATCTTGAGTTTCAGGTCGGTTTCCCTCACGAAAACCGATCCGAGCCAGGAAGGCATCGGCCTAGTAGAAAACGACGGAATTCTATCCGTAATCTCGACAGCAAAAATTGCCGCAATCACCCTGACGAAAGCCGACGGCTCGGTGCAGAGCCAGCCCCTGCCCCGGCCGGTCACCGAGACTCGCGTCCCTAGAGGCTTCATCAGCTACGACTTTCTTGTCTACGACACGGAGCGCTTCGGAAGAGCTGAGACGGCCCCGGATTCAGCCGAAAGCTCCTAGAGTGCTCGCCCATCGGGCGGGTTTCACCCGAACTCGTCAATAGCTCGAGAGCAGGCCGGTATCGAGAGCAATGGCGCACTCGAGCCAGGGGCTCTTGGCCCACTTTTGCCTCGGATTCCCACCCTTTCCAAGACACCAGCCTCCCAGCCTCTCCCCCCTCCCCCGTGATCCCGCCTATACTTGGCCTAGGGGGGGTTTGATATGAGTTGGTTGCGACGACTATTTGGGGCTGGAGCTAAGAACGAGAGCGAAGCCGACTTAGGCCAGCCAATCGGTCGTGTCCAAGACTATTTCGCCAAAGTCGGAGTGGTCGCCGTTCGGCTCGACAAGCCCTTGGCAGTGGGCGACCGATTGCGCGTCAAGGGCTATACGACAGACTTCATCCAACCCGTGAAATCCATGCAAATCGAGCACGAGTCCGTGGAACGCGCTCGCCGAGGAGCAGCGGTCGGGATCAAGGTTAAGAAGAAATGTCGACGGGGCGACTCCCTCTACAGGCTCTCTTCTTAACCGCTCTCGACGCCCATCCGTACCTGAAGATCCTCAGTGGGGCGTCATCCCACCATCAATTGTATAGACACTGCCATTGATGAATGCTGCCTCGTCACTGCTGAGGAAGGCGACCAAAGCCGCCACTTCTTCGGGCGATCCGTAGCGGCCTGCCGGAATCGACGCTGTCATTAGCTCCTTCGCGGCTTCGAGCGATTCGACATCCAGCCCCGCTTCCAAAGAGCGCATCATCCGGGTCTCCACCGGCGACGGACAGATCGCATTGACTCGAATCCCTTCAGCGGCATAGGTTTGCCCCCCCGAGCGCGACAGACCTACCACTGCGTGCTTACTCGCCACATAGGCGGGAATCATTGAATTCCCTGACACGCCAGCCACAGACGCAGTATTCACGATTGCCCCCCCGCCTCGCTTGCGAAGAGCCGGAACGACGGTTTTCATACCCAGAAATACGCCAGTAACATTAACCGCCATGACCTTCTCAAACTCTGCGAGCGGATATTCCTCAAGGGTGCAAACGCTGCCCTCGATGCCCGCGTTATTGAACAGGACATCGACGCCTCCGAATCGTTCAGCAGTCCTATCGACATAGTTTTGAACATCACTGGGGTTTGTGACGTCCGCCTCCACTATGAGGGCCTCCCCGCCTGCAGCTTTTGCGGCATCGGCCGCCAAATCGAGAGCCGTCCCGGGGAGATCCACAACAGTGACCCCCGCCCCTTCGCTCGCAAAGCGCTTCACTGCGGCGAGGCCTATACCGCCCGCCGCGCCCGTCACGATGACCACTTTGTTCTCGAACCGCTTCTCCATACTCCGAACCCCCTCTAATCGAATATCCAAGATTTCACTAGGATGCGTACATTTTGAAGCCATCCCTCACGATTGGGCCTACCTGTATCGGAGCCCCACCCACCGGAGTGGCCGCAACAGCAAGCCCCGGTTCCATCGCCTCGAGGAAAGCATTCGAATTGCCCTCCACTATCGACGGACACACAAAGACATCAACATCCTTCAAGCGATGCTCAACGTTCTGAAAATGACCAGCAAAGACAACCGAATCCTCGATCTCGAAATCCTTACACATTCCCTTCAACTGCATTGTCGAACGAATACAATCACCCTTGGTGAACATTCCACTAAATCAGATTGCGTCATTCAACATCCGTAAAAAGACCCTCAGCGATCAAGGAACCAGACCCAAAAGGGACCCATTGGCCCTTATCATAAGCTGATCCTCGAACAATTTGCAGTCCCGGCGCGATCTGGGCAACTGTGTACATTTCCATGAACTGGGTGCAGTATAGAGTTTGAAATCGATATCCCCACGTTCGCCTGATTGCCGCATTACTAAAAATGGAGCAAGAAGCCCCTGCGGTCAGGCGGGAGCTACTCCCGGCGCACTCGAGGGCTATTATGACAGCCAATTCTCTTGGCTACGAACCCGCAGGGGCAGTCATGGAGCGCGCGAGGAGCAGGCGCTGACTTGGCCCTCCATAAATTCAAGATGCCGAGCCATTCTCAATCCGGAGTCACTCGGAGAGAGCCGGGAGCACGGCTCTGTTTTTCCCACAGCCAAATTTTATTGAGAAAGGAAGAGTCCAACTATGAGTAAGAGACTCAAAGGAAAGCGGATACTGGTGACGCGCGCCGACACCTACATGGGGCCCCCCACCGTCGAACTCTTTCGCGAGCATGGTGCTGAAGTGATTGCGGATACTCGTGACCTCAGAGGTGAGGATGCAGCCAACTAGTTGGTCGAGAGCGTCGGGCATATCGACGTACTCGTCGCCAACCTCGCTACGGATGCTCGGCTTGGCCTGGCTGCTGTCGATATTGACGAGCAGGTGTGGCAAGGCTTCTTCGATCACATGGTCCACCCCCTTCATAGACTTTGCCGCGCCGTATTGCCTCAGATGTACGCCCGAAATGCGGGCAAAGTCGTTGTCTTCGGAAGCGCTACCGGCGTCAAAGCGCTAGAAGGCGTATCCGGCTATGGCACAGCCCGCGCCGCCCAGGTCGGTTATATCAGAGCTGTCGGGGCCGAATCGGCGCGCCACAACGTCCAGATGAACCTGATCGCGCAGAATTTCGTCGAGAATCCCGAGTACTTCCCCCCCGAGTTCACAAACACCCCCGAGTTCAAGCAACTGATGACCCAAGTCCCGTTGGGCCGACTCGCGACCGGGCGAGAGGACGCGTTGTTCGCACTCTTTCTCGCCTCGGACGAGAGCGACTTCTTCGTCGGTCAAGCGATTCCCTTCAGCGGAGGGTGGGCCCAATAGGCAACACGCGAGCACTATCCCCCCCTGGGGGTCAGCCCAAGCTCCAGAGGGCTCTGGATCGCTCGGACACATAATGAATTGGCTTTTTTTTTACGACTCCGAATTCCGGCGGTATAGAATGCAGTAGCGGAGAGTTTCGAATGAGCCTTTTCTTAACAAAATGCGCGAGGCGTCTTGGACGCGCGCTCTTTTTGCTGACGATCCTGTTCCTGGAACCCATTCGCGCGGGCGTGCTCGTCCAGAACACCGTCACCTTAGACCCCCATTCCCTTGCTCATAATGCCGACGAAGCAGGCGATCGCGAGCTCGTCACCATTGGCGATATCAATGGCGACGGAGTCGACGATCTCGCCATTGGCATTCCTACTGCTTATCTGGGCAAAGGTGCGGTAGTCATTGCCATGATGCGAGCCGACGGGAGCGTTCAACGAACCTTCCGCCTTGCCTCAAGTGGGCGCAACCTTCCGGGGACGCTCTCGTCTAATCTAGGCGCTACCGCTGGCTTCGGCGATGCGATCGCGACCTTGGGTGACCTCGGTGGGGGCACTTTTAGCGGCGAGACTGTACTCGCAATAGCTGCGCCCGGAGACGCGAAAGTGCTGCTGATTGCGCTGGAGCCTACCGAAGACGGCGCGGGCATCGCCGTCAGCTCGGAAACGGATATAGCGTTCGCCCATCCTCTCGTCGTGCGGGCGCTGGCCAATATCGGAGACCTCGATGGGGACGGCGTCCCGGATCTCGCCCTGGGGCAACCAGACGCTGTAAGTACTTACTGCCCTCTACCGGCCTCTCCTTGTGGGACGGTCGTGATCGCCTTCATGTCGAACAATGGTTCCGTAACAAGCGAGAAACACTTGGAAGCGGGTCTGGGCGGGGTACCCCTTCTTGCGCCTCTCGAACATTTTGGATTCTCGCTCGCGAGCTTGAGCGAACCACGCGCAACCCACTGTGTTGCAGTCGGCACGCCCGGCCACGCGGGAGACAGCGGCGGGCTCCTTCTACTGGAGCTGAGCCCAGTAAACTTCTCGGTGCTCTCGGCTAGCCGAATCGACCAAGCCAGCCTATCCCTGACCAGCTGGGGCTCCACAGCGCGATTCGGAGCCAGTCTGGAAACAATACCGGGGCGCCAAGCGGGAGAAGTTTTCGGGCTCCTGGTCGGAGCACCCAATGCCCTGGATCAGAACGGAAATGCGGATGCAGGAGGGCTGGCTCTACTGAGCAAGGACGATCAGGCGAACCTTTCACTTTTGCTCGCCGTCGATCAGGCGAGCGGCGAGGTACCCGGAGCCTATGCCAGCGGTATTCCCACCATGTTCGGACAGTCGATCGCTCTCGCGGATGTCAACGGTGACGGGCTTCCCGAAATTTTCATCGATGCAGCCACTGATTCCACGGGGAACGCTCCCAGCATTTACGCCAACTGGGCTCTTGACGCTGATGACGATGGCTACCCCGATATCGCCGACAACTGCCCCATCCTTAGAAATCCGAATCAGGACGATTCCGATGGCGATGGTGTGGGCGACGTCTGTGACAACTGCCCAGATATTTCCAACTCTGACCAGCTCAACGCAGATACAGCCGGAACAGGGGACGCATGCGAGCCCGTCAAAATTCGCCTACAGGCAACGGGTACGGCATCGGCCCCGGCCTGGAGTTTGAACCTTGAGTGTGGCGCATCCACAGTCAGCAGCCTGCAACTCGCGATTGTGCCCCATCGATCTGCGATCAGCTCTGGCTGGCTGAGCTCCATGGATTTCGGCGGTGGCTGTGATGCTCCGACTACAGTCCCTCTCCCTCTAACCGGTCCCGCCACCCCCCGTACCGTCAATTTGGGAGGCACCGGGTGTCGGCAAAATCCGAGCTTGGGGAGCACCGTCGACGCGTCTACCTCGGGTGCGTTCCTGACAGACCCCAACGGAATCCGAGCCGGCTATCCGACACTCAGACCAAACTCCCTCTACCTCCTCCTTGAAGGGGTCAGTACTGCAAACGGACCGTCTCTGTGTACCGCCTCAGATACAACGCCGACCTTCCTCGGCGAAATCGTCTCGAACCCCGCAGGCGTAGGCGAATCGCTCTCGCTTTTCCTTTCACTCGACCGGGGGCTGGGGGACAGCCCAGTCCGTGGTTCGGGCCCGCTCGCGACCCCAGGTACCGACAGCATAGACGCATTCGAGGCGATCACTACCCTCTCCACAACCTTGAATCGCTAGGCCAGTTCACGTGTGGGGCTCGGGCATCCTGCCCTAGATGTCAGACTTCCCGTCAAATGACTCATGTTTTCTACTGAAATTTCAGTGTAGTTTTCCAACCCGACGAAACGGAATGCCACCCCTTACCCCCTACGGCAAAAGCAAGATATGATTCTCCCCATGTCCACGCGTGCTTTCTTGCCCTCTGGCCCTTTTTCCTACGAAGCACAGAACTGGCTTGCCGACTATCTCATCAAAGCCACCGCCATCCTAGGCCCATTAGTCGGCGGCACGCTTATCTACCGATGGTATATCGGCCTCCTGCCCCTCCAACTTGCGATGCTCGCTTTCCTCCTGATCCCATTCGCTTGGCTGCCGCTCGTGTCCAAGCGCCTTTCGCTCCGATTCAAATCAGCTCTCCTGCTTACCGTATTTGCGAGCAGCACCGCGACTACTTTCATAACTGGGGGCCTGGTCGGTATCGGGCCTTTGCTGAGCATCCTGACGGCTTTCATTACTCTCGTCTTCTACAGGCAGCGAGTCTTTCATCGGCCTGCTCGCTCTCCTAACCATTGCCGTCTTCGCCAGCGGCTACGGCCACCTCCAGGGCACTTTCGGTCCAGGACCGCTTGACCTGAATAATCCAATCAACATCGTGGGGAAGACGCTAACAATCACCATGATTCTGATGGTTCTCCTACTCGGCCTTCGCGGCGCCACCAGGCTCGTTGCTTCTCAAAGGGGATTTGCTGAGGAAAAAGGCATGGACGCTCTCAACGCGCGCGACGAACTAAACCTCTTCATTGATTCAGCCAATGCTCCCATCTTCGGAGTTGACTCACACGGAATAGTCAATGAATGGAATCCGGTGACTGCCGCTACTACTGGTTACCCAAAGGAAGAGGCCCTGGGCAGCCACTTCGCCGATCGATTTATCGACGACGACCACAAGGAAGCAGTCGGGCAGATACTGGCCAGTGCATTAGAGGGTAGCGGAACAGCCAACTACGAGTTGGCCCTCCGTAACCGAGCGGGCCGCAGAATAGAAATTTTACTCAATGCAACCACCCGACGAAACTCCCTCGGGAAAGTCATCGGAGTCATTGGTGTCGGGCAAGACATGACTCGCTTCAGAGAACAAGAAAAGACTCTTCAGCAATCTCAGAAGATGGAATCGCTCGGCCAACTCACTGGTGGCATCGCCCACGATTTCAACAATCTGCACGCGGTCATCCAAGGCAATTTGGACCTTGCCAATGAAAACTTAGACAATCTAGACGAACGCACTTTCGTCACCGAGTGCCTGAAGGATGCTGCGACTGCGACAACAGATGCGACTAATCTCACGAATCAGTTGTTAGCTTTTAGCTCCCATCAGTCCCCCCAGAAAAATATCGTCAACCTTGCCTCCCTTGCATCTGAAACTTTTCGAAAAGCTTCAGAAAAACTCGCGTCCGGAAAGACTCTTTCCATAGATTGCGATCGAGTTGACTTTGAAGCAGTCATAGACAGTGCCCAACTCGAAAACTCTATCCTTGAACTCATCGCGAATGCCGACGAAGCGACTGGCACGGATGGCAGAATCTCTTTTTCAATCTACGCAGAAGAGGACAACCGCGAAGCTGGGGCCACTTCGAATCGGACTCCGAGCGAGCACCTCTTCATCTGCGTGAGCGACGATGGGTGCGGAATCTCGGAAGACGGGTTATTCAAAGCAACCGACCCCTTCTACACCACTAAAGGCGTGGGCGAAGGAGTCGGCTTGGGGTTGAGCAAGGTCCACAGTTTTGCAAAGAAGTCAGGAGGCCAGCTCCAGATAGAGAGCGAAATGGGCGTCGGAACCACGGTAAAGCTGACCCTGCCGATGATCCGGAAAACCGAAGAGCGGGAGGAAGTTCACCCGGCGGTTAACGAAGGCAATCCCTCGCACGAGGGTCAAACTATCCTGCTTGTCGAGGACGAGCACAGGCTCAGAGAACTCGCCGCGCGCCATCTCAGGTCGACCGGCTATGAAGTGATCGAATCTGTCGATGCCGAGGATGCCCTACGTGTACTCGAGGGAAATAACCGGGAAATAGACATCCTCTTCAGTGACATCAGAATGCCAGGCAATCTCTCGGGTCGGCAGCTTGCAAGGAAGGTTGCCGAAATATACCCACGGGTTCGTATCGTTCTCACGACTGCTTACGAAGAGGAGTCGGAGCTTCCGGACGGTGAAGATCCGGGGCAAGGTCCCCCGATCTTACGCAAGCCCTACTCCCGATCAAATTTGATCAAGGCGGTCACGGACACCGCCTAGACCAACCGCTTCTCAAAACCGGGATAGACGAGCAGCCAGCGATTCCGGCACGCGTGCTCTACCAATAGCAACCATCTTCTATATTTCGCGATGCTTCCGGGGTTTCCTCTGCTGCGGGACGCGTCCAGGAGTCGTTGTAGTATTTGAGGAAGGCGGGGTCGTTGTCCCAGCGCCTTCCACGGATGCCGAAAAGCACCTGGGTATTGCCACCCATATGAATACCAATGGCCCCCAGTCTCTTGGCATGTACCGCGAGGGGGAGCGACATCCCTCCCGCCCCGATCAGCGCCACATCGAATGAGCGAGATTCCATCTCGCCGCGCATGCGATGGAGCCTCTCCGTCCAGTTCGCCTCTTGCGGCTCGACGATTCCGGCGCTGAGCGGCATGCGCAATGTCTCCAGATCGAACTCGGGAAGCACATCCTTTTCGCTCGGCCAAAGGGCCTCTCTCTTGGAATATTGCGAGCGAACGGTGTCAACAAAGGGGTGGATGACCAGCACACGTTTTCCGGCAAGAGCCGCTGACCACGGTCGCGCGGCTCCCCAGGGCAGAAGCCCACCAGTACCGCACAAGGCCTCAGCGCCGGCGGCCTCACCGCTTACGAGCTCGCGCTCTCCGGCATTACCGAATACCGCCAGAATATCCATATCAGAAAGCGATCCGCGAATTTCGTCAAAAGCTCTACCCAGCGCTTCGTCTGTCGGTGGAAACAGACCCACATTCACGAATGCATGTTTTCTCAGTTCCGACGGCATGGCCGCCCGCTCGCCCTTCGAAGTTCGCTTGGAATCGTGAGCGAGTAACTCGATCTCGAGGGTACCCATCTTCCCGAACGCGCTCGGCGTGCGCTTTAAGATACGATCGTGCATGAGCATGTTGGTCGAGTCCTGGTTATGCAAGCGCTCCGCGTACCACGCGGCTTTTCGCATTCGCCGGAGAACGAGCGTCGCTCGGATCGCGGGGGGCTGTAGTAGCCCAAGAAGACCTGGGTGTTTTCTGATCTGGCTCTTGGCACGGCGGATGATTTCGGCGACGTCCATGCGCCAAGAATACGCTTTGGTGCGCGTTAACCTAAGACATTCCGAATATTATCGCGTCCAAATCCCAAGAATCCCTCGGGGAGGGGTCCAGGAGTAGGTGGACTCAGGCTCTTGAATCGCAAGACAAAGAAGTCACCCGGCCCAGAGCCGAGTTAGGCGCCCTCGAGAAGGCTCTCACCCGAATCGAGCCACCAATCGCTATCGACTGTCATTCTCGCTGGGAAACGCCAGAGTATTGAAGGTGCACCTTTCGATACTGCGCTCTTCGCCCTTCGCCAGGGCGCCATCGTAGAGCCGGTAATCGTTGTCTTTTAGGAGCGCCGTCACAGCGTCACGCGCTCCGCCCCCCACCTCGATATAAATTGTCGGACGAACCGCCGACAACACTCTCGTGGCCCCTTCCAGCACCAGTTTTTCAGCACCTTCCACATCAATTTTGATGAAGCTCGGCGCAGCATTACTACTGAGAAGCAGGTCAAGCGACAGCGTAGGAACCAAGACCTGCTCACGAACACCGCCCGCCTCACCTCTTGCACCGGGCCCACTCAAGGCATTGCTCGCTCGCCCTCGCTCAGCGACAAGAAACGTCTCCATGCCGGGCTCGCCCGCGATTGCCGTCGGCAATACTCGAACGCCGAGTCCCCTATTCTGCCCGAGATTGGCGGACTTACGCAGGAGACCCGCCAACCAAATATCAGGCTCGACTGCGAGTACGTCTCCGCTCTGGGTCCGGCTGGCAGCGGCGAAGGTGAACACCCCGACATTTGCCCCGATGTCCCATACGACATCGCCGTTGTGCAACTCCTCGCGCGCCACACGAAGGAGTTCTAGATCAAAAGCGCTTGCCCCTGGCTTGAGATATTTCAGCTGCGAGTCGGGCGAGACGTAGATGGGAGTTCGTCCAAACTCAGCGGGTAGACGCCGCTTGAAAGCCCGACCCCGGCTCAAACGTTCCAGCATGGTCCTTAGCAAAGGTCTACCTAAACATCGCCGACAGAAATCGCTTGCTAACTGCCAGTCGGTAACCGGACGAGGCGATCACTTGGAGTCCAGTGACCAGATGTCCACGACAGGCGGCTTGGCGGGCTCGGGAGCGGGCGTCTCAGTTTTCGGCTCGGGCGCCCAAGCTCGCTGGGGCGCCTCAGGCGCAGGCTTCGCTACCGGGGCCAGTGCCGCCGCGGCAGGTGCCGCGGCCGGGTCGGCCTCCATGAAGTCGAGCACGATCCGCGGAGGAGCGGTCAGAACCATTTCCTTCATTTGCACTTCACTCTGGCCGAATTCGACACGCGCGAGGGTGCCGGAGCGGCTGGGAGCAACGGTCACCGAATCCACCGGCGGCGCAGGAGACTTCATCCCAAGCGCGCTAGAGCGGGCCTGAATAGAGACGAACATTGCTTCGCCACCAAGCCCTTTCTCGAGCTTGTAGTCTGCAGGCGCGTCCAACTGAAACACCAGTCGGACATAACCTTTATGCGCGCCCATCCTCACGTCAACAATCTCAGCTGCCGCTGCGACGCTCGGGCCCAGCATGACCAGGGCGAGGAAGAGCACAGGCGTTGAAAGAAATCCGCGGACGGCGGAATAGACCCAACGGGGAGTCGCGATGCGAGAGACGCTTTTTTCACTCATATTCCTACTCCTAAATGCTCCAAAGAGCGTGTAGATTAGCGCACTCTCTAACGTTTTGGCCGAAGAGCCAATCGCGTAGGCTCTCCACCTCAGCCTCCGTCTCCCCAAGAACAGTCCAAAGGACACCCGATAATGTTTCATTTCCTCGCCCTCGCAGCGTTTACGAGCCTCCTGATCATCAACGCATCCTGCTCGTCCACGACTGAAAGTGGGGCTTCGGGGGGCCTTCTCGGAAAGCCAAATAGTTCAGAGACCCCAGCCCAGTTCAAGTACAACGACAAGATGCTCCACTGGGAGAACTCCCACGAGATCGTTTTCCGAGATTCGGCCTACAACCCCAAAACCCAAGCACAAATTGCAGCCGACTATCAGGACTATGCCGAGTGGCTCGTTCAGGCCAACGTTCAGAACCTACTCGTCCGCGTCGCTGGGCCCGCATGCGTCAAGAGCACCGCCGGCGACCAAGTTCTGCCAGACGCAAGTAGTTTCGAATTACTGGCCAAAGAACTGGAGCAACTGGGATGGGGGGGTGTCCTCTGGTTTACGCCAGATACCCTCGAAAAAGTCGACTCATGGGACTGTTGGGCCACGGGCCCAGCGCCAGTGGATTCCTGGAAAACCTACATCGATGTTCTAAAAAACTACAACGACACTCTCATCAGCAACGGTGTCCCCCAAAATTACGTCTTTCATGGACTCCTCCTCGAGCCGGAGGGCTCGAGCTTTAAGAACGATTTCGAGATCGCCCCGAGCAACTACGGCTGGAGCTCGGGGGCGGGTACCGTCGGGAGCTATCTCAAGTCGAAGGGCTTCACTCGGTGGTCTGGAGACCCCTGGTCCATCGTCCCCAAAACGATCTCCCCTGACCTGATCAAAATCGGATACGGAATCGGCGCCGATCAACTGAAATTGGGCGCTCCTGCTGTGACCATATCCGCAGTCGATGTCGACATGCTCGTGCTCGAGACGTACAACCTCGACTACCTCGAGCCTACCGCCGCCCAAAAGCCATCCGCACTCATTGCTGCCGTTCAGCCCATGGCAGTTGCTGATGAGTATCAAGAAATCCTGTCCAACTACCCGACCCCGACGAAGAGTGTTTACGCCGACCCAACGGTGGTCGCCAGCATCGGCGCTGGAGAGATCGTTTTTGCTTTTTCCTATGAGCAACATCTGCCGAACCAAGCCGAGGGAGTATTCGGAAACCAGGGTTGGTCGGCTCAAGACTTCGCCAACATGCTCATCGAGTTCAAGAGCAAGATGGTGGCGGCCCATTCCTATTCCGCAGTACGCACCGGCGTATACCATCAGCCCGTGAAAGCAATTAAGCCCGCCTGCGACTCCGATATCAACAACTGCTACAAGGGCTTTCGGCCGCGTTATACCGACGATTGGGGCAATTAGCCGTAATCGAGTCAGGGCACTCGACAACAACGACTCCCTACAGAGATCCACAACCCGCGCCTGGGTCCCGAAACATTGAGTGGGCTTTCTGAACAAAGCGCGACCTGTAGAGATATTTCTCCTGCCCAACGACTCTACACTCCTGTCCAGAAGCATTCTCTGGGCCTGCACCAATATTCGCGCTGCGCCATAATCTCGGCCTTGATAAATCAGGATTCAGGCTAAGAACAGAAGAGCGGGAATATGGCAGAGACAACCAAGCGGCGGATCGTTCTTAGTGGCGCATCGGGTTTTGTCGGCAAAAGGCTCGTCGGCCAATTAGCAGCTCGGTACGACGAGGTGCGCTGCCTTTCTCGAGATCCAATCAGGAACCTCGCTGAATTGCCGGCAACGGCTATCCCCCTAAAGGCCGACCTCCTCGACCCAGACAGTTTAAGTTCTGTATTCGAAGGGGCGGAGGTGGCCTTCTATCTTGTCCACGGCCTGAACGAAAGCGGCACGTTGCTGAAGTCCGAAACCACCGCGGCTCAAAATTTCGCCGCAGCCGCCCAGCGCGCCGGGATTCGCCGAATCATCTATCTGGGTGCGCTCGGGACATCTGACTTAGACGAATGCTCTCCCCACATCCAGAGCCGGCGCACGGTGGGCGACGTGCTCAGGCGCGCAGGTGTTCCCGTAACGGAATTCAGAGCCTCCGTCGTGATTGGGAATGGCAGTATGCCCTTTGAAGTCATTCGGGCGCTGGTAGAGCGTCTGCCCTTCATGATTACTCCCCGCTGGGTGCGGATGAAGCTTCAGCCCATTTCTGCTGATGACGTGATCGACTATTTGTTGTCCGCCGTCGAAACCGGCAACGATGAGAACGCGATCTACGAGATCGGCGGACAAGATGTAGTGAGTTACGAAACGCTTTTGCGAACATACGAGAGGGCTCGCAATCTTCGAAGGCTCTACGTTGGGGTGCCTGTCATCACACCAAGGCTCTCGAGCCATTGGCTGCGTTTGGTCACACCGGCTCATTTCAAAATCGCGAGAAAAATCGTCGAAAGTGCTGGGCAGGATTCAATCGTGAAAGATCAGCAAGCAAGCATCGACTTCCCTATCAAACCCGTAGGCATAGAAGAGGCCATCGCTAGAGCAGTCACTGAAGATGCCAATCACATGTTGCTCCTGGCAGACAGGGCGAGCGAATCTACGAATTACGGCGATTGCGAGAAAGAAACAGTCGGAACCCACTTCGTCGAACGACGAAGCATCGCGCTCGACGCAAAACCCGAATTTTGCTTTGAGGTGATCAAGAAACTCGGCGGAAAGCACGGTTGGTACTGGGGGGATTGGCTGTGGCAGTTACGCGGAATCCTCGACCAACTTGTGGGCGGAAGCGGACTCCGCCGGCACCTGACTTCGGAAGACGGCCCGAGCGAAGGCGAAACCCTAGACTTCTGGACAGTCGAGAGATTGACCGAGGGAAGCCGGCTCACTCTGCGTGCAGAAATGAAACTTCCGGGTACGGCCTGGCTCGACTTTCAGCTGCTTGACGACCCCAAGGGAACCAGGCTCAAGCAGACCGTGATCTTTGGTGCCCATGGCCTGACAGGGCAACTCTACTGGGCTGCAGTTCAGCCCATCCACTCGATCATTTTCCGCAACATGCTCCGCCATATGGGCGAAGCTGCGAGGCGTCTACAGCGGGAAGCCGATGAAATTCGTGAGCGAGATCGTACCAATGCACCCTAGGGACTTTCTCGAACTCAGAAAGTTCACGAACGCCCCCCCCTCAAGGAAACGCCGGGGCGGAAATTCTCAGGGCAAACGGATATGTGGGCTCACGGGCCCCGAAAAGCGTGCGATCCGACGCGTTAATCGCGCTGGCCAGACGAGCGCCATACTCGACGCGAACACTCACGATGTCGAAGCGCTGCACACGCTGCTGAAAGCCAGAGCGGCACACAAATCAACGGCTGACCCTGTTCTTTTGGCCTAGACCCTGGGCAAAGAGAACTACGCGCCCCAGGCCCGAGTGATTACAAAACCTCGGCCGACTAGAAAATCAGCGCAAGCCCCCAAGGCAGGCTACGACGATGACACGAGCTTTGAGGTCACGATAAATTGGAAGCTAATTTGGCTACGAGCACGTCAAATCTCTGGTCGGAAGCCTTCACGTCGCAAGCTTTTGGGCTCAGTTGGTCCCACCGGCACCTGCGACGCATTCGGCTGCATCTGCGAGATTGGATCGAGCAGGAAGGGCACAGTTAAACCCAACCCTATTTTCAGGGTGCCTTTTCCGTCGACTGATTGCTCGTAGGGCGCACACTTATCCGATAGAGGCGGTCGCCGGGTTCCTCGCTCTGAGCGCGTCCGGTGATCACCTCACCCAGGTCGACTACCGTGCTGTGCGCCGTGGTTTCGGCCGCAGCGCGGCCGCCCGCATCCCCTGAGTACTTACGATTCCGTCCGACTCGCACGGCACTGTAGGCGGCAGTGCCGTGCGGCACGTGGAGGAGTTGGCCCTCGGCACGCTTGCCATCGATCCGGATCACAACCCGAGGATCAACGTCAATTTCCTGGGGCCAACGCTTAAGCATGCCACCCACGCAGTCGAGGTCGCACGCAACGTAAGGAACACCTTCGTGGACGCTAAACCAGAGGGTCAGTGAGCTTTTAGAGCCCACGATTTCCATCTCGAGCTCGTGCTGGACATCGAGGGAATTCCAATCCAGTGCCCTCAGGTCGACCACCTCACCTGAACGAAGGGGTCCTCCGGCAAAAACAAAAATCGGCCCGTCGGCGCTCGAGAGCAGGAGCGAACCACCCACGAGAGTGATGAAGAGCAATACGGCGACCAAGGCCAACCGCCTTCTCCAGCGCTCAAGCCTGCTGCCCTTTTCTGTCATTTCGCCGACTGCGCCTTCAAATCCAGCCGAATGGGCACTGCGCTGCAATCCTCACCGGCTCCCGAAAACTTGGCGACGATATCATCGGCGATGCCGTATTTTTCGTAGCGAAGTCGGTGGTATTGCTCATGGGCGGCCGGGTCGGCCGTAGCTCGATAGTTTTGCCTCTGACCCTCTCGTATTAGGGTCAATTGGGGGATCTGCTCCAGCTGGCCAAGCCAATAGGAATCCGGCTCACCGTGTTCGATCCAGGAGACGTCGCCATCGTCGACGACCCAGATGCGAACATTGCTATGGCTCCCATCCGACTCCGGGCGAAGGAGTGTCACCACCTCGCCCCCGACTTCAGAAACCCCATAGATCATGGCGACAAGAATTACGGGAACAGCGACAACCGCCCCAACTAGCCAGTAGATAATCTTCACGTTCGACCCTTTTTCTCCATTTCCTCACGTACTCACGCCGGGACCGGGGCTTCAAGCGGCTATGGGTATGCCTTCGCCGAGAGTTGCACCGGAATCAAGGCTCAACTCAGACCTCAGGTCTTCGAGCGGTTTGGCCCAAAGCGCATCCCACTCAAGACCGAAGAGTGGGCGAGCCTCTTTCCCCATCTGATATCCAGCCGTGAGGGCATCCATCCGCTCACCCAGCGTGGCTGGGCGGCGCGTAATCGTATTGAGGAGAACGAGAACCAGCATGATCGCGATGAGAGGCAGCCCTAATTGTGCCAGGTAGAAGCCCCCCAACCCCACCTCACCGACCTCGTCGTTTCCCCAACCCGTCGCCACATGCCAGATATCATGAGTCTCGAATACATGGGCCATCACAAAGTCTACGTCGCCACTCGATGGGATAGAAACCAAGTTCGGGTCGATATCTCGCTCCATGCAAACCTCCGCCAAGACCCGCCCCAGTGTCCCGCTGGGAAGACGACCGAGTTCTTGAAGATCGATGGGGCCCAGTCGGTGACGGCGCTTTATCGCTGCAGCTGTCTCCGGACAGTTTAAAAGGGACTCACAGGTCTGGCGCCACCCGGCGAAACGCCTCCCTAAGCGCGACCGGGAGAAACCGATTTCGACAATGGCTGCTTCGTTCGTGTTGGTCAGGTCTCTAGAAACTCGCCAAGCTGCCAGCAACCAACGAAAAGGGTTTGCACTGGGCTTCGAAGAGTACTGGTAGGTCGCCTGCTCCATCGTTTCACACCTCTCTTACCACAGCCCCCAAGAGTACCTAGAGTGTCCGGCCAAACCGCCAAGAAATCGAGCTGCGCTCCAGGGAGCAAGCGGCTTTCTCTTGCTTGGGCTTTGGCGTTAGCCACGCCGAGTATACGGCAACCAGGGCAGCTCGCTTAGGCGCAAGCGAAAACCGGTGACGAGCGTTTCTTCTCGTTCAAGAACCTTCACCCCGGAGTCAGGGATTCCGCGGGAAAAGAGGTTGAAGCCATTATTGGCATGGCTCACTGGCTCGAGGGCGAAGAAAGACTCTTCGGGGGGCGTATACAAAATCAGGTGACCGAGAGCGGAGTCAGCATGGAGTTCCGCTCCAATACGGCTACCGGGCCAAGTAATCTGGGCAGAGTGACCCCAGCCCGAAAAGCAAGTATCGAAGCCATCGGAAGGAATCGGCCGTGCCACGTCGAATCGCTGGTCGTTCGCCAGGGCACGGGGCTCGCCCTCCGGACTGAGCTCGCTGAAAGCGGCCCTGGCAGAGAACTCTAATTCGACTCTTTCTTCGGCGTCCACCAATGTTCTCTGGAAATATGGGTGAAAACCCAGCCCCCCCGGCATGGGCCGATCCCCAGCGTTGGTCAGTGCCAGTTGCGCCGTCAGAGTATCTGCGGTGAGCCCGTAGGTGACCTCGACATGAAAGGGGAAAGGGAAATCTTGACCCGAGAAATCAGACGTCCGGAGGGAGAGCTTTACCTCGGTCGGATTTTGGCTTTCCACGCGCCAGGGACGCTCTCGTACGCAGCCATGAATCGCATAGCCACCCTCTGCATTAGCTCGCAGTCGATACTCTTGGCCTGCGAAGGTAAAGCAAGCGTTGGTCAAGCGATTGGAAAAAGGAGCCAACAGAAAACAAGACATCGCAGACGAATCCCCAGCCACCAGAGCCGATGTCGGGGTCGGGCGAAAAATAGGCACCCACCCCTCTTCAGACCGCCAGGCAAGGGTCGAGATGCTTGCGCCTGCCCCGGGCTGAACCACCAGGCGGAGTCGAGGGCTTTCCAAGCAAAGAGATTCCATGGCGTTCATGCAACCCCTACTGGGAACCCGGCTCGGCCGAAGCCCACGGATCGCGATAGCCGGGCTGAGCCGGACGCAAGTGCCCAAGGCCGTAGTTTTCAGGAAACCGAGTGGTGGTGTCCCAGAGGTAGTCGCCGAACAGGAAGGGCTGAAAGCGCTCTGCCCCCGGAATAGGCAATGGCGCGATCAGTGTATCTGGCCGCGGCTCGAAAAAGAACGGGATTGAAAACCGCTCCGGCCCTGCCGAGAGAACTCGGTGACGGGTCGCCCTAATTTTTTTCCCTGTCCAGCGCGAAAGCAGACCCCCAAAGTTGACAGCGAAGCCCCCGGTTGGAATGACTATATCGATCCACTCACCCGATTGGGTTTGCGCTTGCAACCCGGGCACCTCGCAATCCGCCAGAAGCGTCACGAGCCCGGTATCCACGTGCGCGCCACAAACGATCTCGTAACTATGTGAACCCTTTGTGATAAAGGCCGAGGATTCCCGGGAGAGTGCGCCCTGGGGCAAAGGCCGCGCGGGATAACGTAAGAGCCTCAAGGTAGAGATCCCGTCTCGAAAGGCATCGGCAAAGATCGCTTCATCGATACCCAGACTGCGCGAAAGAGAAGCCAAGAGAATATTTCCGATGCTTTCCATCGCCTGATAGAAATCCGAAACGTCTGATCTCCACCCCGGCAGATCAATCTCGTTTGGAAAAACCGACGGTTCGTATAAAAGATCGGGGGCCGACAAAGAAGGCAGCGAACGTCCGCAATCGGGACCAATCTCGAAGCCCTCCCGGCACAGCGAATCGCCCGAATGGAGAGGAAACCAGCCCCGGTATAGATTCGAATTTTCAGGTGCGAAATTTCGTTTCCAGAGCTTACGCTGCTCCGCCTCGGGGATATCAAAAAGCCTCAGCAGTGATTTCCTGCGTTCGGCCCCGAGTTCGGCGGTATGGGGCGTACCGGTAATGACCATAAAACCGGAGTGACTGGCGGCTTGAAAGACTGCGAGGTCGGTGGCGACTTGGCCCTGGGCTTCCGGCTCGAAGAGCGGGGCGATATCAATCGTGGGAATCACCGTGGACACTCCTGCTTTTTACCTCGTAGCCCGGATTCTTGGGCGATGTGTCCACCATCTCGGCGGGGAAGCCGGGCGCCTCGACTCGGCTTCCGGTGGCCTCCTCTAAGCGCCGAATGATATTCGGTGACCACTCCCTGGGCCCAAACCGTTGGGCGGCATCGTTAAAAATCTCCAAAAGCAACGGTGAGATCTCCAACGGAACCCCCGCTCGGTCGGCAAGTGACTGAAAGAGAGAGACGTCCTTGAGGACAAGATCCATAGTGAAATTGATATCTCGACTGCCATTCAGGATAACCTGACTCTCGGTTTCGTGGACGAATGAATTGCCCGATGAAATCCGGATCGCCTCATAGGTCGTCGCCAGATCCATGCCCGCCTGCTGAGAAGTCACGAGGGCCTCGGAGAGAGAAACCAGGTTGGCGGTCGCGAGATAATTCGTGACGACCTTGAGGATCGATGCAGAACCGAGCTCGCCGGTATGCAGAATTTCGTGCCCGATCTCCGAGAGGGTCGGAAGCAGACGCTCGAAGACAGGCCGTTCGCACCCCACAAAAATGGCGATATTCCCTGTGGCCGCGCGGTGACACCCGCCGGAGACCGGGCAATCCGCCGCCGAGGCCCCCTGCCCTCTCACCTTCTCACCCAGCCTCCGAACTTCTTGAGAGTCTGTGGTGCTCATCTCGGCCCAAATACTGCCTTGAGACAGCCCAGAAAGGGCGCCATCGGCCCCCTCCATCACAGTGGCGCTCGCGGCTGGGCTCGGCAGGCATGTGATCAGAAGATCAGCCGACTCGGCCACAGCTCTCGGGTTGGCCCCCTTCAGCGCGCCGGCCGCGACCAAAGGGGCCTCCGCCTTCGCATCAAGGTCGAGGACGGTAAGCCCAATGCCCGCCCTCAGAACGCTTCCGGCGAGCTTTGCACCAACGTTTCCTAGGCCAATGAAGCCAACCGAAAATTGCTCCCCCACAGATCCCCCCCCACTGCTCGACCCAAGAGTGTGCAGCCTATTCGAAGCCCAAGATTAAGCGACCCCGCGGCGGCCGACCAGAACGGAAGTCCGGACGACGAACAACCCCCCGGCGACTCGATGGATCCGCAATCCCCTGGGGACTCCTCCCGTACAGCGCAAACTTCGGCTGCGAATCTTGTCCACGAGCCAGGCAAACAAAAATCGGCAACCGCAATCGGCTGCGCCACCGTCGACGGCACGGACATCCGCCGGGTGCGTTCAGGCACCGAGTCAGCGAGGGCCGTTGGCTAGAGGCTGAAGCTCCTCATGCTCAGCCCCACCGAGGCAGGCCCTTTGTCCGGGGAAGGGCAGCTAGAAAAACCTGTCCAGTGCCGCTTTCGCGGCGCGATTCCGTCTCATCACTGGGCGTACTGGTTCCATCCTCTTTTGCAGTTCCCTTCCCGCTGACCTCTCCGCCCAGAAGAGGATTACACTAAGATCAGGGTTATCAGCCAAGACCTCCAAGGAGTAGGAAATGACCAACGTACTCGGCTACGACGGAAAAGCGGTAGTTATCACAGGAGCTGCCTCAGGGATGGGTGCTGCGGCCGCACGCATGTTGGTCGACCTTGGTGCCGAAGTGCACGCGCTCGACATCGGCGATGTGACGGCACCCGTGCGGCAGTCGATCAAAGTCGACATGAAGGATAAGGCGGCGATCGAGGCAGCGATTGCGAAGTTGCCCAACCAGATCGATGTACTCTTCAACTGTGCAGGAGTTCCACACCCACCGGTACCGGCCCTCGATACGATCATGATTAACTTCGTGGGCCTCCGACACCTGACGGATCAACTGCTCCCGCGGCTCTCAAGTGGCGGCGTCATCGCATCGATCGCCTCGACGGCTGGGATGGCCTACAAAAAAAACCTCGAAACAGTTCGGACTTGTCTTGCTCTCAAAACCTTCGATGCCGCCGCGGCTTGGCTCAAGACCGAACCAGAACTCAAGGCAGACCCGTACGGTTTTTCGAAGCAGTGCATCATCGTTTACACGCAAACACTGGCGAGCGACCTTGCCAAGCGCGGCATTCGTATCAACTGCATCAGCCCGTCGCCGACGCAGAGTGATTTTATGTCAAAACTGACGACCGTCGTCCCCGAAGAGGCGATCTCGCCCTTCTTCCCACCGAACGGCAGGTTTGCCGAATCCGAAGAGATGGGCCGCGCCCTCGTAATGATGGGAAGCGACCTCGCATGCTTCGTCTCCGGGGTCAACCTCCCGGTCGACTTCGGCTACTGCGCAGAGGTCGCGATGGAGCAGCGCGAAAACTTGATGGGTATCTCCTAGAGCAATCGCAAACCCGCAGAACTCACCCTTCCTAAGGCAGAGACATCGATGCGACCGCCCCGGAACTGGCTAGCCTCTGCAGCATGAACGAAAAAGACCCTCTGGATGATCTTAAGAGCCTGCGCGCAGGCTGGAAAAATCGTGGAGTGCGCAGGCCTGATTTTGCGCTGGCCCCCACCCAGGGCCAGGAATCTGTCTGGGATTACCCGAGGCCCCCTGCCCTGGTTCCCGACCCCCGAGAGGTCGTAGTGGCTTTGGCAGGGATTGAGATCGCACGTTCCACCCGGGCGATCCGAGTTCTAGAAACCGCCAGCCCCCCGACCTTTTACTTGCCCCCGCAGGATGTGAAAATGGAATTTTTTCACGGCGCTAGTGGCTCGTCTTTTTGCGAATGGAAGGGCCAGGCAAGCTACTGGGATGTCACAACCCCAGAAGCCTCCGCGCCCGGCCTAGCTTGGTCCTACCCTGAACCCTTTGCCGCTTCCTCGGCTCTCGCCGGCTACTTCTCGTTCTATCCCGCCATGGCGAATTGCACCGTAGCCGGCGAAAATGTCCGTGCCCAGTCGGGGGGCTTCTACGGCGGCTGGATTACGGATGAAGTGGTCGGTCCCTTCAAGGGCGACCCGGGGACGGGCGGCTGGTAACGAGGGCCTGTCCTGGGGGAAGAGCTTGCTTTAAGAGCTCTCCAGGGGCCTTGTCGCCAGCAAGCGCGTGCGAACCAACCCTGCCTCTCGATGTCGGTGGGCAGCCCGGTACTTGGGTAAGGCCAGCATGGTCAGCATCGCCACGGGAGACGGGTACACTGCGATCGCGATTTGGTTCCATTTGCCATCATCGGTTCCTGGCAGTGGGACGACACCACGGCCCGACCACCCGATTCGTCCCCCCACCGCACCGAGCGAACCGACCATGCCACGCCCGTAATTTAGGTATGCCCGGGCGCCAGAGATCGGCCCGGAGGCCGAGAAACCCGGTTCATCTTCGCCGTAGGCGGCTACCTCTGCGAATTCGAGAAAATTCAGCATCCAGATCGGTCGATCGCGTCCACGTTCGTCCAACTCTCTCCAGCGCCCTTCAGCGATGCTGATATCGAGGTTTCCGCCCAGGATGCCCGCGTCCTCGATCAGCGAGTCAAGTTGCTGCGTGTCCACATTTCTCGGGACCGATGTGCGCCTCAACAAACCCAGCCCAGAAGGCAAGGTTCGTTCCACCAGTGCCTCGATTCCCTCCGCCGGTCGCGCCGCATAGCTACGAATCGAGTCGCTGGAGAACACGTGCCCCCATTCCTCGCGTTTGGCGAGTGCGCTACGGCCAGCCTCTGGGTTCGGGTACTGACTGACAACCAGAAGCCCGGTTGCCGGATCGGCCGCCGAGGCCCGGTCGTCGGGGATAATAATCGGGACGATGGCTTCGTTGGCGAGCAACTGGCGGCCCCCGACCTCCTCGGCGAGTTGGCTGTTTTTCGCAGCGAATCCGCGGCTCGCCTCGGGGCTATCCGTCTCGACGAGGTCGATGAGGGCCACCTTGCGCCTCGGCGAAAAAGATGCGAAAGCGTCGCTGCTCACTAATTCGATCCTCCGAGCTTGGAGAGCACCGGGATCGTGGCCACGGCCAGGGTGTCGCCGAGTTGCTTGCCCGGACCGATGCGGTTGATGAACACACTGCCGATCATCGCGTGCATGTGATCGATGCCCGGGTAGTAGACCGCCACAAATTGCGCGAAACGATGCTCGCCCTCAACCTGGGTCGCCCTCCCCATGTGCATCGGGCCGTATCCGCCCTCAGCCATGCCACGCATCATCTCTCGGGAATAGGCACGATCGGCCGCGCGTTGCTCAGTCGTCCCCGGCCGGATCAGGTTCACGACCACGATCGCGTCCTCTCGAATATCCCTGTAGTCGTCGAGTTGCAAGATCTCCTTACGCTTCAGCTGGACTTGAGGAATCGCATCCTCGAAGGCCAGGGGCTGAAAGGGGAGAATCGGCTCCCGCCGAAGGCCTAGATCGAGAAGGCGCATCACACCCAGTCCTATCGGAACCATCAAGTTGAGGAATGCCGGGCGCTGGAACCCATGCACGTAGCTACGCTCACAGCCCCCGAGCACCTGCTTGATTTCAGCACTTGAGTGCCGTCGATCGAACGCGTCCCGGGACGGATACTGCGCCAGGACCACCGCACTCCAATCGTTGGCGAGCTGCGTCGATTCCGCCATGGTCACACCCACCAACCCGGCGTAGACCACCCTTCCCCCGCCCGGTGCCTCGATCGCGCTTCGCAGGGCGCTAAGCGTTGCCAACTCTCCCTCGCGTCCCTGGGCGGCCTCGACTTTGAGAAATGTCACGGTGTGAAAAACGGCCCTGCCATGGAGGAGCGGCTGGCGATCCTCAAGGCGCTCGCGCCGAACCCGCAGGTACCGAAGGTGCTGCCAGATTCCCGCCATGCCCAAAGCGATCACCGCCCCGACTAGCAATAGAGTCAGGAGGCCGGTCAAAGTAGAATCCTCATTTGGGCGACGAACCTATCTCGAACTCTTTGGGTGTTCATAGCCAAACCTCCCTATTATCAGCCCAGCCGATCTCCCGATCTAGGCTAGCCCCAAGCACCTCTGCCATATTGCAACGCGCGAGTAGATCATCGACACGTGCTCGCGGCCCCTCATCCAAGCCGGCCACAGCCTCTTGCACTCGCCTCAAGAGAAAAAAGCGATAAGGCTGGGCGATTGCCTTCATTTTCAGGCCAGCTGCCTCGAATTCGGCCAATTCAGAAACCGATCTCGGGATCGGTGTCCCAGCAACTGGAGGGTTGGCGCCGAGCCACTGATTGATGGTGCCTGCGGCAGCCAGTGTTTCGGGGATGAAATCCAAGGCCATGTGCCGGAGTACCGACACCAATGTCTCTGGGATTTTGTCGTCCGCGTAGTAGTCATCAACAGCGTTCCTCAGCTCACCCATATCCAAGCCCGGACGATTCATGCGCTCGACCCAGCGAAACACATGAATCGCCTTCTTGTACATCAGCGCCAACGAGTAGGGATCGCGGCCCAGGTGCGCGTAGAGCGGCGCGATCAATCCGAAATCGCCGATCGAGGGCTTCCCCCCGAGCAGATAGTCGTTCGTGGCAAAATGGGCATCGAGCAACTCGAGAAAGGACTCGTAGAGAGATTCGATGCCAGCGAGGTTTTCCGGCACAGCGCCAAAGGCTAGGCTGGCCATCCGCATACGTTGCATTCCGGCTTCGGCCAACTTGCTCGCATCCAGCCCCTCTGGTGCAAGCATCTCGAAGTGACATTTCAAGAAGACCTCATTGGCTTCCGGAAAATTCCATCGGTAGTGCATAGCCGGACGAAGCAGGCCCTCAGAGCCAATGACGTCGAAGAGCAGGCTCACCACCGACTGACAGGGCGATTGCGGCGCGAAGCGGGGCTCATGGGATTCAAAGTGATCGATAATCCGTGTGCCGTCGCGCACCACCGCCCCATCCGCCAACTCGATCACAGGGATCGAGCGACCGCCCGCCCTGGGCAACACCTTCTCTTGATAGTGGGCGACTGCGGGCGAAAGTTCGCGGTAGGGGACTCCGGCCTTGATCAAATAGCTACGCGCCTTGCCCGAATAAAGAGAAAACGGCACCGCATAAAGTGTTAATTCCTGCATGACACCCTTCCCAAATCTTCCTCTTCGGCGACGGGCCGATTTTCTAGCTTTCGTTCCAAGCCCTTCAGCTTGGACTGGATCTCCGGGCGACGCTCCGCGGGCACCAGACCGAGAAAGGCCAGATTCAGGCCGTAAAGAGCCCGCGCTTCGAACTGGGCGTCATCGATCCGGCCCAGAGCCCACTGGACCGATGCAAACTGGGCACAGTGATGGATCTGCCAGGCCACTTGCTCGGGCCTCAGTGTGCTCTCCAAAAAGCCCTGGGTACGCCCCTCTCGGATGACTCCCGAGAGCAACTTAATCGCCTGATCCATCGGCTCAATGGGCGACGGATGCCCACCGATCTCCCCTTCGAGCCAGGCGAGCATCATCGGCCGAAAGAGTTCATGCTGGCGACACGTCTCCCGAACGCTGGCCCGAACGAGCGAACGGCAATACTCGACCGGATCACCCGATGATTCGTCTTTCGGAAGGGACGCCTCCATCCGGTCCCTGGCGTCGAGGGTCAGCGCCCGCAGGATCTCCTCGCGTGTGCCCCAGAGGTTGTAGAGCGTATTCACACTGAGCGAAGCCTCTTCGGCCAATTTGCGCATGGAAAGCGCCCCCAGCCCGCCCCGGCTCAAAAGAAGCCGGGCCGCCCCGAGAATACGCTCCCGACGCAACTCAATATTCTTCTCCCGCAACCCGGCCCCGGATGAATTCGGGTCCGGAGGAATTTCATTTGCAGAATCGTTGGACATTGCACTATTTTGATACATCGTATCAATAATCCTGTCAATCGATTGGCCGAGTGGACGGTGCCAGCCCGCCCCCACAAGTGGCCAAGCCCCGAAGCCACCACCGCGCGCCTCCACGCCAAGGTTGCAGAACACCCTGGGCGGTTGCCCTATGGTTCATGCGTCAATTCGGGAGGCAAAATGGATACCTTGATTCGAGAAGGCACCCTGGTGGATGGGACGGGCCGCGCCAAGCGGCGGGCTGACGTGGTCCTCCAAGATGGACTGGTCCGAGGCATCGAATCACCAGGATCAGTGGATCCGGCCGATGCCCGTGAGGTAATCGATGCCACGGGGATGTTAGTCACTCCGGGATTCGTAGACCCGCACACCCATTACGACGGGCAGGCCACCTGGGACGATCGTCTTGCGCCGTCGTCGGACCACGGCATCACCACTGCGGTGATCGGAAATTGCGGAGTGGGATTTGCGCCCGTCCGGCCAGGGTCCGAAGATTTCCTGATCGCCCTCATGGAAGGCGTAGAAGATATTCCCGGCGCCGCCCTCGCCGAGGGAATCGACTGGAGATGGGAAAGCTTCTCAGAATACCTCGACGTGCTGGCGAGCAAGCCCCGCGCCATCGAGTTGGCCGCTCAAGTCCCGCATGGGGCCATCCGCGCCTACGTTCTCGGACGCTCGGGCAACGTCAACCGGCCAGCGACTTCTCAAGAAATTACTGAGATGGCGGCCCTGACGAAGGCAGCGGTCGAAGCCGGCGCCGTTGCTTTTTCAACCAACCGCATTGCGCTGCATGTTTCGACCAATGGCGAAGCAGTCCCTGGGACCTTTGCGGACAAAGCAGAGATCTTGGCGCTCGTACGTGCGACCCAGGCAGGCGGCTCTAATTTGCTCCAGGTTGTCCCCGACGGGTTGATGGGAGAGAACCCGGAGGGCTTCCGTGCAGAGATCGCCCTCTATCGGGAACTCAGCCTGGAGACGGGCTGTACGGTTTCGTTCACTCTCGCCCAGAATAATGTCCAGACCGACCTTTGGGAGGAGATCCTACAGACCATGGAGCGCGCCAATGGGGAAGGCGCAAAGTTGGTAGGGATGGCGGCCAACCGCCCTGGCGGGATGTTGATGAGTTGGAACAGCTTCAACATATTCATGGATAGGCCGAGTTATCTCGAGGTCGCAGAACTTCCCCTGGCGGAGCGGCTCGAGCGCTTGCGTGATCCCCGTTTGCGCGAACGCATCTTGTCGGAGCCCGTCCAGTCCCCGCTTCTGCAAAACGGCCACATGATTGTGATGCAGAGCCTGGACGCGACCTACATCATCGACAAAGACCCCACCTTTGAGCCCGAGCCCTCGGAGAGCTTGGGGCGCTTGATCGGGCGCTCGGGCGAGCCCCCCGAAAAAGTCGTCTACGACACAATGTGCGAGATTGGCAGCGGGTTCCTTCACGTCTATATGGGGAATTACGCCGAAGGCGACCTGGGCGCTGTCGAGCGAATGATGCGCCATGAAAGCACCTTCATCGGCGCAGCCGATGGCGGCGCACACGTGACAGTTCTCTGCGATGCGGGTTACCCCACCTTCATGCTCCAACACTGGGTCCGAGATCGGACCCGGGGCGAGCGATTCTCGCTCGAGGAAGCCGTTCGCATGCTCAGCCAGGAGCCTGCCGATATTTACGGTTTCGCCGATCGTGGAGTCATCGAACCTGGCCGGCGAGCAGATCTCAATATCATTGACCTCGACAGGATCAGAATGCATCTGCCTCGGGTCGAGAACGACCTCCCCACCGGAGCCCCTCGATTGCTCCAGGGCGCGGACGGCTACGCGGCCACTCTGGTCGGCGGCCAGGTGACTTTCCAGGAAGGCCGCGAGACGGGAGCCCGGCCGGGTGGGCTGATCCGGGGCTCTTCACGAACTGCTACAACCGCACACCCAGTTCGGTAGAGCCTTGGGAAAATTCATAAGCAAGAGAAAACTATTCGCTTTCCGTCTGCTCGTGGTGATAATCAGCCTCGCCTTCGTGCTCGGAATTGGCGAAATCGCGTTTCGAATACTACGGCCCGTCGATCTCGGCACCTCGCATATGCACCGCATCCCTCACGCCGAGCGGGGCTGGGCACTTGAGCCCGAGGCTCGCTACATCAATCAAGTAGGCCCGATCTTGGTGCCCGTCGAATACTCCTCCGAGGGTTGGCGGGATATCGACCACGTCCTGCCCAAGCCGCTCCACGAGTCCCGTATCGTAGTTCTCGGTGACTCGTTCATGGAGGGCTACTCAGTCCGCTCCGAAGAAACAATGACTCGGCGCTTAGAGTCCCTTTTGCGCGAGCAGGGCCAACCCGAAACTCGCGCAGTCAACCTCGGTGTCGGCGGCTACGGAACGCTCCAAGAATTGATCACCTATCGAACCGTCGGTGCCCGTCACGAACCGTTCTTAGTGCTCCTCGGCTTCTATGAGAACGACCTATGGAATAATCTCCCAGGCCTAGACAGCGACGGGCTCAAACTCCAGACTCGCCCCTTTTTGCTTGACGGACCAGGCTTTCGCATCTCGACCATCGATTACGAGGGCGCCCTTGAACGTTTTGAGGCGAATCGCATCGCCGCCGAAAACGATTTTTTTATGCGCATGAAGCGAAATTCGGCACTCGCTCAACGCATTGATGACGCCAAGGCCTACGTCGGATCCCAAATCGAAACCGCCTTCGCTCTCGGCCAGGCGGCTTGGAGCCGG
This sequence comes from Myxococcota bacterium, assembly GCA_029243605.1. Classification (GTDB taxonomy): domain Bacteria; phylum Myxococcota_A; class UBA9160; order UBA9160; family UBA4427; genus JAZXM01. Next base: position 29,180 of record JAQWRT010000030.1, read on the forward strand.
GGCCGGGGAGCGATCGACTCGAGTGCCGAAGCCGAGCGACTGAAATCCAGGAAAGCGAGTGCCGATCGTTGTGCAGACCGAGTCACTCGAGCGTGGTCGACCACCGAGCGAATTCTGGCTCAACTCGATGAAGAGGTAGAAGCCCATGGAGGAAAATTGATCGTCTTCAGTGTGCCCGCGATACGGGGCATCCCCTTTAGCGAGGTCGGCTTGTCACCGAGCCAGACGGCTGGGAACTGCTCAAGAGACGCAGCTCCAAGCCAGCTCGCGGTGGTCACTCAGCGTCTGGGCATTGATTTTATCGACCTATTTCCCGCGTTTCACACGCGCTCCGACGGCGATCCCGAAGCCCTTTTTCACGCCGCTGACCTCCACTGGAACGCAGCGGGTCACAATCTCGCCGCCTCGGTGATAGCAGACGAATTGACCGACACTCTGGCTGCTATCCGGGCGGGTCGGGGCATCGAGGCTGAGGGATCGAGTTCATCGCCTTGATACTGCTCTCTTCTTAAAACCCCGGAATACTCGAGCGGGCTCGGTGGTTTCCCGAGGAGATCCACTGATTACGAAACTCGACGCCTGAAGGCAGACCGGCCCTCCGGCGAAAGAACCAAAATCCCAAATGCCAAAAAGGTCGCCAGACCCACTGTCATAAACACCATTGGGAAGCCCCTGGAATAGGCGAGGGACCCCAAGAAAAATGTCCCCAAGGCGCCCCCTGCGGTAAACCAGCCTTGGAAGACGGCCATGATCTTGCCGCGGTCATGCTGACTCGCCCCTTCTACCACCAGCGCATTGAAGGAGGGGTAGAAAAAGCCGTGAGCTAAGCCCAGAAGCGCCCCCAGGCGCACCAGGCCTACGTTCGCGAGGTCCGTGGTCAGGGCCACCGCCACCGCATAGACAAAGAGACTCCCCACGGCCACCCGGCTGCGACCAATTCGATCGAAAAAGGGACCCGCTCCCAAACGAACCAGTAGAGCCGCAACCGTGTAGCCCACGAAGAAGAGGCTCAGCTGATCCATCCCCAATTCCACCGCGAAAGGCTGATGGAGAACGAAGACCGTCGCAAAGGCGGCGCCCACGATGCTGATGACCGCAGCACACCGCAATTGTTTGGGGTCGAGCGCAATGTCGAGAAATCTGGAGACCTGACCGCTTTCGGCCTCTCCCCTACTCGGCTCGCGAATCAGGAAAGAGGCAAGAACGCAGGCTAACGCTCCGAACCCTGCCACCGTGAAAGCGAGCCTCCAGCCGCTAAAATCCGCCAAGAGTTCCACCGAGAGCGGCGCCAGAGCATTGGTCGAAAGCATTGTCACCCCGAAATAGCCGATCGCTTGCGCCAGCTTCCGGGGTGGAGCCAGATCGATTACAAGCGCCGAACCCGCTGCAAAAGCCATCCCGAACGCCACCCCCTGAAGGCTCCTCAAAAGGAAGATCAGCGCGCCAAACTCATGTACCCAGAAAAAAGAAAGCGAGGCCAGCGTCATGAGCGCAGCTCCGCCCATCAGGAATGGGCGCCGACCAAAACGATCCACCATCACGCCGCTCACCAAAAGACCCACCATGGTGGAAAAACGGTTGACCGTAGCCACTTGACCAATTTGGGCCGCGTTGGTGCCAAGCTCGACAGCCAGATATTTTGGGAAGAGCAGAAAACTGGAGAACGAATATCCAAAAAAGGTCTGAGCGACCAGGACAACCACAAGATCTCGGCTGAGGAGCCGATCTGTTCGACTCGCCATCGTGCCCCGCGCCTTCATTCTCTACTCCCGAAAATCACACTCCAAGCAGTGACGAGAGGGTCTCATGACTGCACACACCCTGGTGCCGATACGCTCGCCTTAGTGCCGGGCGCCTTCAGGAGCGCTTGGCCCGGGCACGGGGAGTTCGAGCTGGTGGAGTCGCCGTGGCATCGTGGTCGCGTTCCCGCTCACCGAGAAGCCCGAGAGTCTCTCCCGAGACTTCCGCGCTGAGAAGCCCCGTCACCAGGTCGAGCAGATCGCTGACAAAGAGCCGGTGGTCTCCCCGTCTCCGGGCCCGTGCCCGACGGCCGAGCTCGGAGAAGCACAGATTCATGGCTGAGAAGCGGCGATGCAAGGGCAGCGTTGTCTCGGCCATGAGCCGCTTGGCCAGACGGTCCCAGCGGCCGAGCTCGGTGTCGTCGAAGGGACCTTGGCGGCGGAGATTCACCGGATCGGCGATGAGCTCCGCGACGATACGCAGGTAGTTGCGCCCGGCTGCATCCTCGAGCATGGCGGCCGAGGGACGAACGAGAGCGCTGGCGAGGGATCGAGTCGAGGGCGCCGTCTCGGCTTCGACTTCGTCGAGCAATGCTGCTCGTCTCGCCCCCACCCGCTGATTGTGCGGCGCGAGCACCGCGAGCAGCAAGGCCTCACGATTGCCAAAGTGGTACTGGACTGCGTTGTTATTGCGCTGATCCGCCGCACGACCCAGCTCGCGAATCGAAACGCCCTCGATCCCGCGCTCGGCAAAAAGCGCCCGAGCGGCCTCGATCAGCGCCTCTCGACCCGTCGGCTCCGCGCTTTGTTTGCCGGAGCGCACTTTTGCCACCTCCGTGTTCCTCTGACACCTCACCTGACCCACAAGCGCGGCTCCCGGCCTTGGCGCTATCGACCCCGCTTCTCGCGGTATGCCTTCCAGCGTTCAGCCGCTTCGGCCAGCTCAGGCTTGGCTTCGAAGATCGGCTCCATCTTCTTCCAGGCTTGTTCCTTCTTGTAGGGAAGAAATTCTCGTGGGAAATTACCTTCGTGGGGCTCGTATTCACGAAGCACCCGGCGAGCCACCGTTGCCTTATGGACCTCATCTGCACCGTCCGCCAAGCCCATGGTCGGCGCGACCGCGTACATGTCTTGCAGGGGGGTGAGGTCAGTGGTCCCAAGGGAACCGTGAATCTGCAACGAATCAAAAGAGATCTCGCGGAGCACGCGAGACATCGTGAACTTCACCACACCAATATCGGTGCGGCAGTCCTGGGCAGAGGTCTGGTCGATCTTCCAGGCCGTCTCGAGCACCAGCAGACGCAGCATTCGGAGTTTTGCGTACGACTCCGCAATCTTCTCCTGCACCATCTGATGCTCGGCAATGATGGCCCCGTGAGATTCCCTGGATAGGGCCCGCTCGCACATCATGTCGAATGCCAGCGTGCACTGGGCAATGGTCCGCATGGCGTGGTGGATACGCCCTCCCCCCAGGCGTCGCTGCGCCAGAATATGAGCTCCGTCTTCTGGCCCCAAAAGGTGATCGAGCGGAATCCGCACATCCCGGTAAATGATGTGATTATGGTTTCGAGGCTCGGGCATGATCTCCACGCCTTCGGTCGTACGCGGAACAATGAAAATTCCGTTTGTACACATCACAAAGAGGAGGTCGGCGACACGACCCGCAGAAGTGAACCATTTCTCGCCATTGATGACCCACTCATCACCGTCACGCACGGCCACGGTCTTGAACAGCCGCGGGTCCGAACCACCTTGGGGCTCGGTCATAGAGTAGGCGGAGAACATCTCTTGGTTCAGCAGCGGCTCGAGCCAGCGCTTCTTCTGCTCGTCGGTTCCATAGGCCGCCAAGATTTCCATATTGCCTGTATCCGGAGCTGCCGCACCGAAGAGTTGGGGCGCCGCCGGGTAGCGGCCGAGAATCTCATTCACCAACCCGAGTTTCAATTGCCCAAAACCCGGGCCGCCGAGTTCTTCGTCGAGGAAGAGCGCCCAAAGCCCCTGATCCTTCACGTCTTGCTGTAGATCACGAACATAGGCTCGGACCACCGGGTCGGGCAATCGGACGGCATGAGGGAAGATGTGGTGCAGCGGCTCCACACGCTCCTCGCAAAACTGCTGGATCCAGTCGAGTTTCTCCTGAAATTCGGGATCAGTCGAGAATTCCCATGCCATGATGGTGCTCCTTCCGAGGGTGGGGTCGGCGAGCAAGGCTCAGCCGAGGCAAGACATCTAGCCCGAAATACAATACAACTGCCTTATCCAAAGTCAATCGAAGGCAAGGGCTTGGAGTGCCGGGCTGTCCCGGAGATTTTCCACCATCGGCTCCCAAGCAACCCTATTCGGGGCAACCGACCACCGTTTGAGCCGACAAATGGCCAAATCGTCTCCTTCATCGGTGGAAGCTCGGTGAGGATCCCTATAGGCTGGTGGGTATGGAGTTGGGGCTCTTCACTCTTGCGTTGATTTGGGTCGTGGCGGTCTTCGCCCGCCCCTCGAATCGGCTCGTGATCGGCGGGATAATTTTCGTCATCGCGAGCGGAGGGGTTGCGTGGTCGCTGATTTCGGAACCGCCTCCCCCGCCCGATTCGGGTTTGCCCGAACCCCTCGAGCAGGCCGACTTCACGAGTTCCGATTCTTGCCGAGCTTGCCACCCGGCCCAATACAAAAGCTGGCACGATTCCTACCACCGAACCATGACCCAGGCGGCGAATAAAAACACGGTCTTGGCTGACTGGGGGGTAATGGAGCTCGAGGATCGAGGGTTCACAACCCGCCTCTTTCGCGACGAGGATGAATTCTGGGCCGAATTGCCCGACCCCCTCTGGCATCAAGACAAGTCTCCCGAGCGGCCCTCGACCCCTCCTCTCATCAAGGCCCGGGTGGTCATGACCACTGGCTCTCATCATTTGCAAAATTATTGGATCCGTCGGCCTAGCGAAGGAAAAGCCTACCTCGACAGTTTCGACAACGGCGCACTTGTCCAGCTTCCGTGGTTGTGGATGATCAAAGACCAACGCTGGTCTCCGGTTCAGGACTCTTTCTTGACCCCTCCGTCTCCGCATACCGAGCCCCCTGCGGTTTGGAACACCTCCTGCCACCTCTGCCATTCGGTGGCCCCCGAGCCCCGTTTCGATGGTCAGGGCTTCGACACGCGCACGGCTGAGCTCGGTGTCGCGTGCGAAGCGTGCCACGGACCCGGCCAGGTTCATGCCGAAGCGAATCGCTCCCCTGTCAGACGCTACGGGCAGTGGCTCTTCGGTGAGGAAGGTGACCCCACCATCGTCAACCCGGCCCGACTCGACGCGAAAAAATCGACTGAGGTGTGTGGACAATGCCATAGCTTCACTCGAGTGATCGACCTGGCCGGTTGGCAGAAAGACGGGATTCCTTTTCGGCCCGGAGGAGATCTCGATGAATCCAAGGCGCTTCTTCTATACGAAGAGATTCCCCACAGCCCCCACCTCCTCGCGCAGATCGCCGACGAGCCCAATGCACTGGTCGGGCGATATTGGGAAGACGGCACCATTCGCGTTGCAGGGCGCGAGTACAACGGTCTGGCCGAATCGGCCTGCTTCCAGGAAGGCGAGATGAGCTGCCTCTCCTGTCATTCTCTTCATGAATACACCGAAGCCGCTGATCAGCTTTCCGCGACCGGATCGGGCGACGGTGTATGCCTGGACTGCCATCCCACGTTCCGAGAAGATCCCAGCGCCCACACCCACCACGACCTGGAATCCGAGGGCAGTCGCTGTCAAAATTGCCACATGCCGCACACGACTTATGGGCTCTTTACAGCGATGCGCAGTCATCGGATCGACAGCCCCAGCGTCGGGAATTCCAAGAATTCGGGGCGACCGAATGCGTGCAATCTCTGCCATCTCGACCAGAGCCTCGCTTGGGCCGACGGCCACCTGAACGATTGGTATGCCCAACCCTTCACGGAGCTCGACGATGAAGAAAGGACCCAATCGGCCGCTGTACGCTGGCTCCTACAAGGCGACGCGGCCCAACGGGCGATCACGGCTTGGCATATGGGCTGGGAGCCCGCTCAAAAGGTCAGCGGGAGAGGCTGGCAGGCAGCCCACCTGGCCGTTCTTCTTTCGGACCCCTATGTGTCCGTTCGACGGGTAGCTCAGGGGTCTATCGCCACTCTGCCGGGCTTCGAATTCTTCGAGTACGATCACCTAGCTTCGCCTGAGCAATTGGTGGCTTCGCGTGATGAAGCCTGGCAACTCTGGCGGAAGGCCGCTCCGAGAAGTCTGGACCGCCAAGGCCCGGCACTGCTCCTTCTCTCCGACGGTCGAATCGACGAAGCGGCCCTGATCGACCAACTCAACGCACGAGACGAGACACCCTTGAGGATTATCGAGTGAAGAAGCCCAATTCAGCAGAGTCCACCCAGGACGACCCGGTCCTCGAAATAAGGCGCCAAAAACTGCAAATCGGTTGGTGGGCCCTGCTGGGCTTTCTTCTTTTGGGATTCCTGCTCGAAGCCCTACATGGCTTCAAGAGCGGTTTTTATCTAGACGTTCAAAACGAAACTCGCCGGCTGATGTGGACTCTTGCCCATGCACATGGGGGGCTGATCGCCATCATTAATATTCTCTTCGGGTTGGCTGTTCCGTTCATGCCGGGGCTCGTAGAGCCTTCTCGCCAGTGGGCCTCCCGCTGTCTCACCGGAGCCCTCATCGCCATGCCAGCGGGATTCTTCTTGGGGGGCTTATTCATTCGCGGCGGAGATCCGGGCCTCGGAATCGCACTCGTGCCGGTCGGCGGCGCCCTACTGGTTATCGCCGTGTTCCTCACGGCCCGGGCGAGTCACCGCTAGCCATCCCCAAGCACTACGCCCTGGAACCCAGCCGACACAGCAGAAAAGGCCAGTCGCCTGCTTTTCTAACTCTCGGAACGGATTGCTTCCAGTTCATCCCAGCGTACATAAGCCAATTCGAGCTTTTCCGCGCATTCGGCGATATCCGTGTGCACAAGAGTCTGTTCGTCTGCGCTGACCTTATAGAAATCGGGCTCGCTCAGCCGGGCGATCAGCTTGCCATGCTCAGCTTCCAGACGCTCGATCATGGCCGGAACCTCCTCCAACTCCCGTGTCTCTTTGAAGCTGAGCTTACGAGATTGCTGATTTAACCGCGGCTTCTTCTCGGGCTCGTCGGGCTTCGGGCTAGCCCGTTTAGCCTCCGCTTTTCGGCTCCTTGCCAGCCAGTCGGAATACCCTCCGACATATTCCTGTACGTGCCCTGCCCCCTCGAACACCAGGGTCGAAGTCACCACGTTGTCGAGAAAAGCCCGGTCATGGGAGACCAACAAAATCGTACCGCGATAGTCGATGAGAAGTTCTTCGAGCAGCTCAAGGGTTTCGATATCAAGATCATTGGTGGGCTCGTCGAGAACAAGAAGGTTGGCTGGCTGCGCAAACAACTGGGCCAGAAGAAGCCGATTATGTTCGCCTCCCGAGAGAGCCTTCATCGGCGTGCGTGCCCGATCGGGACTAAACAGGAAATCCTGCAAGTAGCCGATCACGTGCCGGCGTTCGCCCCCGATATCGACGTATTCTTGCCCCCCTGCCAGATTTTCAATGACTGTTTTCTCGAGATCCAGAGCAGTTCGCAACTGATCGTAATACGCCACCTCGAGCTTCGTCCCCAGACGAACCTCTCCCGAAGTCGGCGCGAGCTCACCCAAGAGGATTTGCAACAAAGTCGTTTTCCCGACGCCATTGGGCCCGACGAGCCCGATTCGGTCACCGCGCATGATGCGCAGAGATAAATCGGAAACCAGTGGAGCTTCGCCGGGATTCCAGGCATACGAGAGCCCATTGGCCTCGGCCACCAACTTCCCCGAAGACCGCCCCGAATCCAGCGAGAGGCGCACCTTGCCCTCCACCTCGCGGCGCTTTGCACGCTCACCCCGCATGGCAACCAAAGCCCGGGCACGCCCCTCGTTCCGAGTACGGCGAGCCTTAATGCCCTGGCGAATCCACGCCTCCTCCTTGGCAAGCTTCTTGTCGAAGACAGCTGCGTGGCGAGCCTCTTCTGCCAGAGCGGCAGCCTTTTTTACTAGAAATGTTGAATAATCTCCAGCCCATGAGGTCAGGACCCCCCTGTCGAGTTCGACTATACGGGTCGCCAGCCGCTTCAACAGGGATCGGTCGTGGGTCACGAAGAGCACCCCACCTCGATATTCGAGCAATTGGTCTTCGAGCCACTGAACCAACTCGATATCCAGATGATTCGTAGGTTCATCGAGGAGCAGCAGGTCGGAGTCACTCACCAAAGCTCGGCCGAGAGCGACCCGCCGCTGCCATCCTCCAGAGAGTGTCCCGATACGCGCATCCGCCGAAAGGTCGAGTCGGTCGATGATCTGATCCACCCGCTGGCTCAAACTCCAACCATCACAGGCCTCTATCTGGTGTTGCAGCCCTTCCATTTTGCTGAGCAAGGACTCATCATCAGCCACGGCCTGCGAAAGATGATGGAACTCTGCGAGCAATCGACCGACCTCGGCGAGCCCGCTGGCCACTACGTCAAATACTGTCGCCTCCGGATCTTCAGCGAGATCTTGAGAGAGCCGAGCCACCGAGAGGCCAGGCTTTCGCCAGATATCACCGCCATCAGGCACAACCTCACCCTCAACGATCTTGAGCAGGGTCGATTTCCCTGCGCCATTTCGCCCGATTAAGCAAACTCGCTCGCCGGGGTCGATCTGAAACGCCGCATGCGCCAGCAGAGCGTCCCGACCAAAGGAAATAGTGATGTCTTCGCAGGTGAGTAGGGGCATGAGGCGGGCAGCATAGACCTTTATGAGCCCGCGTCACTCAGGCCTGGATATTTCTCGGCCAGCACAACCTGCCTCTAGTTCGCTTGGGACGGTTTCGACCGCGAGGAGCGCTTGGCCACCTCGGCAACAACACACCGACCATTAGGCCGGTTCAGTCATTTCCGGTTCGCTCTCGGGGCGCGATTCTAAAGGAGATCGAAGGCACACCCATCTTCTTAGCGTTGAGCCAAAAAAGGGGGCATAGGGAATGCAATCAAATTCATTGCGCAGAGAGGGCCACGGTTCGCCCTTGAGAGCCCGCGGCCTTCGATTAGCGATCCTAGCCTCTACATTAGGTTTGCTCGTTTCTGCGGGCTGCAGCGGGCCTAACGACGCGATTTGCACCCTAATGGCGGCTCATATGGCCCACGACGACGGTCGGAGCACGTGTTGGGAGCCCATTGTCGCGACACCCCCGAGTTGCATCGGTATTTCGCCAGCCCAGTGCGCGAAAGACCTCTACCAAAACCCCGTCCCAGCCCCCTCTACCCCCAAAAGCTACAAACTGGAATTCCTCGGGCGCTGCCATGACGGCTCGGATTCTTGCCCTCTCACCGAGGAATTGCGCTGTACCGACGGGTCACGACCCGCTTTTTACTATCAACCGGGAAGCAACGACAAATGGATTTTCTTTAGCGGCGGCGAGGGAGGGCCTTGCTCGGCGGCCAATGCTCCCGGCGAATGCTTTGACAGGATTATCGCGGGAAAGATCGACCCACATGCGGCGTCACTAACATCCCGTTGGGCCCCGAGGTACACCGATAGGGGTGGAATACTGAGTGAAAACCCCGCGATCAACCCCCTCTTCGATTACAACAAAGTCGTTTTCGAGCGATGCCATGCGGGAGACTCGGGCCGCAACCTACTCGCCGACCAAGTAACCAGCCCTGCGGGTTTTGTCTACAACTACGTCGAGTTCCACAGGGGACGGAGTCTCTGGCACGCTCTATTCGAACACCTCTCACGCGATAGCGTCAGGTTGGGGATGGATAATTTTGATCTTGCATCTCAGATATTGCTCATCGGTCATTCGGACAGCGGAAAGGGCATGATCAATAGCGGGGACGCGCTTACCGATTATCTCGAAAACTCGATATTTCCCACAGCCAGCGTCGACATTCGCCTCGCCCTAGATGGCTACCTGCTCCCATCCCTCGAGACGGAGTTCGCCGTAGGCAACAACTCCTGTGCGTCAGATCCAAATGGCAATGGCCGAAATGATTTCTACGATGGATGCACGCAGACGGGCTTTCTTCCCCAGAATGATCTGATCCTTGGTGACGACCAGTTCTCGCAACAACCGTTCACCTCAGGACGCCTCTGGGCTCGAAACGTCGGCCAAGGAACCATTCTGGACGAAAGTTGTGAGCTTATACACGGTGCGGGTGCTCCAGAATGCCATGACCCGATCCATACCTTGATGAATCATATCTCTACCCCTCTCTTCATCCGAATGGATCTCCGCGACGCAGCGCTACTAAATGACCGCCCTCCCCCGCACTCCGTATCTCCAGACACCTACGGACTGCCCGCTGGCGACTTTGAGGCGCGGGTCTGGCAAACGGCACAAGACCTCCTCGAGTTCGGGATCGCTCATGCAGAAGAAACACCACCCTACCAGCCTGCCTTCTATATACCGTCCGACGGCGGGCCCAATTCGCACACAGGCCTGACTACTAACTCGACCTACACTGCCGCCCTCCTGCACGAGTGCGCGAATACCCTGCCGGTAGGAAGCCCGATCGCGACGTCGGATTTCATCTCAGCCTGGCTCACGGATGACCCCGCGGTAGGCGTATACCAAGCCTTGCATCGGAAGGACTGCGTGACAGACACGGTAACCTGGGCACCCTCGGCGCTGGCCTGCGGTTGTCCGCCTTGATCGAGAGCCGAAATACACCCTCAAAGCTGAACCGCGCTGTCTCACCAGAGCGCGACTTCGCTAGGCCGATCCGATTAGGCCCCTAGACCGAGAAGGGCACGACGATGTTCGAGAGGAGTGCAGCCTTGCCAACGCCTGAATGCGCGATGAAAAGCAGTCGGATCAGAAAAGCCCAAGAGGTAAGCGATTTCACTCGCCCCCAAGTCGTCTTGGGCCAAGTATCTCAACGCCAACTCGTGCCGCGCTTCTGTGACGATGGCAGACAGACTCGTTCCCTCTTCCCGAAGCCGGCGCCGAATGGTCCTGGGGCTCGAAGCCAAACGTTTGCCGAGTTCTCCCGCCTCTGGTGGCGGGTTAGGGAACCCCTCAATGACGAGCGAGCGAACTGAATTTGCCATGGAATCATTCACAGCCAAGCTGTCCAATAAAGCATTAGCGTGCCCCTCCAAGACGGTGATCAGTGCCCGATCAGCCGTGGGGATAGGCGCGTCTAGAGTCGCCAAAATTTCAACCGTATTTTTATTGGACCCGAATCGCAGTGGAGCCCCAAACACCTCTTCATATTTCTGGGTGTCGTCCGGCTTCTCGCAATTTAAGCAGACTTCTGTGATGACCGGCCTTCGTCCAATTGCGTTCTGCATCAAAATGATCGGGACAGCGAGAACATACGAGGCCATCGGACCCATCACGGCTCCCCCTCCCCGTATCACATGGCTGAGAACGAATCCTGTCTCGGTCTCGCGGGTGGTATATCGAACCGCATCGGACAGAAGACTGTGATAACGAGCAAGCCTGACCAAACTATCCCGAATCGTTTCACTAGACGAAACGATATAACCGATTACTCCGTAATCGCTGGGGCTGATATTCAGAGCGAGCTCCAACCCGAGGCAGGGATCCTGGGTCAGCTCAAGAGCTTTCGCCCAGAGTTTCGCTATTTGCCCGGGCGAAACTCGGCCATCCGGGTCACGCAGGGTATTCGCCGAAATCCCCGAAGCCTCGATTAGGCTGGCACTCTCGGCGCCCATGCGCTCAAACCCATTGACCATCACTCGCGCCGCGAGAGCCGATACCGAAACACTATTCCGGCCCAATGTCTCTCGGCCTGGCAACTTGCTCGCACTCATTCAAATGCAACCATTAACGACACTTACCTTTGGCCAAAAACATGAACATTCGCAACCAAGTACATGAAATCGAGGACACAAACGAAAGGCCCCGGTACATGATACTATTTTGATCATTATGATCTACCCCCACAGCAACGAGACCCAGACACGCTGGGACCATGGCGATTATCGGGTGCAATTGGACCTGCCCAACAACCCCAAGCCCATGGGGTATTGCGACGGCACCGATGCCGACTTGGCCGAACTCGCATCCATTGCCGAGTCCGAAGGCGCCGACGAAATGCGAATTGAAAAAAAAGTGCTCAAGACAGGGCGCGAAATCTGGACCTTGCACGGGGGCGGGTGAGACCCGCAGCAACGCGCTCCCCTGCTCGTGACTGACCAAAACGAGCTCCGTGCCCCGCTCGATCGGCCGGCCTCACTATGCCGCCACTCTGCGGGAGAGCTCCGTTCGTACAACGCAGCCCAATTCCTAAACCCGGCCAAGAGTCCTGTGACAGGGGACTCCCTTGCCAGCGTGGCGCCTTACTCGAAAACTTTCGCTTGGCCGTTGCGGCAATGATTACCAACTCATTAGGCCACTTCAATCATTTCGAAGCGACCCACCGAGCGCGATCTTGAAGGAGTTCGGAACGAATGAAACCTAATTAGCGTGACCGCAAATAGGAGCCCATGACATGCAATCGATGGCATCGCACCAAACCGAATCCACCCTCGCCCAGGTCGTCGTCTCGAAGCCAAGCCAGAGTTGGTTCCACATTCTCTCTTTTACTCTGTTGTTCTGTTTCATCTCGGCGATTGCGCCAAGCGCCTCAAAAAGCCTCAACCTATTTGTCGACACAATAGCCGACACGACAGACGCCACTCCTGCTGACTGTATCTGCTCGGATAACAGTGGCGACTGCTCTCTCCGCGCTGCAGTAATGGAAGCTAATAGTTGCCCAGGCGCCGATACTATTTTCATGCCCGGAGGCACGTACACCCTGACGATTCCGTCTAACTTCGCCGACAATGACATTAATTCCGAATCAGGCGATCTCGACGTCGCCGAGAGCGTGAATATAATCGGAGACGCGATTGACCCAGTCATAATCTCGGGTGATGGGGCCAGTCGAATCTTTGATGTCGCCAACGGGCTAAATTTTCGGCTAGCGAACTTAACCATAGAAAACGGAGACCCCACTAATATCGCCGGAAATGCCCGAGTTTCTGGCGGTGCGATCTACGCCTTGGCTAACGGCAGAATTTCGACGTCAAATGTGATTTTCCAGAACAACATTGCCGAAAATGGTGGGGCTCTGTACATCCAAAGCGGGACCCATCTCACTATGATTGGCTCAAGCATGATCGAAAACACGGCCACTGACGATGCTGGCGCCCTATTCCTGAATAGCAACAGCCGAGTGATCCTCTCAAAAATCGACGTCGTCGGCAATACAGCCAACCATAACGGCGGCGTCTTCGTCATAAAATCGACAGATGTAGACATCTACATCCAGAACAGTCGTTTCATCGGAAACGCCAGCCTGGGCGCCTTTGGAATCTACTACGACTATGCCTCAGAAACCCAGTTCGGCAATAATCGCCTGGTGATTCTCAAATCAACTTTTGAAGACACGGAGCAGAACTCTGGGGGTATCTTCCTGCTAAGTCAGAAGAACCTCATCGTACAGTCTTCTTTTGTGAACAACCAAAGCCTAAGTCCGATCTTTGGTGGGGCTTCGGTTTTCACCTGCAACACCTTTTGCCAGCACCTCTATATCGGCGCGAGCACGATCTCAAGCAATACAAATTCTACTGGCTTCGCCCCTCTCTACATTTTCAACGCAATGGGTGAGAACCTTCCCCGTAAAATAGGAATATCGCACAGCGTTTTCGACAATAATTCGTCATCGTATGGATCAGCCATCATGGTGAGGGACCACTCTGAGAATCAAGGTTCAGATATCACGTTCAAGCTGAACAACAACACTCTTAGCGACAACACTGATAACCGTAACAAAGGCGCTGTTTTCTTCGAGAGCGGCGGATTCGGAGCTGACCCGCTGCCCAATATAGATGTCGAGCTAAACAACAACACAATCGCCAATAACGATATCTACGGACTCGCTGCTCCGCTCCTGGGAAGCTTGACCCTGAGGCATAATATCTTCGCAGATAATGGACTCCGCGATTGTGCTCTTAGCCCGGGTCAGTTTCTAAATGGTCTGAACAACATAATTGGCCTAGACACCCTATGCAATTACGTACCACTGCCTGGAGACCTCGTGGGCACTTCACCTGTTTCGATCGACCCCATGCTTTCACCGCTGGCTGATAATGGTGGAGAAACATGGAGTCGCTCACTGCTCCCAGGGAGTCCCGCAATCGACGCAGGAGACCCAGCAGGCTGTGGCGACACGAATCGGATTTTCCAATGGGACCAAAGAGGCTCCGGATACCCTCGCCACGTTAACACCTGCGATCTCGGCGCATTTGAAGTGCAGTAGTTCCATATTTCTATCACGCGCATACTCTTCTCTCGCCCCGACCAGCGAGACTAGAGCGCAGGACTGACGCCTCACTCGATTCCAGCAGAGCTTGCATGCCCTATTGGAATTGAGTGAGGCGAAGTTGGGGTCGCCGCTTTCAAGGCTTGCTGTTTTCAGCGCGCTATGAGCGCGAGCAGCACAGTCGAGACAGCGCTCTTGTGCTCGACGAGCAAGAGGCGTGCAACCTGGTCGGGGCCAAAGAGCAGGCTCCCAAGCCTGTGTTCATCGGCAGACAGGCGGAGCGCGAGAACCCGTGGTTCGTGGCGCCGCACAAGGCTTTCTACATCTCGGTAGAACCGCTCGGCGCCGTCATCGGCCAGGAGCAAAAGACGCGAAACGCGTTGTCCTCGCGCGACCCCTGTCTTGCTATCCACGTTCTGAAGGCCCCGTTGTTCTGCAGCCAGGGCGTTCTGTGCCCCCTTCAGACCCCGAACAACCTGGCCCGCTGAATGCGCACTCGACAATGCGTCCTCAAGCGCTGGTGTCAGTGCTGCTTGGGGAGCCAGCACTTCGCCCCCCGTCCACAAGGGCCGCGCTCGTGAGGCAAGCTCGCTTGCAAGGTTCTGGGCTTGGGGCTCGCTTTCGACCGCTTTGGGCAGTCGCATGGCTTGGACTCCTCGGCTTTTACATTTACGGCTCCGCCCAAGTGGGCACACTTCATACTCACCCAGAAAGACCGAAGAGGCCAGCGGATCGAAACGCAATTACCGGCTCTCTACCTGCCCGACTCGAATCCCCCGGATTGCACGAAGGAGCTCGCGCTGAGCTCTTTTGGATCTTTTATCTTCTGGCCCTAGGCCCGCGCTCCGAACAAAGGTGCGAAGCTGCTGGCGATCGGCTTCGGGATATGACTGCATAAACTCTTGCAGCGCCGGATCGCCCTCTTCGATGAGACGAGCGCGCCAACGCTCATTCTGCTTTTCCCGAGTAATTCCATCGATGAGCGCCCCGCCTTGAGTTGTCATGCTGCGCCTGATTGCCTCGTGATCTTCGGCCCGTAGGATTTGCGCAATCAGTCGCTTCTGCCGACTGCGGGCCCGGATCTTCAAGCCCTGACATAAGTCGATCGCCTCTCGAAGCTCGGTTGGCAGTCCGAGCACGTCGAGGGCAGGAGGCGCGAGGGCGACCAAATCCAAGACAAGCTCGCTCACCTGCCGGGCCTCTTTCCTAAGTTGGGTTCGACTGGCCGGACGGGACTCCTCCTCGAGTTCGGGGTCACCGTCTGGATTTTCGGGCCGAGTCATTCCTTGATCTCCCTCTGGCCACCATCCTCGCAGATTTGCACGCTTCATGCTTCTGGCGTGGTCCACGGGTCCTGGCCAGAACTTCGCAGCAGGCCCCGCCGAAAGGCTTTGAGAAACTCCTTACTGGGCTTCCTATCAGACCCTTTTCCAGCTCTCGGCTGCCCAATTCCGGCGGCGTACCGCTACCGAGGTTTCCGCGCTAAACAAAGGCTAGTTATGACGCTTCTCTCGATTCTCGACCTCGCTCCGGTAGCCCAGGGCAGTACACCGGCTCACGCGCTTCACAACTCCCTCGACCTTGCGCAACACGCCGAGCGTTGGGGCTTTGAGCGGTATTGGCTCGCCGAGCACCACAACATGAAGGGTATCGCGAGTGCGGCCACTTCGGTGGTGATCGGCTACATCGCGGGCAGCACATCTAGTATCCGAGTGGGCGCCGGCGGGATTATGCTCCCCAACCATTCGCCTTTGGTTATCGCAGAGCAATTTGGGACACTCGCCTCGCTTTATCCCGACCGCATCGATCTCGGGCTAGGGCGTGCGCCGGGGACGGACCCGCTGACATCTCAAGCGCTACGCCGAACCCTCGGAGGGAGTGTCGACGACTTTCCGCGAGACGTGGTTGAGTTGCAGCACTATTTCAGGGACGCCGAACCGGGACAGAGGGTCACCGCGGTTCCTGGCTCGGGGACCAACGTGCCGATCTGGATCCTGGGCTCAAGTCTTTACGGAGCTCAACTTGCCGCAATGCTCGGGCTTCCATACGCCTTTGCATCCCATTTCGCCCCCGCTCAGATGATGGACGCCATCGCTACCTATCGCGAGAATTTTAAGCCGTCAAAACAATTAAGCGAACCCTATGTGATGCTCGGGTTCAATGTCTGTGCAGCGGAAACACAGGAGGAGGCGGACTTCTTACGATCGTCCTCGCTTCAAGCCTTCATCAACCTCCGCCTAGGAACGCCCGGTCAGTTGCCGCCTCCAGTGGAAGGCTTTGAGAAGCAACTCAGACCCCAAGAGCAGGCGCTGCTCGACCAAATTGGAAGTTGCTCCGCGGTGGGAGCACCGGAGACCGTGGCTCGTGAAATCGCTAACTTCAGCGAGCAAACGGGCGCAAATGAGTTAATGCTGGTGTCTTCGATCTACGACCACGGAAAGAGACTCCGCTCTCTGGAGATCGCTGCCGACGCCGGACGTAACTGAACCAGGGGAATCCTGGATCCTGTCCCCAGGGCCCAATCGCGCGATTTCGAGTTCATGACAGCCCGAAGCCCGAAAGTCCCTAAAGCAGCGACCTGACCGAGACTTGGTAGAGTCAGCCAGATGAAAAACCTCGTATGGCTCGCACTTTTCTTGACGCTGTCCTGTGCATCGGGCCCGACTCCGGTTGCCACCGGCCCCATCGACCCGGCAGAAATCGATGGACAATGGTCGTTGCATGTCGTGACACTGGATCCCGACGGCACCGAACGAGTCACACGAATATGGATCGCTGTCCTCGAAGGAGATCCCATCCTACGGACGGGCGACAGCCGATGGTGGGCCAACCTTCAGCGAGATCCCACGATTCGGATCCGACTCTCGGGCACAGACCGTGTCATGCGTGCAGAGCTCGTGACCGACCCAAGCCAGAAGGTCCGAATCGACGAGGTCTTTCTCGAAAAATACGGACTTTGGGAACGCGTATTATTCCCTCAGGAGCGCGGAGAAACCCACACCAACTACGCCCGCCTTCGAGACTGAAGGGCAGACGGCGGTCGCTATGCCTTTTTCTCCGCCGCCTTCTTGACTCGAATCCTATTGCCACCAACGGTGCTGTCGTTGAGGTTCTTCACCGCAGCCTTCGCGTCCCCAACCCTTGGCATCTCAACAAATCCGAAGCCCTTGGAGAGACCACTCGTTGGATCCATAGTGATCGCGCAGTACTGCACGGCGCCAAACTTCTGAAATAACTCGCCGAGCTCTTTCTCGGTGGTCGAGCGATCGAGATTGCGGACTAATAATTTCATTTACGCACCCGCAGTAGACAGGTCATAGGGCAGAAGAACAGAGCGACTCAGCAGCCCCAGCCCGCATGGGGAGGCAATCTGCAGATCCAGCTTCAGCAGTGAGCTCGTCAACGCCCGCCTTCTAAGCGACCGAAGCCTAGATCGGCGCGACACCTACGCATTCACAGATAGCTGATGTATCGCAGGGGAACTCTGCTGTGGGCGTTTCAACCGTCTCGACACACGACCCTCCAGTTTCGTAGTAACCCATACAAAACGTGTTGCAATTGAAAACATCGGGAGCACCAAATCGAAACCAACGCCGCCATAACAGCACCAAAGTCAAAGTAGAGAGAGTCGTACGGGCATCTCAAGGTAGCCGTTCACGAAGCTGGAACGAGTCCGAATCGGCTCACCCACCACCTCCACCATGCGATAGCGCTTCATCAACTCCTCCCAGAGCACACGGACCTGGAGTTCTGCCACCCGACTCCCCACGCAAAAATGTCGCCCCCAGCCGAAGGACAGATGCTTGAGTGCATCGGGCCGATCAATGAGGAATTCGTTGGCGCGATCGAGTGCGTCCTCGTCCCGATTCCCCGACGCGTACCACATGACGACCTTGTCCCCCGCCTTAATCTTCCGACCCGCGAGCACCGTGTCCTGGGTACAGGTCCTACGCATATGAGCGAGCGGTGTCTGCCAGCGAATCATCTCGCTCACCATCTTCGGGATGAGCGAAGGGTTATTTCGAAGCTTCTCGTACTCCGCGGGATGCTCGTTGAGGGCGAGGACACCACCGCTAATCGAGTTTCGGGTCGTATCGTTTCCTCCGACGATAAGAAGAACCAAGGTGGCCAGGAAGGTCCTCGGGTCCATGTCCTTCGTGGCTGCACCGTCCGCGAGGAGGCTCACAAAGTCTCCCGTTCGCCCCTTGCCCTGGCGCTCTTTCCAGAGCCCCTGGAAGTGGTCGAGACATTCGACGAGCACTTTATGGCGCTCTTCTTGAGTGAGCGAGTCGGGCCCAGGCAGGTTCGGCTGGGTAGTCGTGACGTCGGACCAGTAGGTGAGCTTACGCTGCTCTTCGTAGGGAAAGTCGAAGAGGGTCGCGAGCATCGACGTCGTAAGCTCGACCGAGACACGATCCACCCAATCGAATTCCTCTCCGATGGGGAGCCCGTCTAGAATCTCAATCACCCGGTCACGAATCATGGGCTCTAGCCGCTTCAGGTTTCGTGGGCCCAGCGCAGGCGCGACAGTCTTTCGATGGGCCAGTTGGGTCGGACCGTCCATCGAGATGAAGCTCGAGTCCATGGGCGAATCTGGCAGAGGATCGCTAACCGTGATCGCCCGGGCGGAGGAATAGGTCTCGGGATCTTTTTCGACGGTCACGATGTCCTCGAATTTGGTGACCGACCAATAAGCGCCGAAATGGCTCGCGGCGGTGTAGTGAACTGGGTCGTCGCGCCGGAGTCGGGCGAAATACCCGTGAAACTCGTTCGCTGCGAACAGCTCCCCATCCGAGGGATCGATCTTATCCAGGGGATAGGTCTCTGGGTCGGCCCCCACCTGCCCCGTCGGCTCAGGCGTTTCTCCCCTGACCTGGGGCGTCGACGGGCGCGGGGGCAGCTTCGACCACGCATCGGGTGCATGTTCGGGGATGGCCTCACTCGTGAGCGCCTGAGTCATGGTCTTCTCCTCGAGATATCGGGTTGAGCATCCACAGGATAGTGGCTGTCGCCTCCGCCGACACCGGGGCGGTCCTTTGGGCTGCCCCGTTTTTTTGTGAATGGGTAGGCTCTTCTGCTCAATGAACACGGCATAAGCAGAAATTGGTATTCCGAGGGCCAAGCAGAGCCACGGCGTGCTTGCTATCCTTATCGATTACGGCGGAAGCCCGAATGCGCCTAGACCACGTCCCGTACGCGCGCCCTGAAGAGTAACATGCAGTTAGTTCGGTTGAAGATCCTAGAGATCGCGAGGAAACCTTTCGGGGCGGCCGCTCTTCGCATCCTATCGGCGTACTTCCTGTTTCTGTGCGTCGGAGCCGGCGCTGCATTGGAGGCCGCTGCCCAGGCGGGGGACCCTCCTCCTCATATACTGTTCATTATCGGGGACGATCACGGTTGGCCCTATTCGGGGTTCATGGGCGATCCCTTGGTCCAGACCCCAGAACTCGATGCGCTCGCAGAGGGCGGGACCCTCTTCGATTACGGCTATTCCACGGCGAGCGTCTGTGCTCCCGCTCTCCAGACACTGCTCACTGGCCTTCATCCCCACCAGTGGATCATGCGTAAGGAACAAATCGAGCAGGACATCGGCGCCCGGATCCCGACCGGCCTGGAGGTATCATATTTCGACGATACCCTCCCTAGGCGTCTCTCCGGGCTGGGGTATAGGAGCTTCCAGGCAGGCAAACACTGGGAAGGCACCTTCGACATGGCGGGCTTCGACGCCGGAACCGCCCAGAACTTTACGGTCGGGGGCTTGATCAAAGATGGCGAGGGTTTCGGCCGGGCGGAGCCAATCGACCCCCTTTGGGATTTCGTAGATACAGCGGGAGAAGAACCCCTCTTCCTCTGGATCGCTCCAAAGTTGCCGCATGTTCCCTTAGACCCTCCCGCCGAGTTCCAAATGCTCTATCAGGAGCAGGGTCTGGCCGACAGTGCGTTCCTCTACTACGCGAACATCACACGGCTCGACGCGCTCGTCGGCGAGATCCTGTCGGGGTTTTCTACTCGTGGCCTGCTCGAAAATACCCTGGTCATCTATCTCTCGGATAACGGTTGGGAGCAAGATCCGTACGTCGAGCACTGGATGGGTTTCTTCCTTGGAGGCGAAAAGGGGAAACTCTCGAATCACGAGCTCGGATACCGAACCCCTATCATCTTCAACTGGCAGGGGCAGGTGCCTTCCGGCCAAATCCTCGACGACCTCGTTTCGTTCGAAGACGTATTCAAGACCATTCTTGACTACGCGGGTTCGCCTCCCGGTGCGGCTGCACCCGGGTTCAGTCTGAAACAGCGAATCGAAGACCCCTCCCAACCCGTCGCAAGAGACGAAATCATCGGAATAATGACTTCCACACGAACGACAGAAGCTGATTGGATCCCTAGTACCGGGTTTGCCGGCTTGCGGAGCATTGAACGGGCGGCATTCGTGCGAACCCGGGATTGGCGGTACCTGTCTTACCCTGACCAAGGGGCGATCGAGCTCTACCGCATCGAAGAAGATCCCTTCGAAGATGTGGATCTCGCGACCTTCGAGAACAGCGATGTAGTTGACGCTCTTGATGGAAAACTGCAGTTCTGGCTGGATAACTACCTGACTGTCCCCGAACCTTCCTCAGGCCTGCTCTCGGCCTGCGCGGTTGCGGTTGTGGCGCTTCTCCGGAGAAGAGGCGGGCGAACGTATCTTTGACCCGGCCGACTTTTCTGATTGTCTAGGTTCCTCCCGCCGACAAGCAGCGAGATGTATTTGGGGGACTTCGATGACAGTGAATCGAATCCGATCGCCAATCATCACGACATGCGTAGCCTGCCCATCGTCAAAGCGGTAGCACTCACTCCGATCAAGAGCAGGATCAAAACCAGTTCAGCACGACCCGTCAGGCCCGGAAGATCAGTTGGGCATCCTTCGATGGGCGTGCTGATACAGCCCAAGATCGGATCACAGCTGTCCTCAGTGCATATGTCATCATCGTTGCAGTCGAGGGGGCCGGTCAGCTGACAAATACCTCCGACGCATGTACCGGAGGCATTACAGACATCTCCATCCGAGCACGGCTCTCCATCAGATAATTCATCACCGCATATACCAACAGGCTCCAAACCCAGGTCTATGATCCGCAAACCCGACCACGTGTCGGCCACGTAGGCGAGACTACCCTCTATAAAGATGCCAACGGCGGAGTCCGGGGTGGCGAACTCAGCGAATTCGAAGGGGGAATCAGGTGTCGACACATCGATGAAACGAACCCCTGAGAAGCTATCGCATATATAGGCGACGCCATCGCGAACCTCGACACTGACTGCGTAGTTCGGAGTATCGAGAGACGCGATCGGCACAGGACTCGACGGATCAGAAACGTCGATGATGCGGAGTCCCAACTGGTAGTTGGCGAGATAAGCCACCTCATTCACCACGTCGATTCCGTGCACATTCGCACCCAGATCCAGAGACGTGATGAGCACCGGTATGGCCGGGTTGGAGACGTCGATGATACGCAGTCCGCCTGTCCAGTCTGCTACGTACGCGACTCCGCCCGCTACAGCGGCCTTTCGAGCCGCTCCGGGAGTGTCTATGCCACCGACATCCGTGGGTAGCAAAGGGTTCGAGACGTCCAGAATCCGCAGGCCCGATGCCCCATCGGCCACGTAGGCGAGGTTTCCCACCAATGTGACTGCGTACGCGAAGCCAGGAGTATCAAAAACGCCGATTTCCGTGGGTGTGCTGGGATCGGTGACATCGATCAGCCGAACGCCAGAATTGCCGGT
This sequence comes from Myxococcota bacterium, assembly GCA_029243605.1. Taxonomy (GTDB): domain Bacteria; phylum Myxococcota_A; class UBA9160; order UBA9160; family UBA4427; genus JAZXM01. The sequence continues at coordinate 51,018 of JAQWRT010000030.1, forward strand.
CGCGACGTAGGCGATATCTCCTGCCACCTCGATGCCGTAGGCCCATCCAGCCATGGTCAGACGGCCGATCTGGACCGGTGCCGCCGGAACCGACGCGTCGATAACCAAGAGGCCATACGACTTGGCGGCGACGTAGGCTAAGCCACCTGCCGCCGCGACATCCAACGCCAAGCCTCCGGTGCTGAGAAAACCAACCTCAACAGGCGTCGGGAGGCCCTCCCCCTCCTGTGCTCCTGTCTCAAAAGGAATCAAGAGCATCGACCACAAAGCACAGAAGGCCAGACTATTTCTTCGCAAGACCGAACCCAAGAAACCCACCTCGCATCCAAAACCCCCCAACCCGTAACTTGGTGGGTGGTCCTAGTGATCAGGCTCTCATACTTCCGGAGCTATGTATACAGGGTTCAAACTTTTCAATTCAATTGCCCGACCTCCAACAAGAAACCCGCTCCAAGTGACCGAGGGGATAGGGAGGGAGAATGAAGGAATAATGAAGAAGATACCCGGCTTAGGGCCAGCCACGGGAGTTGAGCCCTTGGGACTACGTCGCCGGGAACCCGCACTCCCGAATCCGTGGGAAGTTCATTATTCGCAACACGATCTTGCTCCCGTACCCACCAGACCTCAAAACGCACGTCGCCAAGGTCACTTCTTCCTTCTAACCCAGCCTTGACTCGGCAGGGCGGCATCCGCGGAAGAGTATCGGATGGACCGTTACGCACCGGTTCTTGCGGTCATGATTTTTGTTTGTAACAGCCTCGTTGAGGCTGCAACGGGCACTGGGATCCTACCCGTCTTCCCGGAAGCCTAATCCTTCGAAGAGGGCTGGCGTCGACTCGCCCCCCAGCCGCCCAGAGGGCCGCCAGCGCGAAGAATATGCTGAAGGCGGAACTGATTTCAAGCGGGCGTCCGGCCACTTGGAGGAGTGCACCACTGGGCTCGCCTACGCCTGAGTGGGTAGAAAAAAAGGACAGCTTACGCCGATCTCGGGGCCAATTCAGCCCGGCGGCAATCAGGCGGACCTTGAATTCAGCGCGCGCGAAACTTCCCGCGGATCACCTGACCCAGGACATAGGGCTTTCTCTGATAGCGGGTGACCTGGGCGGCGAAACTCGGGCGGCCGCGCACCCGTGCGTAGTAGTCGGTCACCCGTGGGCGGCTGGGTGACGCCAGCAGCCCCCCCAGCCCAACGAAAGCCAATCGGCCGAGCATCACCGTCCAAGCCGCATCCACCAGGCTGTACTCATCGCCGGCAATCCATCGGGCCTCGGCAAGCCGCGTCTCCAGGGCCTCCAGCTGGCGCTCGATTTGGGCATTCACGTCTTTCACCGTCTGGGCGTTGGATTGCGCCTCGAGCCAGCCCTCAGTATCGGCCCGCTTCACCGCGTAGGCGTCCGCTAGATCGGGGTTCTCGTGCTGGAGCCGCTCGATCAAACCCACGCGCTTCGCCACCTTGCCGCGCATAACCCTGCCCATGGGGCCGGGGGCATTCCCGTAGGTGAGTGTACGAATGGGAAACTCGTCCTGGCGCGCCATCCACTCATCGAAGACCTGCCTGTCCTCGAGCCCATCCGGCACGAGCGTTGGGCCCGGGAAGTTGCGGTCGATATAGAGCATGATCGTGCGCGAATCGAAAACCGTGTTGGGGCCATCCACCAGGGTCGGGACGACACCACGCGGGTTGATTCGCATATAGTCCGGTGCCAGGTTCTCCTCGGCGACGAGGTTTATCAGTCGCTCCGTCCAAGCCACGCTCTTTTCATGAAGGGCCAGGCGCACCTTCTGGGAGCAGGCCGAAGGGCCAAAGTGGTACAGGACGACTTCTCGCCCTGGGTCGAGGCCCTCGGCGCTCCAGTGGCGGAGCTCGGGAACCGGAAACTTCTCAAGGAGCAGTTTACTCATGGGCCGTTTTGGACCTCCGCCATTGCGTAAGAGAAGGATAGGACACCCAAGCTCTCTTCCGTCACAGCATCCGGGTGGTTGGGTCTGTGGGTGGGGGTCTATGTTATCTTCACCCGGGGACCGTAATGGGACTCGACCTGTTCGCCTACTCTCCCTTCGATCGGCCGCCTACTTCCAGACCCACGCCGAAATTTTCTCATCAAGTCAAACCACACGAGAAAACTCCCAATGAAAAAATGGCTCGTGCGAATTATCGCAACCCTGGCCCTTCTCTTCTTGGTGGCGTTCTGGCAGATCTTCTTCTCCGCCCGCCCCCCCCCTCACAATCGACCCGGCGACGCTCGCAGGCGACGGCAGCACCATCGACTACTGCGACCTCCCCTTACTCGACGGCAGCGGGAAGACGGCCGCCGAGATCCCCAAGGGCAACACGCCGGGCTGCGGCTATAGCCACTTCCCACTCCCAATCCTCGCCGAGTGCACCGAACCGCTCTCGGCCGGTGCCGTCGACATCCGTGGTCTCTGGAAAGGCGTAGAGGGAGGTCATATCGGCCACGTGGAGCGCGTAGAGCAGTGCGGCGGCCGCACAGTCATCACCTCGTCTGGCCTCATCCACGACAAGGGGCCGAACAGCACCCTGGGCGAAACCTCGAACGACACGGAAGGCGCCGTACTCTTCACAATCGGCGATCGCGAATATTGCCCCCGCACCTCGGCCGGGGTCGTCTGGAACGACGGCGTCCTCGACTTCCACGTATTCGGCTGGGGGCCGGTCGTCGTGCAACGCTACCCCGACGGTGATCAACTGATCTGGGAATACGCCGACGGCAGCATCACGCGAATGGATCGGATCTGCACCCTTCCCGAGGACAAGAAGATCCCGACTCCGCGGGGCCCACGATATTCACTGTTCTAGACCCTAAGGGCACGCACATGAACGTCTAAATCCGGTACGCCACCTCTGTAAGCGCGAGAAGGGTCTCCTGACCGAAAAACATTGACCTCTGACCCCCTGGGCATTCATGAACTGCGGTGAACTGGATGAGCAAACTACCCCCGACCTTCGGGGCGGAGGCTGCGGCTCAAGATAGAGCAAGAAGGTGAAAAAGATTCGTTGAATTAACCAACTTCTAACAAAAAAGATCCGGTCTAAACGGCCGAGCACGTCAAAAAAGGCCGGGTTCGAATCGGCCACCCTCAACTACCCAGCGCCCGGGTATGGGCATGGTGCCAGAACCCAGCTTGTATGCCCTACCCTTCAGGCAAGCAGAAGGAGCAATGAATGAGTCCTATAAGAGGTCAGTGCCTTTGCGCCGCCGTCAAATTCTCCGGGACGCATGCCGAGTCAGGGTTTGGTGCGTGCCATTGCCGCATGTGCCAGCGATGGGCCGGCGGTCCCTTTTTGGCGACGTCAACGAGTGGAATTACTTTCGACGGCGAAGAGAACCTGGTTCGCTTCAAGTCTTCAGACTGGGCAGAGCGCGGCTTTTGCAAGAAGTGCGGGACGAACCTTTTTTACAAGGAACTAGAATCAGATTCCTATGAAATGTGCGTTGGAACCTTTGACGATCTGAATTCGTTCGCACTCAACGAAGAGATTTTCATCGACCGAAAACCTGCTGCCTACGATTTCGCGGGGGATCATCCACGCCTGACAGAGGCCGAAACCATCGTCCGCCACGGGCCTGTCCCACCAATTCCTCAATAGGCACTCAACATAACGGCGAGCCCCGAACGGTCCAATTCCGGCGAAAGGCTCGGAACCAAGGGAGCCACCAAGCAAAGCACCGCTCGCCGAGCCAACACTCCCTGTCAGAAGGTGAGCGCGACATGTGAATAAGGCCATCACGCCAAGAGGTTTCCCCAACGGTGATTCAATCGATCTGAAGGGCACTCAAGCTGGCGAACGGGTCGACATCACAAAGCCCAAACCATTGGAAGCGCGAAACCCGGTTCGAAGCGGCGGCCCCTCAGCATGGTCAAATGTGTGGCTAAACCGTGCGGCCCGATGCCACGACGGTCGGGTGTCAGGGTTAGCCGCCGAACATGGCGGCTTCGGCTTTCAGCAGCGGAGCCATGGCACTGTGGGCCTTGACCCGCTCTACTAGTGCGGAAGCCTTTGGCCACTGACCAGGGTCGATGGTGTATTGCGCATAGCCCGCGTTTACGAAGGGAGAGACCAGGGCCAGGTCGGCCACGCTGAGATCACCAAAGATGAAACCCTCTGCCGGCACCTGACTCTCGACGTAGTCCAGCAGGGGCGGCAATTTCTTGTTGATGATCTTGTCGACAACTTCCTCGTCGACCGGTTGCTTCATCACCTTGGGGCGCATAAAGCGGTGAAAGAAGATCCCAGCGGCGGATTCGGCCAGCGCGGTGCCGCCGTACTCCTCGAGCCAGTCCGCGCGAGCGCGCTGCTGCAGGTCGGTGGGGTAGACCGGCACCTCGGGGTAGGCGCTCTGCAGGTAGCGGCAAATAACCTTGGAGTCGGCGATATTGAGGTCGCCGTCGACCAACGCCGGGACTTTGCTGAGCGGGCTGACTTTGGCAAGTTCCTTGTCACCGGAAAAGGGCATGGAGGGAATGTGTTCGTAGGGCAGCTGCTTGATAGCCAGGACAGCCATAACCTTGCGGACGAAAGGAGAGGCATTGGCGCCGTACAACTTGATCATGGGCATTTTCACTTCAATCTAAGGGAAATAAGAGATATATGAGTCATTCGGTTCTGCTCGGTGATGAATTTTTCGTTGATCTTTCGCTCGCTCTGTCGAGCCCGCGACGGAATTCCCATTGGCATCTAAGATAACGCCCAGACTCGGACTTTGCATTGGAGGGCAGCGGGCGAGCCATACCGCCCCGCCCCGCCCCGCCGCTAGGGCCGGTCCGATCCAACGCTCGAAAAGCCAGGCGCCCACCAGCGCGAGCGGAACGACGGTTGCCACTGCGCTGGCCGGGAAATAGGCCCGCCTGTATTCCCGGCGTTCGGAGACGCGTAGGACCTACGCGCGGCGCTCGCGGCTCATGCTCAAACCCGAGAAGAGCAGAAATACTGAAAGCAACACGAGTCCTACGAAATCCATGACCGGAACCATTGGGGCAGAAGTCAAGATCACAATACTTACAGTTATTGCTGGCGAGAGGTCGACTCCGTCATCCGCGCGATACGAAAAGCTATCTGATAAGTCAGCGCCGCCGTCGTGCGTATAGATAAACGAGCCGTCGGACATCAACGTGAGAAATCCGTTTGCCGGGGCCACATCCAGAATTGCGGTCAGCACATCCCCCTCGGCGTCCGAATCGTTCTCCAGCACGCTACTCCCTCCAGATGTCAGGAGCGCCACCACTTGACCTCGGGAAACTTCGATTTCGTCGGCTGCGCCCATGGGCGCGTCGTTCTCGGGATTAACGGTTACGGAAACGATCGCATCATTCGAGAGCAAAATCCCGTCGGACGCGTTGTAGCTGAAGCTGTCGGCAGTCGTTTCGCCGCCGTCATGGACGTACAAAAATGTTCCATCGGGCTGAACCGTCGCGGTGCCGTTTGATGGGCTCACGGTGAGAGCCGCGGTGAGTACTGCTCCCTCAGCGTCGTCATCATTTGCGAGGATACTCGTAGCGCCGCCTACGAGTACTGTCTGAGCAGACCCCTCGGAGACAACGAGGGAGTCCGGTAAAGCAACAGGCGCGTCATCCACTTGAGAAATGGTGATCGAGACAAGAGTCGGGGCCGAACTCAGCGAACCGTCACTCGCCTCATATGTGAAGCTGTCGATGCTTGTCTCACTACCGTCGTGCGAGTAGGAGAACGTACCGTCGGCTAGAAAAATCAATATCCCGTGATTGGGATCAGCGACGAGTGTGGCCGTGAGCGCGTCCCCTTCCGAGTCCACATCATCATCCAGCACGCTCAAAGATCCGTCCACGAGAGTTGACCCTAATCCCCCTTCAGCAACCGCAAGCTCGTCGGGGTTGGCCGTGGGCGCCGTATTCCCAACCGAGCAACCATCGGAAAATTGCTGATACCAGCGTAATGCCTCGTCATCGCCGTCGTCGATGGTCATGAAGAAGCTGCGTTCGCCCGCCGTGCATTCCCCGGCGGGATAAACCGCGATGCCCTCATTATTCTGGGAGGAGGGGCCATCATAAGCTCGTAAGATATTTAACTGCCGAACCAGCCCAGATACTGGAGTCGACGAAAGATCCGAGACAGAAAGAACATCGATACCTGCGTCGTGCCACACGTAGAGCAAACCCGTCGAGCGGTCGAATTCGAGACCCGAAGTGTCGTTTTGACCAGTCAGATACTCGCCCACGAAAACGAATCCTTGTGTCGTGCGATTCAAATCAAAGACAAAAATGGCGCCGCCATTCTGGTGACCCACGAACATCAGACCACCCATACCCCCGGTGCTGCTATACAGATTGCCTTGCTGGTCTACGAACCCAGCAGCGGCGAGCGCAGAATCCGGTACAAACGTGATTCCCTCCGCGCCCGAACCGCCGTCCACGGGCAGATAGGGGCGGGTATTCCAGTTGTTGTTGAGCACTGCTGTTCCGTAGACAGAAACATCGTATTCCTTGATACGTTCTTGACCTTCGACCAAGACGAAGACAACATCTTCAGAGAAATCTGCTTGAGTGACACCCTCAAGGTCCCCGAAATTGGTCCATTCGCCTCGGTTGCCCGATCGATTGTCAATTTGAAAGCCCCCCACTCCATCTTCGACAACGGCCCAAAGCTTGGAGTTGGAGCCCCCAGGGCCATTGCGTCCCAGCCAAAGAGTTCGAGTGACAGGATTCCATACTGCGGCACTGAGATCCGAATGGAAATCGTTGACTCCTGGACCTTCGATTGCGGTCAGGTTGACAGAGTTTTCGATGGCCTCCCCCGGCCAAGGGGCCTGAGCTGCCGCGAACGTTACAAATGCGGCGACCGAAAACAATTGAATCAGGGAAAGCAGCGGGACAAATCGAGCCAACAGAGTTCTCATCGCACGAAAATATCCGTAACAGCAATAAGGCGCGCAAGGCGTTCTTTCACATGGCGAGACAGCGGCACACCGTCACCGGCAAAAGTCCTTGTAAACCAGCCTTGATAAAAGGCTCCCTGCATCAAGGCTTTGTGAAGCCGCCTGTCTTCCATCCCTTTTTTTCGAGCACGAAGTCTTATATCCGGCCTCGGCAACCTCGCGGACGGCAGGAGACGGCAAGCCGGGTTTCGGCATAATGTCCGAGTCTGGGCGTTATGCTCAGTCCCCAGGGTCGCCCCGAGGCTAGTTTTCCGGAGCCGTGGGAGCGTAGCTTCCAACGAGTTCAAGATATGTCCGAATCGCGAGATCTTCGACCTTGCGGTCGCGTTCGAAACGTTTTCCTGCACCGACGAATAACGTGTGGCCCTCCATGCTGGCCGAAAGGTGCAGCGCCAGGCGCTCGATATCATCGGCCGGGAGTTCGGGGCGCACCTGTTCGATGAGTTCTTGGAACACACCGCGCTCGTACGTGTAAAGGCGGTCCATGACTTCGGATGCATAATCCTCGTGGTTCGCCAGTGCCCAGAGTTCGGGAAAGAAGACCGTCGTGTCCCGGGTCCGGAGATCCTGGAAGATGAAGCGCAGGACGGATTCGAGTTCGGCCAGTGGCGAGGCGAATGAGCCCCTGCGAATTTCGACGATCTCCTCGACGTATCCTTGCCAGACCGCGTCGATGAGCGCCCGCAGCAGCTCGGACTTGCGACTGAAGTAGTAATTGAGGTTGCCCACCGAGATGCCGCATTCCCCCGCGATGCTGCGCAGGGAAAGCCTCGCGTAGCCATCCCTAATCAGGATCGTTTGGGTCGCGGCAAGGATCTGGGCGATTCGATCCTGCCCCTTGTCCGACCCGGCAATCCGCCCGCGCTCCTCGGGCTTGTCGGTCTGGCGCATGGTTCCCTTCTCCAGGAGTGGAGAGGCCTCTCTCCTTGGCCTGCCCTGCCCTGCCCTAAGCTCGGTTTGACACCCAATGCGACTCCGCGCTACACAATAGGACACGTGTCCTATATCTCAATCCCCGATTAGCCTTCGCGGCCCAGCCCAGTCGGCGGGTGCCGGCCATTCACCGGGCGGGATCTCCTGAAGACCGGGTTCGCTGATCGAGTTCGTTGAAGGGAGAAGCGGTGTCAAGCAACCGATGGCCTAGTCAGATCGTTCGGGGCTGTGCCCTGAGCCTGCTCTGCATCGTGCTCTCGAGCCCAGCTTCGGCCGCCAAGCCGCTCCCCCTCGAGAAAATCCCGCACTCCCTCGAACTCACCGACGAGTATCCCGACAGTTGGGTCTTCGCGCACGATTTCAATTTTGCCGCGATCGTCGACGGCAAGGTCGCCATCCTCGACGCGGCAGCCGACACCCGGCCCTACAAGGGCCATATCGATGCGGGTCAATTCGCCAGCTTCCTTGCGGCCAAGACGCGGCCGGAGCTCTACGCGGCCCAAACCTTCCTTTCACGGCGCACCTACGGAGAGCGCGTCGATACGATCACGATTTTCGATCGCAAAACGCTCTTGCCCCAAGCCGAAATCATCCTGCCGCCCAAGCGTATGCAGGTCGTGACCCACAAGAATTCGTTCCAGCTCACGCCGGACGAAAACTGGGCCTTCGTCATGAACTTCACACCGCGCGCCAGCGTGACCGTCGTCGACATGATCGGGCGAAAAGTGCTCAGCGAGATCGAAGTGCCGGGCTGCAATTTCGTATTCCCAACCGGTAAACGAAGCTTTTCGTCGCTCTGCACCGACGGCGCCCTCGCGACCTTCACGCTAAAGGGCGATGGCAGCCTCGAAAGCAGCACGCGGACCGAACCGTTTATCGACATCGACACAGACCCGCTCTACGCCAAGAACGCCGTGATCGATGGGATCACCTACTTCCCGAGCTTCCGTGGCCGCGTTCAGCCGATTGACTTCCGAGGAAACACGCCCAGGCTCCTGCCGGCCTGGTCCCTGCTCGATGACGAAGCCGCAGCCGAGAAGTGGGCGCCCGGTGGATGGCAGGTCATCGACGGAAACGATGGCGGCCGCCTCTACGTATTGATGCACAAGGACGCAAGCGAGGGATCGCATAAACACGGCGGCACCGAGGTCTGGTCCTACGAGGCCGTGACCGGGAAGCGACTCGCTCGCATCCCGCTCGAGCGCTGGGGGGTGTCGGTCGCGGTGACCCGCGGTGACACGAACCTGCTCGTCGTCACGAACGAGAACATGGAACTCGATGTCTACGACGCCCTGACCGGAAAGTGGTTACGCACTCTGCACCTCAACATGGCGGCAAATCCGATGGTGGTCTCCTCACAATGAGCCAAGTGTGGCCTCAAGTCCTGAATGACCCCATCGTGGGAGCGACCGCGAGCCTCCTACTCGTGGCCGTGCTCGGCGGTGCGTCGTGGCACAAACTCTTGGATCGCATCGCGTTCCGCGAAACCCTGCGCGACTACCAGATCCTGCCCGAGGCCGCCATTGGGCCCGTCGCCACCATCGTACCGCTCGTCGAACTCGTCGCCTGCATTCTCCTCGCTGTGCCCGGGACGCGCGCGATTGGAGCCTCCGTCGCCACGGGGCTGCTTGCGGGCTACGCCATCGCCATCGGCTTGAACCTCGCACGCGGCCGCACGGATATCGACTGCGGCTGCAGCTGGGGTGGCGGAACGCAACCCATCAGTACCTGGCTGATCGGGCGCAATGCCCTATTGATCGCCATCGCTGCCGTGGCCGCTACTCCATGGTCGGCGCGCACTCTGGGACTCATCGACGGGCTGGTCATCCTCGCGGCAGCCAGTTTCGCCTTTTTGATCTATCACGCCGCCGATCGCCTGATCGCGAATCAGGCGCTTCTCTCCGCGATGCAGAGGTCGAGATGACGCCTGCTGTCACGCTTCTGGCGATTGCTGTGGCATTGTTGTGGATTCTTTCGCTCGCACTGGGCGCCACTGTGCTCGCCCTCGCACGACAGGTGGGCGTACTCCACGAGCGCGTCGCCCCTGCCGGAGCGCTCTCGATGAATCAGCGGCTCGTAGCGGGCGAATCGGCACCAGTCGTCGCGACCGAGACCCTCACCGGAAAGAAGATCGAGATTGGCGTCGCGTCGAAGGAAGGCCGTTCAATGCTCGTCTTCTTTCTCTCGCCCACTTGCCCCGTCTGCAAGACACTCTTGCCGGTGCTCAAATCCATCGCTCATCGCGAAGGCGATTGGTGCGATGTCGTGCTTGCAAGCGACGGACAAGGCCATGAATCCTTCATTGCCGAGCATGCTCTCGAATCATTCGCCTACCTGGTGTCTCCCGAGCTTGGCATGCTCTATGGCGTCGGCAAGCTCCCCTACGCGGCGCTTGTTGACGAGAATGGCCGCGTAGCTGCATTTGGCCTGGTGAACTCGCGTGAGCATATCGAGAGCCTATTCGAAGCCAAGGAGCGGGGCCTTGCCTCGATCCAGGATTACCTGTCCGAGAGCCAGCACCTACGCGCCGACGGCGCGACTTCCACGGGAAGCGAATCATGAAGACACTGGACCGTTGGTCGGAGGCCGCAAGCCGCAAGCTCGCGCAACGCTCTTCGCGCAGGAGCTTCCTGGCCAACCTCGGAGCTTGGACAGTAGGCGCAGCAGGGATCCCCCTGCTGCCCGTCGCGCGTGCGGCGGCCGCCGGGGCGAGTGGCCCAAGCGAGCCCGCCCAAACGACGGACAACCCCCAGGACCCCGGCGACCCGACCCAGTGTGATTACTGGCGCTACTGCGCGATCGACGGATTCCTCTGCAGCTGCTGCGGAGGCAGCCAGAGCGCCTGCCCGCCGGGAACCGAGATGTCGCCCCTGACTTGGATCGGCACCTGCGAGAACCCTGCCGACGGGCGCAGTTATGTGATCTCCTACAACGATTGCTGTGGCAAGACGAGTTGCGGCCGATGCCTGTGCAACCGCAACGAAGGCGACCGCCCACCCTACCGGCCGGGCAACAACAACGACCTAAACTGGTGTCTGGGGACCAAGAGCTCGGTCTACACCTGCTCGACCGGAGTCATCGTGGGCGTTAAAGAGTGACTCGCGCAAGGCACGAGGGGACGAGGCCTAACGACGTACGCCGAACGTGCGCGAGTCTGGTGTCCGAGAGTAAGCCTTGAGCAGCCGTGTTCATCTTCTCCTGGTCCTCGCGCTGGTTCAGGCTTCACCGACGGTGCTGGCCGACGACGATGCTCAGAATCGGCTGACCTGGATGCTCCAATGCCAGGGCTGTCATCGCGCCGACGGGACAGCCACCGGCGATGAGGTGCCCGCCATTGCAGGCCAGGTCTCCCGCTTCCTTCACGTCGACGGCGGGCGAGAATTTCTCGTTCGTGTGCCCGGCGTCGCGACCGCCCCGCTCGGCGACGCCGACCTTGCCGCATTGGTCAACTGGATGCTGGCCGAATTCGACCCCGACCATCTTCCTGAATCCTTCACACCCTACGAGGCCGCTGAGGTCGCGGCCTTGCGCACAAGACCATTGGGTCCCGAGGTGGTTCCCGAGAGGCAGCGACTCATGACCCAGCTCAAGGCCATCTCAAAGTAAGGCAAATTTCCCATCACTCTACTTTTCGGAGAAATCGAACCTTGTCCACAGATCAGACGGCAATTGAAAAGACAGCACTGTTTTCGGGCGTACCGCAGTACGAGAACTTTTCGAGGATGCAGCACATCAACGCCGTCAAGAAGATGGCACCCTCTGAGCAGCCGTTCAATTTTCCAGACGGTGCCAGAATCGAGCTGCCCACCGCCTATGAGGTCAACGGTGAAACACGCAACCTGCACGCGCTCCTGGGGGCCACGCATACATCAGCGCTGCTCGTCCTCAAACAGGGGGAGGTGCGATTCGAGCAATATTGGCTGAGCGGAGGGAGGGACGTGCAATGGATCTCCATGTCCGTCGCCAAGAGTTTTGTGTCTGCCCTTGTCGGCATCGCCCTAGCGGAAGGGCTCATCCGCTCGATCGAGGACCCTATCAACGATTATGCACCCGGGCTCACTGGCAGTGCCTATGAAGATGTTCGCATCAAGGATGTGCTGCAGATGTCATCGGGCGCGCGATGGAATGAAGACTACAGTGATAGCGAGTCCGAAATATTTCGACTGAGCGAAGCGACCAGTGCAACGGGGTCGTTCTCCAAGTTTATGGCCTCGATGCCGCGCGAAACCGAGCCCGGCACCCGCTGCATGTACAACTCGGCAGATACCCAGGCCCTCGGGATGCTCATCGCGGGCGCTACGGGTTCGTCACTAACCGAATACATGCAAGCCAAGCTGTACGGCCCACTCGGCATGGAATCGCCCGGATATTGGGTCACGGACAGTGTCGGGTGCGAAATGGCCTACGCGGGACTCCTCATGACGGCGCGGGATTTCGCGAAATTGGGCGAGCTCTATCGGAATCACGGGAGTTGGCAGGGCCAACAACTTGTGCCGGCTGCCTACGTCGAGTCCTCTGTTCAAGCAGACGGTCCCCATGTAGAACCCGGCGGCCCCATCGTGGGCGACCATGCCTTTGGTCCAGGCTACGGCTATCAATGGTGGTTGCCAGCAGGAGGTCTTGGCGACTACAGCGCGATCGGCGTCTATAACCAGTACATCTACGTCGATCCGCGCCGGGAGACAGTGATCGTAAAACTTTCGGCCAACCCGGCTTATGGCACAACGACAAGAGAAGAAGACAACAAGGACCTGGAAAACCTCTCGGCCTTGCGCGCAATCAGTCAACATTGCGCTTCGTAGAGGAGACGAATCACAGGGAGGGCGAGCCCTCGCATTCGTCCGCACTGCGGTTGCGGCACTCACCTGAGAAGGAATGATCATGACCAACGAGGAACTGGTCCGAGCAGCATGCAAAGCAATCTGGAGCGAACACGATCTCGACAAGGCCGATCAGTACTACGCGGCCAACTTTGTGCCGCACTACCCATCGGTCGGGATGGCCCCCGTGGCGCCCGGGCCCGAGGGCGTCAAAGAACTGGCCCGCTCTATCCTGGAGGGGTTTCCAGATTATCACGAGACCGTCGAGGATCTGGTCGCTGACGGCGATCGCGTCGCCGCCCGCCTAACGCTGCGGGGGACCCATACCGGCCCCTTTGCCGGCGCACCGGCGACGGGAAAGTCGGTCGAATTCACTGACGTAACCTTCGTCCGCATCGAGAACGGCAAGATCGCCGAATTGTGGGGCCTGAGTGACCACCTGACGCTGCTCACTCAACTCGGCGCGATGGAACCGCCGGCAGGCTAAACCGGCGATGGCCCGGGCGAACGCCTGAGGTCCCGGCTTTCGCCGACGGCGGGTCGGCCATCTGGTGAGCGTAGGCTGCGCCCAGCGCGTGGATGGGCCTGGGGTTCTGCGGGTCATTGTGTGATTTTTCCCCACCCATGCGGAACGGGTTGATAGGCTCGAACGAGCCGCACCTTCGCCCGAGGGTCCGTCCCTTTTCGGGGGCATCGCCGTGAAACCGGAGACCACGCCACTCACTTCAGCGCCCACACACGGCAGGGATAGGCCCCCGGAGAGGCGCGGCGTGGCTTCGATGGCGGTGGTTTCGAGGGAAAGTGGAGGCCAAAGCCGACGGGCACAAGCGCCCATCAAGCGTCTCTAGAGACGGGCTGGTCGGAGGCCAGAGTCCTGCCACCGGGCTATGCCCGATGGATCCTGAAGCCAAGAAACAACATCACCCTTCAATCTCGGATTTGTGGACTGGTCGAGATTCGGCCAAAAGGGGCCCGAGGTCGGTAGCTTCAACCTCTATCGCAATACAATCGACCCCGAGGGTACGTTCATGAATCAGATGCTCGAAGGTCTTCTTGGCTGGGAACACTCCTCCAATGGAACGACTGGAGCGGTGAAAGCCCTGCACTGCGGGACAATAATACGGGCTCTTCGTGCTCCGATATCGGTACCTTAGCCAAACAGCGATTTTCAACTCTTACTCTCCATCGGCCGCAGACTCCGATTTTCTTTACAAGCGGGGTCCGACCTTCGGCTTTGGCCTTTATGCCCGAGCGAAAGCTGATGAATCGGTGAGCGAACCCCGGGAAGCCACATGCAAGTAAAAGTCAGATTCCTAGACAATCTCAGGCTAGAGGCCAGCTTTGATGATTTCACGGTCATCAGCGATCAGCCCATTCGATACAAAGGCGATGGCACGGCCCCAGCTCCCTTCGACTATTTCTTGGCCTCGTCAGCTCTCTGCGCTGCCTATTTTGCCCAGGCTTACTGCGACGCCAGAGACATTTCCACAGAAGACATGAGCATTGTCCAGGACAACATCGTTGACCCTGAAAACAGGTATCAACAAACGTTCAAGATTCGCGCCGAGCTTCCTGAGGGGATATCCGACAAACATCGAAATGGAATCGTCACTGCGATGGACCGCTGCTCAGTCAAGCGCGTAATTCAAAACGATTTGGGTTTCAAGGTCGATTCCGTCAGTGTCTCGGGGAAAGACTCTGGCCTTCTTTATGAGAACGACTCTAAAGACGGTTCCAAGACGATGATCCCCGGGAAGGACTGCTCGCTCGAAGAGACGATCACCAACATGAGCGGCCTCATTGATTCTCTTGGGATCAAGGTTGAAATCGCAGCATGGAGAAACATCGTTCCCCACGTATGGTCCGTCCATATCCGCGATGCCGATTCGCCCATGTGTTACACGAACGGAAAAGGCGCGACCCAAGACGCAGCCCTGTGCTCGGCGCTTGGGGAGTACCTCGAGCGAATGAGCAACAACTACTTTTACAACGACTACTACCTCGGGGAAGACAGAGCAAAGGCAGATTTCGTTCATTACCCCAACGAAAAGTGGTTCAAACCCGGGCCCAACGATTCAATTCCCGGAGACTTGATGGACGAACGATTCATGGAGATTTTTGATTGTGACCATGAACTCAAGGCTTCGAATCTTGTGGATGCGAATTCTGGCGCGGTTGAACGCGGAATTTGCGCTCTTCCCTTTGTGCGGCATTCCGATCAGGTGACGGTTCATATTCCCGCCAACTTGATAGGCAATATTTTCGTCAGCAACGGCATGAGCGCGGGCAACACACTCTACGAAGCACGCGTTCAATGCCTGTCCGAAATTTTCGAACGCGCCGTAAAAAAGCAGATCATCCTCGAGGAACTCACACTTCCTGATGTGCCCAAGGCTGTCATCGAACGATTCCCAACAATCGCTGCCGGCATCAAAAAACTAGAAACACAGGGTTTCCCCGTTTTCGTGAAAGACGCTTCGCTGGGAGGGCAATTCCCAGTGATGTGTGTCGCGATCATGAACCCCAGAACAGGCGGGGCATTTGCTTCGTTTGGGGGGCACCCCAAGTTTGAGGTGGCTCTTGAACGAAGCCTGACCGAGTTGATGCAGGGCAGAAGCTTTGAGGGTATGAACGAACTTCCGCCGCCTACGTTCAATGAATTTGCCATCCGTGAGCCGGAGAATATGGTTGAGCACTTCATTGACTCGAGCGGAGTGGTCTCCTGGAAATTCTTCAGCCAGGCCGCCGACTATGAATTCTCGGATTGGAATTTCGCAGGGTCGACAGAACAAGAATATCACTACTTGATGTGCATTCTGGAAAACCTGGGAAAAGAAGTCTACATCGCGGACTCCGTGGATCTCGGGGCGAATGCCTGCAGAATCTTGGTTCCCGGCTATTCAGAAATCTATCCAATAGAGGACCTGATCTGGGATAACACCAACAAGGCGATCCCCTTCAGATCAGACATACTCAACATTCACTCGCTGGATGACAAAGCTCTTTCGGACCTCCTTGAGAAGCTCGAAGAAAGTGAGCTTGATGAATACACGCTGATCCCAGATCTAATTGGAGTTGCATTCGACGAAAACTCGCCGTGGGGTAAGTGCACGATCAGCGAGCTCAAGGGCCTCATCTGCCTGGCTCTTGGAAAGCACGAAGAAGCGAAGGAATCGGTAGCCATGTTCTTGCAATACAACGACAACGTGCCCACGCGAAGAAGGTTCTATCAAGCCTTGGACATCGTGCTCGACATTACGCTCCGAGAGGACCTCGAACTTGAAAACTACATCCCCAACCTCACCCGAATGTACGGCGAGGAACTTCTCGTCAATGCAACCTCAAGCGTGTCAGGAAAGACCCGGTTCTTTGGGCTGACAGCGACAAACATGAAACTCGATGGAGTCGACAAGCACTTGAAGCTCATCGACAGTTACGAGAAGCTTCAGGTTGCGCGCCACGCGCATCACGCCAACACCTCATAATGACGACTTCGCAGTCCCCGGCGTTATGTTAAATCCCCAGGAGAACTCCGTGGCGGGCCCGTCTTCGGCCCTTTCTACAGGAAGTCCCGTCGCTGTCTACTCGACATACCCCAAGGCCCGAAGTCGAGCGTCGAGCAACGGATCGAGGGTGACTGTCGGGTGGCTGGATTCCGGCACCTGATACACCCGGATATAGGGCTCAGGACTCCGCACGGGCGCTCTCAAGCCCACTCCGCCGAGATGCAGCTCATCGGAGTCGATCTGCACGTGCCACGGCAGAGGTATCTTCTTCGGGAGTTCGGCCTGCCCGGCCAGCAGGAGGGTCGAGTCGAGCCTCTCACCGTCGATCTCTACACTGACATTGACCCATGCGTTCGGCGATTCAACCTCGAATCGAATCCGGTCTACATCAATCAGAAGAAACGGCTGTCCGCCTGTTGGATTGTCTCGATTTTTCAGATCGAGTTCGATGTTCATGCTCTTTTCGTCGTCGCTCAAAATGACGCGATCTCCCGCCTCGAAATCACTCCATTCAACACCGCGAAAGGCCCCACTCTCAACCTGGATCCGAACCAGCATTCGGGTAGCTGAATCCTGCTTCTTGCTATTCACGAACTCGATGTGAATTCCTCTCTCCAAACTCCTGTCGATCTCGGCAATACGGTCTGCAAGTTCTCGTGTGGCCTTTGGGTTTCGCACACTGAGATCGTGCTCTTCAGAGGGGTCAAGGGAGAGGTTGTAGAGCATTGTGGCTTGACGCTCTTCTGGGCCTCGCTGCAAAATCAATTTCAGCGGCCCCTCCATCAAGCTGGATATGGCCTGTTTTCCCATATTAAGCTCGGAGAAGACCGGACGCGTGGCCGTTTCCAAATTGCCTCGAACGAGATTCAGGAAGCTGGATCCGTCGAGATTAGCTGGAATGGCTTCCCCGAGGTGCTCCAACAGGCTAGGCAGGATATCAATAACGCGAACCCGGCTCGGAACTCGACTGCCCCCAAAAATTGCACCCGGAAAACGAACAAGAAGCGGCACACGAATTTGCTCTTCGTAGAGCGTCGTCCCGTGCTGAATTGATTCGTGATCCCAGAACTCCTCGCCGTGGTCGCTGAGAAGGATGAAGAGGGTTTCCCCCCAGAGCCCGCGTTCTTTCAGCTCGCCGATGAAATCTCCCAGAGCCGCATCTGCATATGCGATTTCACCGTCGTAGAGATTAATCGTTTTCGAGACCGTCTCCGGCATCGGATGATCGTGTTGGGGTGGGATCGGCGACGCCTCGAATAGGCTCGCGAAGGGCTCGGGTGGCTCATAGGGCACATGAGGGTCGATCGTATGCACGTAGAGGAATTGGGGGCCATCGAATCGGGCGAGCTGGCGTAGCGCCGCTTCGTGCAGCTGCCGCGCGTCCGTATCTACGGAGACCGACTCCAGATCGAGATAGCTCTCGAAGCCCCGGTCGAAGCCGAACTCGGCCAGTACATTGGGATTGCTTATGAAGCCGGAACCTCGATACCCGGCGAGAGCAAACAACTCGGCCATTGTCTTGACGTCCGTGCGAAGGGCGTTTTCGCGACGGACAGCACCATGCTTTCTGGGAAGTAGGCCGGTGAATAATGAGCCCACTGAGGGTCGAGTCCACGACGCTTGTGCATAGGCCGCCTCGAAGAGCACCGACTCCGCTGCCAGATCGTCAATCGTGGGTGAAGTCGAACGAGAGTACCCGTAGGTCCCGAGATGATCGTGACGGAGGGTGTCGATCATATAGACGATGATGCGTTCAGGCCGTTCTGATCTCGCTTCCTTGAGAGCGAGGGGGTCAGGAGAGGGCGCGACCTCGCGGCTACACGCCGACAGGAAGGTTAACCCTATGCAGGTGAGAGCAAGAGGGAGACCGGTCAGGGCGTTCCCTGCGGGTCGCCTACATCGCTGGAGGAAGCTGCTTCGTGATGCCTTGTCCACCAATTTGTCACTCCCGGGCTCGAACGAAGTAGGTGGTCGCTGGAGGGCCTCGAAAATAGGACACGAAGATAGGCCATTTGAGCTGTCTTCTGGCAGAGCCTCCGAGTGTGGGCACTATGCTAAATCCCTAGAGAAACCCCGTGACCGGCAAGCCCGATAATCCGCCTCACGGTGCGACGCTCACATCGGCCGCTGTCGCAATCGGCCCGGCTTGGCTCACCAACTCATCGTAGAGATAGGCGCCAAGGTGATAGCGGACCGTCATGCCCGAGTGGAATTCCTCCTCGAAGGGGCTGTTCGGGCGGCGGTACCAGGCGCCTCCGTCCGTATGCTCGAAGGACCACGGATCAGCGGAGCCGATGTAGAATCCCATCGCCGAGTCGTAAGGGACGGCGCCATCGGAATCGATCTCACCGTCCGAGACGGCTTCGTCCATTTCGCCCATAGAGACAGGGACGAAGCCTGGTACCGGAACCACTAGGGACCTCAACTCGATCTTCCAATTGGATATAAGGAGACAGCTCTGGCTCAGATTGTCACTGGTGGCTTGAATAGCTAGCAACAACTCGAGGTGCGTCTCAGCCAACTCTTCTACAGAAATTTCTCCAGAAGATGAACCGAGGCTGGAAGCGTCCCCCTCCGCCATGGCTTCCAGCATCTGCTCGCCATCATCCATCATAGAAAGCGCGATCACGTCGACGAGTTTCGGCGAACCGCTCAGGTAAGTTCGAAAAGCCTCAGGTTCAAGGGATATTATATCCAAGAGGCCACCCTCCAACGGCAGCAACTCCCCCGGATTACTACCCATGGAAAATTCGTAAGAGCCACACGTGATGGCAGGGTCCATCAGCAGTGCCGTTCCGGCTCCGGGTTCGATTATAAAATTCTTCCGCAAATAGATCGGCAGGTCTCCGGCGTTGCTGGCGCTATCGGGGAACCCCATGGTCAGCCAATTGCTCAGCCGATTGGCCAGGTTTCCCGGCCCCGCGGCAATCTCGAACTGAAGCAAAAAGGGGATCGACTCCTCGCCATAGTCCTCTACATACTCGTCTACGAGTGCCTCCACGTTTCTAAGATTGGCCCGCTCCACACGGTCGAGTTGCTGTGAAAAATCCGCGTGATCGCCATCAAGGCTGCCCCAGCCCGCCGCGTATGAAGCCATCCAGCCATCGATCCCGACCATGAGGAGAATATTGGTGCTCTCGGAGTCGGAAAGAACCCCGTCAAAACCCGCAACCAAATCGTAGTCCACGAGGTGCGTCGATCCCGGTGAGCGGCCGCCAAACGCGTAGATGGGGATATACGTGTGGCTCGTGCCGTTCCCGAGCCGCGAATCTGCTTTCTGTGAACGACGGGCATACATGGGATGTAGGAAGTCTCCATTGATCGCGAACATATATCGGATCGTCAGATCCCTGACGCTGTTGGGCATCGAGTCGAGCAAGTCGATGGCGGCGTTCTTAACCGACGCGAGGTCGCTGATCGGAGAGTTGAACGGAATAACCGATCGGATCGTGTCTATGCCTGCGTTGATACGATCTACCTCGCTGATCAACGTCGTAACGGATGGATCTTCAATCAACGTCGTAACAGATGAATCGATATCCCCGTAAACCCCCCAGCCGCGGCTCGCGAAGATCGTGCCATCGTGGGGGGTACCCAACGTCGCCAGGAAGACCGTCGTATCGCGAATCAACGACATCGTCTGCTCCTGAGCCTTACTGAAGTCGACATGGTCGGGATTCAGCTTATCATCGACCGGATCGACCTTGGCGCTGCTGAGCCAGACTCTGGAGACATGCCCGCCTTGGCTGTGTCCGACGAGCACGAGTTCGGGCTCGCAACGACATCGTCGATCGAGGTAACCCGCGAAGCGTTCGTGGTACCAACCGAGGAGCCTTGCCATCTGATCGGTGGCCTGGGCGGTTTGGCTCAGGAGTCCCACCGAGGCATTTCGCGCGGTCATCATCACGGAGAGCATCGGCGGCTCCTCGGGAGCCTGATCAAGCCAAACCTCGCCGAAACGAGGGGCGGGGCTTATGGGTTCGAGCGCGGTAAAAGCGTGTCCCTCGAACCCTTCCGAGAGAATGATCCCCTCTGCGTATTCGGTCCAATTTTCTTGGCTCGGGTACTGGTGACCCGTAAAATCAAAAAGCGGCTGATCGGGCTCGGCCCCAAGAATTCCCTGGGCGAACTCGAAGCTCCAATAGCCGTGGCCCGTTATGAGCTCGCCATCTTCATGGGTACCGTCGTTCAACTGCATCCCGTGGACGAGCACGACGATGCGAGGGCGAGGCGCCCTCACGATCGTGGCATCTTCGAGGGGCGGAGTGATCCCTGGGATCCATACGGTCTCCGGGAGCGAAACGTCCTCTAGAATAGGAACCCACGTTTCCACTATCCGTCGGGGCTCTGGAGTCTTGGAAGAATTCGGCTTCGGACGGGTTGGAATCTGGATGCCCCCCCTCTGGGAAATCGTGGGAGCCGGAGACTTGCTTCTCGCGTCCGCCTTGGGTGATCTCGAGGACACAGACCGGAGATGGGTGCTCTTCATCTGAGGCTCGCTGGTCGAGTACAGGGAAGGCAAAGGAACGCCCCGCGATTCAAGGGCGCCGGCCACTCCGGCGAACGAGGCCAGGAGGAGGCTTGATACGAGAGCAAGGCGGGCAAAGTAACCAGATTCGATTTTCATGTTTTTCCTCGTTGTTTGAGGTCAAGAGACGTTGGCTTGGGTCCCATGTCGCATCCCGCTCGTTTGAGGTTGCGGTTGCGCTGGGACCCTCACGATGCCGGAGCCAAAGGGACGGAGCCGTGAAGGAGTTCACACCACGGCAGGGAGGCCCGGGCCATTCCTGCTACCGCCGACGACTCCCGCGGGCCCCGAAATCCGGCCGCCCCAAACGTTCTGGTGGCCTCTCCTCCGCCCGTAGTCCGCAGTGGGGCGGGCACACAGCCCAGCTGGCACCCTGGCTGACCGCCAGCGATACCGCAGTGTAGATTCAGCCTGCGTTAAAAATCGGCTTGCTACTCTAAGCTGCCCAGGGCACCGTGCCCTATTTTCATGATCGACAAAAATTTCATGAACACGCCGGCAACCGATCCAACAGAACCGATCCATTGATTATCGAACTGGCATCGAACTCTCGCGGTGCTCATCCTCCGGAGACGACCATGGCGCCTCAAAAAAAACATCCAATTCGCATCCAGGGCACTGTGACTCCGGGCTTTGAGTCCGTCCAGCGCCTATACGAGAAGCAAATGCAGACAATGGCCGAGGCGAACACACAACTCTGCATCTACCACCGTGGCGAGAAGGTGGTGGACCTCTGGGCGTCCGCCACCGGGGACGAGTCATTCTCTCCGGACTCTATTGTCAATGTCTTCAGTAGCGGGAAAAGCCTCGAAACCATCGCCGTCGCCTCACTCGTGGGAAAGGGGCTTCTCGATTACAAGGCGAAGGTCGTCGACTACTGGCCTGAATTCGGCGCCCATGGCAAAGACGAACTGACGGTGGCCGATCTAATGCGCCACGAGGGGGGCATGGCCGCCTTCGACACCGCCGTCGATCCCGAAGATCTCCTCACGGAAAACATCAAACGCAATCGCGTGGGGACGCTCGTCGAGAACCAGACCGCGAGGTTTCGCGCAGGCCAACGCAGCCGGCGGGAATACCATGCGATTACCCGGGGCTGGATCTTGAACGAACTATTCAGACGCGTGGATCCAGCCAGCCGAACCATTGGTGAGTTTTTGAGAGAAGACATCAGCACACCGCTCGCCGCGGATGCGTTCATTGGGGTCAAGGAGGCCGATCTGGGGCGGATTTCGAGAGTCACGCCGCTGGGATTTGGCTTCCAGTTCCTTGAGAGCCTCAAGCCCCGATTCCTCGGAAGGCGGATCACTCACAACCTTCCCCAGATCCTCGGAAGGCTACTGAAAATGATTCCCTCCATGCGCCACGCCACGACCCGAGGCGCCCCCCCTCCGTTCAAGGGCATGAAAGCCATTGAGTTCTTCAATCAGCCCATCGTCGCCATTGGCGAAACCCCATCCGCAGCGGCCAACTGCTCAGCCAGAGGGTTGGCCCGGATTGCCGCCATGATGTCGGCGGGGGGGAAATGGGAGCAGCGAGAGTACTTGTCGGCCGGAGCCTGGGCGGCGATGCACGACGATGCGATCGAGGCCGAGATGGGCTTCGCCACATCCGACTTCACCCAGGGCGGCGTCAACCTTTTCAAAGAGGTCGGCCCCGCCAGCCCCCGAATCGTGAGAGAATTCAGCATTGGCCGAGAGGGATTTGTCGGCTGGATGGGTCTCGGGGGATCCATCTTTCAATGGCATCCAGAGCACCAGATCGGGTTTGCGTTCGTCCCCACAGCATTACACGTTCTAGACATCCTCAACGAGCGTGGGAAGGTCTACCAAGCAGAGGCTCTGCGCTGTGTCGAAAACTTACAAAAGGGATAAAGGCTGTCGTTCTGGGAATAGGACATAAAACCTCTCCACCCGAGCCGCCACAATTCGAGCGCTCGACCTCTTCCCAATAGCCATAGATCTTGGGTCCGCCGCACGCGGGGGCGCCGCCGCCGAGACCAAGGCCCAATCCCCGCTCCATCACCTGCCAGTCGTTGCCGGCCACGAAGTCGAAGCCATACACGCCGTTCTAGCGACGTAGAGCAAGTGTGCTCGATTTTGACGGGGTGTCAGTGGCCGCCCCTGACCTCCGAGCAGCGGTTGGGAGCGCCCCCAACAAAAGCGGCCCCGGAGAAACCCTGGCCATCGGGCTGCGAAGTCACAGCCTGCCGGACAATGGCGCGTCGCCCCTCGCCGTAATCATCCGAGCGGACCCGTCGGCTTCAGCGCCCTTGGGGATCGTCGATCAGCACGTTCTTCTCCACGTTTGGCGCGCCTTGCCACGAACCAAAGGACAACCCTCAGCGGCTTGAACGCCGCCTCACGCATCCGCCTGGGCGGCGCATGGCTGCCCTGGCGGATCAGATTGCCGCGCGGCGCGCCTGGCTCTTCAGGATGGGTTCCATTGTCTGGTGATCGAGCACCCGGCCGTCCTTGGCCAAGCCTTCGACGAGACTTCCGTTCGGCGCGTACAGAATGAACAAAACCAGCGCGCCTTCCGGCCCGCCAACTTCGATGTGGACGTCGCCCGGTTCCTTGTGCACCCAGGTACCGGCGGGCTTGACGACCCTGCCGGCCTCTTCGCCCGTCTCGAGGTCAATGTCGATGACAGTGAGCTCGCCTTCGAGCACGAGCGACGAGATGGCCGCCGTGTGCCGGTGGAGATGGCAGGCGCTATGCGGGTCCCAGCGGTACAGAAGGTCGACGTGACCGTCTTTGCGCGCGCCGAGGACCGAGCCCCAGTAGCTGATCGGGTAATCAAACTGCGCCTCACCGGTGAAATGATTCCAATGGAGATCGTCGTGCTTCAATAGATTCAAGGGGGATTTCCTCTCTTTCCTGGTTGGGTGTGGCGACTCACGACGGCTCGCGAAATGCTTTGGGGGACTGGCCCGCCCATTCCCTGAATGAACGGCTGAAGTTGACGGTTTCCGCATAACCCACATACAGGGGGGCAGCTTGTATATCCTAACCCCTTTGCAGCCCGAACGGCCAGTCAGCCGCCACAAGGCTCTCAACGCTGGGCGGTCAGTGGCTCACTTCATCAAAAGCCTCTTTTAAAGTCCATCGATGAAAACCCGTCATCAAACCCTGAAGCGACGGTTCTATCTCGTATTTAGGATCCACATGAGCCGTGGCCACAAAGTCGTCGATCATGACCCCTGCGGCAACGGCTTGCTCAGCCAGCACTCGTATCTTCGCAAGGTATTGCCGATAACTGCGCACCGAATCGCCGCCCACGATCCCACCGTGGCCAGGGACAATCGTTGCCGGTTGCAACGCTTCTGAAAATTTCCGAAGGGTTTCTTGATAGGCCAAGATATCGCTCGAACGAGCCCATGGAATGGTGCCTTTGCCAAAAATCAAATTCGCGATCCAGGCGACATTCGCGTCAGGCACGAACGGGAGTCAGGAAGGCCCTGTGCATAGGCAGCCGAAACAAATATCCCCACCAAGAGGGGAAAAAGACAGGCCGTGGCCATTCCTCGCATATTCGGGCGCGGCGTGCGCCCTTCACCCGGCCCGGTAGACGCGTTTGTCGGTGCTTCCGAACATTCCCGAGAGTTCAACACGGGAGGGTGCGATCTTGATGGGCGCGTACTCCGGGTCTTCGGGGCCGCCGGGCCAGAACTGCGAGAGGTCGTAGTCGAGCACGTCCCAGACGCGCTTCTTCTCGGCGGGGTCTTCGATGATCTCGACCGGGCCGCGCACCATGATGTGAGTGAAGGTGGGCGGGCCGACCTGGTACTGGATGTCCACGATGGGGTTGGCGCGCATTTGCCTGACCTTCGCCGAGTTGGCACCCGTAGCGAACCACAGGATGTCGCCCTCCCAGGTGGGGTGCACCATGCGCACCCGCGGCTCGCCATTCGCCACCGTGGCGACGGCACACCAGATGGCTTTCTGGCTGGCTTCGTCGACATCCCGAAAAAAGGCTTCTCGCTCCAGGTCGGTCATTGCGCTCATGGTGTCTCGTTCCTTGTTTTCTGAAGGGGGTTTCAGGCTAACGGTTCGGACAACATCTCGCCCTTTCTTTCAGATCCTGAAAAGTGTTTTTGCCCCGGCTCCGAAGTGTTCGGGAGGCGGTGCTGGTGGAAACCGCGGAGAGTGAGGATGGGACACTCAAGCTTTCTTCCAGTACAACGTCCGAGTATGGGAGTTATGTCAAATCCCTAGACGCCCCTAACAAAAATGCCCCCGGTCTAAATGACCGAGGGCATTGGAAAAGCTGGAGCGCGAGACCGGGTTCGAACCGGCGACCCTTAGCTTGGGAAGCTAATGCTCTACCAACTGAGCTACTCGCGCGTGGGCGGGTAGATTAGCGCGGACGCGGCGGGGCGCGACCCTTGGGCGGGCCGGGCTTCGGGGCCTAATCGTCCTTGAACTCGGCCATCAGGTCGTCGAAGGACTCGTACTGCTCCTCGGCGGGTTCGGTGCCGGGGGTGCGGGGGGGCAGGCTAGCGATCTGCTCCCTCAGGCCCGCGAAATTGGGGTCGATGCCGCGCACCTGGGCAAAGCTGTCGTGGGCCGCATCGGTTTCGCCCAGGGCCGCCTGGGCCCGGCCAAGGTCAAAACAAAGACCGGCCTTCTGTGTATCGCTGAGATCGGGCGCCGAAAGCGCCTGCTCGAAATGGCTGACCGCATCGCTGGCCCGGCCCAGGTCGAGGCTCGAAAGCCCGATCATCTGCAGGCTCTGCAGCCGCCAATCATCAGAATCCAGGCAATACCGAAACTCGCCGATGGCATCTTCGAGAAGCTCCATCTCCCGGTAGGCGATGCCCAGGTCGAAGCGCGTCTGATAGTCACCCTGGTCGAGGGTTTCGCTGACGCCCTGCTTGAAATCCGCAAAGAGCTCGGCCACGCCATCCTCGACGCTGGCCGCCTGGGTTCCCGGCGCCGGAGAGACGAAATCGAGGTCGGCGGAAGAGAACTCCCCGGGGCCAGGCTGAGCCGGCGAAAGACTTTCAGAGTCATCGCCGGGGCTTTCCACCGCCGGTTCATCGGTTTCGATCTCAATTTCAATTTCCAGACTATCGCTCGAGCCCTGGTCGGCTCCGAGATCGAAATCGAGATCCAACTCGGTGTCAAAATCTGTTTCGAGGGCAACCTCGCCACCCCGATCGAGACCCAACTCGAGGTCGAGGTCGAGGTCGATTTCAATTTCTGCGCTCGCATCGCCGCCCAGATCCAGGTCGATGGCCGGGGCGGATACACCGTTGTCGGCCCCGCCCTGCCCTGCTCCGACGCTCGCTGAAGCAGCCTCGATCTCGGCCAAATGAGCCGCGGCCTGGGGGTGACCGGGAACTTGCTCGAGCACGCGCCGATAAACCGCCGCGGCCTCGTCGGCCATGGATTGCTGAAGATAGAAAGCGGCCTCCTCGAGGTCTTCCTCGACTCGCGAAGATCTCGCCCCGCCAGCCGCCTCTTCGGCCGGGGTTGAACCCTCACCGGGATCTGAAGCAACGCCCGAGGCACTCCCTGGACTCGGGTCGGTTTCGAGATCCAAGTCGAGATCCAGATCTAGGTCGAGATCTAGATCCAAGTCCAAATCGAGGTCACCGACGTCGAGGGCGTCGGGATCCAAGGCATTCGTCTGGAGTGAGCCCGTCTCGATCTCGTCGGTACCGGGTGGGAGCGAGTCCTCCCCGGATTCCTGGAGATCGAGCTCGCCAAATTCGAAAGCATCTGCCCCGGCATCTTCCGAACTGAACGCCGTATCCGAGGCGTCTCCCAGCTCGATTTCGAAGCCCTCGCCGAAAACACTTTCCCCTGAATCGTCCGGGCCAGAAGCCGGGCTCGCGCCTTCCGGTGAATCGCCGGCTTCGGGATCCTGCCAACCCTCCGCGTCGCCGGGGCCGGTGCCGAAGACCTCCGAGCCGCTCGCGCCCTGAGCCTTCTGGAACGCCTCTTCGGCGGCGTTTTCTTCGCCAAGCTCGGCCTCGTAGAGATCGGGCGCACCCGTGGAGCGCTGCATCACCTCCCGGGCCCGCTCCTCGTCGCCGCGCTCCCGGTAGAGCCCGGCCAGGCTCCGGTTCATCGCGGTCAGCTTCTCATCGTCGCCCAGCTGGGAGTACACCTCGCAGGCCAATTCGTAATGCTCGGGCTTGATCTCCTCGTCCAAAGCACGCAGTACATAGGCCTCGGCTCGCGCCGCCTGGCCGAGTTTGCTGAGCTCCCGGGCAATCCCGACCAGGGTCGACACATGCTTGGGCGAGATCTCGAGCACGCGTTCGTACATCTGCACCACCGACTCCGACTCTTCCCTCCGCTTGAACTCGGTGGCCGCCAGCCGGAATTCTTCCACGGCCTCAATGCTGTGCCCGGCGCGTTCCAAGAGCTCGGCCACCTTGATGCGGGCCTGGACGTTGGCCGGGTCTACGGCCGCCATCTTCCGCAACAAGTCGAGTGATTCGCGCTCGCGCCCTTCTTCGGCGTACACGTCGGCGACCTGCTGCAGCGAGATCACCGCCTCAGCGGAAAGTCCGATCTGCTGGTAGAGCTCCGCCAGAGCCACACGGACGGTATGCCGCATGGGATCCAGCGTGATGATCTGCTTCAACACGGCGATGGCCCGGGAGTCGTATCCGCCCTCGCGATAGCGGGTGGCCACCTTGGAGTAGTGCGCGATGGCTTCCTCGGTCTCACCCCAACGGCGGTAGAGATCGCCGACTTCGAGCAGCAACTTCACATCCGTCGAATCGACGGCGAGCAGCTTCCCGTATTCCCGCAAGGCCTTCGGACGCGCCCCCTTGTTGGCGTAGCGCCGGGCGGCCTCGAGCACTTTTCGCTTATTGATGGCCATGGGGGGTTTCCTTGGGGAGGGGCCACGCGAGGCCCGTGCCACCGGCTGCAAGCCTAAAACCCGCTCATCGCGGGCCGATGCTTCAACTTCGTATCGGCAAATTACAGCTGCGCTGGAGCCATTATATCGGGCGGAGCGCCAGCCCGTCCCCCTTCGGGGCACAAAATTCCAAGGCCTGAAATTCTGGCGGAATCGAAGCGTCGAGCCCTCCGATCAGCCTCGAATATGCGCGACCAGTGCTTCGAGCCCCACCCCGTAGCCCCGGGCTCCGAGCCCGGAGATCACGCCCACGGCAATCCCGGAAACAAAGGATTGGTGGCGGAAGGGCTCTCGGGCAAAAACGTTCGAGAGATGAACCTCGAGAACCGGAAGCCCGGTGGCCGCCAGAGCGTCACGGAGAGAGACACTGCTGTGGGTCAGTCCCCCCGGATTAATCAGGATCCCCTGGGACGAGCCCATGGCCGCCTGGATCCGGTCGATGAGTTCGCCCTCGTGGTTGGATTGGTAGCTCTCCACCGAGCAGCCGAGTGCACCCGCCTGGGCGGCCAAGTCGCCGTCGATATCGGCCAGGGTCGCGTGCCCGTAGATATCGGGCTCGCGGGTTCCCAACAGGTTGAGATTGGGGCCATGAATCACCAGGATATTCGGGGTCGCCGCCACATCGCCTCCGCTTGTCGTCCCCTCACCGGGCCGATGCCGGGCAGAAAGGGACGGAGATCTAGATCTGCTCGCGAATCTCAAGCAGGTTTCGCCGGATGAGATAGCGCGCCTTGCCGAGGTTGCCATCCGGGGCCACGGCCACGACCAAAACCAGGCCGGCCTCGAGCCCCGTGAAAACCAGGGTCAGCTCGGCCATCTGAATGGTGACCGCCTCTGCGAGGCCACCGCCAAAGGCGTCCGACGCCTTCTGGGCCTCGCCCAAAACCCGGCCAAACTCCACGGCGAGGCTGGCGAGTCCCGAATCTGGAATTCTCGAAGCCGCCAGCGCCCCGTGCGCCTCGGCCACAGGAATGCCGTCAGCGTCCATCAGCGCCGCCGCCAGCAGCCCGCTCTCGGGGTCGAGTATCCCCTGAAGAATCGTCTCGAGACTCATGGCTGGTCCCCCTGTAGATTTCGGAGCCAGCGCTCCAGGGTCTCCCGGACTCGAGCCTCGGGCTCGCCTGGGGCGTCATTGTCGGGATCCGTCCCAGCCGCCTCTAGCGGGGGCGATCCCAATTCCTCGAGGATCTCTTCGGCTCTTCCCCGGTCGCCCTGGCGCTCGAGCAGCCGAGCCATAGTCCGGGTCCTAAAGGCCGACCCCTCGCCCACGGGCAATTCCGCCGAGGGCGGTCGGGAAGCCGAACGCGAGGGCTCCGAGGCCTTGCTACGGGCCGAAGAACTCCGGGGTTTGGGTTCGTTGGGTTGGGGGGCAGCGGGCTCCAGATCCCCTTCCGGGGACAGACCCGCAAAAAAACCGGCGAGTTCAGTGCGCGCCCCAGCCCGGTCGCCCTGGTCGAGATGGACGAGGGCCAGTACCACCCGGCCCGCGAGTTCTTCCGGGGCAAGCGCCAGACCGCGCTCGGCAATGCGCCGGGCCTCATCGGCCCGACCGGCACGCCTCTCGAGTTCGGCCAGGGCCGGAAACTCGGCGCAGCCCGGGGCATCGGCGACCCGGGCACGAAGGCGCTGGAGATCCGCCCCTTCTCCGTTCCCCGCATCGTCGCCCTGCTCGGACACCGCCCCTCCAGGCCTCTTCTCATTCACAACCGGGCCGGAGGGCAGGCCCCCCCACCCGGCCTTGTCAGTTGTCCGCCAGGGCCGGGTTGACCACGATACGGGGCGTAATGAAGATCAACAATTCTTTGCGCACATCGGAAACCCGCCGCGACTTGAAGGCCGCTCCCAGCACGGGGATCTTGTACAGGTAGGGAACCCGGGACTCTGTGGTGCTCTTGTCGATGGTGTAGATGCCACCGATGACCAGGGTCTGGCCGTTCTTCACCAGGGTCTCCGTCTTCGCCTGGTTCTTGGCGATGGCCGGGGAACCCGTCGGGGTCGAAACACCGGAGTCGGGTGCGTTCCGGGTCACCTCGAGCGACATAATGATGCTCTCATCCGGGGTGATATGCGGAGTCACCTTGAGGCTCAGCACGGCGTCCACGAACTCGAGCTTCGCGTCCCCACCTTCGAAGGTCTGGAAGGGGATCGATACGCCCTGCTCGATGAGTGCCTCGCGGTTGTCCAGGGTCACGACACGCGGGCTTGAAATTACCTTGCCCTCGCCCGCTTCTTCCATGGCCTCAACGGCCACGTCGACCCGGATATTGTCGTCCAGGAGCAGGAAGCCCATGGAGGCCGCCCCAGTGGGCAAACTCGAGATTCCGTTATTGAAGGCCACGTTGTTCTTACCGTCCCAGGTCACGCCACCCGTGGAGATCGCCCCCGAGTCGGGATTCGTTCCCACACCCCAAATGGTGCCGAGCTCGCGCCCAAAATCCAGGGCGGCTTCGACGATCTTCGCCTCGATCATGACCTGAGGTGTCTGGGTATCCAGCGCTTCGATGAGCGCGGTGGCCTCTGCGATGACGCTGGGGATATCCTTGATGATCACGGTATTGGTGCGCTTGTCGGTATTCACCGTACCCCGGGGCGAGAGCAACCGACGCACGA
This sequence comes from Myxococcota bacterium, assembly GCA_029243605.1. GTDB lineage: Bacteria > Myxococcota_A > UBA9160 > UBA9160 > UBA4427 > JAZXM01. The sequence goes on from JAQWRT010000030.1 coordinate 81,229, forward strand.
GTGTGCTCACGTCCTCTACTGCCGCATAATTGACCGGCTGCAGCTTAACCTCAAGATCTTCGAGTTGTTCCCTGTTGCGCCTGTCCTGAAGGCGCTCGGCTTCCTCGGCCTGAAGGGCTTCGGCGGGAGCGATCCGGAGCACGTTCCCGACACGCACATAGCCCAGGCCTCGGGTCACGAGGATGATATCCAGCGCCTGATCCCAGGGAACCTCGACCAGGCGCAGGGTAATGGCACCCTTGACCTCGTCCCCGGCGATGATGTTCAGCTCGCTGACCTCGGCGATGAGGCGGAGCACATCCATGATCGGCACATCCTTGAAGTCGAGCGAAATAGGGCTGCCCGAGAATTCCTGGACGTATCGGTTGCCCCCGGGAGCTGCGCTTGAAGACGCATTATCCGGTGCTTCATTGCCGTAGGTTCGATCCCCCTCGGCGTTGATCAACTCGGGAGCCACCGAGATGGTGTCCTTGGGATTCTCGGGGTCCACGATATCCCCGGCTTGGGCAGCAGTCACAACGGCCTCCACCCGCGCTTCACGAGCTTCCACCGCTTCGGCGGTCTCAGCCAACTCTGCGGAAGCGTCCGGAACTGCCTGGGCGGGAATCAGCGCCACGGGCAACGCAGCGGCCTCTCCCGTATTGGCGAAATCCGCCAAAAGCAGCGAACCCCGCTGGTAGATCTTCGGCTTGAGCCCATCCGCCCGGCGAAGAACGACTCGAACCTCGTCGCCTTGGATATCGGGCTGCTGAAAAATAGTCACTTGGGAGAGCGGGCCGCCGATTTCCGGCGTAATGCGCTCGGACATCCCCTCGGAGAGAAGCGATCGCTTCAGCAGGATGATCAAGGTCTGGGAGTCGGGCTCAAAGACCTCGTAGTCGGCGATCCGGTCGCCCAGAATCGCCACCCGGTCGCGCTGGGAATCCCGATCGAATTGCAGCCCAAAGATTTCGGTGGGCGCCCCGGGCTTGGCGACCGGCACGGGTGCCGGTGTGGGGGTGGGTGCAGTTGTAGCTGTGGGCGCCTTCGTGGAGGCCGCCGAGGCGACCTTCACCGGGTCCGCGGATACAGTTTTTGTCGGAGCCACGCTTGCGGGTTCCGAATCCAGCGCCCAGGGATCCCAAGCGGGCTCAGTGGGGGCCGCGGCTGCTCCACTCACCATGGCGATCTGCACGGGCTTCGCGGTGGCGGGCACCGCGCTGGTGGGTAGCGCCGTGGCGGGCACGCCCATCGCGGGGACTCCAGTCGCGGGCACCAGCGTCCCAGGGACTCCGGTTGCGGGCACCCCCGTCGCGGGCACCTCAGTCGCGGGGACTCCCTGGGCGGGCACCCCCGTCGCGGGGATCTCGGTCGCGGAAACTCCCGTCGCAAGCACTCCGGTCGCGGGCACCGGCGTAGCGGCCTCCCCTCCCGGCGGGTCGGCGAGTTCCAAGTCCGCGATCTTGATCTCCACGGGTTTTCCGGCCCGGGCCCAGAAGCCATCCTCCGAAGCTGTCTCCGAGCGAACCGCTTCCTCAAAAATCGCATCTTCGCGAATGGTTTCCTCGAGGGTCAACTCCTCGATCAGGGCCTCTTCCAGCCTTGCCTCGGCTAGGGGCGCCTCGACCGGGCTCTCTACGACGAGCACGGCCTCCGGACCACCCGATGCCGCGGCCTGCCGGTCCCAAAGATCCGCCAAGGGGGTCGCACTCGCGACTTCGACCCCAACGAGGGCATCCGGCGCGGGGGCCGGCTCATCCAATGCGTAAACTTCCGCCAAGAGCGCGGCTTCGATGGCCTCGACCTCGGGGTCCTCTCCGAGAGTCCGCCAGAGATCTTCCAAGGACGTTTCGTCCTCGGTACCGGTCATCGCCAGCAAAATCGGCTCGGCTCCTGAGTCGTCCGCCTCGATACTGTTGAGCGTCAGACTGGAGTATCCAGCCCCACCCAGCCGAGATTCGAGTCGCAAGTCGAGTTCGGGCCCCGCGCCTACGGCGAGGTAGAGCCCGTCCATGGAGGGTACGGCCCGATAACCATCAAAGGTTCCGGGACCCGCGGCCCCATCGATCACCACACGCAATTTACCCGGGTGCACTCCCACCCTGATCGCCGAAACAAAATCACCGCCGAGAACGATATCTCGGGAAGGCAGGTCCCCCCGGATTCCCGGAAAATCAATCACCAGCCTCGGAGGCTCTTCCAGGGCAAACGTACGCGCCAAGGCCAATTCGCCGTCGGCATGAAAATGAATCAATGCCCCTTCGAAAGAGGGCTCCACGTTAACCGCCATCAGAACGGTCCCCGACTGCAATGCGACGGGCCCCCCTTCCAACGCTGAATCGAGAGTCTCGGATTGGACCGCTGCCACATCGATAGAGGGCGCGACTGCCCAGGGGTCGGCGCCCAATTCGGCACCTCCAAAGGCGGAGTTCCGTGCATCGTCGGCCGACGCGAGCACCGAAGCCAGGGCTCCAACCACCGTGATCAGGACCCCCACTGCACGGAGATTCCTTGCGATGTTTCGACTCATGGTGTTCATCCCCCTTGACTCTTCTTGATGCGCATCTCGACGTCTCTCGTAGTCACATTGCCCTCGAAGTCGACAAATTTCTCCTGAACCAGGATCGTGTCATCCCGAATCCGGGTCACTCTCCCGCCGTTCTTTCCGATCTGCGACCCCTTCTTGAGAACGAAGGATCGGCCACCCGGATCGGCGACCAGCGCTCTCGGGTTCGCGGTATTCCAGACCACCCCAACCAGCACCAACTGGGCCAGATCAAAATCAGCCAGAGGCCCCAGGGCAACAACCGGTTTCTCGGGTTGCTCGAGGTGAAATGAGCGGAAGGGGTCGCGCTTGCCCTCGGCTTGGTAGCGGCCCGAATTCTCTTCCGAAGATGCATCGTTCCCAGAGGCCTCGCCGTCGGCCGCAGCCGAGTCCGTTGCCGTGGTCTTAGGGGTCTCCACCGGCGCCGGCGGCGCCTTTCTGGCCTTGGGCGGGCTCGGCGACGACGCTGTGGGAGCGGCATCCTCCTCGCAGGCCACCAGACTACCGGCCAATAGGAGCGCACCAATGACGACGATCCAACGACGCCTCATGAGGCTCCCCCCTTGACCGAACCGACATCATTGAGGAAGCGAAAGGTCGTCGCTGTCCCTTGGAGTCTCAGGTTCGTTCCGTCCGGGCCCTCTTTCTCAACACGCAAATCGAGCTCGCCCACGTTAACGATCCGGGGCAACCCCCCGACCCTTTCAAAGAAGCGCGCCAGGTTGTGATAACTCCCATCGATCTCGATCTGGAAGGGAACCTCGGCGTAGAAATCGTGGGGAATCTCGGGCTGTCTCTGGATGGACTTGATGCGAACGCCCACCTTCTTGCCCGCATTGGTGATATCGCTCAACAAATCCTCGAACTGCTTGCCCTCGGGCAAACGCCGGCGAGCCTTCTTGAACTCGACCTCCAGGGTGGCAACCTCCCTCTCGAAAGCCTCCAGGTTGGCCACCACGGCGCGGATGCTCGAAAGCTTGCGTTCGAGTTTCTGAACCTTCGCCTGCAGCAGTTCAACCTTCTCGGCCTTCGGCTCGTAGGAAATAAACCCGTACCCCACGGCCACGGACGCGAGCAAGACCGCTGCGATCGCCAACCGAATCGGTTTCGGGACCTTGGCGATCTGCTCAAGCTGGGCATCTAGATCGATGTCGAAATCAAAAGCCATCTTCAGCCCCCCGCCTCCGTGCCTGTACCGGCGGACGCTTCCTGCCTCGGCGGCGAGAAATCGGTCGTAATCTCGAACTTCACAAGGCGGACCCCGTTGATCGGTGTCTCCCGATCGGTCTTAATCAAGTCCACGTTGCTGAAATATTCCGATCGATTGAGGGCGCGAAGGAAATCGGCGACCACCACGTTGTCTAGGCTTGCCCCCAGCAGGCGGACCCTTCCGCCTTCCGTCGAGAGCGTGGTAAACCACAGCCTCTCGGGCGTCTCTTCCGCGAGTTGGTCGAGCATCATGATCGGCCCGGTGCGCGCGCGCTCGAGCTCTCGGATCACCTCGAGCTTATTCTCGAGCTCGGCTTTCCTCTTCTTGAACGCGGCGACCTGCTCTTCTTGAGGCCGATATCGTTCGACTTCGGCCTCGAGCTGCCTCACCGTAGCCTGGGCCACAGCGATCTGGCTTTCGATACGGCCGTCAACGAAGATCACGCCCAATCCAACGGCAACCAAGCCGAGGAGGAGCACGACGATGCTCTCCCGGATATCAGCAAGTCTCTTGGCCTCGCGATGGGCAAGTAGATTGATCTCAAGCATCAGAAGCCGTTCCTCCGCGACGCGAGACCGATCGCAACACCCAGCGAGGGCGCGACCTCTTCGAGGAAATCCGCGCCTTAGGCACCTCCGGGCAGAGCTTTCGCCAACGGGTTCAGAGATTCGACCTCGAACCCACTGCGTTCATGGAGGGCCCGAGCCAACCCCGTAATCTGCGCGCCTCCACCCGAAAGCAGAACCTTCTCGATGCGGCTCGAATCGGTAGTGGCTGCGAAGAAATCTAGGGAACGCGAGATCTCGCCGACCACCGAGTCCGTGACACTCCTCAGCGCGGCTTCTACTTCCTGGGGCAGCACTGCCTGGTTCTGGTCCGCTCCGGCGTCACCCCGCTTGATGCGCTCGGCTTCCTCGAACCCCACGGACAGTGTTTTCTGAATTTCCTGGGTGTATTGAATGCCACCGGTCGAGATATCTCGGGTAAAGGCGGGAACCCCATCTTGCATCACGCAGATATTCACCGCATGAGAACCAATATTGACCAGCGCCGTGACCCCCTCGGCTTCGGCATCCTGGTTGATCTCGAAAGTATTCGCGAGAGCAAACGAGGCGACGTCGACCGCCACCGGGTTGAGTCCGGCCTCGGTCAGAACCTGAACGTAGTCGTCGATCAGGTCCTTCTTGGCCGCCACCAGGAGCACGTCCATCTGGTCGGGGTTCTCGAAGTTCTCGAGGATCTGAAATTCAAGATTGACCTCGTTCACATCGAAGGGAATATATTGTTCGGCTTCCCACTGGATCTGGCCCTCGAGTTCCTCGGCGCTCATCCGAGAAAGGGTCACCCGCTTGACGATCACCGAGTGGCCGGAAACGGCGACCACCGCGTCCCGGGTCTTGATCCCGCTGGACTCCACGGCCTCTTGGATCGTGGCGACGATCGCACCGGCATTCAAGAACGCACCCTGCACAATGGCTTCGTGGGGCATCGGGGCAATGCCCAAACCCAGCAGATCGAAACCCTTGTCCCGATCCTTGATATCGATCTCGGCGGCCTTTACGGCGCCCGAGCCGATATCGATGCCCAGTACGGACTTTTTGCCAAAGCCTGGCAGCGCGAATTTCATCGGTTGGATCCCTTCGCGATCGGACTCGAGCAACCTCTGTCGCCGATGGGCGACCCAGGCTGCCCGGGGGCTGCGAGCGTTCGGTACAGGTAAAGAGAGAAATGTGGGGCAGTCAGGGGTGGTCTGGAGTCAGGGTTGCCCTGAGGCTCATCGGGCCAGCCAATCGTGGGCATGGACTCGAAACCGCTCTCAAGGGGTCGCTCTCCGCCAAGGCAAAGAATTTCCGCGGGCACCTCATTACTCCCCCCGGATCATAGCCGGGACTCTAAAGAATTCGATTCTGATCAAGGGGATTATCGGCCAAATCTTTCAAGCACTTGAGGGCAGGATTTCAACCACATTATAAGTTCGGAATATCCGGCTCTCGGCAGGAATGGTGCATTCTCCCCCCGCCTGCAAACAGGGCCTTTCGTCTCAACTTTGTCGCCCGAAACGCCGATGACGAGAGCATTGGGGAAAATCCCTCGGCGTTTCTACGGGCTCCCGGAGGATTGCCCCCCCTGCGTCCGGCGGCGTCGGACTCAATTGCCCGGTCCCAGAGGTGCGCGAGTTGGTTGAGCAAGTCCTGATCGTCGACCCCGACGACTCGGTACGGGGAAAACTGGAGGCCACTCTCGGCGAATTCGCGGAGAGCCCGGTCGTCTTTCATCAGGTTCCCGACGCGCCCAAGGCCCTCGCCTACCTCGCCCGACATCCCGTCGACGCAGTGCTCTGGGATAAGTCTGTGGTTCTTGGCGCTCGCCCGGGGGAAGAGGCCCGACTCTCGCGGGACTTAGCGCCCGGCGCCCTTGTCCTCACCGGCAGAACCGATCCCGGCTCCCTCGCCGAAGAGGCCAGGCGTCGCTACGCCTTCGACTGTCTCGAAAAACCGATCCAAAAATCGCGTTTTCTGTTCGTTCTTGATCGAGTCCGCGAGCGGGCCAAGGCCATGCGCAAACACCGAACACTTCAACTCGCCCTCGACCTAGGCGAAGGCGAGCACGGGATCGTCGCCGCCTCGGACGCGATGATCGACGTTCTCGAGCAACTCGAACGCGCCGCCGAGTTTTCCACCCCCGCCCTCATCGTCGGCGAACACGGAACTCGTAAGAAACTCTTTGCCGAAGCGATCCACGCGCAATCCCTGCGCCGGGCCGGGGCCTTTATCCCTGTGGATTGCCGAAAACCCGGGGCAAAAGCCCTGGACTCCCTCCTGCCTCAGCGCGCCCATGGCGCCCAGGGTCGGGGGCGAAGTGATCTGGCATCCCTGGTCCACGGCGGAACTCTATTTCTCCACAACGTGGACTCCCTTTCCCTCGATCTCCAGGCCAGCGTGATCCAGCTGATCCAGGTCGGGGAAATTTCTTTGAACAACCCGGAGGAGACCCGCAGGGTAGACACTCGGGTCCTTGCCTCCACGTCTCGGGACCTGGACGAGTGCGCCTCATCGGGCACCTTCGACCCCAAACTACTCGACCTGCTCGCCGGCCTTCGAGTGCCCATCCCTCCCCTGCGCGAGCGACGCAGCGACATTCCGCTTCTCGTGGACCAGTTCATTTCGGCCTTCGGACAGGACCAGGGTCGGGCTCCGGGCCGACTCTCCCAGGAAGCCCTACGCCGTCTCTGCGAATACTCTTGGCCGGGCAATGTTCAGGAACTGCGCAACGCTCTCGAGCGCGCCGTACTCCTGGCTCCCCATAGTGAAATCAACCTCGCGTATCTTCCCCACGCGATTGTCGAAGACCAAGGTGTGCCCCTGGCCGAGAGCGGCGAGAGCTTCGCCCTTAAACCGGCTCGTCAGGCATTCGAAACTCGAATTATCCGCCGGGCCCTCGCCGCCACCGGTGGCAACCGAACCCAGACGGCCAAGCTTCTCGGAATTAGCCACCGCAGCCTGCTCTACAAGCTGAAGAACCTGAACTTGCAGGACTGACGCGAGGAGCGGCCGAGCCGCGGACGGAGCCAACCAAAGAGGGCTAGAGCGGGCTGGCTCTAGCATTTGGCTCAGCCGTGCAGGTGGCTTTCACCGCCCGGGCGCAGATTGGCGCTCTCCATCGCGAGCTTTTCGAGTCGATAGCGGAAGGAGCGAAAGCTCACGCCCAGAAGCCGGGCGGCTTCCTTCTTGACGCCTCCCGAAAGGCGTAGGGCCTCGGAGATCAGCGATCGTTCGTAGTCGTCCAGGAGCCCCTCCAGCTTGACCCCGTCGGCGGGAATCAAGGGCTGCCCCGCAGGCGTTCTCATATCGAGAACATTCGGAGGCAAGGCCTCGAGCTGAACTTCATCCGAGCGCGACAAGGCCACGGCGCGCTCCACGATATTCTCGAGTTCACGAACATTCCCAGGGTAGTCGTAGACCATGATTTTCTTCATGGCCTCTTCGCTCACCGAGGTGATGTCTCGCCCCGCTTCCGCGGAGAGCTTCGTCAGGAAATGTCTCAACAGAAGCGGAATATCCTCTCGCCGTTCGCGCAGCGCCGGGATCGAGATTTGGATTACGTTCAGGCGATAGAAGAGGTCGTTCCTGAACTTCCCTTCGGTGACCGCTGCCTCGAGGTCGCGGTTCGTCGCCGAGAGAAGCCGGACATCCACGACGATATCGGCCGTCCCGCCCACCCGCCGGATCGTCTTCTCCTGAATCGCCCTGAGCAACTTCACCTGCAAGGCGAGGGAAAGTTCGGCGATCTCGTCCAGGAAGAGGGTCCCCCCGTCGGCCACCTCGAAAAGCCCTTGCTTCTCGCCCACGGCCCCGGTAAAAGCGCCCTTCTCGTGGCCGAAAAGCTCGCTCTCGAGCAGATTCTCAGGAATCGCACCGCAGTTGAGGCCAACGAAGGACTCGTCGACGCGATCGCTCTGGTCATGCAGCGCCCGGGCCACCAATTCCTTGCCCGTACCGCTCTCGCCGAAGATCAAGACGTTCGCGCGGGTTTCGGCCACCTGGCCGATCAGGTCAAAGACTTCGCGAATGCCTCGGCTATTCCCAATGATGCTCGGATGACCGGTATGGGATTGCAGCTGACTCTTCAGGAGCTGATTCTCAAGCGCGAGTTGTTTCTTCTCGAGCGCCTTGTCGACCACCAGCCTGATCTCGTCGACCTTGAAGGGTTTCGTAATGTAGTCGTAGGCGCCTTCCCGCATGGCGGCAATCGCGCTGTCCGTGCTCGCGTAGGCCGTAATCACGATGACGGCGGTATCCGGTGAGATTTCGCGAGCTGCCCTGAGCAGGTCAAGGCCGCCGCGCTTGGGCATTTGCATGTCGGTGATTACGATGTCCACCTCGTCATTCTCGAGGCAAACCTCTGCTTCATCGACCCCAGGCGCCGTACTGACCCGGTACCCCTCTCGCTGAAAGAAAATTTCGAGGAACTCGCGCATGCTGCGCTCGTCGTCGACGACGAGAATATGTCCCTTATCCGTCACGTGCCTTCTCCTAACTCATCCTACGCTCGGCAAGCAGACGCGAAAAGTCGTTCCTCCCTCCCGGCTTTCGACCCGGATCGAGCCTCCGTGTCCCTCCACCACCCTGTGGACTGTGGCCAGGCCGAGCCCGGTGCCCTCGGCCTTGGTGGTAAAGAAGGGTTCGAAGATTCTGCCCTGGTCCTCCGGAAGAATGCCTACGCCTGTGTCCGAGACGGCAATCTCCACGCCCGTCCCGTTCGCAACCTGCCGCAAATTGTCACTCCATTCCCCTTTTCGGCCATCGGGCTGCCAATCTTGAGCCGGATCGATCAGTGCGGGCACAACCGAGAGACTGAGGACGCCCCCCTTGGGCATGGCGTGGACGCCGTTGATCGCCAGATTCCAGAGGACCTGCTTGAGCTGATCCCGATCGGCCATGGCGGCGAGGGTCTCGCTGCCCTCGCATACCAGTTCCACTTCGTCGGGCTTGGAGGCCTCGAGCAGTTCGCGCATCTCCTCGAGCAGCGCGCGCACGGGCACCGGCTCGAGAGTCGGGGGAACCGGCCGCGAATATTGGAGAAATTGCCCGATCAACGTATTTAGGCGTTCCGTCTCCCGCAGCACGATATCCATCAGCCGACCCGAATCCGGATCCTCTTCCCGAGCCGAAGCACCGCCGGCTTTCAAGATCTGGATGGAGCCCGAGATAGAGGCCAGAGGATTTCGAATCTCGTGGGCGATCTTCGCCGCCATCTCCCCCACGGCAGCAAGCCTTTCGGCACTCCTGAGCTCGAGTTCCATGGCAGCGATGGCGGTCACATTCTGAAAGATCACCACGTGGCCTCTCGGCCGATCGTCATGGCCCTTGAGAACCGATGCGGCGACTCCGAGAGAGAGCTGCTCGCCCAGAGCATTCTCGTATTCGAGACTCGCCCGGGGTGCTCGTAGAGAGCGACGGGGCTGGCTCGAGGCCGCGAGAATGCTGCTCGTCCCCGGGATCACCTCCTCCAGGGGGCGACCCATGACCCCGGACTGAGAGTAGCCTGTAATGCGCTCGGCCTCGGGGTTGAACGATGTGATGCGCCCGTTCTCGTCGCTCGTCAGTAGGCCACTCATGATGCTTTCCACGGTTTGCCCGTAGAGTTCGCGCAACTCGCCAAGATCCGAGGTCTTCTTGTCCAGGGCTCGGCCGGTACGACTCAGCTCCCGGGAAAGAAAGCTCGCCAGGGCAGCCACCAGGGACAGGGCCCCGACACGAACGCTCCATGCCGCAGCGAGAACCCACAGAGGAGCCCGGGCATAGTTGGTCCCATGGCTCTCGATCAGGCCAGAGTGGCTCGCCAGCAGCAAGGCCCCATAGGCCAGGGTACTGAAACCGGCGGCTGTCATGGCGCCGGAGCGCTCCCAAAGCATGGCGCCATAGATCGCCACGATGAGGTAGAGAAAAGTAAAGAAGGATTCGGGATCCCCGGAAAAATGCACCAGCGACGTCACCATCGCGACGTCGAGAGCAATCTGGGTCACGATAAAACTACGCGAAGGGCCGCGGGCCTTGAGCCAGATTGAACTGGCAATAATACCGACGAAGCTCGCAGCAATGGTCAGGTAGAAGCCAAGGCGCGCCGCATCGGAAAGGCCCTGCCCCGCCCAATCGAGGCCGAGCACAAGGCCGAGCCCCAAAGCCCCCAGGGCCAGGCGGGCAAAGAGAACACGCCGGCAGCGTGCTCGATCTTCAGGGCCTTCTGAAACCAACATTATCCCTCCGCGAGCCCCGCACCTTGGTCTGCGCAGGCCCCTCGTCCCCCCAACAGGGCCGTCAGTTGATCGAATCCGCGATCGTAAAAATGGGCAAGTACATGGCGATCAGAATGGTGCCGATGGAGCCTCCCATGAACACCATCATCACGGGCTCGAGCATCGACGTCAGGGCGCCCACAGCCACATCCACCTCATCGTCGTAGAAATCCGCGATCTTCGTCAACATGATCTCCATGGAGCCGGTCTCCTCACCCACCGCCACCATCTGAACCATCATGCCGGGAAAGACCCGGGAGTTCTGCAAGGGCTCGGCAATGGTCTTGCCCTCGGTAATCGAGGCCCGAGTCGCCTGGAGTTCCTCTTCGATAATGAGGTTACCCGCCGTTCGGGCGACAATGTCCAGGCCGTCGAGAATCGGAACACCACTGGAAATCATGGTACCCAGGGTGCGAGTGAATCGAGCGACCGCCACCTTCTTGATGATGTTGCCGAAGATGGGCAAGCGCAACGCGAGCTTATCCGTCTGGTAGTGAAAGCTGGGGATACGCTTCCGGGCTTGGCTGAAGGCAGTGAAAGCCAGGAAACACCCACCCGCCAGGTACAGAACGTTCACCTGAAGCCACTCGCTCAAGCTGATGACCATCAGGGTCGGCCCAGGCAAGCTGCCGCCGAAATCCTCGAACATCTTCTGAAAGACGGGGATCACCTTGACGAGAAGAAGGACGATACACGCCAGGGCCACCACCGAAATTGTGGCGGGGTAAACCATGGCGCCCTTCAATTGCTTGGTGAGCTTGTCCTGCTTCTCGAGTTGAAGGGCCAGGCGATTAAGAATCGTATCCAGAATCCCGCCCACCTCGCCCGCCGCGACAAGATTGACGTAGAGCGAATCAAAAACCTTCGGATGTTTGGCCAGGGCCTCGGCAAAGGTCGCCCCGGATTCGACATCGGCTCGAACCCCGTTGATGGTTCGCTTGAAGGTCACATTCTCCTGCTGGTCGCCGAGGATATGCAGGCACTGCACGAGAGGCAGGCCCGCGTCCACCATGACGGAGAACTGGCGCGTAAAAACGACGAGATCCTTGACAGTCACCTTGGGCTGGAGAAAGGTGAAGATCTCGCTGATATCCTTGGGCTTCTCTTTGACTTTGCCGGGGGTAATGCCTTGAGCGCGAAGCTGAGCCGAAGCGATCTCGACGCTCTTGGCCTCCATCTCGCCCTTGCGCGTCCCGCCATCTCGGGTCTTCCCCGACCAGACGTAAACCGCCATCTTTTCTACCCCCCGGCTGCCTCCCGGCAGCCCTGTGATTCATCGGCGACCGATCGGCCACCCCGCGCTCAACTCGCCATTGCCTTTCGCTCGGGGTTTGCCGCCGAGGACTGGTTCATTACGAGTTTCTTGAGTTCTTCGACATCGGGACTCCGGCCACGGGCCGCGTCCAAGGAAATTACCTTGGAACCCACCAGGCCGGCGAGCGATTGATTCATGGTCTGCATACCAAATTTCCCCTGTCCCATCTGCATCGACGAGTAGATCTGATGAATTTTATCCTCGCGAATGAGATTACGGATGGCGGGATTTGGCACCATCACCTCGAGAGCCAGAGCCCGCCCCTTGCCCGAGGCCCTGGGAATCAGGGTCTGAGACAGGACACCTTCGAGTACAAAGGAAAGCTGCTGCCGAATCTGGGATTGCTGATAGGGCGGGAATACGTCGACGATCCGATTAATGGATTGAACCGCTGAGTTCGTATGCAGGGTCGCAAAGGCAAGGTGGCCCGTCTCGGCAACGGTCAGGGCCGCCTCGATGGTCTCCAGATCTCTCAACTCACCGATCAGGCAAACATCGGGATCCTGGCGCAAAATGTATTTGAGAGCCGCCTTGAAGCTGCTGGTATCCGCGCCGATCTCGCGCTGGTTGACCACACAGGACTTATGGCTGTGGATATATTCGATGGGGTCCTCGATGGTCACGATGTGCTCGTTCCGCTCCTGGTTGATCTGATCGATGATCGTGGCCAGGGTCGTGGACTTGCCCGAACCGGTGGGACCGGTCACCAGAATCAATCCGCGGGGTTTCTGCGCCAGTTCCGAGACGATGGGCGGGAGGCCCAATTCTTCGAATCCCATAATTTTGAAGGGGATCGCCCGAAAGGCGCCCGCGACGTTCCCGCGCTGGACGAAGACGTTGCCGCGAAAGCGGGAAAGCTTCTGGACACCGAAGGAGAGGTCGAGTTCGCTCTCCTCTTCAAATTTGTGCTTCTGGGAATCGGTCAGAATGGAATAGCAGAGCTGCTTCGTTTCCTGGGGACCCAGGGCAGGAAGCTTCAGGGGCCGCAACTTTCCGTCGATTCGCAATTGGGGAGGCGTCCCCGCGGTAATGTGGAGATCGCTCGCCCCCTGCTCGATCATGGTTTTCAAGAGTTGATGCATGTTGGCCATGAGTTTTCCGTTCCTTGCCCAGGAGAGGGGCGTATCAGGCGTTATCGGCGGTGGAGACTCGGTGGACTTCGCTGAGGGTCGTGACGCCCTGCAGCAGTTTATTGAGTGCACTCCTCCTCAGAGTCATCATGCCGCCACGAATCGCTTCGCGTTTCAGTTCGGCGGTAGATGCCCCGTTGAGGACGAAATCCTTAATCGACTCAGTCAGAACCATCACCTCATAGATAGCGACCCGCCCTTTGTATCCGGTTTCTGAGCAACTCGTGCAACCGGCACCCTTGACGGGCTCAAAGCCCTCGATCTCTTCGGCGTTCAGCCCGGAAGCCAGAAGCTCATCCCGCCCCAGATCGAGATCCTTCTCGACGCAGTCCGGGCAAATGCGCCGGGCCAGACGCTGGGCCACGATGCAGTTGACGGCCGATGAAACAAGGAAGGGTTCGATACCCATATTCAGGAGACGATTGACCGTCGAAGGTGCATCATTGGTATGCAGGGTGGAAAGCACCATGTGGCCGGTGAGAGCGGCCTTCACGCCGATCTCCGCCGTCTCGAAATCGCGAATCTCACCCACCATGATGATATCCGGGTCCTGGCGGAGAAACGATCGGAGCGCGGCGGCAAAATTTAGGCCGATATCCTCGTGCATCTGCACCTGGTTGATGCCACCCAGATTGAACTCCACGGGATCCTCAGCAGTCGAAATATTCTCACCCACCCCATTCAATTCCGAGAGAGCGGAGTAGAGCGTCGTCGTCTTGCCAGAACCCGTGGGTCCGGTCACCAGCACCATGCCGAAGGGCTGGTGAATGCTCTCTTTGAATTCTTTCAACTGCGCGGATTCAAAGCCCAATTTCGTCATATCGAGCTGAAGGTTGCTCTTGTCGAGGAGGCGCAAAACGATCTTTTCGCCAAAGAGCGTCGGGAGAACCGATACGCGAAAGTCCATCTCCCGACCCTTTCCGAGCTTGAGCTTGATCCGACCGTCCTGAGGCAGTCGACGCTCGGCAATATCGAGTTCGGACATGATTTTCAGGCGTGAGGTAATGGCGTTCCGCAACTTGATGGGCGGCTTCATCACCTCGTAAAGAATCCCGTCGATTCGGTAACGAACCCGGAAGCTCTTCTCGTAGGGTTCGACATGGATATCCGAAGCCTCTTTTTTGATGGCATCGGTCAGGATGAGATTCACCAGCTTGACTACCGGAGCGTCTTCCGCTTCGTTGGTTGCCAGGGTCGGATCGAAATCATCCTCTTCGGTGACGAAGTCAATTCCCGCATCGTCGAAGCCCGCCATCACCTGGTCGAGCAAATCATCCCGGTCGTAATGGGTTTCGATCGTGCGACGAATCGCCTCTTCCCCGGCGACTACCGGCTGAATGTTGTAGCCGGTGAGGAATTTAATGTCGTCGAGAGCGAAGATATTCGAGGGATCGGCGGTGGCGAGGATCAGGGTCGAGCCCGCCCGGCTGATCGGGATCACGTTGTGCTTCTGGGCAACCTCGTGGGGGATCAAGGCCACCACTTCGGGGTCGATCTCAACCTCTTCGAGATCCATCGAGGGAACGCCATACTGCTTGGCGACAAAATCCGTCAGCTCGCTCTCGTCCAGAAAACCCAGCTGGGTAATCTGCGCACCGAGGCGCTGCCCCTTGACGGCTGCCTCGTCCCGGGCTTTCGAGAGCTGGTCTGCGGAGAGCAAATTCTCCTTCACCAGCAGCTGACCGATTCGCTCGTTCAAGAGCCGTGCTCCCCTTCTGCGCCTTTTTTGGTTGGGTCAACGCGGCAAATAAGCCGCCAACCCTGCGATTTTCTATCGGCCTGCCGCTCCAGAACTTTACTCCGGCCCCCGGCTCAGCTCAAAGCCATCCCCTCGGGAAAAGGCCGCGTAGAGCAGCCCCTGAGCGGTGAGGGTGACCCAGAAAATGAGCCAGACCACCACCCCCAGGGCCAGTGCCGTGGGTTTGGCGACCCCAAACGGGACCAGCACCGCGGTAAAAGCCAGCTGATAGGGCCCGATGAAGCCCGGTGCCGACGGAATCGCCACCGCTGCCCCGACGGCACCCAACAGGATCCAGGCGTGGACGAGGGTTTCCAGAGGCCCCCCCATCTCGATGCCGAAAAAGTAAAAACCCAGCAAGATCGGTGCAGTTCCGGTGACCAGCCAAATCATGACCGAGTCCAGGGCGATCCAGAGCAGGTGACGGCCGCCCCGAAGCGCTCCGAGCCCCTCGACAAATGCGTGCATCGCCGACTCGAGGCTGATCTGAATCCCCTTCGGCAGAACCCGGGCGCAAAGCAGGGCCAAGCGGATGGTCTGGGCCGGGGCTAGGCGCAAGAGGACCAGCACGAAGACCGGGGCCGCCGCCGCGGGGATCAGCAGCATGGCCCCCTGCCCGAGGATGCGCGTGAGTTCCGAGGGCCCGTCGGGACCGGCGGGCGCCGCGCTCGCCAGGTAGCCGAGCCCCCCGAGCGCCATGGCCAAGACCGTCACGGCATCGAGAACCCGCTCCAAGGCGATGGTCCCCACCACCGAGGCCAGGGGAATTTTCGCCCCCCGTGCCAGGGTCCAGGCACGGATCAACTCGCCCACCCGCAAAGGCAGCAAATTATTCCCGGCAAAGCCCAGCGCGGTCGAGCGATAGAGCATCGAACGCGGAACCTCGGCCACGGGCTGCACCAGGTAGCGCCAGCGCAGGGCCCTGAAATAAACGCTCAGCAAATAGCAGGGGGCCGAAAGAGCGAACAGGCTCCAAAAGTGGGCCCCCTCGATGGCCTGGGCCACTTCCGCCAGGGGGATCCCCCGAACGGCGAGCCAGACACAGAAGCCGGTAATCCCGAACCCCAGCCAAACCCGCCAATCCGAAATCCGGGGCACCCAACGCCCGGCCCCGAGCTCTGGATCGGGTGCGGAAGTCACGAGTTGGGCTCGGCGAAATTCGCCACTGCACCGGGGTGGGCGCCGAGCCATTCCCGCAGCCCTTCGACGTCCCGGCCAATTTGCTCGCCCAAGGCTTCCACCGACTCGAATTTACGCTCGGCGCGCAGCAGAGAGAGAAAAGCGAGATCGATTTTTCGCCCATAGAGATCGCCCGAAAAGTCCAGCAGGTGGGCTTCGGCGACCAAATCGCGCTGGTCGTCGAAAGTGGGGCGATAGCCCAGGTTGGTGACCGCGGGGAAAACTTCCCCCCGGCCGGGTGTCCCCTCGTCGAGAAAGCGAACCGCGCAGGCGTAGACCCCTGGGCTCGGCAGAATTTCATTTTCTGGCGCGAGATTGGCGGTGGGAAATCCCATTCCCCGACCGCGTTGCATTCCCTGAACCACGCTGCCCCGGGCGCTGAAAGGCCTTCCCAGCAACTCGCCGGCCTCCTGGACCTCGCCCCGGCTCAGAAGATCCCGCACTCGGGTCGAATTGACACTGCGCTCGGCCACGGTGATCTCGGGAATAATCGTCACCGAAAAGCCCAGCTTGGGACCGGTCTCCGCCAGCAGGCGCATGGAGCCCTCTCGATCCTTGCCGAAGTGAAAATCGTAACCGACATACACTTCACGGGGAGCGATTCGCCGGTGAATATACTCGTGGACGAAAACCTCCGGCGGAGTGCGAGCGAACTCGAGATCGAAGGGTTCGACGATCACGACATCGATCTCGGAGTCCGCCAGGAGCTCGACCTTCTGCTCCAGGGTGGTCAGCAAGCTCGGCCCGCTATCCGGCGACAACACTTTTCTCGGATGGGGATCGAAGGTCAACAGGACCGCCTCGCCTCCCAACGAACGGGCGCGACCGACTACGGTTTCCAGAATCGATCGGTGGCCAAGGTGAACCCCGTCGAAATTCCCGATGGTGAGCACCGGGTCCTTGATCCGGCGCGAAAGCGCCCCTGTCCCACGAACGAGTTCCACTCTGGCCTCTCTCCAAGCTCTCGATCCGCGGCCTGACGCGGGATTCAGCGAGGGCCACGTGCGTGACCCGTACCCTATCGACTGCGTATCTCGGGGTCGAGATAGCGCAGAAAGGGGTGCTCGGGTGAAAGAACCAGGGTGGTGTTCTGGCTGAGAGTTCCCCTGTACGCCTCAAGGCTCCTCACGAAAGCATAGAATTCCGGATCTTCGCCGTAGGCCTGGGCATAGATCCTCGAGGCCTCGGCATCGCCCTGCCCCCGAGTGATCTCGGCCAGGGAAGTCGCCTGGGCGAGCAGGGTCCGCGCCTCTCGATCGGCCTTGGCCTGGATCTCCCTCGCTTCGCGCTCTCCCCGCGCCCGGTGCTCCCGAGAAATCGCGCGCCGCTGCTCGCGCATCTGGTCGTAGGCCGCGGTCTTCGCCTCCATGGGGAGTTCCGTTCGGTTGATCCGCACGTCGACGATCTCGATTCCCTTGGCGGCGAGATTTCCACTCACCGCGTCTCCCAGATCACCGACGAGCTCGGCGCGCGCAAGCAGGTCCAGCAGAGACATGCGCCCCACGGCGGCCCCCACTACAGACTTGAGTTGGCGCTGGATGACGGGCTCGGCCCCCTCCTCCAAGCGAGGAAAACTACGCCGAAAGAGCAATGGATCGACCACACGCCAGACCGCGTAGTAGTCCACGGCCAGGCGCTCACTCTCGATTTGCATTTCCACGGGCTCGGCATCGAGAAATTGAAGCCGCTTATCGATGGTCACCATCTCTTCAACCAGCGGAATCCGCCAGGTCAGGCCCGGCTCACTCAGGCTTTCCCTCCACGGAGCGCCGAGGAGGAGAGGAATCTTGTATTCCCACTCGTTCACCACCACGGCGGGCCCGACACCGAATTGCCCGGCCCAGATCACGCCGGCCAACGAACCCACCAAGATCAAAAGCGCAAAGAAAAGCCTCATGGCCTGCCGCCTCCTGACATCACCCCAGAAGCCCCGCGATTCGATGGCACGGGAACGAAGGGAAGAACTTGAGCCGCATCGCCCTCGACGATCACCTTCTCAACCCCGGGCAGGACCTGCTCCATGGTTTCGATATAGAGCCGTCGCCGGGTCACTTCCGGAGCCCGCTGATACTCCGCCAGAAGTGCTGAAAAACGCTGACCCTGACCCCTGGCCTCGAGCACCTTGGCCTCTTTGTAAGCCTCGGAGCCCTCGCGCAATTCGGCGGCCTCCGCTCGGGATCGCTCGAGAATCTCGGCCTTCTGGCCCCGCGCCTGATTGATAAAGCGCTCTTCGTCCTGCTGAGCCGCAGCGACTTCGCTGAATGCAGCCCTGACGCTCTCGGGCGGGTTTACCTCCTGGAGATTGATCTTCTCCACCTGGAAGGCCATGGCGTCCCCTTCGGCTGTGAAATAGCTCGTCAGAGTCTTGATCAGCAGGGTCTGGGCCATCTTCTCGACATCTTGCTTCCGGTAGATGAGCACCTCGTCCACTGTCATTCCGCCTACCACTTGACGAACCGCCGACCGGGCCGCTTGGAAGAGAATCATCTTCGGCTCGAGCATTCCATACTCAAACGAGTAGGCATCGCTCACCGTGTACTGAAGTTCGAAGCTGACGCTGACAATATTCTTGTCGGCGGTCTGCATCAGCAAGCCTTCTCGCTCGCCGCCCTCAGCGTCTCCGCGGCGGATACCGAAGACTTCCGTGCGCTGACCTTGGGTGTTGACCTTCTTGTCGTACTCGAGCGGTTCGGGCCAATGCCAATTCCAGCCCTCCTTATGCTCGGTACGAAAATTCTCTCCCAGCCGGAGGATGATCGCCTCTTCACCCAAATCCAGCTTGTAGAAGCCTGTCCCGACCCAACCGAGAATTACACCTACTGCCACAAGCCCAAGGACTACATTGGTGACGGTCCGGGCCGCCCCCCTTTTTATCTTTTCCACTTTCGGGGAACTGCCCTGATCCTCAGGTGCCAACTAGCTCTCCTCCACCGATGTATCGACCACCGGCAGCTGCGGCTCCGACTCGCCCATGAAGGGCCGGATCAAATCGAGGGGAAGCGGGAAGATCGTGGTCGAACTATTCGTCCCCGCGATTTCAGAGAGGGTTTGCAAGTAACGCAACTGCAAGCCAGCGCTTTCGCTCGAGAGCGTCCGGGCCGCATCGGCCAGGCGCTGGGAAGCCAGCAACTCGCCTTCGGCGAGAGTCACCTTGGCTCGCTTCTCCCGCTCGGCTTCGGCCTGCTTGGCCATCACCCGCTGCATATCCTGGGGAAGGTCGATCTGCTTCACCTCAACCGCGCGCACCTTGACTCCCCAGGGCTCCGTCTGGAGATCGATGATCTCCTGCAGTTGAAGGTTGATGCGATCCCGATCCGAGAGCAATTCGTCGAGTTCAGCCTGGCCGCAAACGCTGCGAAGCGTCGTCTGAGCAAGCTGAGAGGTCCCATAGAGATAATTTTCGACCTGGATCACCGCTTTTTCAGCGTGAAGCACCCTGAAATAGAGCACCGCATTCACCTTGACCGAGACGTTGTCCCGCGTGATGACCTCCTGGGAAGGAACGTCCATCACGATCTCACGCAGGCCAATCCGGACCATTCTATCCACTCCGGGGATAATCCACCGGAGACCGGCTGTCCGGATCCCCACGAAGCGACCGAGCCGAAAGAGCACGCCCCGTTCGTACTCCGGAAGGATTCGCACACCTGCAATAAAGAGCGCCGCCAGCACGCCAACCAAGATCAAGACAAACATTTCATTCCCCCTCAAAACTTCGGCGCAACGCTAGCGCCGGTCCGTCGCTCGTTTCACCCGGAGATAAAGACCCTCGAGCGAAACGATCTCAACCGCTTCTCCAGCCTCGATTGTCTCCGAGGCCTCGCCGCTCCAGTACTCTCCGCGCACAAAAATTTTGCCTCGGGGCGAGAGTTCAGTGGCCGAAGTGCCCACGAGCCCGATCATTTCATCAATACCCGACTGCTGCTTGGCAACAAAGCTCCGCCCCAGAGAGAAAACGATCACCCCGGAAAAAATCCCCAAACCCAGCACCACCGGCACGAGCACGGACCAGAACGAAACCGAAAGATCGCTCAAATCCGGCTGATCGAACACCATGGTCCCCCCCAAGAGGAAGCAGCCAATACCGGCCGCAAAGAGCACACCGAACGAAGTCACGAATATTTCGGCCACCAATAAGCCCATGCCAGCCACGATTAGGATCAAACCCACCCAATCGAAGGGAAGGATCTGGAGCGCGATGCCGGTCAGCACCAGGCAGACGGCGCCCGCCGCACCCGGCAGAATCAGGCCAGGATTATTGAACTCGATATAAAGACCCATTAGGCCGCCGAGAAGAAGGATCACCGCCACGTTGGGGTCGGAGAGAAAGTTGAAAATCGACTGCAGAACGGTCATCTCGATATATTGGACCGGAGCGCCCTCGAGCTTCAAAGTCACGGTCTCGCCGGCCACATCGACCTCGCGCCCCTCGGCCTTCTCGAGCAATTCGCTACGACTCGAAACCACGAAGTCGATAACCCCGAGTTCCACGGCCTTTTCGGCGTCCACCGCGACCGAATCACGAACGGCATCGGCCACCCACTCCACATTTCGCTTGCGATGCTTCGCGATGGATTCGACGTAAGAGGCAAGCAGGTTCTCGGCCTTCTCCATCGAGATGTCTCGAGCCGGAGCCTCACCCTCTTCGCCTGAGCCGGTCCCGCCTCCCCCACTACCCCCGATGGAAACAGGGTGCGCAGCGCCAATCGAACTCCCGGGCGTCATGGCCGCGATATTCGCCGCGATGGTCACGAACATGCCCGCCGAGGCTGCCCAGGCGCCGCGAGGTGTCACGTAGACCAGGGTCGGAATCCCGGCGTTGAGCATGCCCTTGATGATGTCCTGGCTCGAAGAAACCAGACCGCCCGGGGTATCTAGCTCGATCAAGAGTGCCGCGGCTCCCTCGGCCTCGCTCTTCGCGATGGCCTCGATAATATAATCCGCCGAAGCGGGATTGATCGAACCCTCGATAGTGATCACATTGAGGTGCCCGGCCGCGTGCGCTTGATCCGGGGCCAGAACGGCACTCGAAAGAACGAGGAGCATCGCCACCAGAGTGGCGAGGGCAGCGGGAATCAGCGAATTCAACAGGTCTCGCGCGGAGCTTAGTTCGGGGGGTTTCAACGGGACCTCTCACTCCTCATTTTTTCGACGCGATCGAGTATCTGCCGAGCCACCTCGTGCTTGCTCAGCAGCGGGACCTCTTCGACCTCTCCGCCCCGGCTAAGCAGGTAGACCGCATTGGTATCGACATTGAATCCGGCATCGTCGCGCGAGATGTCGTTGGCGACGAGCAGATCGCAACCCTTCCGCTCGAGCTTCCTGAGAGCGGCCGGAACGACATTTCCGCTCTCCGCCGCGAAACCGACAACGGTCCGCTCTCCCTTTTGGGCACAGACTTCGGCGAGAATATCCGGGTTGGTCACCAGTTTGAGTGTGATGCCGTCCTGGGATTCCAGGGACTCCTTCTTGATCTTCGCCACCTCGGGAACCTCGGGACGAAAATCGGCCACAGCAGCCGCCTTGATCACGATGGTCGCGTCGCCGAGTTCCTGCATCACCGCATCTCGCATCTCAAGCGCGGACTCGACGTCCAAGCGCTTTACACCGGCGGGGGTTTCGAGATTCGTCAACCCAGCCACCAGGCAAACGCGAGCTCCGCGACGGGCAGCCTCCTCCGCCAGGGCGAAGCCCATCTTCCCCGACGAGCGGTTGGTGATCGTGCGCACGGCATCGATGGGCTCGGCCGTACCCCCGGCAGTCACCAAAACGGTTTCACCCGCCAAACTCTGAGAGCCCAGCAACAGGCCGGCCTCGGCGACGATCTCCGAGGGGTCCGACATGCGCCCCTCTCCTTCCCAACCGCAGGCGAGTTCGCCGACTCCGGGACCAACGAAGCGAACGCCTCGGCCACGCAGAGTTTCAAGATTGGCCTGGGTCGCCGGGTGGTTCCACATATTGACGTTCATGGCCGGCGCAGCCAGCACCGGCGCCTCGGTGGCCAAGAGCACGGCGCCCACAAGGTTCTCGGCCAACCCATGGGCCATCCCGGCGAGGGTATTGGCCGTGGCCGGCGCCACGATGACCAACTCCGCCCAGTCGGCCAGACGAATGTGATCGATTTCGCCCTCTTCCGAGGGATCGAAGAGATCTTGACGGACCGTTGCCCCGGTCAGCGTCTGAAGCGCCAGAGGCGAGACAAAACGAGACGCCGTGGGAGTCAGCGCGCAACGCACCTCATGACCCACGCGCTGGAGCTGGCGAACGAGGTCCGGGACCTTGTAGGCCGCAATGCCGCTGGTCGCGATGAGTAGGATGCGCCGAGCTTCCATGATCGAAGACCCCCTCCTGGGGCAGACTCGCGGGGTCGGTGGCTATTCCAATCCGTATCGGGTCCGAATTCCGGCAGCCCGCAGGGCTGCCCCGACCTCCGGAGCGCCTGCATGGTACAGGAAGCCCGTTCCCGCGTCCAAAACGGCTTGCCCCAGGGCTAATCCGGAGCCGGTCCCGCCCGAGCCCCGGAATCCCCGGCTAGACCGTCGAGATTTTGCGCTTAAGACAACCCTCGACCAAAGGAGGCACAAAATCGGCCACGCTGGCTCCAAAGCGAGCCAGCTCCTTGAGTCGTGAAGAACTCACGTAGATGTACTCCTGGCTCGAAGCCAGAAAAATGATCTCGACCGACTCCTCGAGGTGTCGATTCATCAAGGCCATTTCGAACTCATACTCAAAATCCGACATCGCGCGCAGACCACGAATGATCGCGCACGCACCCATGGTTCGCGCGTGCTGCACCACGAGCCCTTCGAAACTCTCCACCCGAACACCCTCGGTTTCGCCGAGAACGCCGTTGAGCATGTCGAGCTTCTCTTCGAGGGTAAACAATCCCGATTTGCTGACGTTATTGGCGACAGCAACCACCACCTCGTCGAACATCCGCAGGGCGCGGTAAATCAAGTCGAGATGGCCGTTGGTGATCGGGTCGAAGGATGCCGGAAAAAGCGCAACTCTCACCGGTTTGGTTTTCTGGGTCATCTTCTCTCGCTCTCCCTACTCGTTGGTCTCATTCACGGCGACACTCTCATCAGCATCCAGGCCCAGCCAATAGATCACCGTGTCTCCGTACTTGCGTGTGCGTTCGACGCTCAGGCCCGCCACCCTGGGCAGCGAGTGACGCTTGGGTCCCTCGACCACCACGACACCCGTTGGCTGAAGAATATCGCAGGCCACGAGGGCATCGAGTACCCCTGATATGTCATCGAAGTCGGCGTAGGGGGGATCGAGAAAAACCAGGTCGAAGCGGTTGCCCTCGTCGGCCAGGCGCCGGAGAGCAGCGCGACACTCCATCCGCATGACCTCAGAACGCTCGGCGACGCCCAGAGTCCGAAGGTTGCGGTCGACCACCCGTACCGATGTCTGGGCCCGGTCCACGGCCACCAGAGATTCCGCCCCTCGGGAAAGTGCTTCGATCCCCAGGGCACCGGTTCCGGCATAGAGGTCGAGAACCCTATCCCCCGAAAGGTCGCCGAGGATCGAGAAAAGTGACTCCCTCACGCGGTCCGAGGTCGGCCTCACCCCGGCCGGGGGCGGAGCAAGGTTTCGCCCACCCAGACTTCCGGCGACGACTCGCAGCCTGTTACCCCCCCTTCCCTTTGGTGCGCGCACAAGCCTAGCAATTAATCCCCGGCATCCCTGGGTCTCGAAGTCGAAGATCCCTTGAGCGTTCAGCCAATCTTCGCCTTGAATCCCCGCCGTCCCCCGCATAAACTGCGTGCCGCTTGGACTGGCTCCATTGCATCCGCCTGGTGCCGGTCACGCTCAGTCAAACCGCAATTCAGGAGACCCACGTTGGCGACCGCCACCGCAGTCAATCGGCACAAGAAAAAACTTTCCGAGCGCATTTCCAGGATCAGGGGCAAGCGCTCCCAGCGTCAATTCGCTCGGGAGTTGGGCGTCTTCCAACAGAACGTCCACCGCTACGAGAGCGGCTCGACGCCCCACGCGGATTTCCTGATCACCCTCGCCCTGAAGGAAAACATTTCCCTGGACTGGCTCCTGCTGGGCAAGGGAAGGATGCGGCGCACTCGCTGACCTGCGCTTCTCTTGCCCAAGGTCTGCCCAGGGGATGCACAGAACCCCCCAAGGCCTCGGGTCCGGCGCGCTTTGCACCTCCCCATCCGCCGCAACCGCACCCACGCCAATAGTGGTAGATCACTACCCCTGCCCCCCAGACGGCCCGCCTCCTCCGACGACGTCGCACGCGCACAAGCCGGGACAACTCATGCCGCGGCCTGGCCTTTCCGAGCCGCCCCGAGCACGGGCATGGATATTGCTCCAGTAAACCCCAAGGGCGGCACGAAGCGGCGCCCGAGCGAGGCCTAGCCCCCAACGGGACGCGCATCGGCCTCGCAATGGGAAGGGGCGATTCAATGGAGAGCCAACTCACTCGAAAACCGGGGCGAAAGACGCTCCCTCGATATGCGCAACTGTGGGCCCTAGCGACCCTGGCGTGCGGGGGTGTGCTGGCTCTGGGTCTCGCCCTTGCCCTGGTCCAAGCGGCCTCGCTTCCCTATGCCGCCGCCGCCTTCGAACCCGTGCAAAACCCGATCCCCCTGACGAAGGAGAAGGCCCAACTCGGGACCGCCGTACTCCGGGCCAAAATGGAGACCGACACCCTGGTTCTCAAGCAACTGCGTCGCCGGGGTAGCGTCCTCTCGGCGAGGCAGGCCGTCAATCTCGCCCAGGTCATCATCGAGGAAGCCGACCGACACGACTTGGAACCCGCTCTGGTGCTGGCGGTAATCCAGGTGGAGAGCAGCGGCCGACCGACCGCGGTCTCGCCGGTCGGCGCCCGGGGCTTGATGCAGATCATGCCGCCCACGGGCAAGGAACTCGCCGATCGGAATGGCATCCCCTGGGACGGGCCCGACACCCTCTTCGACCCGGCCGTCAACGTCAAGCTCGGCGTCGCCTACTTGCGCAAGCTGACCGACCGCTACCAGGATGTGGCCACCGCCCTGGCCGCCTACAACTGGGGTCCGGGCCGAATCGACCGCCGCATCCGGTCGGGCAAGGGCGTCCCCACCCTCTACCCCGACCGAGTACTCGAGGTCTACACCACCGCAAAGCGAACCGTGAGCGTCGGACGCTCGTAAACTCGCTTTAGGCGCCGGGCTTCACCAGCGCCTCGAGCCAGGCATCCACCGCCTGCATGGCGGCATGGGCGCTGCCCGCGTACCCGTTGACCAAGATCGAAAAAATCACGGTCTTGCCCTCGGCGCGCTCGGCGAAACCCGAAAGCGCCACCACCCGGTGTGATTTCAGCAGGCCGGTCTTCGCTCGAACCCGGTCCAAAGCCCCGGGCATGCGCCTCTCCAGAGTTCCGTCCCGGCCGCCCAGGGGCAACGCGGCCATGAACTCGGGGCCAAAGCGAAACGAGTCCGCCCCCAATCGGAGTGCATCCACCACCATTCGCGCACTCACGCGATTCCGGGGAGAAAGGCCCGACCCGTCGGCCAGGACCGCCCCGGGGCCCAGCACGCCGAGTTCTGTAAGCCGTTGGCGCATGGCCTTGAGCCCCGACGACCAGTTGCCGGGAACTGAGGCCTCTCCCGCCGCCAGGCTCTTCACCAGACTCTCGGCCATGCTGTTGTTGCTGTACTTGAGGAAGAGCCCGACGATCTCGCTCAGCGGGCGCCCCCGATAACGCAGCCACTCCTCCCCCGTCTTCACCTCTCCCCGCCGAACTCGGCCGCCCACGTCGATCCCCAGCGCGGCCAGTTGCATTTCGAATAGGGCCCCGGCATAGAGCGCTGGATCGCGCACGCTCCGGGCAAAGGTCCGCGCCCCGCGATCCCGGGCCAAGCCCCCGCTCACGGCGATCGTCTCCGACGACGCGTCCGCCGGGCCGCGGCCGACCACCAAGCTATCCGCCGACCCCGCCGGCCCGGTCACGGCGCGGTTCTGAATCTCGAGATAAGCCAGGGGGGGGTCGATCTCGACCCTCACCGCATCGCCCGGGCTTGCCCCGGGCGTCACCCGGACGAAGAAGGCGCCATAGTTGGCGGAGAGGCCGGCCACCGGGGCGTGATACGCCCGGGACGAGGGCTGGCCCCAGTCCGGATGCCAGTATTCGGAATCGAAATGCGAGGGGTCGACCACCAGGTCCCCTTCCACACGCCTGAGCCCACGTTGTCTGAGATCCGCGGCCAAGCGCCACCAATCCTCGGAGTTGAGCGCGGGATCCCCGCCGCCAACCACCCCGAGCCGGCCTACGAGGCCGTCGCTCTCGCTCCCTCCCGGGCCGGGATCGGCGCGGATCACGGTCTCGAACCGATGACTCGGGCCCAGGGCATCCAGGGCTGCCAGAGCGGTGAACAGTTTGAGATTCGAGGCCGGCACCCTCGGCGCTTCGGGGTGGCGGGCGTAGAGGACGTCGCCACTCCCGACCTCCACGATCAGGGCCCCCACCCGAGCTTCGGCCAAGGGACCGGCGGCGAGGAGCGCATCCAAACGGGTCGCCAGGGGCGCCGGGGCGGGAGGCGTATCCGGGGCGGCAAAGCCCGGCCTAGGCGCCACCCCCCAGAGCATCGCCAGGACCCACACCCAGGCCAACACCCGTCCCACACCCGTGGGTTTCATCCCCGCCTCCCCCTGAACCAAGCTTCCCGTCCTTTCCACCCGCGCCCCACGAGAATCCGTCGAACCGGCCGCCGCCGGCCCGGGGCTCGCCGTGCTCGCTCCCCGAAGCCAAACCCGACCCGGGTGCGCGCCAATCCGGGGGCGGGGGGTGCGGGACCGACCGACCTGAGCGAGGTTATCCGTCGGGTTGCCCTTGGGCAAACCCTGCAAACCGAAGGACGGATTGGGGGATCCGCGTGCTCAACTGGATCTGGCTCGGACTGATGCTGGTCTCCATCGCCTACGCGTCGCTGGTTCCCGGGCGCATGGCCGAAGTCGGCACCGCCGTGATGACTGGGGCTTCGTCGGCCATCACCCTGGTGATCGGCCTGGTGGGGGCCATGGTCTTCTTCCTCGGCCTCGTTCGGGTCGCCTTCGATGCCGGCCTGCGTGACAGCCTCGGTCGCGCGCTCGCGCCCCTCGCCCGCCGCCTCTTCCCCGCGGTGCCCAGCGACCACCCCGCCATGGGGGCCATGGTCATGAATATGTCCTCGAACATGATGGGTCTCGGCAACGCAGCCACGCCCTTCGGGCTCAAGGCCATGTCCGAACTGGCCCGCCTCAACAGCCTGCCGGGCGTCGCCACCAACGCCATGGTTCTCTTCCTCGCGATCAACACCAGCGCGATCACGATCTTCCCCCCCTTCGGAACCATCGCGGTGCGCCAGGCCGCGGGCTCCGCCGATCCCTGGGCGATCTGGCTGCCCACCCTCATCGCGACGACCTGCTCCACCGTGGTGGCGGTGACCGCGTATTTTCTCCTCGGGCGTCTCGCCGTATTTCGCCCCCGGGCCATGGCCAATCCGCCGCCGGTCCCCGAGGCGGTCCCCCAGCCCGAGATCGAAGCCCAGGCGGCCGAGCCCGAAAACTCCGAAGCCCAGGGCTCGAGTTGGCCTCGCCGTCTGGTGGTGGGCGGCTTCGTGCTGACCGTGGCGGTGGGCCTGGGCCTGGAAATGGCGCGCCTGATCCCCGAACTCGGCGCCGCCGGGACCTTCAAGGAGATCGTCCGCGGCTGGCTTCTTCCCCTCTTGATCGGGGGTCTGCTCCTGATGGGTGTCGCCTCTCGCGTCCGAGCCTATGACTCGATGATCGCCGGCGCCCGGGAGGGGCTCGACGTCGCGGTGCGCATCGTCCCCTATCTCGTCGCCATCCTGGTGGCGGTGGCCATGTTCCGAGCTTCGGGCGCCCTCGATCTGGTGATCGGCGCCCTCGACCCCTACACCAGCGCCCTGGGCGTACCCGCCGAGGTGCTCCCCATGGCGCTGCTCCGACCCCTCTCGGGTTCGGGGGCATTCGGGGTGATGAGCGAAATCATCACCACCTACGGACCCGACTCGTTTATCGGCCTGCTCACCTGCACCCTGATGGGCTCCACCGAAACCACCTTCTACGTGCTCGCTCTCTATCTGGGCGCCGCCGGCATCGTCGACGGTCGCCACGCCCTAGCGGCCTGCCTGCTGGGTGACCTGGGCGGCTTCATCGGCGCCACCGCGGCCTGCCACTGGTTCTTCGGTTAGGCGGGGCCGGGGTCGTGGACCGATCGAGCCCGGCCTTGAGTTGCCCGCCCGCAGTTCTTGAACTCGTGGAATCCGCCCTCGGGCGACGGGTCATAGCGAGCGAAGCGATTCCGCCGGGCCTCGACGTGCGCCTCTTCTACCGAATCCGATTGGAGGGCGACGGCTCCCCCTCCAGCCTGGTCGCCCGGGTCGATCCGAGAGCCAACCCCGCTTCCGACCTCGAGCCCATTCGTGCGCTCTTCGCCGCCGGCGGCGTGCCCGTCCCCGCGCGCTATGGCGACGCTCCGGGCATCGAACTCCTCGAGGATCTGGGCAGCGAGAGTCTCGAGGCGCTGGCCCACCGCGCCTCCCCCGAACGCCTCGAATCCCTCTACGCCGAGGCCTGCTCCCTGGTTCCCCGAATCCAGTCGATTGCCCCGCCCTCCCCCGACGGTTGGGACGCCGCCCTGGTGGCCAGCAAAGCTCAGAAGTGGATCGACTGGGTGCTGCCCCTCGCCCTGGGAAGGCCAGCCGGGGATGACGAGTGCGCGCTCGTGAAATCCACTTTCGCCTTCATCGCCGAAATCGGACTGGCCGGCCCACGCCGGCTCGCCCATCGCGACTTCAAGGCCGCAAACCTGCTCTGGGCTCCCGCCGCCAGCGAAGAAACGCGCCAGCTCACCCTCATCGATCTCCAGGGGGCCTTCGCGGCGCCCCCAGAATACGATCTCGTCTGCCTGCTGCGAGATTCCCAGGTTCCCCTGGCCGAAGCGGCGATCGAATCCCAGCTTCGGCGCATCCGACCCGAGCTTCCTGATCGGCCTTCGGACGACGAATTCCACCGCCGCTTCGACCTGATCACCGTGTCCCGGGTCGCCAAGGACATCGCGCACTACCTCCACGCGGCCAGCGCCCGGGGCGATCGCCGCTACCTCCCCTTCGTGAGCACCGGCCTCGCCCATCTCCAGGGCGCCAGCCAGCGGGCCGCCGAACGCGACCGCGAACTCGCCCCGTGGGCGGAACTCGTTGCCGAATTGCCCCGACCGATCCCGGCTCCCGGCAACCGCCGAGACCCGGAGGCGCCCTGATGCGCGCGATGATTCTCGCCGCTGGCCTGGGCACCCGCATGGAGGGGCTCTCCCAGATCTGCGCCAAGCCCGCCCTCCCGGTCCTCGGGCGCCCAGTGATCGCCTGGTTGCTCGGGTGGCTCGCCCGCCAGGGCGTCAGCGAAACCGCCATCAACCTGCACCATCGGCCGGAGACCATCGAACGCGCGGTGGAGGCGTTCGGTCCCGATGGCCTCCGCATCGGCTACTCCCGAGAGGCCGCGCCCCTGGGCACCGGCGGAGGCATCGCGGCGATGAGCGATTTTCTGGGCCGGGACGACGCGGCCCTGGTCTTGCCGGGGGACATGATCCTCGACTGTGACCTCGCGCCTCTGGTCCGCCAGCACCTGGAATCCCGAGCCGACTGCACCCTGGTGCTCCAGGAACGGTCTTCCCGAAACCAAGATTTCGGAACCATCGGCATCGACGACCGCGGCTCGCTTCGACGGATCGCCGAGCGATTCGACCTGGGAGCCGAAACCCGCTGCGGGGTTTTCGTCGGCCTGCGCATCGTCTCCCCCAGCCTCTTTCGCGAGTTCCCCGACCTGCCCCCGGG
This sequence comes from Myxococcota bacterium, assembly GCA_029243605.1. Lineage (GTDB taxonomy): Bacteria > Myxococcota_A > UBA9160 > UBA9160 > UBA4427 > JAZXM01. Next base: position 110,959 of record JAQWRT010000030.1, read on the forward strand.
TGTGGCCTTCGAGGACCTCTCCGATTGGTGGGCTCCCCGGGTCCGGGCCGGGACCGCCGACATTCGCGGGGTGCTCCTCGACGAAAACGAACTTCTCTGGCAGCCCGTGGGCACTCCTGCGGAGTACCTCGCGGCCAACCTCGCGCCACCCCGGGTCTCCTTCCTCGACCCGGCCGAACAGGCGGCTCCGGGCACCCGAGTCGTCGGCGGCGACGAAAACCTGGTGATCGGCCCAGGCGCTCAAATCAGTCCGAGCGCTCGACTTCGACGCTGCGTCGTCTGGGCCGGAGAAGCGGTTCCGGCCCACTTCGACGGTGAGGGAGGGGTCTTCGCCCACGGAAACTTCTACCCTTGCGACGCGAATTCTGAGATGCTTGCCGGGGGCAGGGAGTGAATCGAGCGGTGGATGAAGTCATCTTCGTGGGCACCAGCGACGCCTTCGGCGCCGGAGGGCGCCGACAATCGGCGATCCTCGTCCGCGGACCGCGGGGCTGCATGCTGATGGATTGCGGGGCCACCACCAACACCGGCCTCGCCGACTTGGGCATCGATCGCAACGAGATCGACATGATCCTGATCTCTCATTTCCACAGCGACCATTTCGGTGGCCTCCCGCTCTTCCTTCTCGCCGCGCTCTATCAGGACCAGCGCCGCAATCCCCTCGCTTTGGTCGGCCCTCCCGGGATCGAGGAGCGGGTACGCGAACTCGCCCGGGCCATGGGCCACGACCTCGACGCCCGGCAATGGCCCTTTCCCCTCTCGTTCCGCGAAGTCGGGCTGGCCGGTGAGCAGGAATTCGGGCCCGCCCGGGTGCGCGCCTTCGAAACCCAGCACCAGGCCGATGCCAAGCCCCACGGCTACCGGGTGAATCTCGGCGGCCCTACGTTGGCCTACTCCGGGGATACGGGCTGGTTCGACGCCCTCCCCGAGCGCGTGGCCGGGGTGGATCTCTTCGTCTGCGAGTGCACTCTCCTCAACCGGGCACTCGACTTTCACCTCAGCTTGGACGAAATCAGCGAACACCGGGCCCAAATAGACGTGGGGCGGCTGATACTGACTCACCTTGGCAGCCAGATGGTGGCCCAACGCGAGGAAATCCCCTTCGAGACCGCCGACGACGGACTCCGGCTCGGCCTCTAGGCGCCGCCTTTCACCCCGGGCCGACGATCGCCCCGAGCACCGTGAGACGCGAGGCGCCGGTGCAATGGGGCAAGTGGTTGGGAAGGCCGAGCAGGGTGTTGCGGCCGAACAACGAGAAGGCCATGGCTTCGCTCGCATCCGCGGGCACCCCCCAAGCGTCGCAAGGCTCGACCCGAACATCGCCAAACGCCCGAGCCAGCGCTTCCATCATCGCAGGATTCAGGGCGCCGCCGCCGCCCACCAGCAACCGCTCATCTTTGCCCTTCCACCCGGGCAACCAATCGCGACAGGCCCGGGCCGTCGCCTCGGCGCTAAACGCAACCAAAGTCGCCACGAGATCGTCGTCCGGAGCCTCGGGCCCATCGCTGCGCCAAGCGGCAAGAATCGACGCGGCTCGGGCACGGCCGTAGCGGTCGCGACCGGTTGATTTCGGAGGTGGGCGGGCAAGGAACTCATCCTGCAACAATTCCTCGAGGAGCGCGTCGCAGACCTGACCCCGGCGAGCTCGCTCCCCGTTGCGATCCATTCTTTCCTGGCCGGCGCTGAGCTGCTCCACCACCCCATCGACCAGGCTATTCGCCGGACCCACATCGAAGGCCACCACCCGATCGCGATCGCCCCCGGCCGGGAGCCAGGTCAGGTTGGCGATGCCACCGAGGTTCAAGATCAGTCGGCTCTCCTCGGGATCCGCAAAGGCCGCCTGGTGAAAGAAGGGAACCAGCGGAGCCCCCTGCCCCCCCGCCGCCATATCGCCCGGGCGAAAATCGCCGACCACCCGGCACCCCGTACGCTCGGCGATCAGGGCCAGGGAACCGATTTGCAACGTGCCGCCCACCTCGGGGTGGTGCGCGATGGTTTGCCCGTGGGACGCGATGCCGTCGACGACATCCAGACCGATGCCCGCCGAGGCCGCCACCGCCGCGGCCGCTTCGGCGAACGCTTCGGCCAGAATGCGATCCAGGGCGATGAGTTCGCGCATGGCTTCGACACCGGGGACCTCCCCCGCCGCCAGCGCGTGGATTCTCTCCCGCAGAGCCGGCTCCAAGGGCTGCTCGAGGTACCCGAGCAATTCGAAGGGTCGGGTGGCAGTCCCGCCCGGCCACTCCACCAGAGCGGCGTCCACCGCGTCCGCGGAAGTTCCCGACATCAAGCCAATCATCAACATCACCGGGATCTTAGGCCGCTCGCGGCCCGCCGGCCCCGCCCCCCCCGCCGGAACTTCAGGGACTCTCGCGAGAGCATTAGTCAAGTCCTTGACATTCCTATTCAATTCTCCACCATACCGCCCGTCCACGGGCGAGTCGGTTTCGCCCCTCCACCACATCCCCCATCCATCCCCGATCCCCCCGGCTTCGCCGGTGGGCCCGGATCCAAGGGAACCCCTCGGCGCATGGGCCGACCCACCGTCGGGAACCCGGAAATTTCGGAGTACTCAGCACCATGAACGAAGCTTCGCGCACTCAGGGTTGGGCGATCTGCGCCTCAGCCGGATTTTTGGCCCTGCTTTTTGTCGTCGGCCTGCTCAACCACAGCTACTGGGCAGTAGCCCTGCCTGTGGCTGTCCTAACCCTCTTTGTCCTCGGACTGGCGGGCTGGGTGGGCTACACCATCGCCACGATTCAGGTCGAAGCCGACCCCGCCCCGGAAACCCTCGTCGCCGAGCCCACTCAGGCCGAGACGTCCGGAGACACCTCGGATCCCAGCGCCGGCGAATCGGCCTAAGCGTCCCGGCATGCGAATCGCACTCCTCACCTATCGCGGAAATATGTTTTGCGGCGGCCAGGGTATTTACGCCGCGTACCTCGCCCGGGAATGGCAAAAGGCCGGCCACGAAGTGCACGTCTTCGCCGGCCCCCCGCTGCCCGAACTCGCCGACGGCATCCCGCTCCATGAGATCCCCAATGACAATGTCTTCGGCGCCAGCATGCCCGAGGCGTTCGATACGAAGAATCCACTCTCGCTTCTAAAGCCGCTCAGCCTCTGGGAGTTGGGCGTCTCGCGGATGGGCGTCTTCCCCGAAATGCAGACCTTCGGTTTTCGTTTGCTGCGGCGCTGGCCCACCCTGCAGGAACGCCACAACTTCGACATCGTCTTCGACAACCAGTGCCTGTCCTGGGGACTGCTGGGCATTCGTGCCATGGGAACGCCGGTGGTCTCGGTGATCCACCACCCGCTTCATATCGATCGCGAAGCCGACTATTCCATCGACCCGCGCCTGATCAAGAAGGTCAAGCGCACCCTCTATTTCCCGCTCTTCATGCAGCAGAAGGTCGCGCCGCGCCTCGACCGAATCGTTACGGTCAGCCAGGCCTCGGCCATCGAGATCGAGCGCTATTTCGGGATTCCGAGCAAAGAGGTTCCGGTGGTCTACAACGGCACGGACACCGACCTCTTCAGGCCCATCCCGGACGTGGAGAAAGAGACCGATATGCTCTTCGTGGGCCGCACCGAAGATCGCAAGAAGGGCATCGGGACCATGCTCGAAGCCCTCTCCATGCTGCCTCAGGAGATTACTCTCAAGATCGTGGACGGCCGCATCCCCGAGGATGGCCTGGTCCCGCGCCTGATCCAAAAATTCGGCCTGGAGGGCCGGGTCAAGATCGTCGACCGCATGCTCACCGTGGAGGAACTCGTTCGGCAGTACTCCACCGCCCGTGTGGCCATCGTACCCTCCTTTTTCGAGGGTTTTGGGTTCCCGGCGAGCGAGGCCATGGCCTGCGGACTCGCGGTGATCGCCAACGCCGCGGGCGCTTTGCCCGAGGTCGTGGGCAGCGACGGCCATGCCGGGCGTCTGGTCCCCATGCGGGATCCCCGGGCTATGGCAGACGCCATGGCCGATGTCCTATCGGACCCCGAAAAAACCGCCCGAATCGGGCGTGCCGCCCGCCGGCGAGTCGAGCGGGTATTCCAATGGAGCGACGCGGCCGAAAGGCTCGTGGACGTCTTCGAGGAGACGCTACGTGCTGCTCACCGTCGATCTCGAGCGGCTTGATGTCCGCGCCGGCGACCTCGTCTTGGACGCGGGTTGCGGCGAGGGCAGGCATTGTTTCGGCTGTCTGGAGCGCGGAGCGAGAGTCGTGGGTCTCGACCTCGATTTCGATTCCCTGAGGCTCGCCTCCAAGCGACTTCGCGGGCGCGCGAGTGAACTCGAATCCCTAGGCGAGATGAACCAAGGCGATGCCTTCCATCTCCCCTACGCCGACGCGACCTTCGACCGGATCATCTGCTCCGAGGTGATGGAGCACGTCCACGACTACGTGGGTGCCGTACGCGAACTCGCCCGGGTGACCCGGCCCGGGGGCAAACTCGCCATCACAATTCCCACGGCGACCAGCGAGCACCTCTACCTGCGGTTGGGAGACGACTATTTCGAGAGCCCGGGGGGTCATATCCGGATCTTCAAGCCTCGCGAGCTGGCCGAGGGAATGGCCGGGGTGGGGCTCAGCACCGTGGGGGTCGGCTTCGCCCACGGTTTCCACACGCCCTACTGGGTGCTTCGCTCGATCATGAATTTACCCACCGCCGACGAGAGCGCCCTGGTGCGGATTTACCGGAAATTCCTGATCCAGATCACGGGCTCTCCCGTGATGGACCGCATCGAGAAGAAGATCCTGAACCGCATCTGCCCGAAGAGTCTGATCCTCTACGCCGAGAAGCCAGCCCGTGCCTGAGAATGGACGGCCTTCCCGGGTCTGCTTCATCGCCTATCGGGGCAACATGACGTGCGGGGGTCAGGGCATCTATCTCTATTTTCTCGCCCGGGAGCTCGCGCGCCTGGGAATCGAGATCGACGTGGTCGTCGGCCCCCCCTACCCCGACCCCATGCCCTTTGCGAAAAGTGTCCAGCGACTCGACAATCAAGAGCATTGGGCCCGCTGGTTCACCCGGGATTACGCGGGAATGATTCCTCGCGACCGGCCCACCGCCGCGCTCAATCCGCTCAACCTCTACGAACTCGGAGCCAGTCGCCTGGGCTTCCTCCCGGAACCCATGGCCTTCAGCCTGCGCGCCTTTCGCGCCCTGGCCACCCGGCTGCGGAAGGGCGAGCGCTGGGATCTCGTCCACGACGTGCAGTGCCTCGGCTACGGCGTCCTCGGCCTCAAGGCCCTGGGCTTACCGGTGGTCACAACCATTCACCACCCCCTGACGGTGGACCGGCGCGCCTCGTTGATCCGGGATGAAACGTTCCGCGACCGCATCGGCTCCATGGCCTTCTACCCCGTGGGCATGCAGGCCACGGTGGCGCGCCGCATCGACCGAGTCTTCACGTCCTCCGAGGAGAGCGCCCGCACCATCGAGGCCGATTTCGGAGTCCGCCCCGAGCGCATTCGAAATGTCCTCAACGGCCTCGACACCGATTTCTATCGTCCCGATCCCGAGGTGACCCCCAGCCAGACCGAACTCCTCTGCGTGGGTCGGGCCAGCGACCCCAACAAGGGGGTGCGTACCTTGATCCGTGCCCTGGCCCTGCTCCCCAAAGAGATGACCCTGACCCTGGTGGACAACAACCACCCGGGCAACGATGTCTTCAAGTGGGCCCGAGAGGTGGGCGTCGCCGATCGCCTGAATGTCACCGGGCGGGTCGAAGCCGAGCGGCTCCTCGAGTTCTACCAACGCGCCGCGCTTACGGTCGTCCCCTCGCGCTACGAGGGCTTCGGACTGCCCGCAGTGGAATCCCTGGCCTGCGGCACGCCGGTGGTGGCCTGCCGAGTGGGCGCCCTACCCGAGGTCATGGCCCTGTGCGGTGGCGGGATCCTGGTCGACAAGGATTCGCCCGAGGCCCTTGCTCAGGGGGTCCTCGACCTGATGCAATCCCGGGAAGCGCGCGACGAACTCGGGCTGCGGGCCCGGGAAAGGGTCGAAGCCCACCTTTCCTGGCGGCACGTCGCCGCCGTCACCGCGGACGGCTACGCCGAGGTGCTCTCCGAGCGCCGAGGGCGGCCCACCAGAACGATCACGTCAGACAACCCGGGCCACTGACGCCCGAACTGGTCGAGGGTCCGCACCGCCACGTCGGCCAGGGGCCGGGGAATCCGCGCCATCCACTTGGACCAACCCGGCATACCCCAGCCCATGGAGATTCCCTCCACGCTCTCCACCACGAGGCTCTTCTCAGCCTGCTCGCGGATCAACTCGGGTTCGTAGCGTGTGAAGTGGTCGCTCGGCGCATCGTAGCCCCGCCGCTCCCGGAGCGGCCCAAGACCCAGAACGTCCTGGCGCAGATCGTCCAGGCCGCGACCCACGCGACAGGCCAGGGATTCAAAATTGGCGATGGCGAGCACCACCCGTCCCCGGGTGCTGGTCACTCGGGCCATCTCGGCGATCGCCACTTCCGGGGCGTCGAAATGATCCATCGCGCCCTTGCAAATACACGCGTCGAAACTCCCCTGCGCAAAGGGCAGTCGATCCGACCACCCCCGCACCCAGTCGGGCATGGGCCCCGGCTTGTCCGCCGCGAAAAGCTGCGCCATACCGGTCATCCGCCCCGACGGCTCGGCGCCCACCACTCGTGCACCGCGTCCGGCCAGGGCGATGGAGTCCTGACCGACCCCGCTGGCCACGTCGAGGATCCACTGGCCGGGGGCGGCCAGTGTCCGATCGAGAGTGACCTTGGTCATCCGGTCAAAAAGGAATTCGCTATCCGGCGTGAGCCCGGTGGGAATCACGTCGCTCATATCTCGGTCGAGATCCACAACTCTCATGGCCGAGCAACGTAGCCCCTCCCCGGGAGCCTGTCCCGGCCGAACTCGCCGCACCGGCACTCTCCTCCCCGCTTCCGGTGATCTTTGGCTCCCCTCCCGGTCCATACTATGCTCTCTACCGACCATGCCTGAAGCGTCCGAACTAGAAATCGGCTCGCCTTCCTCGGGAACCCCCTTGTCTGGGCCGGGAAGGCTCACCCGTGATCGAATCCTCTCCTTCCGGGTGATCTATGCCGCCGTCTTCGCCTTTCTAGTCCTTTATACGTCCACGATCTGGCTCGCCGAGATGGCCCTGGATTCTCATTTCGAGCGCCTGGCCATCGAGGCCACCCACGTCACCGATCTCGACAGCCCAGTGGCCAGCCAGATTCAGGCGGCCATGGGGAATCTCGTGGAACGCTCGCCCTGGGTCACTTTCGGGGGCATCCGGGTCACCAGTCTCGTTCTGGGCAACGACGGGATGAGCTGGATCTATGTACACGGCCGCATTCGCCCCCAGGAGCAGGGACTCGAGCCGACGGATGTCCTGCGCCAGGCCGTGGAATTGCTTCCAGCCTCCACCGACGTCACCGTTTCCGTCCCCCACACCTCTCTCCTCGCCAACGTCATCCTCGTCGGCTACGCGGCGGCGCTTCTCTGGGGGCTCTACCTCTACAACCGCTCGAACCAGCGCCGCTTTACCCGCCAGACCAACCAGGCCATCGAAGCCCGGGATCGGGCCGCCGAGCGGGCCTTGAAGATCGAATCCGAATTGGGGAGTGCTCGCCGAAAACTCGAGGAGGTCGAACCCGCAGAACGCGCCCAGAGCAGCGCGATCTCCGCGCTCCAGCAAGAGCGACGCGAACTCCAGAAGAAGCTGCATAATCTGGCCGGCCGGGAGGAGGAACTCAGAGGTTCGGCCGACCGGGCCACGGAACTTTCCCAGGAGGTCGAAGCCCTGGAAGAACTCCTCGAGGAAGCAGCCGGGGATATCACGACCAAGGAGGACGAGCTCCGGGAGCTCGAGAAGAATCTCAAGCAGGCGAGCCGGGGGGGAGGCGGTCCCCGAGGCAAGGGCAGCGAGGCTCTCGCGCGACGTCTCCGGACCCTCTACAAGAACATCGAATTCGAGGATCGGGCCATCGACAACCTCGTTTCTCTGCGCGACGAGGCCATGAAGCTAAAGGCCGAAGAGGCGATCAAGCGCCTCGCCGAGGAAGCGGATAATGTCGCCGTGCGCCGGAAGGTGGGCGGCCTGCCCAATTACGTGCACATCTTCGAACTCGGTTTCGGCGGCAAGGGGCGGATCTACTATGCCCGCGGCAGGCAACAGCGGTTCCGCATCGTCACCGTCGGCGCCAAAAACACCCAGGACTCGGATATGGAGTATTTCCGGGGGCTGAGCCGCGAAGAGATGAGCTGAACCCCTTCGCTCCGAGCCTCACGCAAGGTATTGGCGAAGGACGGATTTGAGCTCGGCATCGTCCCAGGGCTTCGAGACCATCGCCCCAACCCCGATTCTCGCCAACTCCTCCTCGTCGATGGCCTCGGACCAACCCGTGATCAGGATGCGCACGGTCTCCGGGCTGCGCCGGCTGACCTCGCCGAGTAGCTCGGTACCCGTCATCCCCGGCATCTTGTGATCCGAGAGAATCAGATCCACACGATTCTGGTCGATGATCTCGAGAGCCTCGCTGGGCGAGCCGGCCAAGAGAATATTCCAGCCCTCCCGGCGAAGACTTCGCCGAAGCGCTGAGAGGATTCCCGCGTCGTCATCGACGATCAAGAGGGTCGCCACCAGCGCCCCCCTCTCGTCGGCCTCAAATCGAACCCGAGGTCTCGTCGGTGTCGTGGGGAAGCCAAACCCGGAAGCATGTTCCCTGGTTCAGCTCGCTGCTGACCGTCATTTCGCCCCCGTGTTGTTTCACGATTCCGTACGACGTCGAAAGGCCCAGTCCCGTTCCCGCACCGACTTCTTTGGTCGTGTAGAAGGGGTCAAAAATCCGTGGCAGATTCGACTCTGCGATCCCCGCCCCGGTATCTCGAATGGCGATCTCGATTCCGGCATCTCGCTCCCGGGTCGTAATCTCGATCAAACCGCGGGTTGCGGAGCCGTCTTGAACATTCTCTTCGATGGCCTGATAGGCGTTGACCAGAAGATTCATCAGCACCTGCTTGATTTGCATCGGATGGCAGCGCAGCTCGGGCAAGTCAGCGTAGTTTTTCTTGAGCTCCACCGAGTGTTTCATCATGGTCCACACGATATTCGCCGTGGAGTCCACGCATTGATTGATATCGGCCAGGCTCTTCTTGACGCCCCCCCGATGAGAGAAGTCTCGTAGATCGCTCACGATATGCCGGATCCGCTCGGATCCCTCGAGAGATTCCCGAAGCGCACTGCCGAAATCACCGCGCAAGTAGTCGAGGTCGATCTTGCGAGCGAGATCCTCCAGGGACGTGAGCGCCCGCACGCCCTCCTCGCTGGCCGCCGCCGACACGACCCGCTTGAGTTCTTCAACGGAATCGAGATAGAGCCCGAGGTCATCGAGGTATTCCGACATCTGGGCGAGATTGGCGTGAATAAAGCCCACCGGATTGTTGATCTCGTGGGCGATCCCCGCCGCCAACTGACCGATGGATGCCATCTTTTCCTGCTGGAGTACCTGACGCTGCAATTCCTTGATCTCGCTCAGATCCTGAAAGATCGCCACCGCCCCTTGGATTTCATCTTGGTCCCCCAAGAGCGGCGTACATGAGATCCCAATGGGAACGGCGGCACCGTCGGCCAGGGAGAGCAGCATTTCCCGGCCCCTGGAGTGGACTCCCTTCTCGAGGGCCATGCCCACCACCTCGGGCATCTCCCCCGTGGAGGACAAGAATTCGCCGATCGGCCGACCGACGAGATCGACCTCGGAAGATTTCAGGATCTGCCCGGCCGTGGGATTGGCGTAATTGATCCGCCCCTCGAGATCGATCACCACCAGGGCGCTATTGATACTCTGGACCACGTGCTCGTTGAAGCGTTCGAGTTCGCCCAGGCGCCGGCTCATCAACTCGGTCTTGGTCACATTGGAGAGCGTGAGCAAAAGATGCCCCTCGGCGTCGAGGCGCTGGCTGCGCACATCGAAGACCAGATTCCTGCCCTCGGCGTCGGTAAAACGCGCCAGGCGGGGTCGCTCGGGCAGGCGCTGGCCGAGGGCCGGCACGAGTTCCATCAACTGGCCGTCGGCGATGAGCGGGGCGGGCAGCACATCACGAATCTCAGACCCCCGGGCCTCCCCCGGCGGGCAGTCGAAGGTCCGCTGGAATTCCGGATTGCATTCAACAACCCGGCGATGACCGTCGAGAACCAATAGGGAGACCGGAATTTCCGTGACGATCGCCTGATTCAGGCGCTCCAACCACTCGATCTTGTCCCGGGCCGCCTCTTTCTCGCGCAGGCCACGCCAGCGCTGAATCTGCTCCATGGCGACCAGGGAGAGCACCTCGGCATACTCGCCGCCCACGCGAACACAATCCGCAGCTCCGTGGCGAAAGGCATCGAGGGCAGCCGACTCCGAGGCATGGGCGGGAATGATGACCACCACCGGCGCCCCCTGGCCCGGATAGGCCGAGAAGAACGCTTCGACGACTTCGCGCGGGCAGCAGTCCAGCAGGATCAGGTCCAGCGAAAACTCGCGACTCAGCGCCAGACAGTCGTGAACGTTCCCCGCCGCCAGGATCTCGACTTCGGCCCCCAGGCGCCCAAGGGCCAAGGCGGTGCCCGACTCATTCGCCCCCGGAGCGCCAAGCGGGCCGCCCGAAGGCAACCGCGCGCCCTCACCGGCGCCGTCCCCTTTGAGGACAGCGATCCGGGCGACTGCTGCCGCACGTTCCTCGCGGTGTGCTCCCGCCAAGTCAGGTATCCAATCTCGTGCGGGGGGAAGCGGCAAAATACCCGATCCCGAGGGCCTGACCAACCCCGAGCGCATAAGCCTGGGGCCGTCCCAGGGAATCGGGTTGATGCTGGGCGGCATCCCCCGTATCCTGCAGTTGCCCCCCTCCGCCGAGCGGAGTCGATTTTGCCCGAAAATCACGTCCTAATCGTCGATGACGAGGATCTCTACCGTCGGGCACTGGAGCGGATCCTCAAGCGCCAGGGCCACCGCATTTCGTCCGCTTGCAACGGCCCGGAAGCTTTGGAATTCCTCGCGTCGGAGAGCGTCGATCTCGTTCTCTGCGACTTCAAGATGCCCGGAATGAGCGGGCTCGAGGTCATCGCCCAGATCCATGAGAGCCAACCCGACCTCCCCTGCATCATCATTACGGGGTTCGGAAGCGCCGAGCGCTCGCTCGAGGCCCTGGGTGCGGGGGCTTACTGGTATCTCGAAAAGCCCTTCGAGCAGGAACGCCTCGATGTCATCCGACGCCTGGTCGACCAGGCCATCGAACACGGGCGACTGAAGAGCGAGAACCGACGCCTCAAGGGCGAATTGCTCTCGCGCTATCAGTTCGACCAGATCATCGGAAAGAGCCCCGCCCTGGAGAAGATGCTCTCCCTGGTGGAGAAAGTGGCGGATACCGAGAGTACCGTCCTGATTACCGGCGAAAGCGGCACGGGCAAAGAACTCGTGGCCCAGGCCCTGCACTACAACAGCCGCCGGGCCGAGAAACCCCTGGTCACGGTGAACTGCGGTGCCATTCCCGAGGAGCTCCTCGAATCGGAGCTCTTCGGACACCTCAGGGGGGCCTTCACCGGCGCCCACCAGACCCGAGAGGGCCGTTTTGCCCGAGCCGAGGGCGGAACGATCTTTCTGGACGAAATCGGGGACATGAGTCCCAACCTCCAAGTCAAGCTCCTCCGGGTTCTCCAGGAGCGCTCCTTCGAGCCCGTGGGCTCTTCCAAGAGCCAGAAAGCCGACGTCCGGGTCATTGCCGCAACCCACCAGAACCTGCCTGGGCTGATCGAGGAAAAGCTCTTCCGAGAGGACCTCTACTACCGCCTGAACGTCGTCCCGGTCCAAGTCCCGCCCCTGCGCGACCGCAGCGGGGACGTTCCTCTCCTGATTCGCCACTTTCTCAACAAGCCCAGCGCGGATCCGGAGCGACCCGAGACCCGGATCAGCGACGAAGCCCTGAGCCTGCTCTCCGGGCACTCGTGGCCGGGCAATGTCCGGGAGCTCGAAAATCTGATGGAGCGCATGGCGATCCTCTGCGGCGAGGAGGGAATCCAACCCGATGACCTGCCCGCCGAGATCGGCTCGGGGCCCTCCCAGACCAGGGCCCAGCAGGAACTGCCGCCCGAAGGGCTCTCCCTCAGTCGCGCCGTGGAGGACCTCGAGCGGAGCCTGATCAGTCAGGCCCTGGATCGTACGGAATGGAACAAAAACCAGGCCGCCCAGTTGCTGGACCTGAACCGAACGACCCTGGTCGAGAAGATCAAGAAGCGAGAACTCGCCCCGCCCAGCTAGATCGCCGAACTCCTGCCCACCGGCTGCCCAGGACCTGCTGGGGGCATGCCTGGAGACCCCCTGCCCGGGGTCCGGCGAGAGCGGGCCAAAACCATGGTTCGGGAACGTACCCTTTCGGACCGGGCGGTACGGCGAACGGACGCAAAACGTCAATCCCCTGACAGTCTTCGGAAGATTCGCCGTTCTGCGTCGGTTGCGAAGGGCTGCCACTCCCAGGTATCGGCTCGGGGCTGCAATTTGTGAAATTTTTATTCTTTAGAAAAAACGGAGACTTATCGATCCGCTCGGCCAAAAATGTCGCTCAATCCCGAATATGACGGCTTTTTTCCGCTGCAACTTTAATTCTTGGCACAGTCCATGCTTTAACTAGTCCCGACAGCGAAGTTCAAACGGACACAAGGTCCGAAAGAACGAAAAGCTCAAAGGCCAGCAGGACAAGGTCAGGAGATCAAAGCATGGAATCGGTGCTCCGAGAAGCTAAGGCAAAATACGACGAGATCCCCCTCCACATTCAGGAGGAGATGATCTTGGAGCACACGCCTCTGGTGCGTTATATCGTCAACCGCATCGCGGCGCGCCTTCCCTCGCATATCGACCTCGATGATCTCCAGAGCACCGGTGTTATCGGTCTGATGGACGCTATCGGCAAATACGACCCGGAAAAGAACTGCAAATTCAAGACCTACGCCGAATTCCGGATCAAGGGCGCCATCCTGGACCAACTCCGCTCCCTCGACTGGGTCCCGCGAAGCGTGCGCCAGCGCAGCCGCAAGCTCGAGAGCGCCTACGGGGAACTCGAGCAGGAACTCGGCCGAGCCGCCACCGAGGAAGAGGTCGCCGAATCCATGGGCCTCGAGATGGACAAATTTCACACCCTGGTCAACCAAGTCCGGGGAATTTCAATGATCAACCTCGAAGAAGTTCGCGGCACCAATGCGGATGGGGAAAGCGCCGGAACCTTCTCGGATGTCATCGAAGACCCGAACTCGGAGAACCCCTTCGATTCGATGAAGCTTCTCGAGAGCAAGAACCTGATCTCCGACACCATCGGAACCATGCCCGAGAAAGAACGCCTGGTGGTCTCGCTCTACTACTACGAGGACCTGAACATGAAGGAAATCGGGAGCATCCTGGGCATCACCGAGAGCCGGGTTTGCCAGATTCATACCAAGGCCGTCATGCGACTCCGCGGCAAGCTCAAGGGAATGGTGGACTGCTAAAGCGTCCGCCTCCCGGCCCCACCGGTCGGAGACCTCCATGCCCCGAACCCTGCTACTCGCCGACGCCAGCGACCTCGCCCACGAACTTGTCGAGGAAGCGCTCGCCGGCAGCGATTTCGACCTGATCTGGTCGAAAACCGGAAATGAGGCGCTTCAAGTCGCCCGGGGACTCCGGCCCGATATCGTCCTGGCCCAGGCCACCCTGCCCGGCATCGACGGTTACGCGGTCTGTGAAGCGATCAAGCAGGCACCCGAACTTCTCGGCGTCCCGGTCCTGATCATGACCGACGCCTTCGAGCGCTACGACGAAGCCCGGGCCCTCATCGCCGGCGCAAATCAGCACATCACAAAGCCCATCAGAGCCGATATACTGCGCCAGCGCCTGGAGGAACTACTTCCCCAGAACCAGGCCAACCCGTTACTGGCCCCCCTTCCGAGCGACTCTCGTTCGCTCCGCAGAAAAGCGAATCCCGTCATGGCTCGAACTCCTATGACCGATCTCTCGAACGACTCCCCCGGTGACTTTGGCAATCTCCTTGAGGGCGAAACCCTTGAGGGCGATGATGATCTTCTCGACGTCCTCCCGCTGCCCAAGGATGAAGTGATTGAGGAGGGGCTTGAGCTCGACCCCCTCAGTTTCGACCCCCTGGACGACGATTTCGACTTCGGTACCCCGACTCCGGCCCCCACTCCGCAACCCGAATCCGCCCCGCCCGCCGAACTCCAAGCACCGACCCCATCGCTCCAGGGCCGGGACGAAATTCGCGATTCCATCGGCACCATGACCGCCGAAATCTTGCCCGAATTGCCCGAGGACCTGAGCCAGGAGCTCATCGAAACCCTCGTCGAGCGTTTCGAGGCTATCGCTTGGGAAGTCATCCCCAAACTCGCCGAGACGCTCGTCCGGGAGGAAATTCGGCGGATGAAAGAGAGCGACCTCTAGGCCCGAGGGTGCCTCTCTAAGTCTCGGCCCGGAAATGATAATTCCCTGTCATTCTCCTAGAATGAGTGACGCGCGCCCATGCTGGGCGCGAGGGGAAGCGTCGTGCAACCGCACTTGAAACCGCCCGCGCCAGACACGTACCAGGACCTGGTGCGCATGGCGCTCAGCGAAGATATCGGACCGGGAGATCTCACCTCGAATCTGGTGATCCCCGAAGCCGCCACCGGCTCGGCTCGAATCGAAGCCAGGACCGATCTCGTGGTCTCGGGGCTCTTCGTCGCCAGAGATGTGAGCCTCCAAGTCGATCCCGAGATTCGGGTGGAAATCCTGGCCGACGAGGGCGAGCGTGTCGAGGCCGGGCGTGTGCTCATGCGGCTACACGGCTCCCTGCGCAGCATTCTCGCCGCCGAACGAACAGCACTCAACTTCCTCGGCCGACTCTGCGGAATCTCGACTCTGACCGAACGCTACGTCTCGGAAGTCTCCCATACTCAATGCAAGATCGTCGACACCCGGAAGACCATGCCGGGGTGGAGAGCCCTGGATAAATTCGCCGTAGCGTGCGGAGGGGGAACCAATCACCGGTTCGCCCTCTACGATGGCATCCTCCTCAAAGACAACCACAGGGCTGCCGCGGGCAGCGTCGAGGCCGCCGTGCGCGCGGCCCTGGACGGAGCGGAGTCGGGCATAAGGGTCCAAGTCGAAGTCGAGTCCCTCGAGGATTCGGAAATCGCTTGCCAGGCCGGTGCGGACTTTCTGCTCCTCGACAATCAGAGCCCGGCCCAGGTCCGCGCCATCGTCGAAAAGCTCGCGGACGTCGCGCTCCTCGAAGCCTCGGGCGGGATCACTCTCGACAACCTCAAGGAATACGCCGACACCGGGGTCCACCGCATTTCCCTCGGCGCGCTCACTCATTCAGCGCCGGCGGCCGACGTCTCCCTCGAGTTCGAAACACAGGATGGCACCCATGTCTGAGGGAGCGCGCCGCATTCTCGAATCACTCCGGGAGGTCACCGATGGAACGTGCTCGGGAGAGGGGCTCTCGAGCCAGTTGGGCGTCTCACGCGCCCAGGTCTGGAAGCACGTAAGCGCGCTTCGCAAGCGCGGCTATACGATCGAAGGCGCTCCCGGCGGCGGTTATCGACTGATTTCCGCCCCGGACAAACTCTACGCCGACGAAATTACCCGCGGCCTCACGAGCCAGTGGCTCGGCCAGCGGATCGAACACTTCGACGAAACCGACTCGACGAACCGAGTCGCAGCGGGCCTGGCCCGGGAAGGAGCCGCCCACGGGACGGCTGTCATTGCAGAGTCCCAGACCGCGGGACGCGGACGCCTTGGCCGGAGTTTTTTTTCACCCCCGCAATCCAATCTTTACACCTCCATAGTCCTCCGACCCAGCCTCGACACCGCTTCTGCACCCACGCTTCTCCTAGCTGCCGGAATCGCAGTCGCCGAAACCGTCATGGAGGAACTCGGCGAAGAGGCGGCCGATCTCGAAATCAAATGGCCGAATGATGTCCTGCTCGGTGGGCTCAAAACCTCGGGAGTACTGATGGAACTCGAAGCCGAAGAGAATCGCGTGAGCCACGCGATCCTCGGCATTGGGGTCAATCTGAATGTCGGCCGAGACGAGTTCCCCGAGGAATTCAGGAACCGCGCCACCAGCCTTCGAGCGCATTCGGGCCGCTTGATCGACCGAGTGGCTTTCACTCGCAGGCTCTTCGAAAAACTCGAAAATATCCTCGACGAGCACGAAAAAGGCGGCCTCGACCGGCTGCGCCCGCGTTTCGACGCCCATTTTCATATGCTCGGGCGGCGGATCACAGTGGCGGAGATCAATGGCCAAAGCGTCGAGGGCATTGCCGCGGGGGTCGCTCCCAACGGCGCCCTGCTCCTCGACCGCCCGTCGGGAGAACGACTAGAGTTATTGGCCGGCGACGTCACCATCTGCAAGGATCCACCCTCCAAGGAGTAACCCGACCGTGCCCAAGACCACCCTGCTTGTCGTCGACGTAGGAAATACAAATGTATCCCTGGGAATCTTCGATTACACCGAAGACGAAGGAAAGCTAAGCCACCACTGGCGCCTCTCGACGCATCGGGAACAGACCTCGGACGAGCTGGCCATCTCCCTGCACTCGCTCTTCGACCACGATGGGCGTGAGTGCAGCGAGGTCACCGACATTATCCTCTCGAGCGTAGTCCCTCCCATGGTGCCGATCTGGGAGAGGGTTTCGACGAAGCTTTTCTCGATCAACGCCCTGGTCGTCGGACCTGGCATTCGAACGGGCATGCCCGTTCGCTACGAGAACCCCCACGAAGTCGGAGCCGACCGGATCGTCAACTCCGTCGCCGCCTATGAGCTCTTTGGCGGTCCGATTATCGCCGTCGATTTTGGCACAGCCACAACCTTCGACTGCATCTCCCGTAATGGCGAATATATGGGCGGTGTCATCGCGCCGGGCATCCATATTTCCATGGAGGCCCTCTTCGAGCGCGCTTCGAAACTCCATCGCGTGGAAATCGCACGGCCCCGGACGGTCATCGGAAAGACGACGACCTCGGCGCTCCAATCGGGCCTGCTCTTTGGCTACGCAGGGATGGTCGATTCCATGGTCGAGCGCATCCTGCCCGAACTCGGCGAAGACGCTCGAACCATCGCCACCGGCGGCTTGGCCAGGGGAATCGCCCAAGAGAGCAAGGCCATCGAAGAGGTCATCCCCTTCCTGACCCTGGAGGGTCTGCGCATCCTCTTCGAGAAGAATCGCTAGAGCCCGAAAGCGCCCCACCCCGGTATTGCCGTGAAGAGCAGGCCCCGGGCATCCATCAGATACGGCAAGGGCAGAGAGTCGCTCAGGCGGATTCAAGGCCCAGATCGCAGACAGGAGAGCCTCGCTTGGCATCCGGCGGAGAAAAGAAAAAGATACGCCTGGCGCTCTCACCGGCGGCCGAGAAATATGCCCGCCGGGATGCTCCCGCCAAGGTGAAACTCATGGCGGCCCGGGGAGCCCTCCCCCTGGAGCCCCTTGACCTGGCCACTCTGCTTTTCGCCCTGGCCCACGACCCCGACACCCAGGTCCAGGAAACCGCCCAGGCCAGCCTGAACAACCTTCCCGAGCAGATCCTGAGTGCCACCCTCGCCGGGCCAGCCCACCCCGCCCTCCTCGACCACCTCGCTCGCCTGCATCGAGAAGATCAGGGATGCTGCGAGGCCATCGCACTCAATCCGGCCACCTCCGATCTAACCATCGTTTTTCTCGCCTCCCTGCCCATTCGCGGAGTCGTCGAGATCATCAGCAACAACCAGGAACGACTGCAGCGCGAGAGCCGAATTGTCGAAGCCCTCGGAGAAAACCCCCTCACTGGGCGGGCCGTACTCGAACGCATCCTCGTCTTTCTCGGTCTCGGAGACTCCGCCGAAGAAAAGAATTCGGCTTCTTCCGAATTGACCGAGGAAGAGGCAACCCAGGCGGTACTCGCCGCGATTGGCGAGCAATCCCTCGAAATGACCGTCCTGCTCGGCTCCGAGGAGGAACACGTCGAAGAGGAGAGCGACAATATCTTCGCCGCGATTCAAAAGATGACCGTCATGCAGAAGATCAAGCTCGCCCGGGTGGGCGGAAAGGAGGCACGCAGCCTCTTGATCAAGGACCGCAACAAGGTCATCGCCCTGTGCGCGCTCCAAAGCCCCAAGATCACCGATACCGAGGTCATTGGCATGGCTCAATCACGCTCGGTGAGCGATGAGATCCTGCGGGTTATCGCAGCCAATAAAGACTGGACCCGTAATTACCAGATTAAATTGGCACTCACGAGCAACCCCAAGACGCCCTTGCCCCAAGCTGTCAAATTTCTCAATTACCTCCAGGACAAGGATCTGCGCACGCTGACGAAGAGCAAGGACGTCTCCAGCGCCATCTCGAGCCATGCGCGACGGATTCTCGACAAGAAGGGAATCACGTGAACGCCGACCCCGCTGGGCAAAGCGCCCCTTCGCTCCGCCTGCTCTACTGGAGCGCCCGGGATGAAAGACCTGACCCGGCCCTCGAGAGTATCCTGGCGAACAGTAAGCCCGACGAAGAGTGCTCCCTGCAACGAATTCCCACCAGCCTGGACCCCTCTCTTTGCTACCAGGAGTTGAGGCTTCGCCCTCTCTTCCCCACCCACGAGACCAGTGACCTCACCCTGCTCTCCGCCCCCGCCGACCCGGATCTCGCGCCGGTCCGAATGCGCCTGCTCGATGGGGTGGACGCTTTGGTCTGGACCCTCGCCACCGGTCACCGCGCTTCGGCTCAGAACCTTCAAGCCCTCGCCGAAATCCGCTCGGCGCTCCGCGCGTATGGACGCGAACTCGAGGAGGTGCCGCTCTTCATCCAGCTCACGGGCGCGATGGATTCGTCCAATGACGCGATCGCCAGGGTTCTTCCTCAGCTGCAGACCGAACCGCACGCGATTCTTCGAGTCGATAAGCCCGAGAGCTACAAGGAAACTCTCGAGACGATCACACGCCTAGCTCGGGCCCAGGAAAGCCGTCCACTCGACTCCGGACTCTCCACCCGATTCGAAAGTCGGAAGGAGACCATGCCCATCAGCCCGATAGCGCCCGCCCTGAGCCCGCCGCCGGCTGAGGAGATCACGGCCCTGCTTGAGGAATCGATTCTCGCCGAAGCTGAGGATGCCGGGTTCGATGATTTTTTCGATGAGTCTGACCTGCCCTCACCTCTCGTGGAGACAGGGGGCGCCGATTATGCCAGGGCGCAGGTCGAGGCCGACCTCGAGATCGTGTCGGTGGGAAAGGCAACAGCCAGCGGGAAGCGGGGCGTCCGACTTCCCCTCACCCTCTCGGGCCCAAGCGGTGATTCCGTCCCCCTGACCCTCCGAATCGAATTGGAGAGTGGGCCAGGGGAACGGAAAAACTGAAAACCGCTCAGTCCGTGTAGGCCTTAATCAAGACATCGGAGGTCTCCGAACGCATGATTCGCACGTCGGGACGATCACCGGCCTTGAGCTGCTCACGAACCTTGGTTCCGCTGATCCCAAAGGGCTTCTCGTCGGAGTGTCGCTCGGTCAGATCCACGCGACCCATGGACTCGTAGTAGGCAGCGAAGCCGATCTTACGCGGCTGGATATGAAGCTCTCCCTCGAGCTTGTCGAAGATTTCGTGAGCATCGAAATCGCCCCAGATGGGGTTTCCGTCGGCGTAGGGGGCGTCCGCATGCTTGCGACCGATCACGATATCGCTGAAACCGTAATTCTGGCGATAGATCGCGTGCATCACTGCTTCCTTCGGGCCGCCGTAGAACATCTTGATATCCAAGCCGATCAGGTCGAAAACCTCGGTAATGTCGTACCCGGCTTTCTCCCAGATCGCCTCATCCTTGTCGCCCTCACCGAGCAGCTTCTTCGAATGAAGCGCCTTGTAGCATTCCATTCGCACAGCAGCGGGCACGTCATCGCCCTTGAGTTCTCCCACCAGAGGGTTCAGAACGGCCCCGGCGAAATGGCCTTCGGCAGTGAGCTCCTCCACGCCGCACACGAGAGCGTACTCATGGGCTCGATGGAGCGGGTTTCGGGTCTGGAAGGCGAGCGCGCGCTCCCACTTCCGGTCCCGGATCAAGGACCGCACCATGCGAGGGGAGAGCATGAACTCTCCGTACGCCGAACTCGCGGGCTGGGGCAGGGAACGAATCGAGCCGCCGACAAGCTTCGAGCGCGAATCGCTCTCGACAATATTGCCTCCGGGATGATCGAAACGCTCCGTCCCGTATACGCTCAAAATATATTTCGCCTTATCCCAGTCGAAGACTTCGCAATCGTCCACGATCGCGACGATTTCGCCCGCTTCGTTTTCCACAGCAATCGAACCACCAGCTTGTACGGAAGCGGCCTCGTCGTCGGTCAGGGGCAGGGATAGGGGAATCGTCCAGGCGTAGCGTGCTCCGTCTCGCGCGATGAACGCAGAGTCGAGGACCTGATGGTACTCGGCCTCCTTCATCGGACCTTCCAGGGGAGAGAGAGCTCCGTCTGCAAGCCTATAGACCGTTGAGAGGTCGGCGTCCGTCACCTTCATCACGGGCAGGTCTACAGCCCCGGCCAAAAAGGTGGAGCGCTCACTCAGGGGCACAATTCGATCGACGGGACTCGTGAGGCCGCCGTGTACGGGAACGAGATCTTGATGAGTTTCCTTGGACATGAGTTCCTTTGCTTTCGCTGGGCGCATAAGTTCGCGCCTGGGGTTGTGTTTCGATTCTTGTGAACTTGGAATTTTTCTCTCCGCCTCTCCTCTGAGCTGCGGCGATGTCTACGCTTCTCCTTGCGCTTACCAGGCCGGGAATGCCACCGAGCCCTCTCCCAGCAGGATCCGGTCGCCAGAGCCGTCCATACGCCGGACATAGAGCCGATCGAAGCCGCCCTCGTTCGAGACGTAGGCGACATGCTTGCCATCCGGAGAAATCGCGGGAGAACGAGCGCTCAAGACGCTCTGCCCCAGAGCCTTGCGGGCCGAACCGTCCGGGCGCATTCGTTGCAGCCTCCAGCCTCGTGGCCCCTGGCTCGAGAATACGATCCAGCGCCCATCCGGGGTAAATACGGCGTCTCGGCCTCGGCCGAGGGGTTGCGCATCTCCCCCCGGTTTGGCTTCTCGGACCAGGATCAAAGACTGGTCCCGGGCGCCGCCACTCTCGTCTGCCTGGCCATACACAATCAGATCCTCAGTGGGCGACCAACCCGGAGCTACCGGAAATTGCCCCTCCATGAGGTTGATCAACTGGGCCCCGCTCTCGGATCGAATATCCATACCGGCCTTGCCCTGCGCTTCCCGAAGGGAGACCCAATTCACCAGGACTTCGCCTCGAAGACCGTAATCTCCCTCCAGATGATAGGCGGGGCCGTGGGTCAACTTGCGAACTTCTTGGGTTCCGA
Organism: Myxococcota bacterium; assembly: GCA_029243605.1. Lineage (GTDB taxonomy): Bacteria > Myxococcota_A > UBA9160 > UBA9160 > UBA4427 > JAZXM01. Next base: position 132,317 of record JAQWRT010000030.1, read on the forward strand.
AATCGTATTCGTAGATCTGTCCGATCCCTCCATCGAGGTGATCGCTATTAAAGAGCAGGCGACTGCGATCTTCCGACCAGGCCAGGGGGCGCGCGTTGGGCGGTGCCGCCTCAAGACGGGTCTTTTCGAGAGTGCGTGCATTCAGAAGTACGATTCGACCGGGATAGCGCGCCAATTGCTGGGATACCGGAGCCTCTTGGCCGGCGCCGATCAGGCTTGCCACAGCGTCGATATGGGCGACCCCCAGCCGGTTTTGATCCTGGGGTCGGCCAGTCAAATTAGCCATGAGATCAGCCCGCTTCCGGGCATCGGCTTCGTCCCAGTAGACCAGAGCGATCGGCGCGTCGCTGATTTCTCCGAGGCCAAGTCCGCCGCTCGCGCACCCCGAGAGACAAGCCAGGAAGGCAAGAACGAGCAAGCCCAGAGACACGGAAAAATTCGACCGCCCCCTCACTCGGCGTCCTCCAGGAGTCGGCCGCCCTCGCTGGTGAAGCGCCCGCTCTCGGAGTCGATTTCAAAGATCCCAGCGTCCTTAACCCGATCTCCCACCACGCTCAGAACGATCTGGCGTGCTCCCGGGAAGGGGAAAAGCGGACTCTCGGCGTAGACGCGATCCTCGGCGGAGAGATAGGCATCTGCGTTGACATGGGAGTGATAGACAGCGGTCACAAGCTCACCCCGGGCCTCGGCATCTTTTTGGGCTTGCAAATATTCGACCTCGGCCATGTAGTAGGCCGTCCGCGCATCTCCGGGGAAGGTCTCGACGTCGGCCACATGCATGCGCGTCATCACGTTCGATATTCTCCACACGCTCTCATATCTCTCTTCGCCGCTTCCCGTAATCAGCCCGCAGCACTCCTCGGGCACCGCCTCCATCGCGTGACGGCGGAGTTCATTGAACACCGTTGCCGGGATCACAACCGGAGGCTTATTGCGTTTCACATCGACGCGATCTTGCACCACTACCCGTTCTCGTCTGACGCTGCTGAATTCAAAACTGGCTTCGACCGATTTCCGGGACGGAATCTTCCCGGCTCCCACCGGCCCGGCGTTGGGAGCGACCCACAGCGGGCAATCCCGCCCGGCATCCTCCCGCGAAGAAGTCACCCCTCACGATGCGGCTCGAAAGGAATCAGCTGAGCCCGGGGAGGACGATCGGTCGGCGTGGCTCTTGAGGAGCAAGGCGCCCCTCCCACGACGACTCTGGGAGTGTCGGCCCGCAGTGTACGCAAGAAGAGGAGGCTTCGCGAGTCGAGCGCCCAGCCCGCCCAGGGGCTAGATCTGGTAGTCCTGAGCCTCTGAACCCGCCCGGGGAACGCCCTGCAGCGAGGCGATCCGACATAACTCGGCGACACTGAAATCATCTAGCAAATCCCGGATCCGGTCGGCGAGGAGCAACCAGACAAAGCTCGGCTGGGCGCTACTGGCTCCGATCTCGTCTCCGCTGGCCTCATCCTGGCCCGGCGACCGCCCACCCCCGATGGGCCCCTCCACCGCCTCGACGATCTTTCGCAAGGTGATGTTCTCGGGATCCGTAGCCAGTTCGTAGCCCCCGCCGGGGCCGCGCTTTCCCTTGACGATGCCCCCCCGACGCAACCTCTGGAATATTTGCTCGAGATAGCGGGTGGGAATCGACTGCCGCTCGCTGATCACGCGCACTTGCACGGGCTTGCCCCGGCCGTTGTAGGCGAGATCGAAGACTCCGTAGATTGCGTAGTGAACCTGGTGGGAAAAACGCATGAGGAATGCAAGAATGCGGAATCAGCCTCGGGGATGCCAGCGGATATCGAGCGGTGAGAGACCCCGTCCCAAGTGGGGCCGCGAGTGTCCCAGACCGCGCCCAAGGAGTTCGCAAAGTGCCCAGCCAAGCTGAAATCGAATCCGCCCAACGTACTTTGGGCGGAACGCACAAGGCGGTGCTCTCATTACTCGCGCTTCTCGCCTTGAATTTATTCCTGGGCGACTTCGATGAGCCGTCCCCTCCCCCGGACCCCCAGGCCACCACTGCGGCCGTCGGCCTCGCCCTGGCGGCCATTCTGCTCCGGCGATTCGCTTCGTCTCCCATCATCCGCCCAAGCAGCGCCGTGTTCCTCTCGGTCGGAGCCCTGGTCTCGGCCGCCGGACTCGGCGTGCTCGGAACCCTACTGGCCCTTGAAACTGGCTCGGCCGAGACAGGGCTGCTCTTCACCCTGGCCGGTTTCATCTTCGCACTCCGGATCCCTCGGCCCTTGGGAGTGCCGGGCGCCGGCTGAGTCGGCTAGGCCCGTCGCCTCAACGCCGTCGGCCCGACCTCTTCTTTTTGGGTCGAACCCGACCCTTTCCCTTGGAAATACCCTCGCGCTCGGCTTTCCTCGGTTTTCCAGATCCAACCGGGGCCGCGTCTTCGCCCCCGGGCGGAGCGGGATCGAGGTCAATCCAGCCCATCTGGGAGTTCACCGAAGCCACGACAACCTTCATGCGATCCCCCAATCGGTGCTGAAAACGTGACCCGCGTGCGACCAGACGATGCCTCGAGCGATCGTAATCAAAGAAGCCTCGGAGCCGGGAAATCCGCACCATGCCTTCGACGAAGGGGTCGTCGAGGGTCAGGTAGAGCCCGTGCTCGGCCACCCCGGTGACTGTTCCTTCGAATTCGTCGCCGATGCGCTCCTTCATCACAGCACAACGCGCGAGACCGATCATGTCGCGCTCGGCCGTCGTCGCCAATCGTTCTCGCGCCGAGGTCCGAATGGCGATACGACTCGCCCACTCGAAACCATCCCGAGGACCTCGCTCTCTGCGAAGAAGTTGGCGTAGGGATCGGTGCACAGCGAGATCCGCGTAGCGCCGAATCGGGGAGGTGAAGTGCAAGTAGGCGTCAAAACCAAGAGCGAAATGCCCGAGAGAGTCCGCGGCATAACGCGCCTGCTTCATGGCTCTCAGAGTCGAGTAGTGGACCACGCGTTCCTGCTGGCGCCCTTCGGCTTCGCCCAGCGTCTTCACCATCCCCGCGCGATCGAGGGCCTTTCCCCGGCCGGAGCCCGAAAACCCAAAAGTCTGGTAGAGCTCGCCGAGGGCGGCCAATTCCAGGGGTGCGGGCGCTTCGTGCACTCGGTAGACCCCGGGATGGGAGGAGTCCAGCAGGGCCTGGGCCACGGCCCGATTGGCCGCCAACATCGCTTCCTCCACCGCCCGGTGCGCGGGCCCTCTTCCCGCTCGGCGAATATCGCTGGGGCGCCCCTCGTCGTCGAGGATGACTTCGGGCTGGGGAAGATCAAAGTCCAGGGAGAGCAACAGGGCACGCTGACGGGCAAGTCGATCGGCCACGATGCCGAGGCGCCCCAACTGCTCGCTGATTTCCGACCCGAAACCATCCGCCTCGCGACCTTCCTCGGCCGACTTCATCCCGGCTTCGGCTTCCTGGTAGCTGAGCCTTCGCTGGCTGCGGATCACCGCCTCATGAAAATGAGCGGTCCGGATCGAGCCCTCCCCGTCGACCTCCAACTCCGCGGCGAGTACCAAACGATCCACGTCCGGCCTCAATGAGCACAGGTCACTCGATATGCGCTCGGGCAACATCGGAATCGACCGGCCCGGAAAATAGATGCTGTTCCCTCGCAACCAAGCCCCACGGTCGAGCGCACTGCCCTCCCTGACAAAATGGGAAACATCGGCAATCGCCACCCATAGGCGCAGGCATCCGCCTTCGGCGGGTTCGACGAAAACAGCATCGTCGTGATCGCGAGCAGACGCCGGGTCGATGGTGACGAAGCAGCGGTCTCGCAGATCCACGCGTCCTTGGAGTTCCTCGGCAACGATTCCGTCGGCCAGGGCATCCGCTTCCGCAAGAGCATCCCGAGAAAACTCGGTGGGCAAATCACGATGCCAGACCACCGCCCGGAAATCGGCCTCGGGATCGCCCGCAAAACCCAGGCGCTCGACCACCCTATAACTCATCGCAGGCCTGCCTTTACGCGATGGGCTCAGGACTTCGGCGACCACCATCTCCCCCAACTCAGCGCCCTTCAAATCCCGGCTGGCCACGGGCAAGGCCTCGGTATCGCGCCCTCGGTAGGGGACCAAAGCCAGCCCCCTTTGACCGCGCGCCACCCGGCAGACCCATTGAGCGCGAGCACCGGCCACCACTTCGACCAACTCCGCCGCGGCCCCCCCCGCCGCCTCGAAGGCCTGGGCTCGAATTCGATCCCCCTCCTGGGCATCGCCGAGTTCTCCCAGACGCAGAAAACGGTCTCCGTCCCGAACTCCGAAAAGCCCATCCCGGCCCCGCTCGAGGACTCCCTCGACAAGGTCATCGCCGCGCCGAGCGCGAAAGCGGCCCCCCTGTCGCTCGACGAGCCCCCGGGTTTCCAGCCTCTTGAGCAGAGTATCCAGGGGGCGGACTTGGCCGGGGTGAAGGGCCAACCGGCGAGCGATCTCACGGCGGCCAAGGACCGGCCGGTCCCGCTTTCCCAGCAGATCCACAACCGCCCGCTCGAGTTCATCGGCATTCCGCGGGCGAAATCCGCCCGATGGCCTGCCTCGCTGTCCTCGTCCTCGAAATTTACCTGGCATGATGGTGGCCGGAGCTTGGCTCAAGCTCGCCCCAAAGGCGAGCCAATAACGCGACTCACGTTGACGGAGCGACTCGGTGGCCTAATCTCCCGCTCACTGCCCGGGTGGCGAAATTGGTAGACGCGCTAGATTCAGGGTCTAGTGTTCGCAAGGACGTGCTGGTTCGACTCCAGTCCCGGGCACCACCCCGCTTCCCTGGCCTCCCAGGAGCGGCTGAGCGACGGCGATAGCCCCCTTTTAGACCCGGGAGTCGCCCCAGCCGGCAGACCCTCCGCGGCGCCCGCCGAGGGGGGAAGCAGGCGATACCTACCCCTGGGCGAGAGCCTTGACTCGCCGTGACCCGTGCCTAGCCTTGAGCGGAAGTTCAAATGCGAGAGGGGAGCCTGGTGGCCGATTCGCAAGACCCGACATCCGAAATCATCGAGATTCACGACCCGGCCGGAGAAGCCTTTCAGGTGCCCGACCGATTGCCGGTGCTCGCGGTCCGCGACGTCATCATCTTTCCGGGTGTCACCGTCCCCCTGACCGTCGGCCGGGAGAAATCCATCGCCGCCCTCGAGGAAGCGGGCACCGATGGCTTCATGCTAGTCGTCACCCAGAAGGATCCCGCCACCGAGGATCCGGCGCCCGAGGATCTCTTCGAGATCGGCACATTGGTCAAGATTCTGCGGGTGGTGGACGCCCGTCAACAGGGCAAACAAGCCCTTGTCGTCGGCATCCAACGAGTTCAGATCGATGCCTTCGCCGCCGAGTCGCCCACTTTGCGCGCCCTCTACACCGCGCTCCCCGGGGAGGACGAGGGAATCGACCTCGAGGAGCCCTGGCAGCGCGTGGTGGAGTTGGCCCAGCGCGTGGTGGACCTCAGGGAGGACTACCCCGACGAGTGGAAAGCGTTCCTCAGCGGGATACCCGAACCCGGAATGCTGGCAGACCTGCTCGCCTCCAACCTCACCCTGCCCCCGGACGAGGGGATCGGCCTGCTGCGCGAGACCCGGCAGAGCGAGCGATTGCGCATCATCGAGCAGCACCTGCTTCGTGAAGTCACCATCGCGGAAACCCAGCGCGAACTCCAAGACGAGGCCGAATCCGGCGGCCTGGACAAAAAAATGCGAGAGCGGATGCTGCGGTCACGCATGCGCGAGATCCAGGCGGAAATCGGCGAAAGCGACGCGGGCATGCGCGAGGTCGACGAGTTGCGCGAAAAACTCGAGGCCGCCGAGCTCCCGGATGAGGCCCACGATCAGGCCTCCCGTGAACTCAAGCGACTCTCGGCGCTGCCCCAACACGCCCCCGATCGCCATTTGATCCGAACCTACCTCGAATGGCTCGTGGATCTCCCGTGGAGCGTCGAAACCGACGACGACCTCGATCTCAAACAGGCCCGGGAAATCCTGGACGCCGATCACCACGGCCTGGATGCCATCAAGGATCGCATCCTTGAATTCCTGGCGGTGCGAAAACTGGCCCCGGAATCGAATGCCCCGATCCTCTGTTTCGTCGGCCCTCCGGGTGTGGGCAAGACATCCCTTGGTCGCTCCATCGCTCGATCCATGGGGCGAAATTTTGCCCGTGCCTCCCTGGGCGGAGTCCGGGACGAGGCCGAAATCCGGGGGCACCGGCGCACCTACGTCGGGGCCATGCCCGGACGTATCATTCAGAGCCTCAAACGCGCCGGGTCTCGCAACCCGATCTTCCTTCTCGACGAAATCGACAAGCTGGGTTCGGATTTCAGAGGCGACCCATCTTCGGCCCTGCTCGAAGTCCTCGATCCCGAGCAGAATAGTCATTTCAGCGACCACTATATCGAGTGCCCCTTCGACCTTTCCCGGGTTCTCTTCATCGCTACGGCCAACACGCTTTCGACCATCCCACCCGCCCTCCTCGACCGAATGGAAGTCATCGAGCTCTCGGGTTATACCGAGACCGAGAAGATCGAGATTGGTCGAACCTACCTTGTACCGCGGCAACTCGAGGCCCACGGGCTGACTGGGGAGAACATCCAACTCGACGAGGGCGCCCTCCAGAAGGTCGTGAGCGAATACACCCGAGAGGCGGGCGTTCGCAATCTCGAACGCTTCGTCGCCTCGCTCATGCGCAAGAGCGCACGCCGGGTCGCCGCCGAAGGCCTCGGGACCCAGATCGAGATCGACTCCGACTTCGTCTCCGAGGCCCTCGGAGCTCCGCCGCACTTGCCCGAAATGGCCGAGAGAACCCGCATGCCGGGGGTCGCGGTGGGCCTGGCAGTCACCTCTCACGGGGGGGACATCCTCTTTGTCGAAGCCACCTCCATGCCCGGTGGCAAAAACCTTCGCCTGCGGCTCACGGGGCAACTCGGGGATGTCATGCGCGAATCCGCCGAGGCCGCCCTCTCCTGGGTTCGGTCCCACGCCGACGATCTGGGCCTAAAGCCCGAAAATTTTGCCGCCGGAGAGATCCACCTCCACGTCCCTGCCGGCGCGGTTCCCAAGGATGGGCCCTCTGCGGGGATCGCCCTGGTCACGGCCATCGTTTCGGCTCTCAGCAACCGCAACGCCCGGTCCATGGTGGCGATGACCGGCGAAATTTCCCTGCGCGGGCGGGTTCTTCCCGTGGGCGGAATCAAGGGCAAGCTCTTCGCGGCTTCCCGAGCGGGCATCGAGACCGTGGTCATGCCGAAACGAAACGAAAAGGACCTGCGCGATGTCCCCGAAGAAGTTCGCGACGCCCTCGACATCCATCTCGTCGACACCATCGAAGAAGCCCTGGCGGTGACCTTCTCCCCGGAAAGCCCCGTCGCGGGCTAGCCGGGATCGGTCGATACGGCCGAGCCCGCTATCATCTACCCGTGCGAGTCGCACTCGTCCACGACTGGGTTACTGGTATGAGAGGCGGCGAGCGCGTGCTCGACGCCCTGGCGCGATCCCTCCCCCATGCGGATCTCTACACCCTTTTCTACCGCCAGGGTACGACGACACCGGCAATCGACGCGATGCGGGTCCAGACCTCCCCCCTGAACAGGCTCCCGGGTGTCGACAAGCATTACCGCAAACTCCTCCCCCTCTATCCCTGGGCGGCCCAAAGACTCGAGATCAAGGGCTACGACCTGGTCCTCTCGATCAGTCACGCCGTCGCCAAGAATGTTCGCACCGAGCCGAGCGTTCCCCACCTCTGCTACTGCTTGACGCCCATGCGTTATATCTGGGATCAGGTCGACGCCTACCTCGGAACCGGAGTTCGACGCCTGGTCGCCGGACCCCTGATCCACGCGCTCAGACGACACGACGTGGCCCACAGCGATCAAGAGGGAGTCGATCGCTTCGTCACAATCTCGAGCACAGTGGCCGAAAGAGTCCAGCGCCATTACGGACGGCAGTCCAGCGTGATTTACCCCCCGGTCGACTGCCATGGGATCCGGCCCAGCGGCGAGGATCCCGAAGATTTCTATCTCCTGGTCGGCGGCTTCGTTCCCTACAAGCGCGACGCGCTGGCCATCGAGGCCTTCCGCGGGCGAAGCGACCGTCTCGTAGTCGTCGGCGACGGCCCCATGCGGGCACAACTCCAGGCGCGGGCCCCGGGCAACGTCGAGTTCGTCGGGCGCATCCCGGACCGCGCGATGACATCGCTCCTCCAGCGATGCAAAGCCCTGATCTACCCCCAGGAGGAAGATTTCGGAATCGCCGCCGTTGAAGCCCAAGCGGCGGGTCGGCCGGTCATCGCCCTCGGGGCCGGGGGAGCCCTGGATACCGTTCGCCCACTCTGTGTGGTTCGCCCGGAGGGCGGCCTCGAGTGGCGAGACGAAGAGCCCGCGCCGACGGGAATTTATTTCAGCGAGCAAACCCCCGAAGCCCTGAATGCCGCCTTGGACGCCTTCGCGCTCCACCGACACCGGTTCGATAGCGAAACCATCCGGCAGCAGGCCGAGAGCTTCGGACAAGCGCGCTTTCTGGCGGAAATCTCGAGCGAGATCGAGCAGCTGACCGGGCGGCCCTCACCGATTCTCGCCTAGACCTCGACGGCGAGATCTCAGGAGAGATTTCGGTCGCGCAGGACGCTCCACACCGTCATGGCCAGGATCCTCAGGTCGAGGACCATGGACCAGTTCCGGATGTAGTAGATATCGTGCTCAATGCGCGCGTGGAGAGACGTATCTCCTCGAAGGCCGTGGACCTGGGCCCATCCCGTCATGCCGGATTTGACCTTGTGGCGAAGCATGTAGCTGGGGATCTCCCGGCGGAACGCCTGAATCAACTCGGCCTGCTCGGGCCGTGGGCCCACAAGGCTCATTTCGCCCTTCAAGACGTTCCAGAGTTGGGGGAGTTCGTCGAGGCTGAAACGTCTGAGCCAAGCGCCAAAACGAGTCCGTCTGGGATCGTTGGCTTGTGACCAGGAAGGTCCCGTCTTTTCGGCATCGCGCTTCATCGTTCGAAGCTTTTGCATGGCGAAAATCCTGCCATCGAGTCCCATTCTCCGTTGGCGATAGAAGACGGGCAACCCCGAAGACAAGACGATGCCCGCTGCCAGGATCGAGAGCACGGGAGCGAAAACCAGTAGCCCCAGAGCGCTCCCGACGATATCGAAGGCACGCTTCTGAACCGAAGCCCAACCGACCAGCGGGCTTTCTCTCAGATGAATGATCGGAATTCCGTCGAAGTTCTCGACCGAACTTCGCAGGGTGGCCACGCGAAGAAGATCGGGAGCCAAGATCACGCTCGCCACCTCATCGTCCAAATCCGCCAGCACCTTCTCGAGTCGAGCAGACTCTTCAACGTCCAGGGCGATGATCACATGATCGACTCGCCTCTCGGAGAGAACGTGTTTGAGGTCGGCATAGCTCCCTAGGACAGGGACCGAACCACGAGTGCCATCCGCGCTTCCCTCACGCAAGAGCCCGATAACGTGCATTCCCGCGTCGGGGTGGACGCGAATGCGGTCGATGATCTCCCCGGAGAGCCGCCCGCTTCCCACCACCAACGCGAAGCGGCGGTTGTAGCCCTTCCGCCGGGCCAAACGCAGGATGCTCCGGACGACCACTCTTTCCGTGATCAGGGTCAACGGCACGCTCAGCGCAAAGATCCCGACCACGGCACGAGAAAACGAGTAGCTGCGAAGGAAAAACGAGATGGCCAGCAAGACCACAAGGGCTGCGCTGGTGGCCCATCCGATTTGTGCCGCCTCGTTCCAGAAGGAGCCCAGGCGCTTGGGCTCGTAAACCCCCTGGCCCTGGAGCATATAGGCATAAACGGGCAGAATGGCACCTAGCGCCAACGCGTATTCAGAGAGCGGGGGCATGCCTCGCGGGGCCTCGAAGCCCACCCCAAATCGCAACCCGTAGGCACCCAGCCAGAGCAGCGCCACCAGGGCGAGGTCGCCCAGCGTCAGCAAGCTCCGAAATATTTCTCCGTGGCGATAGAGCAATCCGAGCGCCTCCGGGCACCTTGATATCGGGGTTCGTCTGGAATTCTAGGAGCGGGCGATCAGGGTGCGAGCGCTACCGCGAGTACGACGCGAGTACGTGAGGGAATCCGAGGCTGCTTCAGCCCCGGGAGATTTTCGATCCCCGAATCAATCCGCGTCCCGGGCATCCATCTCGACCACTTCTTTCAATTCGTTCAGGAAATCCGGTAAAGCCGAAACCACCCGACTCCAATTGGGGATCTGCGGAGCCCCCATGGGATCTCGCACAAAATTAAGCCCGGCTCCCCGCAGCGCACTGGAAAACGTTTCCACGGCGACCTCCTCGGCGTGGCGATCGAATTGGAGACCGTTGAGTTGGGCGTCGTTGCTATAGCTGGCGATTGCGTCCTGGGCCGTTCGCACGTAGGCCGCGATCATCGTGTTCAGGAAGCCTGCCTCGAACTCCACACCATAACTCGCAAGGTTCCGAATGATCGAAGAGGCAATATCCCCGACCATTCGATGCAGACCCTGGCCCGAATCGTTCTGGGAAAGCTGCTGATGTTTGTGCTCGTAATTTTCCACCAGCTCAACCTGGCAAATTCGCTTCAGCGCGCTGTTCCGAAAAACCTCGGCCAACACGCCAACTTCGAGTCCCCAATCCGCCGGGATGCGGTTGGCTCGGATCAGGTCCGTGGTCATGGAACACTCGCCCGCAAGGGGATACCGAAAGGACTCGAGGTACTCGAGCAGGGGAATCGGCCCGAGTACGGATTTCATGGAGCGAAGCAGGGGCACCATGAAGAGCCGGGTCACCCGGCCGTGGAGGCGATCGGTCACCCGCCCGTAATAGCCCTTGGCGAACTCGTAGTTCATGTTGGGGTTGGCCGTCGGATAACAGAGTCGGGCCAGGAGTTCGCGATCGTAGTCGACGATGTCGCAATCGTGGGTGGCCACCACCCGCGCCTGCTGGGTAGCCAGCACGTACCCGTAGCCAAGCCAATTGGCCCTGCCCTTCCCGTCGACCCCCGGGTGGAGCCCCTCGGCTCCCAATTTATCCAGCAGCCCCCGAACGCGCGGTCCGTCGTTCCAGACCACGGTGGGCGAGCCGCCTCCAATGCATTTCACGCCCCCGAAGAGCCCTCGCATCTCACGGAACTCTTCGAAATCCGTCGGGCCCGACAAGCTGACCACCACCTGCTTCAGGTAGCGAACCTGGCCGAGTTCCTCGATGATGCCCTTCAGGGCCGGCCCGCGGGTCTCGCTGAAGAGCGAGGGCAGGACCAGGGCGATGGGACGCTCGCTCGAGTAGTGGAGGAGTTCTCTCTCCAGGCGAGGGAGATCCGTAGCGCCCAGACGATGGAGCGCCGTGATCACGCCCGTCTGATGAAAGTCCGACATGGCCCAGACACTCGCACCACGGCATGCGGACTTCAAGCAAGCAAGCCCAGCGTCCTAAGCGCTGAGTTGCGCCTCCTCGCTCTGAGCGAAGCGCTCGAGAAGGGCTCGGCCTCGGCCCTCGAGCTCGTCGAATTCGAGCCCCACATCGAGGGTCAGAGGGTCGACTTCGGTGGCCCATGCCACGGTCCCCGTCGCTGTAACTAGCTGACCCAGAACAGAAAATGTCAGTCTCAGGACATCGCCGAGAGCGATCTCGCAGGCCACAGCCCGAAACCGGATCCCGCCGCTAGAGACGTCCAGAGCGCGCCCCTCCACGGCCCGGTCGCCGAGTTCGGCGAAGGAAACGATCTGATTCATGGGAATCCGCTGAAATTGCCGACGATCCCGACCTGTTCGGATCATAAACATGCCCCTGGGGGGTGGGGGGGGGGAACGAGCACGGGAGGCCCGAAAGCGAGGCTGCGGGCCTCCCCCCCTATCGGTCGACCCGCTCGGACACTTGAGCGCTTTTTTCGGGGTTTTCAGGAGGAGCGTGGTGCCCTGAAGAGGTCGAGCTGTCGCTGCAAGGCTCCCTCGTGGGACAATCCGCCCAGGGTCAGGCCCAACCCCCGATAGAGCTCCCCGGCCACGTCGCCGCGCTGGAAGGACTCGCGCCCCAGGCGGGCGATCTGCGGAGCGTCCCCGCACCCACCTTCCGGGGTCAGAGACCGGGTAATCACGCTGCCGTCCTCGCGTACGAGGCGAACTGCCAGACGCGCGGCCCTGAGCCCCCGCCGCTCGAGCCCCGAAGCCAGGGCCGAGGCCAAGCTCTCCAGGGCCTCGCTCACCACCGCCGCTTCCCGGGTGGGTTCGGCGAAGGTCACCCCCTTCGCCATGGTACGCGGCTGGGCGGCGACCCTAACCGGACTTCGGTCCCGGCCCTCGGCGGCCTCCAGGATCGCCAATCCGTGGTTTCCGAACTCCCGACCGAGCACCCCCGCCCCGAGCGCGAGCACCTGGGCCACTGTGGTCGCCCCCATTTCGGCCAGCCGTTGCTCGGTCTTTTTTCCGACCCGGGGCAGGCAGCCCGCGGCCAGAGGCGCCAGAAACTCCGGCACCTCGCGGCCGGGAAGCCAGCGAACCCCCTGGCTCCCCACCGAATCGGCGGCCAGCCGGGCGAGGAATTTCGACGGAGCGGCCCCCACGCGCAGGGGCAGAAAGAGTTCTTCGGCGGCGCGCGGAACCAGACCCTCGAGCACCCCGGCGAGAACCGAGGGGCGACCATGCAGTTCGGCGAAGACCGTCCCGAGTTGGCGCGTCTCGACCTCGTCGAAGACCTGGGTCAGAAGCGTGACCAGCGCGCCCGACGCCTCCCGGTAGCGCCGCATGTTGGTGGGAACCCGCACTGCGAGAGGACAGAGGCGAAGCGCCTGCTCCATGGGCATGCCCTCCTCCACGCCCAGCTGGAGGGCGTCGGGGGTCGCCGACTGGACCTTCCCTCGCTTGGCGGGGTCTCCGCCCACCAGAAAGGGGCGATCGCTCAGAGCCGGCGCCGCGCGTTTCTCGACCTCGGCATAGAAATTCGGCACCTCGGCGAAAAGAACCATCGGCTCGGCAGCGGCGCCCTTCATGAAGCCGGCTCGAGGAGCAGCGGGGAGGCACTCTCCTCTTCAATCTCAAGCCGACCGATGGGGAGCGGATGCACTCGGCCCCGCCACCAAGCCGGGATTCCGTCGTCCCGGTGCGGGTGGGCGGGATGCTCGGATTGTCCGGGGGCCAGGACCGTGTGCAGGACATCGGGCTTGGCCAGATCTACCGCCATGCGATAGAGCGAAGCGCTCTCGACGTTGAAACCCAGACCCACCGACTGGGCGGTCGCCAGAGTATTCCGGTCCCCCCCCACCCTGTACCCCTCGAGCCTCTGTCCCCCGGCAAAGGCGTTCGCCCCGGCTGGAAAGGAGCGAAATGCCATGACCTGGAGTCTGCCCCAGGACCAGTCCTGGCGGTTGGACCCGAGTCGCCGGACCAGGGTGGTCCAGGTACGGCGGAGGCTGGCGCGCAAAGCCTTCACCACCCGATCCCGTTCGGCCCAGCCCGAAGCCCCAGGATCGCGATCCGCCGCCATCAGGACTCGGCCCACCACCATCGAGGGCCGAACCCCAGGCAACGCCAGATAGCGACCAAGGAGGGACGCGCCAAAGGATTCTTCGAAGAGCGCGGGAAAAAGATGCCTATTCAGGACCGAGTAGGCGGCGGCCCCTGGGCTGTCCACCGACAAGTTGCCGTCCCAGCGCGAGAGCAGCTCAGCGATTTCCTGGGCCTCCTCGGTCAGGGGTTCCCCGAGGCGAGCCAGGCGCAGCAGCGCCGGAACCACCTCGTCGGCATCCCTGAGTCCTACGTCGACTTGCAGGGCCGCGGCTTCGTCCAGATCGAGGCGATGCCCGCCCGAAACCGCTGTCGGGGCTCCCCCTGCGCCAGTGAGCTCGGCCAGGCGTTGATCCAGGCGTTTTTGCCGCTCACCGGGGCGCCAGAGCCACTCGATCCCCGCGTCCTTCAGACCGTCTCCGATCTTGCCATCGGAAAAGACCGCCCAACCCCGACCTCCCTGCCCAGCCGCCGAAGCCGATGCATCCAGCCGCACCGCCGGTAGATCCGAATAGGCGATCCGCTCGCGCCAGTCGTAGATTTTCATCCGGGCGGGTACCGGAACCAGCCCGGAGGGCAGAGCCCGTCGAGGCAACCAACCCGCCAGCTGAATTCCCGCATCCCCCGCGCTATCCGAGTAGACCACGGCCACCACGGGTGAGTGGTGCTCGGCTAGGGACGCACGCAGTTGGTCCGAGTTCTGAGCGCCGGCCAGGCCAAGCAGCCCCGAGAAGTCGTCTCCGGCCACCGCACCCGTCCAAGCCACCGCCAGGGGGGAAGGCGGGATGCCATTCACCGACGCCGCTTGATCCGAGGCCGCTGCCGACCCGAGGAGCGAATTCACCAGAGGACCGTGACGGGTAGAGCGGATCTCGAGTTCCTCTTCGCGCAGGCCGGCAACCCCGCGCACCCGGATCACCTCCCGACGGATCTCGAGAGGCATCCACCGCGATCCGTCGTGGTAGCGCGAAGTGGACTCGCGAACGGTCTCCATATAGAGATCCACGGTGACCGCTCCCGCGGAAACCGCCGCCCAGGCGAGGGCCGCATTCCGGCCCGCCCAGAAAATAGGAATCCCCGGAATCGTCGCGCCCGCGACGTCCAAATCCGGGCCGCGCAGATGCGCCTCATAGACCAGAGCCGGGGCCGTGGCGGGCAGCTGGAAATCGGCAAGCACTAGGGGCAGCCCCTCCTTTGTGGATCGGCCACCCAGCACCCAGGCGGTCCCTCCCCCCACCCGCACCGAAGCCCCCAACGAGGGACCTGAAGCCGCCTCGGGAAAATCCTCGAGCGGGCGAGCCCGGGGCACGGGCACGTCGAGGGTGGGTCGTCCACCCGAGCGCTCCACCGCGCCCGCCTCACCGCCGGGCCTAAACGGAGCGGCCAGTCGCCCTCCCAGGACGCGAATCAACTCGTCGAGGACCAGACCCGTCTGCAATCCGTTGCTGCTGCTCCACGCGATCAGCTTCACCAGCGCCAGGGAATCGGCTGGGGACCAATCCGCGATCGTGGAAACCTCACCTTTGAGGGTGACGGGCCCCACTAGGCGGCCGCTTCGCACCCCCGCGAGCTGATCGTTCACTCCCGCGGCATAGGCCGTCAAAATATCCAGAGCCCCTGGCGCCACGGCGCTGATCTGCCGGTCGGCCAGGCGACCGATTCCCAGGGTGCGCGCGAGTTGGTCGCCGGGCAGACCCGACTCGCCCACGATCTCCGCGGTTCGGCCCCGGGCGACCCGACGCAGCCAGAGCATCTGGGACAATCGGTCCTGGGCGTGGACGAGACCGAGCCCACGCCAGGCCTCGAGATCGACCACGGCCTCAATGTGGGGAATCCCCCTGGCATCGCGAAGGATCGAAACCGGCGCCTCCAGCCCGTCGACGACCCGCTGGCCGGATTCGGGCGGAAAGGCCGCCCGGACCACCTCCATCCGATCCGCCGCGTGGGCCCCGAGCCAGATCAAGCCCGCGAGCAGCCCGACGAGTGCCAAGCCCCTGGAGGGATTGAGGCCGGAGGGCCACCCAAAACCTCGCGGCAGCGCAACCCGCCACCTCTGGGCGATTTTCCATCGGCTCCGTGCCACCTGCTACCCCCGGAGCGCGAGTGTAGCGACCCCACGCAGCCCGGGTGACCGTTCCAAAAAACCAATGATTGTCTAAGGGTTGGACGGTCGGTAGACTGCCGCGTCGTCGCCTCCACGGCCCCCCACCGTTGGATCGGCCCGACCCGCTAACCCATGAGAAAAGGCCCGGCGTGAAATTGAAGACTCTCGATGACTGGCTGTCCCCCCGTGAGCCCGGGGTCGCCCCACTGCGGGGGCAACGGGTATTCGTTCGGGCGGATCTCAACGTTCCCCTGGACGGCGGCGCGATTGTCGATGACACCCGACTCCGCGCTTCGGCGGGCAGCATTCAGCGACTGTGCGCGGCGGGAGCAAAGGTCATTCTGGCTTCCCATCTCGGTCGGCCCAAGGGAAAGCGGGTCTCGGACCTTTCCCTCGCTCCCCTCGCTCCCGCTCTGGCATCGCTGACCGGGTTGCGAGTCGCGTTTGTTTCCGACTGCGTGGGCGAGGAAGTCGAGCGGGCTGTGGCCGGGTTGGGCGACGGAGAAATCCTGCTCCTGGAGAATCTGCGCTTCCATGCCGGAGAAACCGAGAACGATCCCGACTTCGCCGGCGCCCTGGCCGAGTTGGCCGATCTCTACGTCAACGACGCCTTTGGCACCGCTCATCGTGCCCACGCCTCGACGAGCGGCATGGTGGCCGGGGTCGAGGCCGCCGCCGCGGGCGATCTGATGCTCAATGAACTGAGCCATCTCGGCCAGATCCTCGAACCCGAGAGACCCCTGCTCTGCCTGCTGGGCGGGGCCAAGGTTTCGGACAAGCTGGGCGTCCTCCAGAACCTGGCGAAGAGCGCCGACGTCCTCGCCGTGGGAGGAGCCATGGCCTACACGTTCCTGGCGGCCCAGGGGAAGAGTGTGGGCGAATCCCTAGTCGAAGACGCGCGACTCGAGGATGCGCGGGCGCTCATGAAGAGTGCCGAGGCGGGCGAGTGCCGCCTGCTCCTCCCCTCGGATCACCGGATCAGCCAGAGCCTGGACGGCTCGACCGAATCCCGGGTCGTCGAATCGATTCCCGACGGCTGGATGGGCGTCGACATCGGCCCCGAAACCGCGAACCGCTACGCCCGGGAGGCCACCGACGCCAAGACCCTACTTTGGAACGGGCCCATGGGAATCTTTGAAGTCGCGGCCTTCGCGGAGGGGACCGAAACCATCGCCCAGGCTGTCGCAAATTCCTCGGCCACAACGGTCGTCGGCGGTGGTGACTCCCTGGCCGCGGTCAACAAACTCGGGGTCGGCGATCGAATCGACCATCTCTCTACCGGCGGCGGAGCCTCCCTCGAATTTGTCCAGGGCCTCCACCTGCCGGGCGTAGAAGCCTTGGAGCGGTGATGCGTAGACCCCTGATCGTCGCCAACTGGAAGATGCACAAGAGTCGGGCCGAGGCTCGGGCGTACGCCGAGACCCTATTGACCGCTCTCTCCAGCGCACCGGCGGGCGAGATCGAACTCGCCATTGCCCCCCCCTTCACCGCCCTGGAGACCCTGGCCCGAGCCCTCGCCGGCAGCTCGGTGGCCCTGGCGGGCCAGAACGTCTCCGGCATGCCCGGGGGAGCCTTCACCGGCGAGGTGTCGGTCTCGATGCTGAAGGATCTCGGCTGTCGCTACTGCATCGTCGGGCATAGCGAACGCCGGGCGCAGCACGGGGAGACCAGCGCGGACGTCGCGGGGAAGGCCGCGGCGCTCCTAAAGGAGGGGGTCCGCCCCATTATCTGCGTCGGAGAGACCCAGGCTCAACGAGAAGCCGGGCAGACCGAGGAAATCGTCGCCGAACAGGTCGCGGCCAGCCTCCCGACAATGAACACTCCCGCTGCGGGCGAAGTGGTGGTAGCCTACGAGCCGATCTGGGCCATTGGAACCGGGGTAACGGCTACGCCCGAGCAGGCCCAAGAAGTGCAAGCCTTCCTCCGGGAATGCCTGAAGAAAATTCTCGGAGAGGGAGCCGATCGGGTGCGGCTTCAGTACGGCGGATCCGTAGGGCCCGACAGCATCCGAAGCCTGATGAAACAACCGGATATCGACGGGGCCCTGATCGGTAGCGCCGCCCTCGACGCCCGGACTCTTGAGACCATTCTCGCCAACATTCAGCTGGAGAACACTTCACCATGACCACCATGCTCCTCGTCCTGCATTTTATGGTCTGCTTTGTCTTGATCACCGTTGTCTTGCTTCAACGCGGCAAGGGAGCCGACCTCGGAGCCGCGCTCGGCGGCGGCGGCGCCAATACCGTCTTTGGCAGCCGAGGCGCGGGCAATTTCCTGACCAAGCTCACGACGGCGAGTGCGATCCTCTTCATGGGGACCAGTCTCTCCCTCGCCTACCTGGGCACCCAACAGTCCGAGAGTCAACTCTTCGACGCTGCCGCTCTCGAAGCGAATCAGGCCGAGAGTTCGTCGGCGGCCCCGGGCCAGCCCGCGGCCCAGAACGCAGGGGCCCTGGAGGAAGTCGGCCTCGAGGAAATCCCGACGACGGAAACAGCGCCGTCCTCGGGGAAAGAAGAATCCACGCCTCCCTCTCCCTGAGACAGGATCCCTGGGAGTAGGAGTGGGCGATCGGGTCGGGTTTCGTTATGGTGCTCGGCTCTAAATCCCGTGTGCGGCGGTGGCGGAACTGGTAGACGCGTCAGCTTGAGGGGCTGGTGGGGGCAACCCCGTGGAGGTTCGAGTCCTCTTCGCCGCACCATGGGATGTAGAAGGGCCCGGGGCCCCCAGCAACGCTGGGCCCCCTGCCCTGGGCGGTCCACGAAATACCAGCCGGGGCCTCAGACCACCGGGCTCCCCCGTGGAGCCCCAACGAGACCGGACGCCCTCCAACCCATCCCGGGCTCAGTCGGAGAGTTGACCCGCCTCGCGCGCCGCTTCCAATCGGGCCTTGTTCCGGGCGTCCATCTCGGCCTCACTCAGAACCATGTCGATCTTCCGAGCGAAGCGGGCCTCGGGATCTTTTTCGTCGGGCACCCAGTAGATGAAGAGAAATTGCCCCTTCTCCATCGAGTTAATATCCGCCCGCTTCCCGTCGAGGGTCACGCTTGTTCGAGTCAGAACCGATCCCTCGGGCTTCACGTTGAAGGTCGCCTTCTTACCCGTCTTCAATTTGAGCTTCTTATTCGAGGGCTTCTTCCCCTTCTTCTTAACCTTGACCTCGATGGTCTTTTCATCGGCGTCGTAGGACAGGAAGGTGGCCTCGGTCTTAATACTCTTGGATTTTTTGGCCTGGGCCACGCCGACTCCGCCGGCAAGGACGAAAGCCGCCGCCGCGAGAAAAAGCGCAACTCTTGAAATCCGGACTCGACTCGACTGCATCGTGTTTACTCCTATGAACTCGCGCGGTGTCCACGGAATTCCGCTGACCACGCCATGGAAGGCAAGCAAGATCGCACAACACGCCCCGCCGCGTCCATGCGGCCCGAGCATTCCCCGGCCTAATTTCCCCGGGGAAGAAAACGCCGTCGGCTCGGGCATCGACGTGGCCAGTTCCCCAAAGCCCTGGGCAACGGGACTAGGGCGCCTCGCCCTCGGCTCTTTCGAGGCGCTCCAGGCTTCGGTCCACCCAGCGGCGGTAGAGATCCACGGGATGGGCGCCCACGATCACCGCCGGATTGCCCGCGAGTTGAACGGCGGGAACCCCGGTGGCACCCGAGTCGAGGGCTTCCCGATGGTCCGCCAGAACCTCGTCGAGCAGTTCGGTTGTCTGGCTGCGCTCGAATGCGTCAGCGGGCAAGGAGAGTTCATGCCAGAGCGAGCGCAGCGTATCGGTTTGGCTGATGTCACGATTCTCGGAAAAATAGGCCTTCAGCAGGCGCTCGTGCATGGCGGAGAACGCCTGGGGACCCACCCGCTGGGCGGCCTTGGCGACCCGGTGCGCCGGAATACTGTGGGAGGGCGGTCCTTCGTCACTGGCCCAAACCTGGAAATCACCCGAATCTTCCTCGGCCGCCGGCCGCATCCAGGATTCGGTGTAACCCCGAAATTTCGCCAGGGCGGCTTCGGGGTTCGAGTGCACCCGGGGTTCGGGGCGAAGCAAATAGCTGCGCCATTCGAGTTCCACTTGGCCCGCGTACTCGGCTTCGAGCCGCCGCAATCGCACCGAGGCGTTAAAACACCACGGGCATAGATAATCCGAGTAGACGACGAAACGAAGGCCGCTCAACCCGCCTGGTCCTCGAGTTTGTGGTAACCCGCGCCCCAATAGACCAAGGGGGTTCCCGGGCGAACTTCAACCGACTCGATCAAGCCCACGAATATCAGATGATCCCCGGCCTCGTGGGTCGCCGTCAGACGACAGTCCAGGTTGGCGAGTGCCCCGGCGAGCAAAGGGGCCCCGGTCTGGCCAATTTCGTATTCGACACCCTCGAATCGAACGTGCTCGAGCTTCTTTGAAGCGAACCGATTCGAGATTTCCTGCTGCTCCACCGACAGGACGCTGACGCCGAAACAGCCCCCCTCCCTGATCATGCGCGTCGTCAAAGATTCCCGGTTACAGAGCACAACCGCGAGGGGCGGGGTCAGGGAAGCCCCACTGAAATCGGAGACCGTCATGCCGTGAATCTTGTCTCCGGCGCAACTGGTCACCACCGTTACTCCGCTCGGCCAGGCGGACATAGTTCTCTTGAATTCGTCTTTGCTAATCGCCATTTTGCACCTTCCTCGACGCACCGAGTTCGGCGCTCGTGTCGGCAAGCTTAAGCCAAGCGCCTCGGAGCACCAACCGCTCACCGCGCAAGTCACCCGATCAAGAGCGGCCTCTTCCCTCGACGCGGAGAAAGACGAGATCCATGACGTTGGTCTCGGTCGGCCCCGTCCTCAGCAAACCACCACGCCCGTCGAAAAAAGCATAACTGTCGTTCTGCTCGAGTCGCTCACTCGCCTCTTCAAGAGTGCCCCGGTCTGGAGTGAGTTCACCGGCTTCGACAAATGCGCCGGCGGCATCGGTGGGTCCGTCCATGCCATCGCTCCCCACCGCCAGGATCGACATCCCTCCCGAAACCTCCTCCCGCGCCCATTCCAGAGCCGCCGCCAGGGCGATTTCCTGGTTGCGTCCACCCCGACCCCGACCCCGCACGGTCACCACCGTCTCACCGCCGGCGACCAGGAGAGTGGGCGACTCGCTTCGAATCGAGCGAGCCAGGGCCGCGAGCTTTCGCCCCATCCCTCGGGCTTCACCCGTCAGGACTTCTCCCAGATCCAGCGCTCGCACCCCTTCCGCCCGGGCCGATTTCACCGCGGCGCGGCGTGCGCTGGCGTTCGAAGCGATAATTCCCACCACCACTCGCTCCAGCCCGGGATGCCCGGGCTTCGGGGACTCGGGCACGCGCCCGGCCGCACCGGCTTCGAGGTGGGCCATCAGAGCGGACGACACTCGTCCTTGGAGGCCGTGCCCATCGATCACCGCCAAGGCCTGGCCGAAAGTCGTCGGGTCGGCGACGCACGGGCCAGAGCCCAGGGTCGCCAACGAATCCCCGGGCACATCCGAGACCGCGAGCACTTCGATCCGTTCGCTCGCACTCGCCAGGGCAAGTCGGCCGCCGGCGATCACCGAGCAGTGCTTGCGCACCGCGTTGATCGAGTCGATATCCGCTCCCGAGGCGAGCAGCGCCTCGTTGGCACCGACCAGATCGGAGAGGGCCAGACCGGCTTCGGGGCTGCTCAGCATCGCCGAAGCTCCCCCGGAAAGAAGCACCACGAGCACGTCTTCCGGGGGAATCTGGGCGACGAAACGCAAGAGTTCGGTGGAAGCCACCACCCCCCTCTCGTCGGGCACGGGATGGCCGGCGAGCATCCCGACAAAAGTCGCCGGGACGTCTCGACCGTAGGCGTCGCCGGTCACTACATAGCCCTGGCGAACGGCGGTGCCCGCCGCTTCCTCGAAGGCTCGAGCCATGGCAGCGGCCGCCTTACCGGCGGCAACCACCCAGAAATTCGTGCCGGGCGCGAAGCTCCGCCCCCGGATCGCTACTCCTCCCGTCTCATTTCTCTCGACGACAGCGGCCACCGCCCTACCCGCGTGAACGGCCTCGAGACTCCGGGCAAAAAGGCTCTCCATGTACGCCCGGCGCGGGTTTTCCATGCGCCCCTAGTCGCCTGCTCTGGGCAACGCGAAGTCGCGGACAGACTGGCCCGAGCGCGGCTTCAGGCGGATCTCGATGCGCCGGTTCTGGGACCGACTTTCGGCGTTTTCGTTGGGGACCAGGGGTTGGAACGATGCAAAGGAAACCACCCTCAGGCGGCTCCCATCGATGCCCTGCTCCTGCATCAGCCGTACCACCCGGGAGGCCCGGGCCGCAGCGAGCTCCCAATTACTCGGGTAGCGGCTGCGCAAGCTCGCCTTCAGCCCGCGATCGTCCGTGTGCCCCTGAACTTCGATGGTGTAATCGAGTTTCTGGAGCTTTTGCGAAACCTTGTCGAGCACC
The DNA here is from genome assembly GCA_029243605.1 of Myxococcota bacterium. GTDB lineage: Bacteria > Myxococcota_A > UBA9160 > UBA9160 > UBA4427 > JAZXM01. Next base: position 154,295 of record JAQWRT010000030.1, read on the forward strand.
TGCCGCCCGATGGGATCGAGGTCGGCCGAACCCGAGGCAAAAATAATATCGTCAGAAACCGAGACACGGAGACCTTCCCGAAGTTGCTCGATCTCGATCTGGCCGGACGAAACCTCCGATTCCAGATCCGCCATCAGGTCCGTATAGGTTGAAGTCAGTCGGCTGACTTCGGCTCGCGCATCCTCAAGATTCTTGGTCGAGGCCACCAAGCGTTGGGACTGGGCCTCGAGTTTCGTTTCAAGGCCGGCCTCCGAGCGGCTGAGACTCTCGGCTTTTCGCTGGAGCACTTGGTGCTCGATGCTCAAATCTTCGAAGGCTTCTAGATTCTGCGCCAACTCCTCGTAGAGATAACCTTGCTCGGCCTTGAGCTTCTCGGCCTGCTCGGTCAAGCCAGCGTTCTGCCGCTGCTGAGCCTCGAGATCAACCTCGACTCGGCGATATTCCGATGAGCTCACGCAGCCGAGCGAGTAGACAGCCATCAGGCCCGCGATTGCGAAGATGTTCCAAGGGTTGCTCGACAAGTCTTTCATGGCCCTCAATCGTTCGCCTAGGGGTTACGAAGGGTAAAACCTACCTCAGGTCATGGTTTGTTCGAGGGCGGCATCGATCGAGCCTACGTAGTGGAGTTCGAGGCCCGCGAGCAGTTCGCCCTCGATCTCCTCGACGTCCCTGCGGTTGTCCTGGGGGAGAACAACGCGCTGGATCCCGGCGCGCTTCGCCGCCAGAACCTTCTCCTTGATGCCTCCCACCGGGAGCACCTTACCTCGCAGGGTAATCTCCCCGGTCATCGCGGTATTCGGGCGAATGCTCTTCTCCGTCAGCATCGACATCATCGCAGTCACCATGGCCACCCCCGCGGACGGACCGTCCTTGGGCACGCCTCCCGATGGAACATGGACATGAACGTCTCGCTTCTCGAAATCCCCACCCGGCTCAAGACCGAGGGAATCCCCGCGACTCCGAATCCACGAGCGAGCCGCCTCTGCCGACTCGCGCATCACATCGCCCAGGGAACCCGTCAGCTTCAAGTCCCCACTGCCCGTCATGCTCGTCGCTTCGACGAAGAGGATATCCCCTCCTGCGGGAGTCCACGCGAGTCCCACGGCGACGCCCGGCTTCATGTCCGCCTCGGCAATTTCGGGTTCGAATCGGGGAGCCCCCAACAACTCGTCGAGATCGGCAACCTCGATGCGGATGGGACCGGAATCCCCGCCCTCGGCCACGCGTCGGGCGATCTTTCGGCAGACCCGACCGATCTCCCTTTCCAGGTTTCGGACGCCCGCTTCCCGGGTATAGCGCTCGCTCAGGTGAACCAGGCTCTCCTCTGAAATTTGGAAATCGAGATTGGATATCCCGTTCCTCTCGATTTGCCGGGGCAAAACGAATGCCTTGGCAATCTCCACCTTCTCCTCGACGGTATAACCGGGGAGTTCGATGACCTCCATCCGGTCACGCAAGGCAGCGGGTACCGGATCCATCAGATTTGCGGTGGCAATAAAGAGGACCTGGGAAAGATCGAAGGGAACTTCAAGGTAGTGATCGCTGAACTCCGAATTCTGCTCGGGATCCAGGACCTCCAGGAGCGCCGAAGAGGGATCGCCCCGACCGTCGGACCCCACCTTGTCGAGTTCATCGAGCAACATCACGGGATTCCGCGTGCCCGCCTTTTTGAGCGATTGGATAACTCGGCCCGGCATGGCCCCAACGTAGGTTCGCCGATGCCCCCTGATCTCGGCTTCGTCGCGAACCCCGCCGAGTGAAATCCGGGTGAATTCACGATTGAGCGCACGCGCGATGGATTTCCCCAGAGAGGTCTTACCCGTACCCGGCGGGCCCACGAAGCAGAGAATCGGCCCTTTGAGGTCTCTCTTCAGTGAAAGCACCGCGATGTATTCGACGATTCGGTCCTTGATCTTCTCGAGACCATAATGATCTTCATCAAGAATTTTACGCGCCTCGAGCACGTCCAGGCGGTCTTCGCTGAGAACTGACCACGGCAGCTCGGTCATCCACTCGAGGTAGGTCCGGATCACGCTGTGCTCAGCCGCGGCGGGCGGCATCTGGGACAATCTTTCGGCTTCCCGAAAAGCCTGTTTCTGGGCTTCTTCGGGCATGCCAGCCGCGTCGATTTTCTGGCGAAAAACCTCCGCTCCCTCTTCACCTTCTTCGCTCTCGCCCAACTCCCGGCGAATCGCCTCGAGTTGCTGGCGCAGCATATATTCTCTTTGGGTCTTGCCGAGCTCGTTTTGGACCTTTTCCTTGATCTCGGTTTCGATCTCGAGTTCTTGCCCTTCCTTGGTCAACTGCCCCAGAACCAGTCGCAACCGCTCGGTCACATCGAGGGCCTCTAGCACACCCTGCTTGCCCGCCACCTCCAATTCGAGATTGGAAGCGACCAGATCAGCGAGCTTCGAGGGATCATCGAGGTTGGCCACGAGAACCTGCAGGTCATCCGACAATCGCGCACTTTCTGCCACCAACCGATTGAATTGCTGGGACAGGTTTCGCGTCAGGGCCTCGACCTCCACCGAGTCGACATCGCACGACTCCTCGACGGTCAGAATGCGCGCCTTCAGGAAGGGATCCTCGGAAACGAATTCACCGAACCGCACCCGAGCGACACCCTGCACTAGGAGCCGGTAGGAGCCGTCCGGGAATTTCAGCATCTTGACCACGCGAAGAATCGTCCCCACGTCGAAGACATCCTCGCCCTTGGCTTGGCCGTCAATCTCGTGGCGAATCGCAGCGCACGCCAGCAAGCGATCCGGGCGCAGCAGAACGGAATCGATCAAGGCCTGGGAAGCCGAGGTATTGACCAATAGCGGAGAGAGTAGGAACGGGAAAAGTACGGTGTTCTTCAACGGCAGAACCGGAAGCTCTTCAGGAATCTCGGGGATCTCCTGCTCGTCTCCCCCCTCGCCTCCAGAGCCGACCTCGATCTCCATGCCCCGGGCCAGCAGCGCCCGTAGATCCTGGGCCTCCTCCTCCGCCGGTTCGTCGTCGAAATCCTCGGGCTCGTCACTCATTCGGTTTCCACCTTCACTTCACGAGCCCTCGACGATTTCTTTGGCAGATTCACCGAAAGGATTCCGTCTTCCAGGCGAGCGCTCACGCCATTCCGATCGAAGGGCGTCGAAATCTGTACCCGCCGCTCGAAAGGGCCTACGGCAATTTCCATCTGGAGCAAACGTCCGATATCCCCGCCTGCAGGCGGCTTACGAACACCACTCACCCGCAGAAGATCCGTGTCGATATTGACATGGATATCCTCCCCGGCCACACCGGGAATTTCGACACGAACCACGATGGAGTGGCTCGTCTCGAAGATGTCCACTACCGGCTGCCAGTGATGGCCCCGCAACCGATCCGGAAAGTCGCCAAACAATTCGACGAGGGGATCTGAACTATCGCCGTCAGGAATTGTCTTTCTCCTCGGTGTACTCCGCATCGATGACATCATCGTCGGCACCCGAATCGCCCGCCGCCGGCTCGCCGGCCGGGTCCGCTTCTGCCTCTGCCGCAGACTCCGCCTTGTAGAGCGTCTCGGCGAGTTTGTGCAATTCGGCCTCGAGTTGCTGGTTCGCCGCGTCGATCCGAGTGGCCTCGTTGCTCTCGAGATCCTTCTTCGCCGACTCGATCACGCCCTGCAGCGGAGCCTTGTCACTGTCGCTGAGTTTCTCGGCATTGTCCGAGAGCATCTTCTCCGCCTGGTAGATCATGCTGTCGAGTTGATTGTGCTTCTCGATCTCATCGCGGCGTTCGGTGTCCTGGCTCGCATTGGCCTCGGCGTCATGAACCATCTTGCCGATCTCTTCTTCGGAAAGTCCACCACTGCCCTCGATCCGGATCGACTGATCCTTCCCCGAAGCCTTGTCCGTCGCCGTCACGGACAGAATGCCGTTCGAGTCGATGTCGAAGGTCACTTCGACCTGGGGAATACCCCGCGGTGCGGGAGGAATCCCATCGAGGATGAAGCGCCCGATTTCCCGATTGTCCGCCGCCATTTCCCGCTCACCCTGGAGCACTCTGATCTCGACCTGAGGCTGATTATCCGCCGCGGTGGAGAATACATTCTGGGCCCGGGTGGGAATGGTGGTGTTGCGCTCGATCAGCTTGGTGGTCACGCCGCCAAGGGTTTCGATGCCCAATGAAAGCGGCGTAACATCCAGCAATAGAACGTCTTTTACGTCTCCTGCGAGGACGCCACCCTGAATCGCGGCCCCCACGGCGACGACCTCGTCGGGGTTGACCGTCTGGTTGGGCTCCTTGCCGAAAAGCTCCTGAACTCGCTGCCTCACCAGGGGCACACGGGTCGAACCCCCGACGAGCACCACTTCGTTGATCTCCGAGGCCTTGAGTCCTGCATCCTTCAGCGCTTGGCGACAGGGCTCCAGCGTCCGCTCGACAAGATCGTCGATCAGTTGCTCGAACTTCGCACGCGTCAGCTTCAGGGTAAGGTGCTTGGGCCCGGTCTGATCCGCCGTGATATAGGGAAGATTGATGTCGCTGGATTGAGCGGTGGAGAGTTCCATCTTCGCCTTCTCAGCGGCTTCCCTGAGTCGCTGGATCGCCATGGGGTCCTGGGTCAAATCGATCCCTTGGTCCTTCTTGAATTCCTCGACGAGGTAGTCAATCACGCGCTGGTCGAGATTATCTCCACCGAGATGCGTGTCACCGTTCGTCGACTTCACCTCGACCACGTTCTCGCCGACTTCGAGGATCGAGACGTCGAAGGTTCCGCCACCGAAATCGTAAACGGCGATCTTCTCGTCCTCTTTCTTGTCGAGCCCGTAAGCGAGAGCTGCAGCCGTCGGCTCGTTGATGATTCGTTTGACATCGAGGCCGGCGATTTTGCCGGCATCCTTTGTCGCCTGGCGCTGGGAGTCGTTGAAGTAAGCAGGAACAGTGATGACCGCTCCCGTCACTTCGGAGCCCAGATGGGCCTCTGCCGACGCCTTCAGCTTGGCGAGAGTCATCGCCGATATTTCCTGGGGCGTGTACTTCTTCCCGTCGATCTCCACCGCCACGCTGTCGTCTTTGCCCGGCACGATCTTGTAGGGGACCAACCGAATCTCTTCGGGCACCTCAGAGAGTCGGCGCCCGACGAAACGTTTCACCGAGTAGACGGTCTTCTCGGGATTCGTCACCGATTGCCGCTTGGCGATGGCCCCGACCAAGCGCTCGCCGTCGTCTGAGAATCCCACCACCGAGGGAGTCGTTCGCCCGCCCTCCTCGTTTGCGATGACCGTGGGCTGGCCGCCCTCCATCACGGCGACCACCGAGTTGGTGGTCCCGAGGTCGATCCCAATTACTTTGCCTGAATCCGCCATATCGACTTATTTCCTTCCGTAAATCGGGTCCGCACCGGTCCGGTGACCTGAGCGCAGGCCCAAATAAAATAGTGTTTTAAAGAGTTCTCGGGCGCGCCCACCCTCGGCAATCCGCCGATTGGAGCCGCGCCTTTCCAAGACGAGAGCAAAGGTTGGAGCGAAGCGGCCTTTGTCAACTTCCAGAGCGAATTTCACCGCCATGAAATTCAAATTGCCGTCGCGGGGGTCGATTCCCCGTGGGGATTTCGCATTTCGGGGCGCCTCCGGAAACGGATCCGGGGCGCGCGGGTACCCACTCTGGATGCCCGGCAACCCGAACCCGATGCGAATCCCAAGCGACGCCAAAGAAGTCCCGAATGCCCAGTAACCTTTTGAAATTACGGGGCGTTTCTCTTGGATCGATGCGCTCGGGGGGCTATGTTGCAGCCGCCCACCGGTGCGGACGTGTACCGATGGGCGAAGAGACGAGTCCGAGACCCTCATGGGGGAGAGCCTCGGACAGTTCGACCGTGGACCGAACCCTGGAGAGACGCGGGGCGGCCCAGGGGCCGGCGAGCGTGACGATGGGTTCCACCCGCCGTGCGGAATCCGCGCGAGACGGACTGAATTAGGGGGGAGACAGCCAGGGAATGTCCATTCTAGGCATCCGCGTGGCCAACCTGCTGCTCTTCTCGTTGAGCTGTTATCTCGTGGCCGACATCATCAACCGGGTGGGCGCCTTCGCGCTAATCCCGGAGGGGCAGTCCTTGGCCGCGGTCGCGCCTCCGGCCGCTCCCACCGCCCTGCCGTGGTCGAAGCGGCAAATGATCCTCGATCGCAACCTCTTCGGCGCTCAAGTGGTGGAGGAACAGGCCCTCGAGGAGCCGGAACCCGAAGAGGATCTCCAGAAGACACGCCTCCCGCTCAGGCTGCTCGGCACCGTCGCCTCGGAGGATAATGTCGTGGCCAGCGCCGCCATCGAGAATACCCAGGACCGGCTGCATCAAGTGGTCCGCACAGGTCATACCCTGAACAAATTCTCGGACGTCGTGGTCGCACGCATCGAACGCGGCCGTGTGGTTCTGCAGAATGGAGCTCAGCGCGAGGAACTCCTGCTCGATCCCAATGGCCCCTCCCTGCCCTCTCCCATCGTTTCGAAGCGGGCCAGCCCCCGGGCCAGCCGTCGACGCGCTTCACCTCCCGCCAGGCCAAACGTCCAGGACCGACTCGCAGAGATGGTGAGCAGCGGAGCCGGCCAGGGCGCAGCGGCGCTTCTGGGCCAGGCCCGAATCCTCCCGAAATACCAGTCCGGGAAGATGAAGGGGATCGAGCTGAGCCAGATCAAGGCCGATAGCCTTTTTGAAAAAATCGGGTTGATCGACGGAGACGTCATCACGTCGATCAACGGGCTCCTCATCGACGACCCCACCGCACAGCAGAAACTTCTGGGCGCCTTCACCGGCTCCGAAGAATTGGTTGCCGAAGTCACAGCGGCCGATGGAACAACGCGCCAGATCCAAGCCGATGCATCACTGATCAGCAGCATGATGTCGGGAGGCCAGTAGAGCCCGTGGAGGAAGTAATGCGGAGGTTGAGCGTCCTTAGGAGCCCCATCGCGATGTGGCTCGCTGCCATGTGTCTGCTGCCCTACCTGGCCATTGCCCAGGAGCGCGGCACCACCTCGCCTTCGGACAAGCGATTCAGTGAAGGGAGCGAGCTTGTCCAGCTCGACTTCAAGGATGTCGAACTCGCTGCGGTCATCGAAACCATCGCACGAATCACGGGTCGCAACTTCATCTACGACGACCGGGTACGCGGCCGAGTCACAATCGTCTCCCCTTCGGAAGTCAGCGTCGACCAAGCCTTCGCCGTTTTCGAATCCGTCCTGAAGATCAAGGGTTTTACCGCGGTTCCCGGGCCGGGCGGGGTTCTCAAAATCGTCCCCGTGCGAGACGCGAAGGAATCGAGCATCGAGACGATCAAGGACAATCGGCCGAGCCCGAACAGGGATTCGTTTGTCACCCGGCTGGTCCCCTTGCTCTATATCGATGCCGAAGCCATCACGAACACCATCAAGCCCTTGGTTTCCAAAGACGCGTCCATGGTCGCCTACGCCCCGACAAATACGATCATCCTTACGGATACCGAGGCCAATATTCGCCGATTGCTCTCGATCCTTGAAGCCATCGACATCAAAACCTACAAGGAAGAACTCGCGGTTCTCAAGATTCAATACGCCGACGCGAACACCCTTGGCGAACAAATTTCGGAGATCTACGGGGCGTCGGTCTCATCCACCGGGGGCCCGGGCTCAGCCGCACGTTCACGCCGGAGCTCTTCACGCCGGGCCAACGCAACGCCAGTTACACCCGCCACCAATGGCTCCCCTGAATCAAAGGTCCGAATCATGACCGACGAGCGGACCAACTCTCTGCTCGTTCTCGCTTCTCGAACATCTCTTGTCGACATCAGGGACCTCGTCCGCAAACTCGATGTTCCGCTGGTGGGCGGTGGACGTATTCACGTCTACTACCTCAGCCACGCCGACTCCGAGGAATTGGCCTCCACCCTCTCCAGCATGCTCTCGGGGCAAGAAAGATCCTCACCGACCCCGGGGCGCACCGGCGCTGCCGGAGGACAGGTTCAGAATCTCAGGTCCCAGGTCACAGCCCTCGCCGAAGGGATCACCCTCAGCCCGGACCCCGCAACCAACTCGCTGGTGATCCAGGCGAGCAAAGAGGCCTACGAGGCCCTCGTCGCCGTCATTCAGCAGCTCGATATCCCGCGGCCCCAGGTCTTGGTCGAGGCGCTGATCATCGAAGTCGATGTCACCGACGGGCTCGACCTTGGTGTCAACTGGACGATTAACGCCATCAACGGCGACCAGCAATTCTACTTCTCGACGGCGCAAGCCGCCGTAGGCGGATCCGCAGGAGACATCGCCGGGGTGATCAAGAGTGCCTTCGATGTGGGTGCCGACGGCATTACCCCCACCCAGACAGGCGCTAGCGGAACCAACTACGATGCCGTGATCCAGGCAGCCGCCAAGGACACCAACCTCAACGTCGTCTCCTCGCCCCATATCCTGACCTCCGACAACGAGGAAGCGGAAATTCGGATCGGTAATAATATTCCGATCATTACCAGCCGGGTAAATTCCGCGACGGGCAACGCTTCTGGTTTGGCCAGTTCCGTCAACGTCGAACGGCAGGATATCGGCGTGACCCTTCGAGTCACGCCGCAGATCAGCGAGGGCGACACCCTTCGACTGAAAATTTTCCAGGAACTCACCGACATCAACAGCGCCCTACAGGATGGCGTGGGCACTGCCGACGAGGTGGGCGTCGCGCTCTTCAATCGGCAAATCGACAACACCGTGGTCGTCAAAGATGGGGAAACCGTGGTCGTCGGTGGTCTCATCAGCGATCGCTGGCAGAACGACGAGTTCAAGGTTCCGTTCCTCGGCGATATACCGGGGCTCGGCTGGGCATTCAAGACCAGCAGTAAGGAACTCAGGAAGATCAACCTGCTTGTATTCCTTACGCCGCATATCGTCCGGAATGCCGCCGAGATGGAATACGAGACCATCCGCAAGCGAATGGATTTCGAGGCTGATCTCGGCGAGAACTACGGCACAGATCCGAACCCCGGCGAGGCCCTTACCAAAACCGACGGGATCGTCGACAAGGGGATCAACCCCGCCTTCGACGCCCTCCGGGAGCATTCAGGCCGCTACTCTCCCCAGCGCCGCAAGCAGCTTGAAGCACAAATTCGAGATGAGGAGCGCCTCGCCAAGCAGATTGCCACCGAGGAAACGACTCGTTCTGCCTATGGCCTGCGCGTCAAGCTCTTCGACAACGAAAAAGACGCCGCTGCCGCTCTGGTCGAGCTCATCGACGCGGGCTACGACGGATCCGTCATGTCGAGCAACGCGGGCGGGCGGGTGGTCTACGAGTTGCTGACCGGACCCTACGCGGACCTAAAGACGGCCAAGGCTCAGGCCGAAGTGTTGTCTAAGGTCTACAATTTCAACCCCGTAGTCACTCTCCTCCAAACAGGTGAGACGGGGACGGAATCCCAGAAACCAGCCGCGACCGGAGACTCCGGCGGAGGAAATCCATGACTGACCCGGCCCAGCGAGGTCAACTCGACCTGGGCGAGGTCCTCCTGCAGAACTCCCGCCTGGAACCCGAGCAACTCGAAAAGGCTCGACTTCGTCAGCAGACGACCCAGGCTCGCCTCGGGGAGATCCTCGTCGACGAGGGAATATTGAATGCCGACGAGGTGCTCGCGGGCACGGGAGAGCAGCTGGGTCTTGAGTTTCGTCAGTCCATCGCCGTGGGGGAGATCGACGAAGAACTGATCCACCACGTTCCGATTTCCTTTGCCAAGCAGCACGGCGTACTGCCCCTTCATTTCAGCGAAGACGAGAACCTGCTGAAAGTCGCCACTTCCGACCCCTTCAATGCCTCCCCCCTCGACGATCTCCGAATCCTCTTCGGCGCGGCAGACGTCGAGATCGTGCTCTCCGGCCGGCGTTCCGTCACTTCGGCGATCAACGAGATCTACGATCGCGGCGCCGCCGAAACCGGCCAATTAGCCGAAGAGGCCACCGACGACCTGGATGCCCTGGCCGACGAAGCCTCCCATGAGCCTCAGGATCTCCTCGAAGCCACCGACGACGCTCCAATCATTCGTCTGGTCAACTCGCTTCTGCAGCACGCTGTGAAGGAGAGAGCGAGCGATATCCACATCGAACCCTTCGAAAAAGAGATTCGCGTCCGCTTTCGTATCGACGATGTCCTCTACGAACCGATGAAACCCCTGCCCCGCACCCTTCAGGCGAGCATCGCTTCGCGTATCAAGATCATGGGCAACCTCGACATCGCTGAAAAACGCCTTCCCCAGGATGGTCGCATTCGCCTCAAGATCGCCGGACGCGATTACGACGTTCGCCTCTCCACAGTACCCGTCGCCTTCGGCGAAAGGCTGGTTCTCCGCCTGCTCCCGGACACCCAGACCCTGCTCAACCTCGAGTTGATTGGGTTCAACCAGGAACAGCGGCGCGTCCTCGAGCGGATCATCCGCCGACCGAACGGGATCTTCCTCGTAACGGGACCGACCGGTAGCGGGAAGACCACGACTCTTCACGCCTGTCTCTCGGAAATCAACAATATCGACAAGAACATCATCACCATCGAAGAACCCGTGGAAATCACGCAAAAGGGAATCAGCCAGATCGAGGTCAACCCAAAAATCAACCTGAGCTTTTCCACCGGCCTTCGAGCCATCCTTCGCCAGGACCCCAACGTCGTTCTCGTCGGTGAGATCCGGGACAAGGAAACGGCCGATATCGCGATCCAGGCATCGCTCACAGGCCACCTCGTGCTCTCCACGCTGCATACCAACGACGCCGCCAGCGCGATTACCCGCCTAGTGGATATGGGAGTCGAACCCTTCCTGGTCGGCTCCTCCCTGGTCGGGGTCCTCGCCCAGCGTCTGGTTCGAGTGCTCTGTACTCAGTGCCGCGAACCCTATACTCCCACGGGAGAGGAGTTGAAAGAGGCTGGCATCGAGGACCCGGGGACACCCCTCACGCTCTATAAGGGCAAAGGCTGCGCGAACTGCGCCCATACCGGCTATCAGGGACGACTTGGCATTTTTGAACTGATGCTTGTCGAAGACTCGATTCGAGCCATGGTTTCGAAGAACGTCGACTCCAAGACCATCAAGAAACAAGCAGTAAAGCAGGGAATGGGTACCCTCCGACAAGATGGGGCCCGGAAGGTATTGCAGGGAATCACGTCGATGGCCGAACTCCTGCGGGCAACCGAAGAAGAAGGTTCCATCGACCAGATCTGACCTTCAGCCCGAGGTCGAGGCCAACCGAAATCTGACGCGGGTCCAGACCAGACGGGCTGGACCCGGCGAAAACGAATTGGGCCAGAGCGCCCGAAAAGCAGTCTATTGGAGCGCGGATCGTGCCGGTTTATTCCTACAAAGGAGTCTCGGGCGGCGGTAAAACCGTCAAGGGGACCGTCAGCGCAGAGAGCATGCGGGCGGCTCGGGCACGCATGCGCATCGAGGGTGTATTCCTTACGCAGATCAAGGAATCGGATACCTCGGAAGGCTCGGCTGGTGAGGGCTCCGGTTCGAGTTTCAACTTCCAGTTCCCCACCCGAATCCCGCCGATTCAGTTGGCGATCGCGACTCGGCAGCTGGCGACCCTCGCCTCTGCCGGCATTCCCCTGGTCGAGTGCTTGAATGCCCTAGTCGAGCAGATTGAGCACGGCGGATTGAAGGGTGTCTTCGCCCAAATCCGAGATCGCGTAAACGAAGGCTCATCTCTGGCCGATGCCATCTCGTCCACCGGAAAATTTGACAACCTCTACATCAGCATGGTCCGATCCGGTGAAGCCAGTGGTGCCCTGGGGACGGTTCTCAACCGAATCGCCGACTACCTCGAGGATCAGGTCCGGCTCGCGAGCAAACTCACTTCGATCTTTGTCTACCCCGCGGTCTTGCTCGGATTCGCCGTTCTCGTGGTCGCCATGCTCGTCACCGTGGTTCTGCCTCAGATCACCAACCTGCTCCTCTCTTTGGGCCAGGAATTGCCGTTCTACACGCGCATGGTCATCGGGGCCTCGGATTTCGCGCGCGACTGGTGGTGGGCCATCTTTGGGGCACTCGTGTTGGCCTCGGTCGGCTTCCGAGCCTTCAAGCGAACCGAGTCCGGTCGCGCCACCGTCGACCGAATCGTCCTCAAGCTCCCCCTCATGGGAAGAGTCGTCCGAGTCGTCGCCATCGCACGCTTTACTCGAACTCTTTCATCTCTGCTCTCCGGGGGGGTCGGCATCATCCAATCCCTCGACATTTCTCAACACGTCGCACGTAATTCTGTCATCGAAGAAGCCATCGCCAACGCCAGAACGAGCGTCCTGGAAGGCGCTTCTCTCGCCCAACCCCTGAGAGCGAGCGGCGAGTTCCCCCCCATGGTGATTACCATGGTGGAGGTCGGTGAACGCGCGGGCGATCTTGAATCCATGCTCGCCAAAGTCGCGGAAACCTACGACGAGCAGGTAGAAACCACTGTAACCCGACTTACCTCGCTCCTAGAGCCTCTACTGATTCTGGTCATGGTCGGAATCGTCCTCTTCATCATGATGGCAACACTGATGCCACTCATGTCCGTCACAAGCTCTCTTCAGTAAAATAAAAACCAAAAGAGGCGGACCGCCTGGAAACCGCCATCCACTCAAGTGGGGAGAAATAACGCATGAACAAAGAATCTCGACGAGTACAAAACATGGCACGAGAGGCGGGCTTCAGCCTTCTTGAGATCATGGCCGTCGTCGTCATCATGGGCCTGCTTATGAGCATCATCGGGGTCAGCATTTCGGGGCAAATCGACAAGGCCCGCCTGGCCACGGCCAAGGCCCAGATCGCGCAACTCGAGAGCGCCCTCGAACTCTACCGGATGGACAACGGCCGTTACCCCACAACTTCCCAGGGTCTTTCCGCCCTGGTCCAGAAGCCCGCTGAGGCTCCGGAGCCCCGCAGTTACCCTCGTGGCGGGTATTTGTCCAAAGCCGACGCGCTCCTCGATCCGTGGCAAGAGCCCTTCCAGTACGCGTCTCCGGGCAACCACAACAGCCACGGCTTCGACCTCTGGACCCAGGGTGCCGACCAGGCTCCCGGCGGCGAGGAAGGCGACTCCGATATCGGCAACTGGGAAGCGGGAGTCACGGGAGCGTAGAACTTGCAACCCGACAAGGCCCGGCTGCACGCCGGCTTTACCCTCATCGAACTCATGGCCGTCATCGTCGTGATCGGCTTGGCCCTCGGCCTGGTCCTCCCGAACCTCGCAGCCAGTCGCGGCGCTCAGCTCGAAGAATCCGGTAAACAAATCGCCAGCCGGCTACAACTCGCCCGAGAGAGGGCGATCGTCACGGGCGCCGCCCATCGCGTTTTCCTCGACCTTGAAATGGATTCGGTGGCCATAGAGTGGCATGTCAACGAGGACCGCGCTTACGCGCACCTCTCTGAATCCGACGTTTTCCTTACGGGCCAGGGGGCCGACAATCCTGGCGCTGAATTCTCGGAAAACCGATCGATCTCGCTTTCCCCGCCTGCGCGCGAGGAACGTGACTATTTCCCGATCCCCAATCGATTCGGAAATGACGAATGGCTCCCCGAAGATATTTTTATCGAAGGTGTCAATTCCCCCGATGGCTGGATCGACGACGGCACAGTCCAGATCGTGTTCCAAGTCGACGGATCCACCGACTACGCCGAGATCTCCCTGGTCGACTCCTGGGGAAACAGGGCCATCCTTGAAATTCAGCCCATGTTGGAAATCGTCCGAGTCTACCTCGAAGAGGAATCGTGAAGGCCGTGGCTCGCCAACCTATCCACGACAACAGAGCTATCGGACCCCACCGACCAAAGGGCCTCGGAGCCTTCACCCTTCTCGAGGTTCTCGCTGCCGTCGCGATTCTCTCGATCTGGTATGTGGTCATCGCCGCCATGGCGACCGAAGGCCTTCGAAAACAGGGAATAAGCAACCGCTTGATCGAGGCCTCCGAAATCGCAAGCCAAGTGATGGCCGAAATAGAGGCTGGCACCTTGAACGGTTCCGCCCCCGAATCCCGGGACGAAGAAACCGAGGAGGGGATTTTTCTCGTCCACGTATTCATCGCACCTTTCGGCTTCGGAAGTTCTTCCGCTGCCGAAGACTATGCCCAAGAGGAGCAGGACGGGCCTGGATTGGAGCAACTCGTCAAAGCCGAAATGCCGGGAGTCGCCCAAAATCTCATGGCGATCAATGTACGCGTAGCCTGGGAAGAAGGACCTGCGGTGAGAGCAGTTCGGCGACGAACCTACGCCTTCGACCTGGAATCCGCGATAAAGGTCTACGAGAGCGGCGAAGCCCAGGATGCCGACGCTGCCGACGAGGAGCGCAGGCAGGACAAGCAGGACGCCGAAGAGATCTTCGAGGAACTCGAATGAGCGGGGAAACGATACGCACTCACCAACGACACGTCTTGGGGTTCACTCTGATGGAGGTGATGGCTGCCATTTTTCTGACCAGTATCGTGATCACTTTCGCTGTGAGTTTCTACATCGATATCGCCAACTCGAGCCAGAGGGCCATTGTCGAAACTCGCAAGAATCTGCGTGCCACAGGTGTTCTTGCCCGAGTATCCCGCGACCTCTCGAACGTCGCATTCGTCGTCAAGAAGGAGGAGGACGACCCTCTCACCTACCCCTGGTTCTTTATGGCGGACAGTCGGCTTGCCTTCGACGGCTCGGATATGATCAAGTTCAATACCCGGAGCAGCATGCCCGGCGAAGGAACCTACCACGACTCGGACCTTGAGCAGGTGAGTTACCAGGTTCTTGCCGAGGAGGACGGCAGTCTTACCCTCTTTCGATGGTCATCTCCAGGCCAGGAACTCGGCTCCGACATGACCTTCCCCCTCATCGACGACGATCGAAACTACATCGTCGCCGAAGGGCTGGGTTCGTTCACTCTGCGTTTCCTCGACAGCCAGGGGCAATGGCTTCCGGGTTGGGATTCGACGCAAATCGAAGAATCCGAAGAACTCCCTCATGCCATTGAAATCGATATCTCCATGTGGACGGACGAGGACCTCGACGAGTGGGAGAGCGAGAATGAGCGGCACTACGTCAAGCAGGTCGTCCTCCACCAGCGCCCCCTCGATATCAGTAAAATGATCGAGGCCCGTGACCTAGCGCTCGCGGAGCAAGCCGGAGGCCCCGGACTGGCTCAGGGGCAATTCAACGAAGACGGGCAAAGAAACCCCTCGGCGGACGGCTCGGCAAACCCCTCTGCAAACGATGACTTCTTCGGCGGCGATGCCGCAACCCCCGGCTCTGTGGCCGAATGTACGAGGCAGAACTGGGGGACATGTGTCGATCGTTACGGCGAGGGCAACTGCGGCGTCTGGGCCAATGTCACCCAGGTCCCGGTCCAAGCCTTCGGGATCGACCTTCCCTGGTGCAACTACTGATGGCGACCCGAAACCAACGCGGAATCGTCTTGCCCATGGTTTTGATCGTGGGCCTAGTTCTGAGTGCCTCGATTTTCAGCTTCCTGCGCCAGAGCATGATGGACTCGATGCTGGCTCGGAACCGGGAACTCGTTACCTCGGCAGAAGACCTCGCTCGTGGCGGCGTCGCCGTGGCCAAAGCCGTGATCTTCCACCATAGATTCTCCAAGCTGATGGGCTTGCTCGACAACAAGGACCCGGGGGCGACCCTCGATGATCTCTGGGCCCAGACCCACCAAACCCCGTTGACCACGCCCTGGGGAGGACGCCTGGTCGTGACCATCCAGGATGCGGGCTCCAAGCTCAACCTCAACGCTTTAGTCCCCACAGGAAAAACCGAGGAAGAGAGCCAACCCACCGAGGAAGCCGAGGAATTCCTCGTTCAATTCCTCGAAAAAGTTCTCGACGAGTCCAAGGGAGATCTCTCCCGGGAGAGGTATAACGCCAGGGATATGGCGCAGAATCTCCTCGACTACCTGGATCCCGACGATGTCGGAATCAGCGGCAAGCGCGAGGACGACTACTACAGCAGCCAGAATCCGGCCTACGCCCCGGCCAACGGCCCGATGCTCAGCGTGGAGGAACTGGCTCTCGTGGAGGGCTTCGACGCCCTCATCGTCGCCCGCATCAAGCCCTATATCACGGTTCACCCCTTGCTCGGCGAGGAAGGCATCAATATCAATACCGCCCCGACCCACGTTCTCGCCTTGGTCCAGCATGGCAGCAGCGGAGATATGCGTCTGGCCGATGAGGACATCGTGCGCTCGATCCTCAAGGGCCGAGATCAGGGAAAGATCATCTGCAACCAGACCGAAGCCGACCCGGAACGCTGCCTGTCCCTGTCTGAAGTCGGTCTCGGAGAGGGCGCCCTATTCCCCCCGGTGGGCCTGCCCCAGGAAGCCACTGTATTTCGAGTCATTTCGGAAGCTCAGGTCGAAAATGTGGTGCGCCGAGTCGAGGCTGTCATCGACATTTCCAACCGCGAGATGCCTCAACTGCTATCTTGGAAGCTGTTGTGACCCCCCCGGGAGAGGATTGACGTGGTTGTGACCAAGACAGTGCTGGGCCTGGATCTCGGGACCTACGCCCTCAAAGCAGTGGAACTGCGCCAGGGGCTCCGCGGGCTTGAGTTCGTGCAGAGTCAGATCGCGGCCCGGGCCGCCGAGGAGGCCGGGCTGAGCGAAGCGATTCGTCAGTTTGCCGAGTCTCACACCCTGAATACCGACCACGTCGCCTGCGCCATCTCGGGCCAGCGAATCGCCCACCGGCGCCTGGAATTCCCCTTCCGGGATCGCAAGAAACTCGCCCAGGCGATTCCCTTCGAGATCGAGGGCAGTATGCCCTTCAACCTCGATGATCTCATCGTCGACTGGCAACTGCTGCCAGGAGAGAGCAGCCTGGGTGTCGTCGCCGCTTCCGCCGCACAAAAGGAAGACATCGGCGTTTTCCTCGGAGAGGTCGACGACGCTGACTGCTGTCCGCGAGTCCTCGAAGCCGAGGGCATGGTGCTCGGCAATCTCGCCGCGCTCTACGATCTCCCCGGCCACTGCCTGATGGTAGATATCGGCCACGAGAAGACGACATTCTGCCTCTGTGTCGACGGCCAACCGGTGGCGGGCCGTACCGCGCCCGTCGGCGGAAAGGCCCTGACCAAGGCCATCGCCCAGGATGCCGGCGTGGATCTGGATGAAGCAGAGCGAATTAAGCATGGCAACGATCTCCTGGGCTCCGAGAGCGGAGGGGCGGGCCCCGCTGCCGCTGCGGTGCTCGAGCGCATCGCGAGAGAATTCATTCGCAGTCTCGAGTCGCTCGACCCCACCGGTGCCTCACTCCTCGACCGGCAGACATGCAAGCTCGTGCTGATGGGCGGAACAGCCAAGCTCGAGGGCATCGTTCCTTTCCTGGGGACCCAGACCGGGCTCTCCCCCGAACTCATTGCCCCGCCGGAAGATCCCGCGAACGCCGCCCTGACCGAAGGATACGACCTTGTCCTCTCCGGCCCGGCCCTCGCCCTCGCGCTGAGGTCAACCGGACAATCCTTGACGGCGCTCAATTTTCGTAAGAACGAGTTTGCCTATCGGAGCAGCTACGCCTGGCTGGTCGGGAGCGAACTCCGCCCGACCCTCGCCCTCGTCGGGGTCTGCGTGCTTCTCCTGGTCGCCGTCGGGATCACCTCGGTGCGCCTGGAGGCCAGCCGGGCCCAACAACTCGAAAGACAAATGTCCAGCCGCTACGCCGCCATCTTCCCCAATAAGCCGCCCCCCTCACTGCCCATGGCGGCCCTGGCCCAGGATGTCTCGTCAGCCCGGGAGCGAGCCAATTTCCTCGGCCTCTACGGGGGGAACCTTTCTGCCCTGGACCTCTTGACCCTTCTCTCCGAGCGCATTCCGGCTGAGTTGACCTTGAAATTCGATGAAATCAACATCGACCAGAACGTGATCCGCATCAAGGTGGCAGCGCAAAACTACGAGGCCCAGGATCGCCTTGAGAATGTTCTCAAGGCGGAGCCGGTCTTCGCCCAGGCAGATGTCACCGGCAGTGCGAAACGCCTGAAGGACGGAAGCGTGACCTTCGGGCTCAGCATTCCACTCAACCAGGCCGAGGACGAGATATGAACAGCCTATTGAACCGGATCAAGGGCGAATGGGCCCGTCTGGCACCTCGCGAGAGAGTGCTCCTCTCGGTATCGGGAGGGATGCTCGCCATTGCGCTGGTCTTCTTCGGGATCATTTCGCCCATCAGCCAGATGGCCGGCAATTCGGGAAGCCGAATCCAGAATGCCGAGATGCAGCTTCAGCGGATGGATAGACTCGAGCGCGAGCATTTCGAGATCGAAGGGCGCCTGTCGGGAGTCGAGGGCCGTATCAAGAACCAGAGGGGCAACCAGAATATCCGGACCCTACTGGAGAACCTCGCCAAGCAGTCCGCTGTCCGAATCGCATCCATGGAAGAGCGGCAGGCCGGCAAGAACG
The DNA here is from genome assembly GCA_029243605.1 of Myxococcota bacterium. Taxonomy (GTDB): domain Bacteria; phylum Myxococcota_A; class UBA9160; order UBA9160; family UBA4427; genus JAZXM01. Next base: position 172,649 of record JAQWRT010000030.1, read on the forward strand.
ACCATTACATCGAAACCAAGGTCGAAGTCAGCTTGAAGAGCGTTTCTTTGAGCCAGACCATCAAGTATCTGCACAATATCGAAGACTCGGACCAGCAACTTTCCGTCAAGGGACTTCGTATACGCGGAAAAGGCAAAGGGAAAACTGGCGACGCCGAGACCCTTGATGTGACCTTTTTCGTTTCCTCCTACCGGGCGGCCTGATCGATATGGCTTCTCTCAAGGAAACTCTCGAAGCTCCGATCCCCAGGCCCTTGCTCTGGATCGGCACCCCTTTCCTCGCGATTTGGCTCATCGTTATCTTCGTCTTTCTCGGTTTTCCCTACTCAAAGTTCATCCCCTTCGCGTCTCAGGCCCTTGAGCGAATGAGCGGAAGCGAAATTCGGATCGGCGAAATCCAGCCTCGCCTCACGGTGGGAGGCCCAGGCTTCTCGATCAACGAGGTCAGCTTGGCGGCAGAGGGCCAACCCCCCATCGAGTTCGACAAGCTCAGAATACGCCCCGCCTGGTCGACCAGCTGGCTGCGTGCCGAACCCGCCTTCGTGGTCGACGTCGCCAGCCCTCTCCTGCTCGTCGATGGCACAGTTTCCCTGGGCTCAGGACCTGGCTTCGACGGGGCCATCTCGATTCTCGATCTCGGACTGCTGCCCATGTCTTCCAACAGCCCCTTTGCCCTAACGGGCGCGGTGGCTGCTACGGGGAAAGTCGCCATGATCGACGGAGAGCCCACAGGCACGGTGGATTTCAAGGCCACCACAGGTTCGGCCAGCCACCGATCCATCCCCATGCCCCTGGAATACGAACTCATCCAGGGTCGCATCAAAATGGGGGGAGAATCCTGGGTAAGCCTGCAGGACCTTCAACTCGATGGACCTCTCTTTTCAGCGGCGGCCGATGGATCCCTTTCCCGCCCGGAGGGGAACCTGCCGGCTCCCATCGATATCGGGGTCAAGGTGGAGGTCAAAGACGGCCCCTTCCGCATGCTTCTCTCCGGACTGGGCATCAACCTCGACCCGGGTGGGCGTGCTTCGTTCAATGTGGGTGGCACCGTCCAGAACCCCGACCTCCGATAATCCAAGATGCCGGCCCCCTCTTCCGAAGAACTCCAGCGAGTCTTCAAGACCCTCTCCGACATCACCCGGATGCGCATTCTTCGGCTTCTTGCCCAGGAAGAGTTGATGGTTCAGGAGTTGATGGAGGTTCTGGGCATGGCCCAGTCGCGTGTCTCGCGACATCTCGCGATCCTCCGCGAAGCCGGGCTCGTCAGCGATCGCCGGGACGGTACCTACGTGTTCTATCGGTTTGCTGCCCCCTCGGACGACCTCTGGCAACACGGCTGGCATCTGGTCGAGAAGGGCCTCGCCTCGGATCCCACCACCGAGCGCGATACCACGCTTTTACGCCGGGTCATCGCGGCCCGAAGCGCACAGCCGAGAAATTTTTTTGATGCCGTGGGGCCCGACTGGGATGCACTGCGAACGGTCTTCAATGACACTGCGCTCCGGGCCGGAGCCATCAGTCGTCTGGTCCCACCGGGGCTCAAGGTGGCGGATATTGGGACGGGAACCGGAATCCTTGCGTGCGAGTTGGCCCGCCTGGGGGTCGACGTCATCGGAATCGACCAGTCCGCCCGAATGCTCGAAGCGGCGCGCAGCAAGGTCCATTCGGAAGAATTCCCCCCCGGTGGCCGAGTGGAATTGCGCCGTGGCGAGGCCGAGGCAATTCCCATGGAGAACAACGAGGTCGATGCGGCCTTTGCCCATATGGTGCTCCACTATATTGCCGCGCCCGGCGACGTCATCCGCGAAATGACCCGAATCATTCGACCCGGGGGCCTGCTGGTGGCGGTCGACTTCGTCGACCACGATCTCGACTGGATGACCCAGGAGCTGGGCGTCGTTTGGAGGGGATTCGCGAGCGAGACCGTCGAAGGGTGGCTCCGCGACGCGGGACTGGTGGAGATCCACGTCGAGCAAAGCGAATCCCTGGGTCGGGAGCGAGATCTGCCGGCAACCCTGATCGCCTCTGCCCGAGTCCCCGCCGACCAAGCTGGCTGAGCGAGGACGCACTCGCTGGGGTTCGCCCGGAACTTCGCATTCATCTCCCCCTGCGCTTTCCCTGCCCGCCCGCAGCCCGCTAAGCTGACCCGGGCACCCGCCCCGCACCCATTCGAGACGAAACTCGCGACAAGGGCAGACAACCGCAGATAACGGCAGACGCCGGCAATGGAGTGTTCCGCTCATGACGACGGATAGAACGAGTGAAGAAACCCGAGAAGAGGCTCTCTCCTTCTTCAAGGATCGATTCGGGGTGGACGAGAGGAGTCTCGAGGCCACCCTGGGAACCGCCCTCGAGCGGCGAGTCGACTACGCGGATGCCTATTTCGAGTACACCACCCAAGATTCGGTTTCTCTCGAAGAGGGCATCGTCAAGGACGGTAGTCGCCACCTCAACCAGGGAGTCGGCGTCCGTGCCCAATCCGGCGAGCGCCAGGGGTACGCACACTCAGACGAAATTAGCATCGATAGCGCTCAGATCGCCGCCGGTACGGCGCGCGCCATTTCCGACCAGAGCGGCGGAAGCCAGGCGGTCAGCCTGGCCGGGCAGCGTGAACAGCGCGACCTCTACCCCGTGGAGCAGTCACCCACCGATACCCCGGTGGAGACGAAGGTCGCCCTGCTCGATGAAATCGACCGCTACGCCCGGGCCCTGGACCCCTGTGTAAAGCAGGTGATGGCCAGTGTCATTACCCAGCACCGGCGCATCCTCATAGCCTCGAGCGATGGCCGGCTCAGCGCCGACATTCAACCCCTTGTTCGGCTCAACGTTCAGGTCATCGCAGCCGACGGCGAAAAACGCGAGGTCGGCTACGAGGGCATGGGCGGGCGTTATGCCATCGACCGCCTGATGGAACCCTCGACGTGGAAGCGCATGGTCGACGAAGCGGTGCGCGTGGCCAAACTCAACCTCAATTCCATCCCCTGCCCCGCCGGTAGCATGAACGTGGTCTTGGGTCCGGGCTGGCCCGGAATCCTTCTCCATGAGGCGATCGGGCACGGTCTCGAAGGCGATTTCAACCGCAAGAAGACCTCAGCCTTCTCCAACAAACTCGGACAGCGCGTGGCCTCGGAAGGGGTCACCGTCGTCGACGACGGGACTCTGCCCGAACGGCGGGGATCCATCAATATCGATGATGAGGGAACGCCCAGCCGCGAGAATGTCCTGATCGAGAACGGTGTCCTCGTGGGATACCTGCACGATCGCCTCAACGCTGGCTTGATGGGCATGGAACCCACGGGCAACGGGCGCCGAGAGAGTTACGCGCACATGCCCCTACCCCGCATGACCAATACCTTCATGCTCGCCGGCCAAGATGATCCCGAAGAAATCCTCAAGTCCGTCGATCGCGGTCTCTACGCCGTCTCCTTCGGCGGCGGGCAAGTCGACATCACCAGCGGGAAATTCGTCTTCAGCGCGAGCGAGGCCTACCTGATCGAGGATGGCCAGGTGGGCGCCCCGGTCAAGGGCGCCACACTTATCGGCAACGGGCCCGATGTCCTCACTCGGGTCAACCGCATCGGGAACGATCTAAAACTCGACCGGGGCGTCGGTACTTGCGGAAAGGATGGCCAGGGGGTGCCGGTCGGCGTGGGGCTTCCCACTGTCCGCATCGACGACCTGATCGTTGGAGGAACCGAGGGATGAGCAGCCCGCAAAGCACCAGTGACCACGAACTCGTCGCCAGGGCAATCGAGGGGGCCCGCAAGGCGGGCGCAAGCCAAGTGGACGCCGTACTGGTCCGCTCGGATTCCCAAGAGGTCAAGGTTCGGAACGAGGAAATCGAGCACGTGAAGCGCGCCAACGAGCGCTGTCTCGGCATTCGCGCTCTTGTTTCCCAGGAGGCCGGCCTCTCGAGCGCCGTGACCTCAACCTGCGATCTCGATCCCGAGGCCATCGACCGCATGGCCCAGGAGACCGTGGCCCTGGCCCGGGCCACCGCGGCCGACCCTCACGCCGGACTCCCCGAAGGCGGATTTGCCGAGGATATCCCCGAACTCGACCTGATGAAGGCGGGCGATCGCAATGTGAGCGTCGAAGCGCGAATCGAGGACGCCCGCCGGGCCGAATCTGCCGCCCGGGAAGTCGACCCACGCATCGACAACTCCGAGGGGACCGAAGCCGCATCGGATTTCTCCGAAATCATCTATCACAACAGCCAGGGCTTTCAGGGCGGCTACTCGAGTGCCTACCATTCGCTCTTCAGCCAACCCCTGGCCAGCGAGGGTGAAAACAAGCAACGCGACTACTGGATGACCGTGAGCCGCCAGATCGCCGGATTGGAAGACCCGGCGGCGGTGGGCCGCAAGGCGGCCGAGCGCGCGATCAGGCGCCTGGGCGCGCGGTCGGTCCCGACCTGCGAGGTGCCGGTTATTTTCGACAGCCTCACCGCGCCCAGCCTGCTCGGACAGTTGGCAGGCTGCCTCAGCGGCTACTCGATCTATCGAGAGTCGAGCTTTCTTGCGGGCTGCATGGGCCAAAGCATCGCTGCCAGCAATGTCACCGTCGTCGATGATGGGCGCTTGCCGGGCGGCCTCGGGAGCAAGCCCTTCGATGGCGAAGGCCTCCCCACCCGGCGCAATGTGCTGGTGAATGAAGGGCGCCTGGAATCGTGGCTCCTGGACAGCTACTCCGGGCGTAAACTCGACCTGCCCTCTACGGGCAATGCCTCCCGAGGCGCGGGCAGCGGCCCCGGAGTGGGCACCACCAACCTCTGGATCGAAGCGGGCGAGGGGACCCTGGACGAAATCATCGCCGACACGGAAAAGGGGCTCCTGGTCACCGAACTCATCGGCATGGGCTTCAACCCCATTACGGGAGACTATTCCCGAGGTGCCAGTGGCCTGTGGATCGAAGGCGGCCAGATCTCGCACCCCGTCGAAGAGATCACCATTGCGGGCAATTTCCGAGACATGCTTATGGGAATCGACGCGGTGGGATCGGAACTTGTCTGGCGAAGTCGTTCGGCGGCTCCGCCCCTGCGCGTCGGCCAGATGACCGTCGCCGGACAATAAGTACAGATCGGCACAAGCAGGAGGAGAGAGCTTTGACGACGACGGAAGCGGGCCAGGGCCCCCCCCTCATTCTCGGGATGGAGATGCCCGATCTCGAACGTTGGTCGAGCCGAGTGGTGACGGCCCTCGGTCAGAACCCAAGCGCCTTCACCGGGCCGGGAACCAATTCCTACTTGGTGGGAACCGGGGAGCACCAGATCCTCCTGGATCCAGGCGACGGCCGCGAGGAATACCTCCCCGTGCTCGAGCGGGCCATGGAACTCTCCGGGTGTACCGGGCTTCAAGAAATCGTTCTCACCCACGGTCACCCGGACCATATTGGCGGTGTCCAGTCCGTGCTCGACCGAATGGGCCCGCTCCCCGTGAGCAAAATGCCCCATGAAGCGTTCGATGCACCCTACGCGTTTCCGCTTCGCGAAATCAGCGACGGTTGCGTGATCGAAACAGAGGGAGCCACCCTGCGTGGATTTCACACGCCGGGACACGCCCCGGACCATATGTGCTTTCTCTTGGAGGAGGAGTCGGGCCTCTTCACCGGGGACAACGTGCTCGGCGTCGGCACCACCATTATCCCCGCGAAGACGGGTAACCTCGGGCATTATATGGCCTCTCTCAAGCGCCTTCTCGCCCTAGAGCCCTCGGTCATCTTTCCCGCCCACGGCCCACTGGTGGGCGACGCGTGCGGAAAGATCCGTCAATATCTTGCCCATCGCCTCGAGCGCGAGGGTCAGATCGTCGCGGCCCTGGAGGCCGGTGCCCAACACGTTCCTGAAATTGTCAAAATCGTCTACGCCGCCTACCCGGAAAGCCTTCACGCCGCCGCGGGACAATCGGTGACGTCCCACCTCATCAAACTCGAGGCCGAGGGCCGGGTTTCCTCCACGGGAGACGAGACCGCGCAGTGGACGCTCAACGCCACGCCCCCCGAGTGACCCTCCCGCAACCCCAAGCCAATCCGCTCGGAAGAGTCTGCCCAGCATGACCTCGCCTCCCTCATCCCCTTCTGGCGCCCCCGGGCAGCCAGCCCTGGTCCCGCTTCCCGTCGGAACTCTCGTCCTCGCGAGCAGTTCGCCGCGCCGGCGCGAGATCCTCGGCGAAATGGGGCTGGAATTCGAAATCCATATCCCGGATATCGACGAAACCGCCCTGCCCCAGGAGGCGCCCGAAGCCCTGGTCACTCGCCTCGCCGAGGGCAAGGCCTTGGCCGTGGCTCGTCATCTGCCCAAGGGCCAGCGGCGCTGGGTCCTGGGCTCGGACACCGTCGTGGTTCTGGATGCCGAAATCATCGGCAAGCCCACCGATGAAAACGACGCCATCGCAATGCTCGAGCGTCTGACGAACCGAACCCATCGAGTCGTGACCGGCGTCGCCGTGGTCGACGCCCAGGACGGAGGCGTCCTCTCCCAGGCCGTCACCTCCGAGGTGGTCATGCGCCCCGCCCAACGCGAAGAGATCCGGGCCTACGTCGCCACCGGAGAGTCCCTGGACAAAGCCGGCGCCTACGCCCTCCAGGGTGGCGGACGTCGCTTTGTCACCCGGGTCGAGGGCAGCGAGTCCAATGTGATCGGCTTGCCCATGGACGAGACCCGAGCGCTCCTCGCCCGGGCGGCCGCGGGCTCGGCACCCGGCAAAACCGAGGCCCCGGGACGGAGCCCGTCATGAGTTCGGTCATCGACCCCGGATGCCTCGCCGAGGCCAACGAACGCTTTCTCGCGGTTCGCACGCGGATCCAGGCGGCCTGCACCAGCGCGGGCCGGGCGGCCTCGGAGATCACCCTGGTCGGCGCGTGTAAACGACAACCCCTGGACCGCATCGCGGCAGCGGTCTGCGCGGGCCTGAGTCAACTCGGCGAAAACTACGTCCAAGCCGCACAGGAAACCCGGCCGCGTCTGGCTGACCTGCTGGCCGCCCACTTCGCCGACCTGGGGACGCCGGCCCCAGCCCCGACCTGGCGGATGATCGGCCACCTCCAGCGGAATAAGGCCGGCCCGGCCGCGGGGCTCTTCCATGCCGTGGACAGCGTGGACAACCCCCGACTCGCCCGGGCCTTGGAAAGTCGGGCCAGGGATCAGGGGGAGGTGGTCGAGGCCTGCATCCAGGTCAACCTGAGCGGAGAATCGAGCAAATCGGGCTGCCCCGAAGGCGACCTCCCCGGTCTCCTGGCCAGTTGCGCGGAGTTCTCACACCTTCGAGTCGTGGGCCTGATGACCATGCCGGCCCCGGATCCCGATCCCGAGCAAGCCCGGGAAACCTTTGCGCGCCTGCGCGCTCTGCGCGATACCCTGAGTCGCAGGGAGGGAGGCGCGCACCTGCACCACCTCAACATGGGAATGTCGGGCGACCTCGAGGTCGCCATCGAAGAGGGAGCCACCCTCATTCGCGTGGGAACGGATCTATTCGGGGAGCGCACGCCCCCGCCCTCCCCCGGCCCGCCTGAAAAAACCATGCCTTGAACGGGAGAACCCCATGACCCACCCCCTGGAAACCCACAGGATCGGCTTCATCGGCTGCGGCGCCATGGCCCGGGCCCTGGCCGGAGGCCTCCGGGCTTCGGGCGTTGCCCCCGAGCGCCTGGCGGGCGCCGACCTCTCTGCCGAACAACGCGGCGGCTTCGAAGCAAGCGTCGGAGCGCGCACCTTCTCCGACAATGCGGATTTGCTCGCCCAAAGCGATGTCCTCGTCCTGAGCGTCAAGCCCGGGGTGGTGGCCCCGGTGCTCGAGGGCCTCGCCGACGCACCCGAGCTCCACAGGCCCCTCTGGATCTCAATCGCCGCGGGCATTCGCATTTCCGCCCTCGAGAAGGCGCTGCCCCAGGGCGCCCGGGTCATCCGAACCATGCCCAATACCCCGGCCCTGGTGGGGGCGGGGGCCAGCGTCCTGTGCCCCAATGCCGCCGCCAGCGAGGGCGACCTCGCTCTGGCCGAGGCGCTCTTCGCCGCGGTGGGAACGACCTGGCGGGCCCCCAAAGAAGACCTCATGGACGCGGTGACCGGCCTGTCCGGCAGCGGCCCGGCGTACCTCTTTCTCTTTCTCGAAGCGCTGGCCGACGCCGGCACGCACCAGGGCCTACCTCGGGAGGCCGCCCTGCAGCTGGCCCTCCAGACCGTCTTCGGCGCCGCCAAGCTCGCCCTCGAGGACAGCCGGGATCCCGCCGAACTCCGGGCCCAGGTCAGCTCTCCCGGGGGCACCACCCTGGCCGGCCTGGCTCAACTCGATCAGGGGGACCTCCGCGGAGCCCTCGAGCGGGCCGTGGCCGCCGCGACCGCACGCTCCCGCGAGCTCTCGGGCGACGGCTGAGCGGTCCAGGGGGAGCCGCCGACCCCCGCCCGAGGCGCAACTCGCCTCGCCTCTCTGGCAGGCGGCGCGGGATTGAGATAAAAACGACGCCCGAGGTCAGGCGAAAAATCCCCGGGGAAATGGGCTCTTGAGGAGCCACTGCGCAAAGGCCTTCCACGGGGAGGCCGTCCAAACGAGCCTAAAAAACGAAGAGGCGCAATGCCGATCTACGAATACGAGTGCAAGAAATGCGGCCATGAATTCGAGCGCGAGCAGCGCATGGCGGACGCCCCGGTCAAGACCTGCCCGGAGTGCAAGGGCCGAAAGGTCACGAAGCTGATCTCGCGCAGTTCCTTCGTCCTCAAGGGCGGAGGCTGGTACGCCGACGGCTATGCAGACAGCAAGAAAACCGAGGACTCGTCAAAGAGCTCGGACTCCAGCGGCGAAACCACCAGCGAATCCGCCTCTTCCTCGAAATCCTCCAGCAAAGACAAGAAGAAGGACAAGGCGAAGGGCAGCAAGGGAAGCTCGAAGAAGACGAGCAAACAGAGCGCCGCTTAGGACACCCCTTCCCCGCCCGGTCCACCTCGGAGGGGCATCCCCCTCCCCAACCCAAGCCACCCGGCTCGACCACCGCCGGGCCCCGGCTCCGGAGCTTCCATGACCGCAAGCGACACCACCGCCTCCCCGATCCAGACCCAGGTGCTCGACGGCCTGGCCCTGGCCAACGAAGTCCGGGGCCAACTCGCCGAATCCGTCAGCCAGATCACCCAGGCTGGCCATCGGCCGCCCTGCCTGGCCGTGGTCCTCGTCGGCGATGACCCCGCAAGCCGCTCCTATATCAAGGGCAAGCAACGCGCCTGCAGCCGGATCGGAATGGAATCGGTCGAGCACATGCTCCCGGAGGCCACCTCCCAGGACGAGGTCCTGGCCCTCATCGACCAGCTCAATAACGACGATGGAATCGACGGCATTCTCGTCCAACTCCCCCTCCCCAAGCAGATTTCTCCGGCGGTGGTGGCCGAGGCCGTCGACCCGGCCAAGGATGCCGACGCCCTTCACCCCACGACCTCGGGGCGCTTGATGGCTGGAACCGCCGAACTCGTCTCGTGCACTCCGCTGGGAATCATGGCGGTGCTCGACCACTACGAGGTGCCCCTGGAAGGCGCCCATGCGGTGGTGATCGGTCGCAGCAATATCGTCGGCAAGCCGATTTCCCTGCTCCTCCAACAGCGCAACGCGACGGTCACCATGTGCCACTCCCGAACCCGGGATCTGGCCGCGGTCTGTCGAGAAGCCGATATCCTCGTCGCCGCCGTGGGCCAGCCGCGGATGGTCCAGGCGGACTGGGTCAAAGAGGGCGCAGCGGTGATGGACGTCGGTGTCAGCGAGGTCGATGGAAAACTGGTGGGCGATGTGGATTTCGACGCCGCCCTGGGGCGAGCGGGCATCATCACCCCGTCTCGCCGAGGTATCGGGCCCATGACGATCACCATGCTGCTCCGCAATACACTCCTCGCCTACCGCAACCGCAAGAACGTATGACCGAATCCCAGCGCACACCCCTCTACGCGCGCCACGTCGAGCTCGGCGCTCGTATGGTGGACTTTGCGGGCTTCGCCATGCCCGTCCAATACGACTCCATCAAGAACGAGCACCGAGCTGTGCGCGAAACCGCCGGCCTCTTCGACGTCTCTCATATGGGACAAATCCACCTCTCGGGCCAGACCGCCCTGGAGAGCGCCCAGCGGCTCCTCACCTGCCGCGTGGACAGCCTGGAAATCGGTCAAGTCCGCTACGGACTACTCTGCAATTCCGAAGGCGGCTGCGTCGACGATGTCACGGTCTACCGGGAAGGCCCGAGCGAGTTCATGTTCTGCGTCAACGCCTCGAATATCGAGAAGGATCGCGATTGGATCCGCGACGGGCTGGTCCCGGGAAGCGAGATTCGGGATCGCAGCGCCGAAACCGGCCTCCTCGCCATTCAGGGGCCGAAGAGCGCCGAATTGCTCGATCGCCTCTGCCCGAAAAGCGAAGAACCCAACCCCAGCGCTCTCGGGCGCTTCCGTTTCTCGACCTACACCACCCAGGCGGGACCCGTACTGATTTCCCGAACGGGCTATACCGGCTCCGACGGGTTTGAGATCTACCTGCCCGCCGAGGCCAGCCGGAGCCTCTTCGACCTGCTCCTCGAAACCGGGCAGGCGGACGGCCTGGAACCCGCTGGGCTTGGAGCCCGGGATACCCTGCGCCTAGAAGCCGCCCTTCCCCTCTACGGCCACGAACTCGACGACACCACCTCACCCCTGGAGGCCGGGCTGGCACGCTTCGTCAAGCGCAAACAGGGCGGCTTTATCGGCCATGAGGCCATGGAGGCGCGCGAAAAGCAGGGACGAAGTCGGCAACTCGTAGGCTTTGAACTCCTTGAACGCGGCATCGCCCGCGCCGACTACCCCATCGTCTCCGAGGATCGCCAGATCGGCCGGGTGACCTCGGGCGCTCCCTCGCCCAGCCTCGGAACAGCGATCGGACTCGGCTACGTTCCCCCCGAGAACGCCGCCCTGGGCACCGAGTTGGCCATTGCGATACGTCAGAAAAACGTAAAAGCACGCATCGTCACCACACCTTTCAGCAAAAAATCTTGACCAGAAACCGACCCGGGCTTCCCATAGCCCAACCGATCCGCCTGACTGACCCAGCCCCCACAAGGAGCAGCCCGTGCCCGAGTTCAGCCTTCCCGACGAAAACCGCTACAGCCAGGACGACGAATGGGTCCGGGAGTCCGACGACGGACTCCACCGGGTCGGCATCACCGACTACTCCCAACAACAACTCGGCGACGTGGTCTTCGTCGAATTGCCCGAGCCCGGTTCAAAATTCCAGGCCGGCCAGGCATTCGGTGTCATCGAATCGGTCAAGGCGGTATCCGACCTCTGCATGCCTGTCTCGGGTGAAATCGTCGAAGTCAATGCGGAACTCGAGGATGCCCCCGAAGTCGTCAATGAGGATTGCTACGCCGGGGGCTGGTTGGTGGGCATCCGCATCGATGACGCTGCTCAATTCGCCGGCCTGATGGATGCCAAAGCCTACGGCGAACATGTCGCGTCACGAAGCGACGACTGACCCTGGGGCGACTGCACCCCTCGGCTAACCGTTGATCAGTCGTCCGAAGTCTTGGACTGTTCCAGGCGCCTGCGAGCCACTTCGGCCCACGGACCGGAGTCGTCGAGTTGCAGGTAGCGCCGCCAATGACGACGGCCTTGCTCGACGCGACCCATCTTCTCGTAGAGAAGCGCCATATTGATATGAAGGTCGGGATAGAGCGGGTCGGCAGCAAAGGCCGATCGGTAGTGGCGAAGCGCCCCCTCGTCGTCCCCCTCTTCCTCCAGCAGGTTCGCGAGATTGAAATTAGCTTCTACGTGGCGGGCTTCGATCTCGAGGCAGCGCACAAAAGAAGCGCGCGCGAAGTCTCGGTTTCCCTGGTTGTAATAGACCGCGCCCAGGTTGCAATGGCAGTCCGCAAAATCCGGAACTAGGCGAATCCCTTCTAGGTAACAAGCGATGGCTTCAGCAAATGTTTCGGCATCGGAGTCCAAACGACAACCGCGAGCAAAGCACTCCTCGGCCGACTCAAGATTCGATGTAACTTGACCTCCGCCAATTTCGGTCACCGGAAGTTCGGTCACCGCCAGCGAACCAAATTCCAGAACCGCCTGGCCGTCGGGTTCCATCAGAACCCCCTCGTGACGAATCACCACGCGCTCGGAACCCTCGGCCCACAGGCGCAACGATCCCAACGGGTCATCCATCTCGGGCAAGCGTTCGCGAAGGATCTCTACGTTCCGGCGAATCCGACGCAGCGGAACACCTTGTTCGAGCAGAGAAAGAATTCCACGTAGACAAACCAGATCTCTAAACTCAAACTCCGCGCGAGACTCGACCTTGGCCAAAGACTTGACCAGGTCCGTGCGCTCCCAGTAACGCAATCGGGCCGGCGATACTTTCAGGATTCGCGCCACATCGCGAAGCGAGTAGGTATCCACGGGCAAATAATACCCCGGAACAACTGCACGTGGAAACCCTCAACTGTCCCCGTATAAAAACAGCGTTCTCCCTTTCACGAACTCGGTTGGGGAAGCGCTAGTGTCCGTGGCGGCGGGGTTTCCGTGGCTGGTGCCCGGCCTCGACTTCAAATCGAGTGTGGAGCGTGTCGCCACGCTCTGGGCGGGTTCGATTCCCGTCCCCCGCCGCCAAAAACCGTGCCGAGTTGCCTCAATGTTGCGCAGGCTGCGCGTCGGAGGACCCAACTTCGCGGAGAAGTCAAAGCCCGATTGTGATATACTCATTTTTGAGTGATGGAAGCAAATGGTGCCAACGAACAACTGATCCGGGTTGCTCAGGGCAGCCCCCCTCTTGGCCGACACCCCCGTAACTGTCGGCCGGAGTACTCCTCCACCCGCTCTCACTCTGGCTCTCCCATGCGTGTTTTCCGCATCCGCTTTTCCTACGTGAATTTCCGTACATGGATTCCGCAGGCTGGAAGCTCCTTCGACGTCTTTTTCGACGCGACTCGGAGGTTTTCCGCCCGCCCGGTTTTTCCAATGCCCCAAAAGGCAAAAACGGAGGAACACCATGACCAGCGAAGCCAATGTCCTCATCCACTGGAAGGGACTCGAGAGCGACCCCGAAGTCCACGACCATCTCCACTCCCGCTGCCTCCATGTGGCTGCTGAGTTCCCTGAAACCGATCACTACGAACTCAGCATCGAACCCAGTGGCCGCGACGTCAAATGCCACGGCCACGTCAATGGGAAGCAGACCCAGCTGGCCGCACATACCGAAGGGCTCCCCACTCCCCGTCAGGTCGCCGATTCCGTGATCGACAAACTCGAGCGTGAACTCCGCCGAGAACACGACAAGCGGATCTTCAGCCGACGCCGTAAGGCCCAGCGAGATCAGAGCAAGCGACTGGCCTAAAAGCGCGAAGACAGACGCTTCAGGACTGGGCGAATACCCACTCGAAAGGCGCCGAGGGCCCTAGGCGGGCGAACTCGGCGCCGACTTGAGCACCTCGGCCAACGCCATGCCGGTCAGTGAACCGGCATGGGTGGCCAAGCTCGCCGGCGACCCCTCGGCGACGACTTTCCCACCGCTGGGTCCGCCGCCGGGCCCCAAATCGATCACCCAGTCGGCTCGCCGGATCACGTCGAGATCGTGCTCCACCACCAGGACGCTGCCCCCGGCCGCGATCAATTCATCGAAGCAACGCAGCAATACCCTGACATCCGCCGCGTGGAGCCCCGTGGTGGGCTCGTCCAAGACGTAGAGCATGCCCCTCCCCGGGTCGCCCAAGGCCAGGGCCAGGCGAACCCGTTGGTGCTCACCTCCCGAAAGGGTTGAGAGCGGCTGACCGAGGGTCAAATAACCAAGACCCACCCGGCTAAAGGGTTCGAGCTTGGACCTGATCTTCGACTCCTCAGCAAAAACCTCGAGCGCCTCGTCGATGGTCAAACCGAGAACATCCACGATGGAACGACCGTCGAGTTTCACTCCGAGCACATCCCGCCGATAGCGAAGCCCCCCACAGGCATCGCAGGGTGCATGCACATCATCGAGAAATTGCATATCGATGACGGTCTCCCCCGACCCCTCGCAGACATCGCAACGACCGCCGGGGACATTGAAGGAGAACCAGCCGGGTCCGACCCCCAGGGCCCGGGCCTCCCGGGTGGCCGCAAAGCGTTGACGAATCCCGTCGAAGGCCTTGGAAACCGTCGCCGGATTCGAGCGCGGACTGCGGACCGCCGGGGTCTGATCCACCACCACCACGCCGGCGAGATCCTCTCGCCCCTCGATCCGATCACAATCGCCCGGGCCATCCCTCCCCCGACGCCCGGTGACGAGATTGCCCACGAGGACCGAGTCCACGAGACTCGATTTTCCGGCCCCCGAAACACCCGTCACCGCCACCAGACCACCGAGAGGAATTTCCACGGTCAGGTCCTGAAGGTTCCTCTCCCGGGCACCGACAATTCGGAGCCGACCCACCGGACTGAAGGTGCGCTGGTCGATCGCCTGCAAATCGCCATCGAGTTCCCCGCGCAAAAGCCTGCCCGTGGGCGAATCCGCGCTGGCCCGAATCGAGTCGAGGGAACCCTCGGCGATCAATTGCCCTCCCTGACTCCCCGCACCCGGCCCGAGATCGATCACGTGATCCGCCGCGTCCAGGATCGCCGACGCATGCTCTACGACCACGACGGTATTCCCCTGGTCACGAATCGCGCGGAGCACCGCCAGCAATCGCTCCATGTCCTGGCTATGCAATCCGATGGAGGGTTCATCGAGGACATAGAGCGAAGCCGTGAGCCCCCCTCCCAGCGCCGTCGCCAACTGGATTCGCTGAGCCTCGCCCCCGGATAGCGTCCGCATCTGTCGATCGAGTCCCATATAGCCAAGTCCCACGGCCTCGACGGTGGCCACCCGGGTCCGTAGCAATTCGAGCAACCTCTGCGAACGCTCGAGTTCTGCGGCATCCAGCGGGACCTCCTCGAGCCAGGCCGCGAGAGACTCGACATCGAGGCGAGCAAGATCTCCCAAGTGTCGACCGTCCACCTCGACATTCCGGGCATCGGCGCAGAGGCGTGAGCCCCCGCACTCCTCGCACAGAACGAAGCGGCGGTAGCGCGCGATCAAGACTCTCGACTGCACCTTGTAGCGTCGCCCGTCGAGCCAGTCGAAGAAACCCTGGACCCCGTACCAATTATCCTCGTCGCCGGCGAACACCCAGTCCCGCTCGGTCTCGGGCAGCCTCTCGAAGGGGATATCCGTGGGCACGCTCAGGGCTTCACACGCCGCCATCAGATCGCGCTGCATCCCCTTACCCATAGGCGTAGCGAACGGGGCGATCGCTCCATCCGCCAGACTGCGCAAGGGGTCCGGGACGACGCGTTCCCAGTCAATCTCGGCTCGACGGCCAAAACCCTGGCATTCAGCACAGGCTCCAAGCGGGCTGTTGAAACTCAGCCGCGCCGGGTCCACATCGGGGAAACCCCGCCCACACCCTTCGCAACTAAATCCTCGCTTGAACCGAGCCGCTTCCGCGCTCGGCGCGCCGCGCAGGAGAACGCAGACCTCCCCCCCTCCCCGAGCAAATGCGCTGGCCACCCCCTCGGAGAGACGCACGAGCCCCCCATCGGGTCCGGGGGAGGCAACCTCCTCGAGAACCAGACGATCGATGAGCAACAAGCCCTGGACGAGCCGGTCGGAGAGTTCCTCCTCGGGGATCTCGACCCAATCGAAAACCTTGCCGTCGGCGTCGATGATCCGGGTAAACCCTTCCCGGGCGAGTCGGTCGCGCATCTCCGGGAGAGGCTCCTGCTCGCCGGACTCGAGGGAAACCCCCAGCAGAATCGCTTGCCCCGAAAATCGCGTGGCGATCCTCTGGGCGATGGAGACTACGTCGCCACTTTCGACGAGCAGATCGCAATCGGGGCAACGCGTTCGGCCGACCTGGACATAGAGCAGGCGCAAGTGGTCCAGAAGTTCCGTGGCCGTACCCACCGTACTCCGGGCGTTGCTCACCCTGTTGTGTTGCTCGATGGCGATCGCCGGCGGCAGGCTCGAGATACGATCCACTTCGGGCCGAGGCAGGCGCTCGAGAAATTGTCGTGCGTAGGTGGACAGCGAAACCACGTAACGGCGCTGCCCCTCGGCATAAAGCGTATCGAAGGCCAGGCTGGATTTCCCCGAACCCGAGACTCCGGTGACCACGGTCAACGAGCCCAGGGGGATCGAACAATTCACGCCCCTCAAGTTGTGGGAACGGGCGTTCTCGATACGAATCTCGGTCTGTTGCATGGGGGATGGCGAGGCGAGGGGCTTCGTTCGTGTGCCAACGAAGAACCGGAGCCTCCTGCGCTACTCCTCGCTGCTGCGCGCGTGGCGATGGGCCATTTCGGCGTAGCGCTCGAGGCCTTCACGCTCAGCCACCTCGGCCAGGGAGGACCAGCGCTGAGCACCCGGGTCCTGACCCATGAGATCCGAGACCTGCTTCAGCAGAAAGGCATCGCCCGACGCCACAGCCCTCTCGACCACTTCGGCCATGCGATCTTTGGCCCCGGCCTTCTCGAGAAATTGGAGGGACTCGAAGGTTCGCCCCTCGGCCTCGTAGGCATCCGCCAGGGCCAGGCACTGAGCCTCCCCGAGATCCTGCTCGATCAGGTGCCGGCGCTTGATGGGGTCGGGAATCGTTGTCTTTGCCATGATGGGTGTTGCCTTTCTCCCTGCCGAGGGTGCCCACGCACCGCTCGGGGATTCATTCAGTAGCGAGGCACTCGGCCGTCTACGGTGAGGGACCAAGCCTCGATCCCCCCATCCAGATTTTCCACCTCTTCGAAGCCCAATTCCATGAGCTTTCGACACGCCTGGGCACTGCGGCCCCCATGATGGCAATGGACCACCACCGGGCGCTGCCGCCAATCCGAGATCTCACCGACCCGGGCCTCGATCTCACCCAGAGGAATCGGGATCGAGCCCTCGATGCTCGCCTGGACGACTTCTTCCGGGTCCCTCACGTCGAGCAGGAGCATCGCCGAATCCGGGTCGCCGAGCCTCGTTTCCACCTCGGTCGCTCGAACCTGGGCCAACGGCGCGGTTTCTTCATCGGCCGGCTCGAAGCCGCAGAATCCCTGGTAATCGATCAACTCGGTCACGCTGGGATGATCTCCGCAGACCGGGCACTCGGGATCCTTCATCAAGCGAAACTCGTTCCACTCCATACGCAGGGCGTCATAGGCCAGCAATCGCCCGGCCAGGGAATCTCCGATGCCCGTCAGAAGCTTCACGGTCTCCGTCGCCTGGATAATGGCCACCATCCCGGGCAGAACTCCCAGGACCCCACCCTCCTCGCAAGAGGGCACAGCCCCCGGCGGCGGAGGCTCCGGATAGAGGCAGCGGTAACAGGGCCCCACCCGCGCATCGAAGACACTGGCCTGGCCCTCGAAGCGAAAAATCGAGCCGTAGACGTTGGGCTTCCCCAACAGAACGCAGGCATCGTTGGAGAGGTAACGCGTGGGGAAATTATCGGTGCCATCGACGACCACGTCGTAGTCACCCAGGATTTCGAGCGCATTGCTCGAATCGAGCCGCAGGGGGTAGACGTCGACCTGAACGTCGGGATTCAAGGCCCGAATGCGTTCGGCCGCCGCCTCGACTTTCGGCCGACCCACGTCCGAGGTCTGGTAGAGAATCTGGCGTTGAAGGTTCGACGCGTCCACGACATCGTCATCCACGAGCCCGATTCGACCCACCCCGGCCGCCGCAAGGTAGAGCGCCAAGGGGCAACCTAGGCCCCCCGCCCCAATGAGGAGCACGCTCGAGTCCAGCAACCGCACCTGCCCCTCAATCCCCATTTCGGGCAAGCTGAGATGCCGCCGATAGCGATCGAATTGTTCGGGGCGCAGACGGGGGTCCGATGAAGCCATGGCCATACGCTATCCGACCGACCCGGCTTCGGCGAGGCGGATCCCCGGAGCGCAAATCCCGGGCCTCGGGCCTTCACCCGGAGCGGCTCGATCCTCCCGAACTCAGTCCTCTCGAGGAGGCAGGACCTGAACCTTGTAGGCCTTGCGCGGCTTGTCGACGAATTTCCAGGAGACCGTGACCCAATCCTTCTTTTTCAGGTCCTTCCACTTCTCCTTGCCCTCGCCCGTGACCTCGGTGGTCTCGAGGGGAACAAAGGAAACCTTGTCTCCCATCCGGTTGTCGACAATCATCTTCTTCTTGCTCACGCGGTCGATTCGGCCTGTGAATTCGCGCATCTGGGCGCTCGCCAAGGTCGGTGCCAACAAGGCGATAATCGCCGCCAGCGCCAGGGCGCGCCCTGGGCCGCGAAGGGTAAAAATTCTCATCCGTGAAGACTCCTTACTCGAGGTCCAGATCGGGGACCATGGGTCATTTCGGGCCTTGCTCTGGTGCCGGAGGCGGGACTCGAACCCGCACGGCCTTGCGACCGGGGGATTTTGAATCCCCTGCGTATACCTATTTCGCCACTCCGGCGGGGCGGTCAGCATACCCCACGCGCCCGGCTATTTCCGGCCTGAGGGAACAAAGTGCTTTGACACTCCGAGTCGGGCGGGGTAGCCTCCGCGATCGCGTGGGGCCGTAGCTCAGTTGGGAGAGTGCCTGAATGGCATTCAGGAGGTCGCGGGTTCGATTCCCGCCGGCTCCACCACGCGCCCCCCTCCTCTTCCGCCCCCCTCCTCTTCCGCCCCCTGCCCAAAGGGAACGCCGCTCTACCGGGGCGACGCCGGCGCGGCCCGCCCCAAGGCGAACCGCGCCCAGAACTCCCGCCGGGGCACTCAGCCGTTCTTGCAGAAATCCGCCAGGCTGGCCGCCGTATCCCGGCTGATCTCGGGGCACGCGATGGGAAAGATCTCGGTCCCGTGAATGGTTCCCATGACCTGTCGGCAGCGAGTCGGCACCCCCGCCCGGACCAGGAGTCGGTAGAAATTGATCCCCTCGTCGCGCAGCGGATCACACTCGTTCACGCTGATGATCGTCGGCACCAAACCACGGACGTCTTCCTCGGTGGCGAAGCCGGGCCAGGCCAGGGGGTCGCCCGCCTCGAACGCCTCGATCCCATAGCCCATGGCGCCGTGGTTGTTGTGAAGGTCGAGAAGGATCCCGTTATTTTCCTCCGAGGAGGGAAGATCGGGCCTCGGCCAACTCCCCGCGATATAGGGGCACAGGGCGTAGAGCCCTTGAATCAGGCCCAGTTCCCCTTCGCGCTTGAGACGCAGGCCCGTGGCCAGGGTCAGGTTACCCCCGCCGCTCTCCCCGGCGATAATGATGCGCCCGGGGTCGATGCCCAATTCATCGGATTGGGAGGCCACCCATTTCAGCCCCGAAACGCAATCGTTCAGACCTGCCGGGTAGGGAGCGACCTCGGGAAGCGCTGACGGGGTGACCGCATTGCGAAATTCGACCATGGCCACGGCAACCCCTTGGGCCGCGATCATTTTTCCCCAAGCCCGGTAGTTTCCGTAATAGCAGGACAACGAAGCCATCCCCCCGCCGTGGATATAATAGACGCAGGGCAGATCTTCCGACGTCGCCGGCCGGATGTACTGGATCCGCGCCGTATTGCCGTCGGGGTGGGAGACGAACTCGTAATCCTTGATCACAAGGCCCTCGGAAGGCGCAAATTCCTCGCTGTCACACGCATCGAGCAAGGTCTTGAGAGCGGCCTCGGCGACCTTGGCTTCCTCACTATTCGCCGATTCCAAGAGAGCCTCCCGGCTCTCTACATCGGAACCTCCCGGCATTTCGAAAGCCCCGAAGAGCGCCTTGAGTCTGGGGTCGATCCTCGGGTCTTGTGCAAGTTTGCTTGTCATGGGAACTGGGCTCCTTTGCCGTTTATGCCGTTTCGAGTTGGAATGGCTCCTGAATCGAATAAAATTTGAAGGGGTGGGAGCACTCGGGCCGGGGGCGAACCCGCCTCAGTCTCCCGCTGGCCGCCAGCGGACCAGATCCGCCGAAAGATCGTCCACCGAGCGACTCCCGGTCAAGACCAGGGTCCGCTCGAAACCCTCTCGCAGATGCTCGAGCACGTGGTCCACACCGCGCTCGCCGCCTGCCGCCAGGCCGTAGAGATAGGCCCGCCCCGCCATACAGGCGCGTGCACCCAGAGCCAAGGCCTTCACCAGATCGCTCCCGCGACGAACGCCGCCATCGCAAATAATCTCGACCCGATCTCCCACCGCGTCGGCCACCGGCGCCACCAACTCGAGGACCGGGGGGGCACCGTCGAGTTGTCTGCCCCCGTGGTTGGAGAGCGCGATCGCCTCGACCCCGGCCTCCGCCGCAAGTTCGGCGTCCGCCACGGTCTGGACTCCCTTGAGGATGATCGGGCCCTTCCAATGCGCCCTGAACCACTCGATATCTCGCCACGAGAGCGCGGGGTCGAACTGGCTGTTGATATAATCGGCCAATTCGACGGCGTCGCCGCCATCCCCCACCGAACTCCCGACGACATTTGCGAAAGCGATGGGCTCGCTGCGCACAAAATCCCAAGTCCAGCCCGGATGCAGAGCCCCGGACAAGAGCGTATCGAGGCCGATCTTCGGGGGGAGCGTGAAACCTCGACGAATATCCCGCTCCCGACGCCCCAGGACCGCCGTATCCACCGTAACCAGGATGGCCTCATAACCACTGGCCTCGGCCCTACTCAACATTTCCTTGACGAGTTCCCGATCTCGCCAGGCATAGACCTGAAACCATTTGCGCCCCTGGGAGACCCCGGCGACTTCCTCGATGGAACGGGTGCTCAGGGTCGACAGGGTGTAGGGGAGCCCTGCGCGCTCGGCAGCCCGGGCCACCGCCAACTCGCCTTCGGGATCGGCGATCCGGCCGAAGCCCGTGGGCGCCAGCACCAGAGGGAAATCAAGGGGACGACCCAGCAGGGTCGTCGTGGTATCCACCTTGGCGACGTCGCGCAAAACCCGGGGACAAAACTCGAGCCCGTCGAAAGCCGCCGCGTTGCGTCGGAGGGTGAGTTCGTCCTCGGCGCCACCATCGATATAGTCGAAGACCCCTCCGGGAAGCCGACGCCGTGCAATCTGGCGCAAGTCCTCGACGCTGGCCGCCCGGGCGAGTCGGCGAAGGACGGGATCCCGCTCGAAGCGCCGGAAGCGAATCACCGAACCCAAGGTCCGCAGCATGGATTTCCCCGACGAAGTAGACACGATCGACCCCGGCCTCCACTCCCCACCACGGGGGAGAGCCGATAAAGTCTACCGATTCGGCGCGGCAATGTCGTAAATCCCAGAGCCGAACCAAAACCCGCCAAGACCTTTTTCTACCCTGTCGCGCTTCTAGAACGTGTTCTACGATTGGCCGACCCCCGGAGCGAACCGGGGCTTGTCCCCATAAACGACTTCGGGAGTTCCTCATGGCAGACATCACCCCTCCGGACGATGAAGGTCTATCGGCCCCTCACGTTCTCGAGTACGCCTACAAGCGATCCCTCGGCCCTGTGCTCGGCCGTTTCTTTACCGGGTTGCGCGATGGCAAGATCGAGGGCATCCGAACCCGCTCGGGTCGGGTCTTGGTTCCGCCCAGCGAGTACGACCCCGAGAGCGGCGAGTCCACCGACGAGGACTTCGTCGAAGTGGGCCCAGGCGGCACGGTGAAGAGTTGGGCCTGGGTGGGCCAACCCCGCAAGAACCATCCCCTGGATCACCCCTTCGCCTTCGCCCTCATCGAACTCGACGGTGCGGACACCGCCTTGATGCACGTGGTGGATACCGGCAGCGAGGCCGCCATGTCTACCGGCATGCGGGTTTCCCCACGCTGGGCCGCCGAGCCCGTGGGCTGCATCCAAGATATCGCCGCCTTTGTTCCGGAGGATTCAGCATGAGCGAAGAACGCGAACCCGTCACCCGTATCGTCACCCCGGTACGGGTCGAGTACACGTACACGCCGGGGGTCGCTTCCGAGCGATTTCTCCGAGGCGTCCGGGAAGGAAAACTCCTGGGTGCCGCCTGCGACAGTTGCGGCCGAGTCTACATTCCCTCCCGAGGGGCCTGCCCACGCTGCGCGACCTCAACCTCCGAGTTTCGGGAACTCTCGGATAAGGGCACCGTCATCACGTTCTGCGTGGTTCGTGTCCCGGCTGAAAATATCGACGTCGAGCTTCCCTACTGCACCGCGAATATCCTGCTCGACGGCGCCGACATTTCCTTCACCGGCCTTATCCAGGGCTGCCCCTTCGAAGAGGTACGGATCGGAATGCGGGTACAGGCGGCCTGGAAGCCCGAGTCGGAATGGGGCTTCGGAATTGGAAATATCGAGCACTTCGCCCCCATCGATGAACCCGACGTGCCCTTCGCCAAATTGAAGGAGTATTCCTGATGCGTGATGTCGCCATCGTCTCCTACGCCCAGACCCCCTACGTACGCAGCGAGCGTCACCGCAATGAAGTGGAAATGCTGATGCCCATCATCGACGAGGTGGTGACTAAATCTGGCATCACTCGTCAGGATATCGGCTTTACCTGCTCGGGGAGCACCGACTACCTCGCCGGCCAGTGCTTCTCCTTTGTCATGGCCGTGGACGCCGTCGGCGCCTGGCCCCCGATCAAGGAGAGCCACGTCGAGATGGACGGAGCCTGGGCCCTTTACGAAGCCTGGATCAAGATCCAATGCGGCGAGGTCGATTCGGCCCTGATCTTCAGCTTCGGGCGTTCCTCCATGGGGGAAACCGCCGAGACCCTGACGCTCCAAACCGATCCCTATACCATGGCGCCTCTGGGTCCCGATGCCATCTCCATGGCCGCCCTCCAGGCGCGCAGCGGCCTCGATGCCGGACTCTACAGCGAGAGGGACCTGGCCGAAGTCGCCGCACGCAACCGGCGCAACGCCCTGACCAATCCCGAGGCCCAACTCGCCGGCGAATTCGACGTCGATGCCCTCCTCGAAGCCCCCTACCGGGTTTCGCCCCTACGCGATCACGACTGTCCGCCTGTCACCGACGGAGCCGCCGCCATGGTGATCGCCACGGCGGACGTCGCCCGCAACGCGTCGAGTAAGCCCGTCTGGATTCGGGGAATCGACCATCGGCTGGATTGCCACCAACTCGGCTCCAGAGACCTGACCCGCTCCCCCTCCACGGAGCTGGCGGGGCAGAAGGCGGGAGTCGGAACCGGAAAGATCGACATCGCCGAACTCCACGCGCCGTTCACCCACCAGGAAATCATCCTGAAGAACGCCCTGGGGCTCGACGACGATGTCCGTATCAATCCCTCGGGAGGGGCCCTGGCGGCCAATCCCATGATGTCTGCGGGACTTGCCCGCATCGGGGAGGCAAGCCGGCAGATCGCCGGGGGAGCGGCGGAGAGAGCCGTTGCCCATGCCACCTCGGGTCCCTGTCTTCAGCAAAATCTCGTCTGCGTTCTGGAGGGTTGATCCATGGCCGAACACGCCGCTGTCATCGGTATCGGGCAAACTGATTTTGACGCCAAGCGCCTCGATGTTTCTCAGGTCGGGCTGATCCGCGAAGCCGCCGAGCGAGCGCTCGCCGATGCGGAACTCGACTGGAAGGACATCGATGCCGTCGTCGTGGGCAAGGCTCCCGACATGTTCGAGGGCGTCATGATGCCCGAACTCTTCCTCGCCGAGGCCCTGGGCGGAGTCGGCAAACCCATGCTCCGGGTGCATACCGCGGGCAGCGTCGGCGGTTCCACCGCCATCGTGGCCGCCAGCCTGGTTCAGTCGGGTGTCCACGAGAGAGTCCTCACCGTCGCCTACGAGAAGCAGAGCGAGTCCAATGCCATGTGGGCGCTCTCAATCAAAATGCCCTTCACCCCCACCATGGTCGCGGGTGCAGGCGGCTTCTTCGCCCCCCTGATTCGGGGCTACATGGAGCGCTCCGGGGCCCCCGAGGACACCGGTATCCGGGTTGCCCTCAAGGATCGCCTCAACGCGCTGAAGAATCCCGTCGCCCACCTCAAGCTGCCCGACGTGAGCTTCGAAATGATCCAGAACTCGCCCATGCTCTGGGATCCCGTTCGCTACCTTGAGACCTGCCCCTCCTCGGATGGCGCCTGCGCTTTGGTCATCGGAAACGAGAAGCATGCCCGAGCGGCATCCAATCCACCTGCCTGGATTCATGCCACCAACATGAAAACCGAGCCGACCATGTTCGCCGGGCGCGATCAGGTCATGCCCCGGGCCGGCCTCGAATGCTCGGCCGAGCTCTACAAGAAGGCGGGGATCAGCGACCCGCGCAAGGAAATCGACTGCGCGGAAATTTATGTTCCGTTCAGCTGGTTCGAGCCCATGTGGATGGAGAACCTCCATTTCGCGCCGCTCAACCAGGGCTGGCAGATGACCTACGAAGGGGCCACCGCCCTGGACGGCGATCTTCCCGTCAACATGTCCGGAGGCGTGCTCTCCACCAATGCCATCGGGGCCTCGGGCATGGTTCGCTTTGCCGAAGCCGCGATGCAGGTCCGAGGCCAGGCCGGCGAACATCAGGTCGATGGCGCCAAGAAGGCCCTGGGCCACGCCTACGGTGGGGGATCCCAGTATTTCTCCATGTGGATCGTCGCCGACCAGCCCCTGCAATAGCCCACCGGGCGGCCATCGCTCCGCCCCTGCTGAGGAGCACCCATGTCAGAACTCGGATTCTGGAAACTCGCCCAGGCCAACCCCGACAAACTCGCATTGGTCGATCCCCAAGAGCGGAGTTGGAGTCGCGGAGAACTCTTCGCCGAGGCCAACCGCATCGCCCACGGCCTGCGCGCCCTCGGCCTCGAGCAAGGCGATTGCGTCGCCCTGGTGATGGAGAATTGCGCCGAGTTCTTCCAGATCAATCTGGCCATTACCCAGGTCGGTCTCTATATGACGCCGATCAACAATCACCTGACGGGGCCCGAAATCGCCTACATCGTCCAGG
Source organism: Myxococcota bacterium (assembly GCA_029243605.1). Taxonomy (GTDB): domain Bacteria; phylum Myxococcota_A; class UBA9160; order UBA9160; family UBA4427; genus JAZXM01. Next base: position 197,451 of record JAQWRT010000030.1, read on the forward strand.
ACTCCGGGGCCAAGGTCTTCTTCGGCTCGGAGAAATTCGCCGCGACCTGCCAGGCGGCCCGGGAGGAGATCGATTTCCCCAAGGAGCACAGCTTCGCCCTGGGCACCGTCGACGGTTTCCGCGCCTTCGACGAACTCGCCGCCGGCCAGCCCGAAACCCGGCCCGAGGACCGCAGCGCGGGCCAGGTCATGAACTACACCTCGGGAACAACGGGCAAGCCCAAGGGCGTTCGACGCCCCCTCGCCCCCATCGACCCGGACCTGGTGGTCACCCTGACCACGGGACTGCTCGGCATGTTCGGGCTCCAGCCCGAGGACGACAACGTTCATTATTGTGGTTCGCCCCTCTACCACACCGCCGTCTTGATGTTCAGCTCAACGTCTCTCCATATGGGGCATGCGGTCGTCCTGGTCGAGAAGTGGAGCCCCGAGGAGATGCTGCGGCTGATCGAGGGCTACCAGGTCACCCAGAGCCATATGGTTCCCACCCAATTCAACCGACTGCTCAAGCTCAATCCTGCGATTCGGGAGAAATACGATGTCTCCTCTCTCAGGGCGATGGTCCACGCGGCGGCCCCCTGCCCCATCGATACCAAATGGAAGATGCTCGACTGGTGGGGCGACTCCATTTACGAGTACTACGCGGCCACCGAAGGCGGCGGCACCCTGGTCACCCCCCAGGAGTGGCGGGAGCGGCCGGGAACCGTGGGAAAGGCCTGGCCCAATGCCGAGGTCAAGGTTTTCGACGACGACGCCAACGAGTTGCCCCCGGGTCAGGTGGGCACGGTCTACATGAAACTCGGCCAAGCCGATTTCAAATACAAAGATGCCGAGAAGAAGACCCGGGAGAACCGCATCGGGAATTTCTTCACCGTGGGGGACGTCGGTGAAATCGATGCCGAGGGCTATCTCTTCCTGCGCGACCGCAAGACCGACATGATCATTTCCGGCGGAGCGAATCTCTACCCCGCCGAAATCGAAGCCGAGCTTATCCAGCACCCCAAGGTGGCCGATGTCGCGGTTTTCGGAATCCCCAACGATGATTGGGGAGAAGAGATCAAGGCCGTCGTCCAGCCCATGGACGGAGTCGAGGCCGGCGACGCTCTGAGCGAAGAAATCTTCGCCTGGTGCGCCGAGCGCTTGGCCAAGATGAAGACGCCCCGAACCATCGACTATCTCGCCGAACTGCCCCGAGATCCGAACGGCAAGCTCTACAAGCGCAAGCTACGCGATCCCTACTGGGCCGGGCGCAGCCAAATCTAGGCCCCGCCCCGGCTTCAGTCGGGCGGGCAGATCAGTCGGTCAGGCGGATCGCCTGGCGGGGGCAGAGTCGCTCGGCTTCCCGGGCGCTCTCCTGCTCTTCCGCGGGCACGTCCTCGAGGAGCACCGTCAGGGTATCGTCCTCCTCGACCCGAAATACCTTGGGTGCATGCTGCATGCACACCGCGTTCGCCTCGCACAGGTCGTAGTCGACCACCACCTTCATGGCTTCCTCCTGATATTCCTTGACGGCCCCTGAGATTCCGCGACGGCCCACCGAGCGACTCGCACGAGAGCCCGACGCGAATCGCCATACTAGAACAGGAGAGCGGACCGCGCACAAATTCGGCGCCCTCGGCGGGCACTCTGCGCGCGATTCGCCCTATGCCTGACCGAGAATCATGCCACTTGTCGGAACACCCACGCCCGCGGTCACCAAGACATGTTCATTCTTGGCCGGCTGACTGGTCGAGGTTCCCCGAATCAGGCGAACCCCTTCGTTGACCCCATTCATACCGTGGACGTAGGCTTCGGAGAGCTGGCCGCCATGGGTATTCGTCGGCAGACGACCGCCCAGTCGCAAGGCCCCATCCCGGATGAAATCCGCCGCCTCACCCTTCTTGCAGAACCCGTAGCTCTCGAGTTGCCAGAGCACGATGGAGGAAAACGCGTCGTAGATCACCGCGGCATCGATATCGTCGGCAGTCAGACCCGAAATTTCCCAGCATTGACGGGCGGACAGGTCCACTTCGGGGAGATCCGTCATGGTTGGGCGATAAAAGCTCGTCATGGATTCCTGATGGGCCCCAGCCCCCTGTGCAACCGCCCGAATCAGCGCCGGGGGGTTCGGCAGATCCCGAGCCATCTCGGGCGAAACGACCACGCAGGCCGCTCCACCGTCGGTTTCCTGGCAGCAATCGTAGAGGCGCAAGGGTTCGACAATATGCCGGGCCGCTTGGTGCTCCTCGAGGGTCAAAGGCTTGCCGTGGAAGAAGGCCCGAGGGTTCTTGATCGCGTGCTCGCGCTGGGCGATGCACACCTCGGCGAGATCCTCGCTGGTGCAACCCGTCTCGTGCATGTAGCGCTGGGTCACCATGGCGACCCAACTCGCCGGGGTCATCAGCCCCGACGGCATATACCAGCTCCAGTGAATCAGGTCCGAGGTCGTGGGCCCCCCGGAGACGCCCTCGCTATAGCGGGCTCCCGAGCGGCCATTCAGGGCACGGTAGACCACCACAGCCTTGGCACTGCCCGTAGCCACCGCCATCACGGCCTGGTGCATGACACCGATGGCCGCACCCCCACCGTGGGGGGTTCGGCTGAAAAACGTCAGATCTCCGACCCCCACGGCCCGGGCGACTTCGATTTCATCGGTGTTGTCCATGGTGAAAGTCGTCATGCCATCGATATCGGCGGGGGTCAGCCCGGCGTCGGCGATGGCCGCGCGACAGGCCTCCGCCGCCAGGGCGAGTTCCGAGCGCCCGGAATTCTTGGAATATTCGGTCTCGCCAATCCCTACGATGGCAGCTTCGTCCTTGAGAGTCGTCGGCATCGAATCAGTCTCCCGCCGGCAAGGTCAGCTTGACGGCGCCCGTAACATGGTTTCCCCACGCGTTCTTCCCCGTCACCTCGACGGTCACCGCGTTTCCGGTCTCATCCTTCTCCGCCACGGCTCCTGTCAGGGTCATGGTGTCACCCGGCAGGTTGGGGGTGCCCAGCTTGATCGACACACCGGTGATGCGCGCATCGATGCCTGCCCAATCCGTGACGAAGCGACTGACAAGGCCGTTGGTCGTCAGGATATTCATAAAAACATCCTGCATACCCGCGGCTTCAGCCGCCTCTTTGTCGTGATGGACCGGCGTGTAGTCCTGGGACGCCACCGCTCCCGCCACAATCAAGCTCGACGTCAACGGAATCGGGAGTTCGGGCAAGGTATCCCCGACATTGACATCCTGGTAGCGCAAGGTTTCTGTACTCATCTGATCTTTCCTCCCGCGTGTGCGCGGATCGGCATGATTCTTCTCATTGGGCGCGCCTAAAAACGGGCAGCTTCATTTCGTCGTCGACGAGTTCGATACTCGCCTGAACAGACATACCGACCTCGACCTCTGCGGGGTCGATATCCAAAACATTCCCCACAAAACGAGTCCCCTCCTCGAGTTCCACCACCGCCACCACCAGGGGGTAGGTATACCCGGGCACCTCGGGATGGCGGATCACCACGAAGCTGTAAATGGTCCCCTGCCCCGTGGAAAAAACGAAATCCCAATCGCTGGCCTGACACTCGCCGCACATGGGTCGCGGCGGGTGGCGCAGGGCATGGCAACTCGAACATCGCTGAATCGCCAACTCGTCCTTTTCAACGCAATCCCACCACCACGCGTTGTCGTGGCCCAGGGCGGGCTTCAAGCGCTGGGGACGACTCGGAGTCACTGACGACTCGTCGCTCGAGGATGCCGAGGCTTCGGCAATCTCAAATTTCAAAACCCGGAAGGTGAGCCAGCCCACCTCTTCGTCGTTCTGGTCGCGAAAGGTGGTTCGGGTATTGATGAAATAACCAATCCCCAGGCCCGTGGCCTTCTGCTCCGAGATCGATTCGATCACGGTCTTCGCGCAGATCTCGTCGCCCATCTTCAAGTAGCGCGTGTATTCCTGTTCGGTATTCGTGGCCACCACCCCGGTAAAGCCCTTGGAATCGAAAAGGCGATGCAATTCCTTTTGCTTATCCCGGGGATCGGATTCCCCCGACGCCATGGAGACGCCACCGAGGATCCACGCCTGGAGCATCGTGGGCGGTGCCACGAGTTCACCGTGAACCGAGGCCGCCGCCTGGACCGGGTCCGTGTAGGCTCCGCAACCATCCCCCATGGCTTCGCACCAATGGCGCACCATGGCGGCGTTGACCGGATCTCGCCCCTGGTCCTCAAGGCCGATATCGATGCCCACGTAGGCCTCGAGCTGCTTTTCGAATTCCTCGCGTTCGGTACCGCTAATCGCCATCTCTTGAACTCCTCAAGGCGCTTGGGACGAACCGCGCAGAATCAACTCCGCGGACGCCCGCATTTTTTCGAGCATGGGGGCCTGCCCGTGAACTCCGCCCGCCCAGCCCATCAGCAGCGCATACCAGACCTGGTTCAGGGTCTCGGCGCTCTGGACCTCGCTCGAACTTGGTTTCGGGTCGGCCAATTCTCCGCCGTCGTCCCGGGGCACTTCATCGCGCAGAGACATCACCAGCATTCGCTCGATGTGCGCGTGGTAGGCGGCCATCTTCTGGGTCAACTCGGGATCTCCCGATGAGACCGCCTTGAGCAGAGCTCGAGCTAAATTCTGCCGTCGCAGAAGACCTCGAACCACCAGGTCGAAGAAGCCCATCACCCGCTCCATCTCGTTGGCCCCGGATGGCGGTCGAGAGCAAAAACGTTTTTCAAGGTTCTCGACCTCGAACTCCAAGGCCGCCACAAGCAATTCTTCCTTGCTGCGAAACCGGCGATAGAGGGTTCCCAGAGCCACCTCGGCGTCCGCCGCGACATCGCGCAGGCGAACCGCCTCGAACCCGCCCTTCTCGGCGAGATCGATCGCAGTCTCCACGATTCTTCGGGAGCGCTCCTCCATCGGTTCATCCATGGCCTAATTGAAACACGTTTCAACTCGGATGGAAACACGTTTCAGCCCGCCATCCGAGGCTTCCGAGACCCGGCTCGGGGCAGGCGCCGATAGCCCGGGTCGGGCCCGTCGACTAGGCTCCCACCATGCCCGCTCCCGCCGATCTCGACGCCTTTTGCCGGGCCATCCTCCAGCGCGGCGACCTCGGAAGCAAACTCTCGCCCCCCCGCTGCCCTGTGCCGGCCAGCGAGAACGTCTTGGCGGCTGACCCGCCCCCGAGCCGCCCCGCCCGAGATCCCGGGCTCGCCATGATCGGCGGTGCCGCTCCCCTGCCCCGGCCCGGACAACTCGCGGACCCCGCCCAGCGAGCCATCTGCCTCGCCCGCTTCGCCCACCACGAACTCATGGCGGTAGAACTTTTTGCATGGGCACTCCTGCGCTGGCCCGCGGCGCCGCCGGACCTTCGCAAGGGCTGGCTGGCGGCCTTGGCCGACGAGCAGATCCATTGTCGACTCTACCTCGAACGCCTCGAAGCCCTGGGAAGCCGACTCCAAGAGCATCCGCAATCCGATTATTTCTGGAAGCAGGTGCCGAACATCGAAGCCTCACCCCACGGCCCGCGCGCTTTCCTCGCGGCCTTGGGCCTGACCCTCGAGCAGGCCAATCTCGATTTTGCCCTGGTCTACCGGGACGCCTTCCGCAGCGCCGGGGACGAGGCCAGCGCCGAGGTTTTCGAGCGGGTCCATGCCGACGAGATTCGTCACGTCGCCCTGGCCGCACGCTGGCTCATGCGGCTCTCCCCCGAACACGGCGAGGACACCGTCGGGGCCTACGAGGAAAGCGTTCCTTACCCGATGGCGGCGGCCCGGGCCAAGGGCAGGCGCTTCAACCCCGGCGCGCGTCGGGAAGCCGGACTGAACGCCGATTTCATCGAGCATGTCCGAACCGCCCGCTCGAGCCAGGAGTTGGCCGGTCTCGGGCGCCCACCGGGAGAAGACTCGTAGCCCGGGAACTCGTCACCCTCTACCCCAACCTCGGCGGCGAGGAGGGGCCGGACTGGAAGCGACACGCCGAATTTCCCGCCGTCGCGCGCACCGTCGGCCTGTGGCGCCACCTCTTCGGCACGCCCCAACGCCTGATCGGCCTCGGCGAGGATCCGGGTGAAGCCTGGCCCGCCTCGCTCGGCCCCCGGCC
>JAQWRT010000042.1 GCA_029243605.1 Myxococcota bacterium
CCCAGTTGGCCCGCAAGGCAAGAATAGCGCTTCGGACGGTTCACAGCGTCGAGAAGGGGCTGAATTGCCGAATGGATACCAAGCGCAAGATTCTTCTTGCTCTGGGCCTGCGTTTTGAAGACAAAGACCTGGTATTTCCGCCTGAGAAGCCGCTCGGCTTTATTCTCCCGCAATAGATCCGGCCCTGCTAACAAAAGGAGGTTGCGAGATGGACAATACGAATAAGAGGACCAAAGCCGGGCGTCGAGGAGTCGTGGCGAGCCTGGATGAGTTAGTGGACTTGAGGGAGGATGCTTCGAGGCTCGGAAACCCTCCGGTTCAACGCGCCCGGCACGCCTTGTCGGGTCCCTACCTCTCGGCTTTTCGAGGGGGCGGGATCGAATTCGACGAGGTTCGTGCCTACCAGCCCGGCGACGATGTGCGCTGTATCGACTGGCGGGTGACGGCTCGTACGGGGCGGGCGCATAGTCGAGTTTTTCGCGAGGAGAGGGAGCGTCCGGTCTGGTTGGGGGTAGACCTTAGCCCCGGCATGCATTTCGGGACCCGGCGCGCCTTCAAGTCCGTGGTAGCCGCCCGAATCGCGGCGCTTCTGGCCTGGTCGGCCCGTGATCGGGGTGATCGGGTGGGGGCTGTGATTCGGTCGGCTGCCCGGATCGGAGAGCATCCGCCCTCGTGCACGGACTCTCTCCTTTTCGCTCTGCTCTCGGGCCTGGCCCAAGGCACCGATGCCCACGAGGGCGAGGTGTCGGAGACCCTCGATGAGAGTTGCGAGCGACTCGCTGCGCGCGCCCGGTCGGGCTGCCAGGTTTACCTGCTCAGCGATTTCAGCGAGCTCGAAGCGCGCGGGCGAGAGTGCCTGGCCGACTTGGCCCGACGCACCGACCTCACATGTCTGGCGATCCACGACCCCCTGGAGGCCGCTGCTCCGCCCCAGGGGCGCTACCGGGTCAGTAACGGTCGCGATATCTGCAGCGTGTCGACGGGAGGCCGGGCCTTTGCCGAGAGCTGGGCTCAGGATTTCGTCGAGCGGCGGCAGGCATTGACCGAGTTCTGTCAGTCCCATCGCATCAGTCTGGTCTCGATGGCCACCGAGGATGAGGAGTTGGATGCGCTGTTGGGTCCTTGTCTCGGCTCCGGGCGTAGCGTGATGCGGAGGGCGGCCTGATGAATTCCGCGAGTGCAGCCGGGGCCCTTAGCGAGCTGCGGGATATCCACCTGCCCGACCCGGTGAGCTTCTGGCCTCTGGCTCCGGGCTGGTGGGGATTGATTCTCGGGATCCTCTTCGCGCTCACCTTGGCGGCTTGGGTCTGGCATCAGCATCGCTCGAGTGCTCGCCGCGCCGCGCTGGTCGAAGTGGAGCGCCTCGAGTCAGAGTACGCAATAAGCCACGACGCCGGAGCGCTGGCCTCGGGACTCTCGGCGTTGCTTCGGCGGCTTGCCTTGCTCGCCGGTGAGCGGGTTCGAGTGGCTTCCCTGCACGGCGTTTCCCGGGCTCATGCCCTGGACGAAGGCTCCGCGAATTTCTCGCCGAGACTTCTGGAGGGCATCGAAGCGGCTGTCTACCGCGGTCCAGATCATTCGGTGGCGGGAGAGGATATCCACGCGTGGTTCGATGCGGTGCGCGGCTTTATTAGGAGAACGACATGATCGAATTCCAATGGCCATGGCTCTTGGCAGCACTTCCCCTTCCCGCCCTGGTCTGGTGGCTTTCGAAGCCGGCTGCGGAGACTCGGGGTGCCGCCTTACGCGTTCCCTTTTATGCGCGCTTCGCCATGCTCCGTGCCGAGAGGGGTTCGAGCCGTTCCCCTGGACGTTCGGGGATTGTGGCCGCGAAGGCTTTGCTCTGGACTCTGCTCGTTCTGGCGGCGTCCCGCCCCGTCTGGATCGGAGACCCGTTGCCCATCCCCAGCCAGGGTCGTGATCTGATGTTGGCTCTGGATCTTTCGGGCAGCATGGAGACTCCGGATTTTGAGGTCCAGGGGCGGCCGCTGGATCGGCTGACCGTGGTACGCGCTGTCGCGAAACGCTTCGTCGAGTCCCGGGAAGGCGATCGCATGGGTCTCGTACTCTTCGGCTCTCGGGCCTATCTCCAAGCGCCTTTGACCCTCGATCGCAATACCCTGGTCCAGATGCTCGACGAATCGGAGATCGGGCTCGCCGGTGAGGAAACGGCGATCGGAGACGCCATCGGGCTGGCGGTCAAGCATCTGCGCGACCGCCCGGCCGAGGAGCGGGTTCTGGTTCTGCTGAGTGATGGGGCCAACAACGCCGGGGTTCTCGAGCCTGTCCAGGCGGCTGAGATCGCTGCCCAGGAGGGCATCCGGATCTACACCATCGGGCTCGGTACCGGCGTTCGCTCGGCGAGAACATTTTTCGGAAGCTCCATCGCCCAGGGCGGGGGCCTCGACGAGGCGACCCTCGAGCGCGTGGCCCAAGTGACCGGGGGCGAATATTTCCGGGCGCGAGATACCGCCAGCTTGGTGCGTGCTCATGAGCAGATCGACACTCTGGAAACCGTAGAGGGAGAGGTCGTGAATGTGCATCCGAGCCGGGCCCTTTTTCATTGGCCCCTGGCCGCTTTCTGGCTCGGTTCCCTGGGTCTCCTGGGGCTTGGAATAACCCAGGAGAGCATCTCGGGCTGGAAGGGCGTTCGGGCGAGCGCTCGGGTTGAGAATGATCTGCACGCGGGGAGGATGTCGGCATGACGAGTGAGACCTTTCATTTTCTACGGCCCGAGTGGCTGTGGGCCCTGGCCGTTCTGCTGCCGGTGCTCGTATGGATGCACCAACGCCAGGCTTCGGCCGGGGCGTGGCGAAAGGTGTGCGACCCCGAACTGCTTGCCCACCTTATCGAGGGCAGGGCGCAAAGGGCGCTCCACTGGCCGGTGGTGCTTTTCGCGTTGGCGGCCACGGCGACGGTTCTGGCTCTGGCGGGGCCGACCTGGCAGCGACTTCCCGCATTGGCCTATGAGAACCCGACCCAAACCGTGGCAGTGCTCCAGCTGACTCCCTCCATGGCGGCTCGGGACACCGCACCCAATCGCTTGACTCGGGCGCGCTACGAGTTGCAGGACATGCTCGCCGCGGTGGAGGGCAGCGTTGGTTTGGTGATCTTCGCGGAAGAAGCGTATGGGGTGACGCCCCTGACAGACGATCCCCGGGTCATCGGCGAAGTGGTGCCGACCCTGGATCCGGCCCTGATGCCCGGTCGCGGGCAGCGACTCGACCGAGGGATCGCCGAGGCCCATCGATTGCTCGAGAACGCCGGGGCCCGCTCCGGCCGGATCGTGGTTTTTGTCGATGGTTTGGGCGATGCCCCGGTCCAGGCCCAGGACGCCGCTGCCCATGCCTTGGCCGCGGGTTATCCCGTGTCTGCCCTGAGCCTCAACGCCGACTCCGAGGTGCTGCGGCCCCTGGTTTCGGCCGGGGGCGGCCGGCTTTCCTCTGTCGAAGCGGGCGACGGCGATATCGCCTTTCTCCTCGGCCTCGGTGGAGCCGCGGCCGATAATTTTCAATCCCTAGCGGAAAGCGGATTCGAAGCCGATACCTGGCAGGACGCCGGGGCTGCACTTTTGTGGCTTCCCCTCCTCCTGGCGCCCTTCGCCTTCCGTCGGGGCTGGGCGGGATCCCTGGGGCTGTGGCTGGTTCTCTCAGTCATGCAGCCCCAGCCCGCCCAGGCAAGCGTGGCCGACTGGTTTTCGCGCCCGGACCAACGGGGCGCCTCGGCTTTCGCCGAGGGTGAGCACACGTCCGCCGCCGAGTATTTCGAAGATCGAGGTTGGCGGGGGGTCGCCGCCTACCGGGGAGGCGACCTTGAGGGAGCGATCGAAGCCCTCGGTTCCTTGGACGACGCTCGGGGCCAGTACAACCTCGGGAACGCTCTGGCGCAAAGCGGCCGTTTGGAGGAGGCCCTGGCAGCCTATGAGGGTGTGCTCGAGAAAGAGGCGGATCACTCCGACGCACTTTTCAATCGGGAGCTCGTGGCCAAATTACTTGAAGAACAACAACAAGAGCAACAACAACAGAATTCTCAGCAAGATCCGGCGGCGCAGCCAGAGCAAAGCGATTCGTCGTCAGAGTCCGGCCAAGGCCAGGGGGAGAAGGAATCGGCCTCAAATTCCGAGCAATCTGAAACCGCCGCCGAGCCGTCCGGGGAGCCGGGAGAGTCCGGCTCTCAGGCGTCCTCTTCCCAGGACCCGTCCGGGCCCGGGGAGGGCCAAGACCCGGACGCAGCGGAAACGGATGATTCGGCGAAGCCCGAAGAGCGCCTGGCCAACAGCCCCCCGTCCGGGGAAGAGAGAGCGCAAGCGCCGGAAAGCGACCCGGGGTTGAGTTCGATTCGGTCGCCTATGAGCGAAGAGGAGCAGGAGATCGAGCAGTGGCTCGGGCGGGTGCCCGATGATCCCGGAGGCTTGCTGCGAGAGAAACTTCGCCGCCGCTACGCGGAAAAGCGCGGCGGGTACGGGTTGAGACAAGGAGGATCGACATGGTGAGTGCAGCAAAACGTGCGGGGCTTAGGGTCATTTTGGCGGGATTACTTTTCTCGTGGTTCGGTACCGCCGATGCCGGAGCCGGTGTCGTCGCGGGGGTCAACCGCTCCCAAGTGGTGGTGGGCGAAGTCTTTGAGTTGAAGATCCGAAGCGCGGGTGATGCGCTCGGTGAAGAACCCGATCTCGCCCCCCTAGAGAAAGAATTCCAGGTCTTGGCGCGCAGCCGCAGCCTGCGAACCCGGGTGGTGAATGGTCAGCGCGATGCGAGCATGGAATGGCGAATCGAATTGCTCGCCCGAGAGGCCGGTGCCCGAGTGATTCCACCGCTGGCCCTGGGAGCAGAGTCCACCGAAGCGCTGGACCTGACGGTCGTCGCTCGGGGCAGGGATTTGGCACAGAGTCGTACGCAATCCGAAGCTGCACCTTTCCGGGGTGTCGAACTCGCCGTGGAGGTCGATCGGGACGACTCTTACGTCCAGGAGCAGGTCACCCTGAGCCTTCGTGTGGAGTCCGCCCTTCCCCTGACGGGTGGATCCCTCGGCGAGCCCGAGATCCCCGGCGCGATGGTGGAGAAAATGGGTGAGGACCGAAGCGAGCGGGTTCGGGTCGACGGCCGGGACCTCTACGTCTTCGAGCGTCGCTACGCGATTTTTCCCCAGCAAAGTGGTGAGCTTCGAGTACCCGCGCTGGTCTTCGATGGAACCGTGCAGGATCTCGAGGCCCGGCGAGGTCGCTCGGGTTCGCCCTTCGGTTCCGGGCTGGGAGGGTCGCTCTTCGATGATTTCTTTGCGAACTCGGACAGCCTTTTGGACGAGGTCTTCGGGTCTCGGGGTCGCCCGGTTCGGGCCATCTCTGAGCCGATCGTTCTGGCGATCCGCGAGCGGCCCGCCGACGCTCCCGGCGAGCGTTGGCTGCCCGCTCGAGGGCTTGAATTGGTTGAGATCTGGGGGGAAGGAGACTCGGAGCCGCCCAGTCTTCGCGTTGGGGAGCCCGTCAATCGCGTGGTCGCGGTGCGCGCGCGCGGCGTGACGGCTTCCCAGCTCCCCCTGCCTAAAATCGACGAGGTCGACGGTATCAAGCAGTACACCGAGCCAGCTTACGAGGACAGCCAGGGTTTCGATCGGGAGATGGTCGCGTTGCGCGCCCTGCCGACGGTTCTGATCCCCACCGAGCCAGGCATTCACGTTCTCCCGGAAGTCGAGCTCGAATGGTGGGACACCGAGAGCGATCAGTCTCGGATTGCGCGCTTGCCCGCGCGAACCGTCGAGGTGGCCCCCGCCCCGGGCACGGCCACCTCACTGGCGGCCCTTTCTTCCTCAGCCTCCTCGCCTTCCCCTCCTTCCGCTGGCCCGCCCCCTGCCGAAGCCAAGCCGGGCCCAGTCGCTCCCCTCGAAGCCGAATCTGTATCGGGCTCCATAGCCTCAGTCGCTTTGGGGCTTGGGCTGCTGATGAGTGGGTTGGGGTTCGCCGCATGGCGCCGCTTTGGGAGGGGGTCGGCAGGGTCCTCGGCCCAACCCGGACGCCGCTCCCTAAGGAAACGGCTCGAGGTTGCGTGCTCGGCGGGGGATGCAGCCGGCGCCGAAGCAGCCTTGCTGGCCCTGGGCCGTGCTTATTGGCCCGATTCGCCCCCCCAGAGCGCCACGGATTTGGCGCGCCGTCTCGATTCCAGCGAACTCCAGGCCGCGCTTCGGGAGCTCTCGAAATATCGCTTCGCTGCCGACGGCGACATGGCCTGGGAAGGCCGCGCGCTCTGGCAGGCGTTCCGGGGCTCGAGCCTCGCTCGCCGGCGATTCTGGGCGTATCGGTCCAAAGCCCCCAAAAGCCTTTTGCCCGAGCTCTACCCGGTTCGCTGAAATTAGCGAGGACGGCGCTGGGGGGCGAAATTCACCCCTCAGCGCCGGCGTTCTCGGCGAGCGGGGTCTTGGTGATAGAAATCCCGGAGGAGTTCGTAGAGAGCGGCTTCGTGTCGCTCCATATCCTTCGGCTTGTCGAAGAAATACTCGGTGGCCACGGCAAAGAACTCGGCTTCGTTGGTGGCCCCATACTTGTCCAGGTAGGTCGGAAGCCCCCGGCTGGCGCGCTCTCTCAGGGTGTTGAACTCGGCGTGGCAGATCTCGACCCAGCGATTCAGAGCCTTACGATTTTCGAGGAGCGGGGTGCCATCGGCAGTGCCGTCCAGCATGTCGAGCTTATGCGCGAACTCGTGGTACACGACATTGTGGCCCTCCTCGGGGTGACGCGCGTTTCGCTTGACCGTATCCCAGACCAGGATCACAGGTCCCCGGAGTTGGGCTTCGCCCAGGATGGGGATGCCCGAGGTCGTCTGTAGCCGGGGGATTTCAAAGGTGCCGGTCTGTCTTTCCGGGGTCATGATGGTGCTGGGGTAGACAAGAATCGACGGGACGTTGGCGTAGAACTGATGGGGCAGACCCAGGGCAAGAAGGCCGGCCTGGCCCGCGATGGTGACGCGAATCTCATCGTCGAGGAGGATTCCGCCGCAGCCCTCCCAGTTCTTTTCGGGGATGAAGATCTGGACGAAATCGTGGAGCCGGGATTTCTCCGCGTCGTCGAGCTTCCCGTAATGGGCGATATTTCCTTCCAGCACGTCGAGCCACGGCGCCGGGAAGGGAGCGTTGAGGCGTTTGCGCCGTTTGCGTTCCTTGAACCAGCCGATGACGTCGAACTCCCCTGGTGAAAAAGTGCGGAAGAAGTGGTCTGCGTTGCTTGAAGTGTGGCAGATCGGGGCGCCGGGCGCCGCTTCGACGGGTCGGGGGGCTGGGCGAGAAGGCTGAGCCTGGGGTGGTTTCGGGCTACTATTCCCGTCGAGGGTTCTCGGCTCCGGCCGGCTCCCAATTTCGCATGCCGGGTGCCCGCCGCGCGGGTGAAGAAGAGGATATGACTTGAAGGTCTTGATCATCGAAGACGATCCTGTGACCTCGGGTTACCTCGTCAAGGCCCTGGGTGAGAGTGGACACAACGCCGAGGCCTTGGCGGACGGAGTCCAGGGGCTGCACCGAGCGCGCAACGAGGACTACGATGTTCTCGTGATCGACCGCATGCTCCCGTCGATGGACGGCCTGAGCGTGATCGAGACTTTGAGGAGCGAGGGACACGGGACTCCCGTATTGATCGTCAGCGCACTCGGCGAGGTGGACGATCGGGTTCGTGGGTTGCGCTCTGGCGGCGACGATTACCTGGTGAAACCCTTCGCTTTTGCCGAATTTCTCGCGCGGCTCGAAGCGCTGAGCCGTCGTCCCCAGGGAGGAACTGGCCCCCCTCAGCTGAGTTTGGCCGATCTCGAACTCGACCCATTGGCCCGCAGCGTAAAGCGAGCGGGACAGAAAATCGAACTCAAGCCTAGGGAGTTTCAGATCTTGGAATACCTGATGCGTCATGCCGGACACGTGGTCACGCGCACAATGCTGCTCGAAGCTGTCTGGGATTATCATTTCGATCCGGAAACCAACGTGATAGACGTTCATATCTCCAGATTGAGACAGAAGGTCGATAAGGGTTTCGGCTCCCCCCTTCTACATACTGTGCGCGGCGCTGGGTATATCCTTCGTGAAGAAGACTGAAGCGTCCCATCAAATTCGCAATCGCTTGTGGCTGGCGAGCGTCGCTTTGGCGCTCACGGTCACGGGGATCGCGCTGCTCATCATCGCGTGGTGGAGCGCCGAATTCGCTCGGGATGACCTCGATGAGGAACTCTATGCCGAAGCCGTGGAGTTGATTGAGGGACCGCTGCGGGAGGGCCCGGAGGCTCTGGAGATCGAAATCCGGCGTCGAATTTTCGAGGCGGATTCCCTGGGCCACGTCTATCTCTACGCCGAATCCCGGCAAACGATGATCGCGGGATCCTGGCCGACCTGGCCCGAGGATCTGGAGCAGGCCCAGGCGTTTCAAACCCTCGCCATCGAGGAGATGCTGTCGCCCCGCTCGGGGTTGGCTCGCCAGGTTCGGATCGCCGTTCGCACTCTTCCCAGCGGTCGCCATCTGGCCGTGGGCCAGGATATGACCGAGCATCTCCGATTGGGAGAGGGGCTGAAAGGCGCGGCTCTCCTGGCTTTTGGCCTCTCTCTCGCCCTGGCCATGGCGGGGGGCTTATTGGTCAGCCGAGGACTCCTCACCAGGGTCGAGGGCATGGGTTCGGTGGTGGCGGGTATTTTGAAGGGTCGTCGAGATTCGAGGGTGCCGTTGAAGACCCCTCCCGACGAGTTCGACCTTTTAGCCTCGCATTTCAACCACCTGCTCGACGAGAACCAATCCCTGCTTCAGCGCATGCGAGACGTCACGGATGAGGTCGCCCACGATCTGCGAACACCCCTCGCCCGAATGCGCGCACGCATCGAGGCGCAGCAGACCTTTGCCGGAGAGCCGGAGCAGTACGACGAGCTCCTCCACGAACTTCGGGACGAATTGGACCGCGTGCTTGAAACCTTCAACGCCCTGCTTCATATCGCGAAAATCGAAACAGGGCGTGTCCAGGAAGAGATGGTATCGGTCGATGCGAGCGCGCTGGTGGAAGATGCTTGCGAACTCTACGAGCCGGCGGCAGAAGAGGCCGGACTCACTCTTCGTTCAAGGGTGGACCCTGGGGTTCAGATTCACGGGAACCGCCACCTTCTGGCCCAGGCACTGACAAACCTGATCGAGAATGCTCTGAAATACGCCGGGCGGGGAGTGGTCAGTCTCCTGCTCCGTGAGGATAAAGAGCAAGGCCGAGTCCGTCTCTCGGTCAGCGACCAGGGCCCGGGCATCCCCGAAGCCGAGCATGAACGGGTGATCCAGCGCTTTACCCGGCTTGAATCGGCTCGTAGTCGGCCCGGAGCGGGCTTGGGGCTGGCCTTTGTTTCCGCCGTCTCCGAACTGCATGGCGCGAATCTGCGGCTTGAGGATATGAGCCCGGGGTTACGAATCAGTCTCGAGTTTCCGCTTGGGGCAGGGGCGGTTGAGGGCGAGGCGGACTAGGGGCAGGGGTTTCTGGCTCCAGAACGCAATGGCCCCGGAAGTCCCCATGCGGACTTCCGGGGCCGACCGCCCGATTGGCACCCTGGGGATGGACACCCCCTCCGGCCAAGGATGAGTGGAAAGGGGCATCCTCTCGGGCGGTCAACTTTTGCTGATGAGTTCCATTTCGAAGATCACAGTCGAGCCCGGTTCGATCAACGAGCCCGCACCGTTATCGCCGTACGCCAACTCGGGCGGCACGACCAGCTGCCATTTCGAACCCACGGCCATGCGGGTCAAAGCCTCGCTCCAGCCCTGAATCGCTTGATCGACCTGGATCGTGACGGGTTCGTTGCGAGCGTAGGAGCTATCGATTTCGCGTCCGTCGACCAGGCTTCCCCGGTAATGGAGAGTGACGGTGGAGTCTCCCGCCGGACTTTCACCTTCTCCGGCTTTGAGAACCTTGTATTGGAGACCATTGGCGAGGGTCTCGACATCCGGATCCTCGGCAAAGTTCTCTCGAAAGGCGTCTCCTGCTCCACGATTGGTATTGATGAGAGCCTCGACGGCGACCCTTGCCTCCTCCGCTCGACGGGTATCGAAGCGAGTCAGAGCCTCGGTGATCTGGTTTTCCTCGAGGGCGAGTTTGCTTTTCTCGACGGCGTCGGAAACACCCGCGAGAAAGGCCTCAGAGTCCACTTCTCCGAGACCGACCATGGCTTGGGTGGCCACGACGACGCCCAGGCTATACGCCTCTTTCTTTTCTTCGGAGTCGAGGCTGTCGGTGGTTCCCGCGCTGGCCTGCCCAATCATGAAGAGGGCCAGGATCCCGCTTGTGGCCGCCAGGGAAGAGATGGCGAAAATTCGTCTCATTTTGATTCTCCTTTTGTTGAACCCGAAATTTCTGACTTTTCCTGATCTTTCGTTTTGGGGGTCTTTTTCTTTCTCTCTCTCGACACGCAGATTAGACCCTGGACTTCTCGTGGAGATGGACGGTTCATTAACTCTTGTTCATGAAAGGAAATGAGCTCGGATTGGCCTGGATTGGAGCCGAGGTTAAACTCACCCTGGTTGCTTCTCAAAGACTCTGCCGAAGGAGAGATATTCATGGCACTCAAATTGGGCTTGATGCTGGGCTATTCGGGCCCTCAATTGAGAATTCCTCTGGACACGGTGAAACTCGCCGAGAGGCTGGGATACGACGCCGTCTTTACCGCCGAGGCCTATGGCTCGGATGCGATTACACCGCTCGCCTGGATTGCGGCGCATACCGAACGGATCCGGCTGGGAACGGCCGTGATTCAGTTGGCGGGTCGCACCCCCGCCATGGCGGCCATGCAGATGGGCACCCTGGACGCCTTGGCGCCCGGCCGGGCGATTTGCGGGATTGGCGTATCGGGTCCCCAGATCGTCGAGGGTTGGTATGGCCAGCCTTGGGGAAAACCGTATTGGCGAATTCGTGACTACGTGACGATTATGCGAAAGGTCTTCGCGCGCGACGCGCCGGTCTCCCATGAAGGGCGCGAGATTTCTCTGCCCTATACAGGCGAGGGGGCCATGGGGATCGGAAAGCCGCTTCAGTCGATTCTCCATATGAATCCCGATATTCCGATCTGGCTTGGGACGGGCACGGATACCAATGTTCGGCTCACTGCGGAGATCGCCGATGGCTGGATTCCTCTCAATTTCGTACCGGGCACACTGGAGTCCTACCGAAGCTTTATCGAGGAGGGCTTCGTGCGCGCCGGGGGAGGCAAGTCCTGGAAGGATTTCGAGATTCGGCCCATGGTTACCGTGGTGGTCACCGATGATGTGCGGGCTGCTCTACAGACGCCGAAGCCCATGCTGGCGCTCTATGTTGGCGGGATGGGGCATCGGAACAAAAATTTCCACAAGGACATGATGGTTCGGCGGGGGTATGGCGAGGCCGCGGAGCGGATCCAGGAGCTCTTTCTCAGCGGTCGCAAGGCCGAAGCCGCTGAGGCGATCCCCGATGAATACATCGATGAAGGGGCACTGATGGGACCGCCCCAGCGTGTTCGCGAGCGTTTCGGTGAGTGGGTTGATTCGGGGGCCACCGGCCTGACAGTCGTTTCTCCCAACGATCGGGGAATTGAGCTGCTCGCAGATTTGGCCGGGGAGCACGGATAGCCCACGGAGGCCCAAACGCTCTCAAAATCGAATATTCGACAGCGGAGTTCGCTTACGCGACGACGCCGGAATCACGCAGGGACAGAGTTTCGGCCTCCAGGCCGAGCTCCTCGAGAATCTCATCCGTATGTTCACCCAGATCGGGAGCCGGGCCCGGGATAGCGCCGGGTGTGTCGGCAAAGCGCGCGGTGGGTCGAGCCTCACGAACGCGACCGATCCGGGGGTACTCGTTCTCCACGAGAATTTCGTTGGCAATCACCTGGGGATCTTTATGCAGGTCGGCTAGAGCGACGACGATCCCGGCGGGCACATCCTCCGCATCGAAAAGGGCTGAAGCTTCCTCACGCGAAAGCGAGGCCGCTGCGTCGGCGAACTCGGTTCTGAAGAGGTCGGCGAGGGCCGACAGGTTCTGCATCCTCCCAGCGAGGGTGGCGAAGCGCGGGTCCTCTGCGACTTTCTTTAGATCGAGCGCGCGGCATAGACCCTGGAACTCGGAATCGGTTAAGGGGGTTGCTGTTGCGAAACCGTCCGCGAGCTTCATCAATGAATAATTTTTTCCGGGAGGCGGTACCGGGAGCGCGCCTTCATCGAGAAGCGCGTGCTCGTTCCCGTTTTCGGTCCAGAGGAAGCCAATCGCCGTTTCGAGCATGGAGACTTCGATGTGCTGGCCGACTCCGCTTCGCTCTCGAGCGAAGAGAGCCGAAGAGATGGCCTGAGCCACGGTGATCGACGTCAGTTTGTCGCAGAGAAGTTGGCGGACCGGCTCGGGCTTCCCAATTTCCGGGTTTCCCTGGACATCGTTGATGCCCGAATAGGCTTGAACCACATTATCGTAGACTCGTTTTTGAGAGTTCGGGCCGGTGGGCCCGAAGCCACTAATAGAAACGTATACGAGTCGAGGGTTGAGGGCGCGCAATTTTTGCCAGCCGATCCCCAGCCGCTCCGCGACTCCCGGGCGCCAATTCTGGATGAACACGTCGGCTCTGAGTGCCAACTCCTTAAGGATCTCGACCCCCCGCGCTTCAGCAAGATTCAAGGCTATGGACCGTTTTCCCCGGTTCGCCATGTGAAAGGTCGCCGTCATTCCCCCCCGCACGCTGCCCACGTAGCGCAGCACGTCGCCTTGCCCGGGAGCCTCGACTTTGATGACCTTGGCTCCCTGGTCCGCGAGAACTCGGGCGGCGAGGGGGCCGGAAAGAACTGCCGATGCATCGAGGATTTCTATACCTTCGAGGGGGCCTGTCATGGTTATTTTCTCCACTGGGTGACGTACGCTTTTTCTTGCAAAAATAGAATAGGCAAGCAAAGTGTTTTTGGGCTTGCGACGTATCTCCAGTGCGGCGAACCCTTGGATACCTAGCGGAACCAGGCGACCAGGGCTGTGCCCGCGAAGAAGAGAAGGGCGCAGCATTGGAAAATGAAGTCCGTTCGATCGATTCTTCGGGATGCCTCGACTCGCTCGCTCTCGGGTGTTGAGGCGTAGACGTTCGTGCCCCAGGTGAAGAGAACGAACAGGGCCATGGAGATCAAATAACTACACGCAAAGAGTTCGTCGAGGAAAGTCAGGTAGGGCAGGGGAGGAATTCCGCTGTGGTAGGCCTGCTGAAGAAAAATAAGAGTCAGAAGCGCGGTGGATGGAATTGCGATCCGCACGTCTCCCAGTGAGCCCGCTACGGAGGGAGCCATCAGGACCACGGCCATGACAATCAAAAGTGGTAAGACCCAATTAACGAAGGCGCTCCAGTAGTCCGAACTGTATTGGATCTCGAGGCGCATCTGGCTAAAGGTTGGCTGGTACCATGAGCCGAAGCGACTCGGGTACTTGTGTAGGTAGGGCTCGAACGTGGCCCGGTCGAGCCGATAGCCGCTCAGGCTCCCAGATTTACCCAGAAACCCGTTCACGTGGTGGTGCGGAATAAGATGAACGTCGGAATATTTATTGGACATCGAGGCGGGAGCGACTTCGATGATGACGGGCAAGCCCAGGGAGTCGAAAGGATCTCTCTTGAAGCCGATTTGATCATCGTAGAAGCGACTCGAAAATCGATAGCGTTGGTAGAAGCGTCCGCCGGGGAGAGGTTCGGGCTCTGATGTGACGGTTTCCAGCGTGGAGTCCCAGCTCTCGATCCCATTCACCAGGCGAAAAAGATCGAGGGGGGCGATTTCTTCCTTGATCATTTGCTCTTGGACCGAGGCGGGCCATTCGAGCCAGAGGAATCCATCGGCCGAGAAAGTTCGTGATTGCAGGGAAAGCTCGTAGACCTTGCTGACGTGGATCCCGGCATAGATGATCATAGTGTCCCGGGGAAGATCTTCGATGGGTCCCAGGGGCACGACGCTTTCCGGTTCAAAGCCGTAATCCATATGGATGTGACCAGAGACGGGCCCGCTACTATTAAGCCAGACGAGCCCGGTGATTGCCGCTACGAGAAGGCAGGCCAGAATAGGAATCCAAGCCCGTCCACTCCGGGAATTCCCCTTGGCTGTGCTGTCATCAGGCATCGTTAGAAAGCTCGTTCTTCTTTTTGACGAGGAAAGTAGCTTGAGGAGTAGTTAAGGCTTGAAGCGCCCGGCGTCTGGGCGGTCGAGTCTCCAGTCGCAGAGATAATGTCCGTCGGTCTCAAGGAGGGGGCTCCATACCACGGGGTCAATCGAGCCGAAGCGTGCCACGATCTCGAACATCCCGTCTTCATCGACCCGGCCGATCAGGGCCTCTTTTGAGAGGTGGTGATTGGGCATGACTTCGACGAGACCCGCCGGGCTGGCAAACTGCATGCCGATAAGCGCCTTGCGGACCGCATCGGGTTCGGTGCTCCCGGCCTTTTCTGCTGCCGCTGCCCACAAGTAGACCATGCTATACGCCGCTTCGGCCGGCTCGCTGGTGACGCGGTTGATTCCGTGCATTTCCGTAAAGCTCTCGGTGAAGGTGCGCGATTCGGGCGTGTCCAGAGTTTCAAAAAAACTCCAGGCTGCGTAAGTCCCCTTCAGGTAGTCCGCGCCAATCGCTAGAACCTCTTCTTCCGAGATCGAGAAGCTCATGATCGAGTAGCCGTGCTCTTCGTCGATCCCAGCCTCTTTCATTTGGCGGAAGAATTCGACATTGCTGTCGCCGTTCAACGTGTTGATAACGGCGCCCCCGTTCGGGAGTGAGCGCTTGATGTCCTGGACCAGAGGCGCGACATCTCGGCTGCCTAGGGGGATATACCCTTCGCCTGCCGTGTTTCCACCATCCGCCTTGAGCTGGGCCCGAATGATCGAATTGACTGTACGCGGGTAGACGTAGTCCGACCCGGCGAGGAAGAAATCCTTTGACTTGTTGGCCAAGAGCCAGTCAACCGCGGGTGCCGCCTGTTGGTTGGGCGTAGCGCCGGCGTAGAATATGTTCTTCGAGCACTCCTGCCCCTCGTATTGTATGGGGTAGAAAAGCAGGTGGTTTCGAGATTCGAAAACTGGAAGCATGGCCTTGCGACTTGCGGAGGTCCAGCCTCCGAAGATTACGACGACTTTTTCACGATCAATGAGTTGCGCGGCTTTCTTGGTGAAAGTCGGCCAATCAGAGGCGCCGTCTTCTTCGATAGGCATGATCTCTAAGCGCTCCCCCTGAATTTTCAGCCCCCCTGCGTGATTAATCTCCTCGATCGCGAGCAGTTCGGCCTCGGCGACGGTGTGCTCGGAGATCGCCATGGTGCCCGTACGGGAATGAAGAATGCCGACTCGGACTTCTTCCTTGAATAAAGGGCGAGGCGAGGAATTTTGACTCGAGTCGCTGCAGGCCAAGAGCAGCGCACTCGTGGCCAGGAGAACCACCACCATCACCGCGAGGGAGTGACTGGGTTTCGCGCTGGAAAGAGAGTGGAGGGTCTGATTCATCTATCTCGCCGAGTAAAAACGGGCTGCCGTGATCTTGGTGCCCACCCTCTTGATCCGAGCGCTTTTGGAGTCAGAGAGCATTCAAGGGGTGGTGCCAGGAGATGGTTCGGGTATGGGCGGCGCTTCGATAGACTTATTCGTCTCTTGTTGGATAGCACGCCCACTGCGCCCCAGCAGGTAGAAAGAGGGGACTACGAAGAGCGTGAAGATCGTGCCCACGAGCATGCCTGAGGCGATCATGAGACCGATGCTGAAGCGACTGTTAGCCCCTGCTCCGGAGGCTACCAGGAGCGGGGATACCCCAATTACAGTTGCGGCCGTCGTCATGAGAATGGGTCGAAGTCGAAGAGATGCGGCCTCGAGAACAGCGTCGTAGTGGCTCTTGCCCTCGGCCGTGATGTCGTTGGCAAAGTCGACGATCAGGATCCCATGCTTGCTGATCAACCCGATGAGGGTCAGGAGCCCGATCTGGGTATAGATATTTAGAGTCGCGAAACCAAGTGCGATGGCCGTGGCCGCGCCGAAAATCGACATGGGGACGGAGATAAGAACAATGAGTGGGTCGCGGAAACTATTGAACTGAGCGGCCAAGACCAGGAAGATAATCGTCAGGGAGAGGGCAAAGAGAAGTTCGAAACTCGAACGCTCCTTCATGAACCTGCGAGATTCGCCTTCGTACCCCTTTCGGAATCCGACTGGAGCCACCTCCTGCAGCGCCTGATCGAAAAATTCGAGCCCGGTGCCCAGGGAGTTGGGAGGCATCATCATGCCCTGGATGTTCGTGCTGTGCAGTTGCTGGTATTGGGTCAGGGTATTGGGCTCTACTTTTTGTTCGAGCTTGACCAAGGTTTCGAGGGGGACGAGCCGACCCGAATCTGTTCGTACATAGTATTTCTTGAGTTCCTTCCGGGTCAGCCGGAAATCCGGGGAAGCCTGGGGGATCACTTTGTAGCTCCGACCTTCCATGGTGAAGCGGTTCACCTCCGATTCGCCCAGCATGATCGATAGAGTGTCACCAATGGAGCGCATCGATACGCCGAGCCGTGCGGCCTTCGGACGGTCGATGGAGACAATCGATTCCGGGCGGCTGAATTTCAGGCTCTTGCTGACGAAAAGGAAGAGTCCCGACTCTCTAGCCTTGGCGAGAACCGCGTTCGCGACTTCTTCCACGCGGTCGTAGTCTTCGTTCGACGCGATCACGAAATTAACGGGCAGGCCAGCTTGTGCCCCAGGGAGCCTGGGGTCGGAAAAGGTATAGATCTCGAGGCCGCTGATCTGGTTGAAGCGCGGCTGAAGTTCGTCGATGAGGTCTTGTTGGCTTCGTTCGCGTTCGTCCCAGTCCACCAGGGAGAGGCCGCCCATGATGAAGCGCTTCGAACTCACCTGCCAAGAGTGTCCAACCTCGGGGAACTCCTTCCAGATTGCGACGATCTCGTCGAGGAAATAGTCGATATAATCAAGATTGGCGTATTCGGGTGCGGTGGCGATAATCGTAATACCTCCCGAGTCCTCCTTTGGAGCGAGTTCCTCGGATGAAAGGGCAAAGAGAATCGGTAAGCTGGCCAGAATGGCAAAGCTGAAGAGAAGCACCGCTCCAGGGCTGGCGAGGCTATACGTGAGGACGCGTCGATACTGATCCTTGAGCTTGTGAAAAAGACGGTCGAGCCAATCCGAGAAGCGCCCCTGGTTTGCGCTGTCTCTCAGAAGAAACGCACACATCATCGGACTCAACGTTAGGGCGACGAATCCGGAAACGAGGACAGCGCCGCCCAGGGTTAGGGCGAACTCGGTAAAAAGAGCACCGGTGAGTCCTCCCAAGAATCCGATGGGCGCGTAGACCGCAACAAGGGTCAAAGTCATGGTCACTACGGGCAGGGCAACCTGACGCGCGCCCTCGAGGGCTGCGTTGAGCGCCGTTGACCCGTTTTCGATGTGGCGGTGAACATTCTCGACGACCACAATGGCGTCGTCGACCACTAAGCCGATCGCGATGACCATGGCGAGCAGGGTCAGGAGATTGATGGAGAAGCCCATGACGTACATAAGAAAGAGGCCGCCGATCAAGGAAAGAGGGATCGCGACCAGGGGGATGAGGACGACTCGTAATGAGCCCAGGAAGATGTAGATAACAAAGATCACGATGAGCGCGGCTTCGAGCATGGTGACCAGGACTTCGAAGAGTGCCTGATCTATGTATTGGGAAGCGTCATAGTCGATAAATGATTCCACGTCGGCAGGCATTTGCCTCTCGAGCTCGGGAAGGACGGCATGGACTCGTGACGCCACCTCGAGGGGGTTGGCTCCGGGGGCGGGCTTGATCGCAATGAAAACCGTCCGTTGGCCGCTGGAAAATGATGAGAAATCGATGCTTTGCTCGGAGAGCTCGATTTCGGCCACATCTTCGAGGACCACCCGCTGGTCGCCCTCTTGCCGAATAACGATGGCTTCGAATTCCTCTGGCTCAGAAAGCCCCGTCTTGGCCTCGACACTGGTTTGAACCCAATTCCCTTCGGTTGTTCCGCTGGTCGAGATGTAGTTCTCACTGCGAAGGGCGTCGCGAATGTCCTCGGCGGTGACCCCGTGGGCTGCCATTTTTTCGGGGTTTAGCCAGACCCTCATAGCGAAGGTCTTATTTCCGAGTAGGTCTGCCTCGCCTACCCCTTCCAGGGTGGTGAGGACCGGCTGAACAGACCTCGCGAGATAGTCATTGATCTGGGGAATCGAAAGTTCATCGCTGAAAAAAGCGATGTACATCAGCGCGTCACCGGGCGCCTCGGTGCTGACAATGGGGTCCTCGATCTCGCGCGGGAGTTCGTATTTAGCCTCGTTTACCTTGGCGATGACCTCGGAGAGTACGGCCCGGGTATCGGCGCCCAGGCGGAGGTGTAACTCGATACTCGAACTGCCGGGCCTACTAGACGACGTGATGTAGTCAATACCGTCGGCTTTGGCGAGATAGCGTTGGAGAGGTGTGGTGACGAACCCGAGGACAGTGCGTGCACTGGCACCGTGGTAGGCAGTGCTAACACGGACTATCCCGGTTTCCAGTTCTGGATATTCTCGAACCTTCAGTTCGCCCGCGGCTTGGATCCCGAGCAGCAGGAGTAAGAGGCTGGCCGCTGTAGAGAGAACAGGTCGATTGATGAAGGTGTCAGTAAATGCCATAGGGAATTATTCTAAAACTCTATTTTCTCGTCGACGGAAACTCGTGCGCCGCGATAGAGCTTGTTTTGACCTGCAGTGACCACACGATCTCCAGGTTCAATACCTTTGAGAACGTCTGTTCGTCCATTCCGGGTTTCGCCAACCTCGACAATAATCGAGGCGGCTCGCAGGGTTCCGTCTTCCTCGGTGTCAATCCGGTAAATCGTGTTTCCGTGAAGCGAATAGCTAATCGCCGTCTCCGGAACCGTGATTGCCTCTTTGTCCGAACCCGGGAAAATCTTGAGGTAAGCAAACATCCCAGGCAGTAGGCCTTGCCCGCCGAGGATCTTCGCTCTTGCCTGAAGATTCCTCGTGCTGACATCGACCAGGGAATCGATGGCTGCCAAACGTGCCTGAAATAGCTGCCCGGGAAACGCATCAACCTCGACCTCAATGCGCTGGTCGGCTTCGAGCAGGGGAGCGCTCTGGGCCGGGAGGGTGAAGTCGATTTCAAGTTCGCTTAGATCCTGCAAGCTCGCGAGAACCGTACCTGGCGAAACGAAGTCGCCCAGGTCGATCTGGCGGATCCCAGCCGTTCCCGCAAAGGGAGCGCGAATTCGCTTGTTGGCGAGAATGGCTTCGGTCTCGGCTAGGTCCGCGTAGGCACGCTCGAGGTCCGCTTGAGAACGATCGAAGTCCGAACGAGATACGGATTTTTTTTCGAGCAACTCTCGATTCCGGGCGAACTGAAGTTTTGCTAGGGCCAGAGTGGCCTGCTGGCTCTCCCGCCGTGCGGCTTCGACCTTGTCGTTGAGGACAACCATGAGTTGTTGCGATTGAACAGAGTCGCCGGAGTCAAAATTTATCCGGATGATCTCGCCACTCTCTTCCGAAGTGAGCCGGATTCCCCGAGCAGCCTTGATTGTTCCCACCGCATTGAGGTAATCGCTCCACGTTTCCGTCGAGACGACTGAAGCGGCAATCGTGACAGGGGGGCGCTCGAAAGACATGCTCGCGAGCGCGGAGATTTGGGCGTATTTGTAGCTTCCGATTCCGCCGAATATGACCAAGAGCAGAAGAATGACGAAGAAATAGGCTTTCAAGACTTTCTCTCAGTGCCGTCTAGGGGGAGAAGAAGAAGTACAGGCGACCGGATCGTTCAAAGGAGTTCGACCTGGCTGTCCAGGCACACCCAGACAGGAACGACCTTTGCTTCGGTCCACGTCTCGCGGAGAAGGGTTGCGGCGTTCCTGCATTGCTCCTTGTGAATGTCGTCGTCGATGGGGTTGGCCGCACAATCGGCATGAGCACTCACGACAATGCCGCACGACTGATGTGCCCGTATCGAGATCTTGATATACGCGTTCATCTCATCGCTCATATTGGCGACTGGTCCCGGTTTCGTGACCATGTCGACATAGCGCACACCGAAGTGCTGCCGCCCAAAGTCAGCGACAGGTTGTTGGACCCGGCCATCGATGCAGCAGATCGCCGTGGCGTAGGTAGCCGCGTTTTCAGGCCCATCTCCACTCTTCATGCTTTTCTCTCCCTTGCTCGAATTTGAATTCATGTGTCGTCCCGCGCCGCACGCCGTGATCTTTTGTAGAGCGGGGAAAATTTCGCGTGTGTCGATTCAGGGAGGGCCAAGGGCTTCCCTATCAATCGGGCACCCCACACGATTTTGGCTGTTCGCTCGACCAGAAGTGCGACAGACAAGGCATCTTCCAGATCTTTTCCGACGCAGAGAAGCCCGTGGTTGGCCATCAAGACCGCACCGCGTTCGTCGAGATGCCGAGACACCTCGGTGGCAAGCGCTTGGGAGCCCGTCTCTTGATAATCGGCTACGGGAACGTCACCCCCAACGTGGATGTCGAATTCTTCGATCAGGCTGGGGATGGGCTCGCGGTTGACGGCGAACATGCTGGCGTAGACGGGATGACAATGCACAACGGCCGCAATATCGGCGTGATTGGCCAAGCACGTGAGATGAAGGGCCATTTCGGTGGTGGGTTGTCTTGTGCCCTCGAGGACCTTCCCTTTGAGATCGGTAATGACGAGATCCGAGCAGTCCATGGTTTTGTAGCTGAGGGATGCGGGAGTCAGGATCACGCGCTCAGCATCGAGTCGTGCGGATAAGTTGCCCGCCGTGCCCTCGACCAGACCACCGGCGATCATCTCGCGTGCAGTGGACAAAACAGAGTTTTTGATTTGCTGCTCCAAGCTCGATCTCCCGCCCGAATAGTACCGGATTCGGACTTCGTGGGCGGCGCGGAGGTCTCGAGTTTTAAGGCGCTTCGGACCCGCTCTTCGGGGACATTTCCGCGCCGGAACCCGGCAGCTGAAAGGTCTTGGCTCAATCACTCGCAGACAAAAATCGGGATCTCTCGACTAGTGCGCGCTCGGTAGTCGGCGTAGGGAGCGTAGTGGCCGTCGCAGACGGGCCAGAGTGCTGGTTTTTCGTTGGCTTCCGCGAGTCGGGCCGACAAACTCATCTCCTGGCCGCGGTGGTTGACCTTGATCTGCGGATTTTTGACCAGATTTCTATACCAAATTGGGTTCTTGGGGGCTCCGCCCATTGAGGCGACGAGTAGAACGCCCTCGCCATGGGGAACGTAAATCAGGGGGATGGTGAGGGTTCGCTCGCTCTTGGCGCCCGTCATCGTGACAAAGCAAACCTCGGCTCCGGTCAGCGTGTTGAAGAGCTTTCCGCCGCTCAGGCGGTGGAGAGCGACATGCGTGCGGGTCATGGCCTTGATTACCCAGCGAGGCGGAGCCTTTCCCGTATCGGTTTGGGCTGTGGGAGCTTCGGGTTCGGTGTTGGTCATGGGGTTTTTCTCCCTTTCGAGTTTTTGGATGCATTGGCCGACGAGACCTGGATCCCAAGAGATCCCTTGGAGATCAGGTCGTACGGCACAACGCGGTGATTTCTCGAACTAAAATTTCGTCGGCTCCGGGGTGTAGATCATGACCAAAGCCCTCGATAAAAATACGCTTGGCTCCCGGGATGGCCTCGAAGGTCGCTTTGCCGTGATCTAGGCCGAAGAGCGTGTCGGAGGTTCCGTGGATGATCAAAGCGGGGAGAGAAAGCTCACGAAGTCCTGCGGTGCGGTCCCCCGAGGCGAGGCCCGCAAGCAGTTGGCGAGTCGCCCCCTCTCGCTCGATACCGTAATCCCAAAGCCGGGATGCACGGTCCGTGAGCCTCGCTTCGTCATAGGGAAAGAGATTGGGATCTCCCCCGATGGCGCGATTACTGGCCAAATGTTGTACGCAGGCAGCTTCACGGGTGTCCGCTGCTGGGGTGAGGAGCACCGCCATGGCTTCGGGAGATGGTTTCGATAGAGAACGCTCCCCGGTCGAGGACATAATGGAAATCAGGGTCGAAACTCGCTGGGGGAATTCGATCGCCATGGTCTGGGCAATCATTCCACCTAGAGAAGTGCCAGCCACGTGAGCCTGCCCGATGCCGAGTGCGTCGAGCAAAGCGATTCCATCGCGCGCCATATCTGTCAGGGTATAGGAGGCCTCGATCTCTTCACCTGTCAGCCACCGGGCGGCAAACTCAGCACCGTCGGGGGTAGGATGGGAGTCCATCTTTGTCGAATGCCCGCAGTCCCGATTGTCGTAGCGTACGACGAAGAAGCCCTGATCCGCGAGCGTATTGCACAGCGACTCTTCCCACAGGATCAACGGGCCCCCAAGTCCCATGATCAGGAGAAGGGCGGGATCCTCGGGGTGGCCATGGGTCTGGTATTCGATGGAGATGCCGTTGGCCTGAACGGAAGGCATGGTGTGGACTCCGTGGATAATCCCCGTTTGAGCCGAGGACTTACGTTGTCGTCTCTCGCCGGATCACGGTGATTGTGCTGAGTAACCGTTTCGGCGGCTGGCTCAACCGCCTGCGGCCGCCTTGACGAAGCTCACGCGATCGCCGTCCTGCACCTTGGTCTTCTTTCCTCGGCGATAGTTGATGAGAACGCCATTGATCGCGAGAGCCGCGACGCGGGTGAGCTGCGCGTAGTTCTCCTCATCTTGGGAAAAGCGTTCCCGCGTCAGTTTCAGCACGTCGCTTACGGTTTCTGCACCAGAGACTTGAATCGTGGGGCTTCCGACTTCGCGTGCCATGTCGTAAGTGAGCTGGACGGTAATGCTCATGGGGTTCCTCCTAGGTTCGAACCTGAAGTCTCTTGAGGGTCTTTGCCGTGGGCACACCGTTGTTGTCCCAGCCTCTTAGCTTGTAGTAGCGCGGGAGTATTTGGTCCAAGGGGTGTCCCGTGGTTGTGCCGGGGAAAATGGGCTCGTTCAGGATTCGACTCGGCAGAGTATCCTGCTCCTGGGTGAGTCCTTCCCTCAAGTTGTAGATCCTCTCGAGGTTGAAGATTCTGGCGCCTATTTCCTGGAGATGTCCTGAAGATAGGGTTTGTCCGGTGATATACGTCAGCCATTTTTCCCACCAGACCATTGGCCTCGCCTTGATTCCCATGAAGCCTCGAAAAAGGGGCCCCATATTTTCCATGAGCCGCGAGAGTAGACGGTGACTGAAGGAGTTGGGATCCATGTTGTGAATCGCAGCGGGGATCATCCCATATGTCGAGAAGATGCAGAGCACCATGGAGTTGATGGCGCATCCCAGGTTCTGCTGGACGATCGGGATGTCGGCTTTCAACTTGAGATTCTGCGGGTTGATTGTAAGAGGCCCAATGCTTTCGAAGTACATGCTTGCGCCCTGGACGTGGCATCCACCACGGTTGGTCGTGGCGTATTCTACGCCTTGGGCGTACGAACCTCTCGGGTCGTATGCCGAGAGTTCCAGGCCCTTGACATGCATCGCGAATTCCGCCCCACCGAAGCGTTCGGACATACGGCGGCTGCCATCGGCGAGGTCATCCCCGACCCCTTTTCTGTGCCCGATATCGCGGATCAGTTCGCTCAGTCCAGCCGGATCACCGAATTTAACTCCGACATCGAAAGCGCCTTTTTCCTGCAATTCCATCGCAAAGCTGATCGTTCCTCCCAGGCTGATTGTGTCCATGCCTAGGTCATCTGCGAGGTAGTTCCACTCATTGATGTCTTTGAGGTTACTGATTTCGAGGTTGCTCCCTAGGAGGGCAAGAGTTTCATACTCGGGACCCTTGACCCTTCCTACACCCTCTACTTCGACGTCTCGTCCGCAAGTCACAGGACAATGCATGCAGCTGCTCTTGACCCCGACGAGCTCATGTTCCTCCATGTGCTCGCCAGAGATGCTCATGCCCTCGTCATAGTGGCCATACTTGAAATTTCGAGTCGGAAGAATATTTCGGCCGTTCGTCGTATTGAGGATCGCCCCCGTTCCGAATCGCTTCATCGATTCGCCTAGAACGGGGTGTTCCTTGAAGAGTTCGCGGACCGTCTTGGTATATGCCTTGAACGCTTCGGGATCATCCATCTCGAGCTTGTGATTTCCGGTCACGCTCACGGCTTTGAGGTTTTTGCTGCCCATAACAGCACCCACCCCGGTTCTTCCCGCGATTCTCTCGTCGGATACGATTCCGGCATAGAGGACCTTGTTTTCGCCGGCTGGACCGATCACGGCATGCTTGTATTTTTTGCCGAGCGCTTTCTGGGTGGCATAAGTTCCTTCGCCCCAGAGATCAGCCGCCGGGAGGATCCGAACTTCATCGTTCTCGACCTCCAGGCGACAGGGAGCCGAGGCTGCTCCCTTAACTATAAGGATGTCGATGCCAGCCCTTTTGAGTGCATAGGCAAAAGAGCCGCCGCAGGTTGCATTGCCTATCCCGCCGGTCAGCGGACTTTTACAGACAACGGCAAAGCGGTTTGATTGGGGCGCGACCGAGCCGTTGAGCGGGCCGGTCGCGAAGATCAGGGGGTTTTCGGCGGAGAGCGGGTCGATGCCCGGTTCAGTCATATCATAGAGGAGTCGCACCCCGTACCCCTTGCCCCCAATATAAAGTCGAGCCATTTCTTCATCGAGCGGCTCGAAATGGTGCTCTTGGGTTTCAAGGTTGACTGTGAGAGTTCGGCCGGCATAGCCCTTGATCATGGGGTCTCCTGGTTGGATGCGAACAGAAGAGGGTTTGGTATGTCACTGGACGGCTAGAAGTTCCTGGCCCTCATCTACCTGAAGGTAGAGCTTGGCTCGCAAGTCGACGACTTTTCCCGAAGTAGGAGCCACGAGAGTGTGCTCCATCTTCATGGCCTCGAGTTGGACAAGAGGCTGGCCCGCTTCTACCGATTCGCCCTCTTGGACCATTACGGCGGTAATTTTTCCGGGCATGGGGCTTCGAATGATGCCCTCGACGGCACCTGGGCCCTCCGAAGAGATTTTTTCAGGGGCGATCTCGAAACTAGCGGTCCGGGCGTCGGCCATCACGTGGACAAGGTTGCCCTCCATGCGCACGCTGGCTTCTCTTGGCTGGCCATCGAGGATCGCAGAGATCCGCGTTTCTCCCACGGCGATATCCCTGAGGAGCATTGCATGACCCTCCCACTCGAGGGTGATTGCCGCGGCGGTCGGGTGGATGAGAATATGGAGAGTCCGCTTCTCCACCATCAAGTCCAGGCTGTCCAGCCCGTCTTCGTTTAGGCGAAAGCTGTCTGTTGTTGCCCAGGGTGAGTAGGGATCTTCGCCCTTTTGGGGGTAGGTGCCGCGCCTCCTTTGCTCGAGAAGGGCTGCACACGCGAGGGCGACGAAGTGGTCGGGCGGTTCGCCCAGCCCTGAAGTGAGGGCGATTTCGTGATCTTGGAGAAAAGAAGTGGTGACCCGCCCGGCGGCGAAAGCCGGGTGCATGGCGATGGCATTGAGTAGGCCGATATTGGTCTTGAGCCCGGCCACTTCATATTGACGGGTCGCTTCCTGGAGCCTTCGGATAGCCTTTTTCCGGTCTGGGGCCTGAACGATGAGCTTCGAAATCATCGGGTCATAGTGAAAGCTGATGGTCGAGCCTTCTGCGACACCGTTATCGACTCGGGTGTGGGCATTCTCCGGGGGCGGGCGGTGGTGGACCAGCGCTCCAGTTTGGGGCATGTAGCGACGCGCGGGATCCTCAGCGTAGACACGAACCTCTATGGCGTGACCACAGGGCTGAATATCCTCCTGGCTCAGGGGCAGGGGTTCACCTGCGGCAACGCGAAGCTGCCACTCGACGAGGTCTGTTCCCGTGATCGCCTCGGTCACGGGGTGCTCTACCTGAAGCCGGGTATTCATCTCCATGAAATAATAAGGAGGGTCGTCTGACTCCGTTCCGGCGTCGAGAATGAACTCGACGGTACCGGCCCCCTGGTAGTCGATGGCTCTGGCTGCACGAACCGCCGTTTCGCCCATGCGGAGTCGGGCAGATTCCGAGAGGCCGGGTGCTGGTGCTTCCTCGAGAACTTTCTGGTGGCGGCGTTGGAGGGAGCAATCTCGCTCAAAGAGGTGAATGGCATTGCCGTGGCCATCGGCAAAGATCTGCACCTCGACATGGCGCGAGGGTTCGAGCCACTTTTCGATGAGAAGGCGGCGATCTCCGAACGAAGATTCGGCCTCCCTCGAGGCTGCCTCGAGGGCCGCTTCGAGGGCATCGGGCCGATCGACCTTGCGCATGCCCTTGCCACCGCCACCGGCAACGGCCTTCACGAGGACGGGGTATCCGATCCGCTCGGCAGCGTGTGCCCAGGTTGTGTAGTCCTGGGCTTCGCCGTGTTCTCCCGGGACTACGGGCACCTCGGCGGATTCCATCCGTCGCTTGGCTTCATCTTTGTTGCCCATGGCCCGAATCGCTTCGGCCGACGGTCCGATGAAGGTGATCCCGGCCCGCTCGCAGTCTTCGGAGAACTCGGCATTTTCGGAAAGGAAGCCGTAGCCGGGGTGGATGGCGTCTGCCCCGGTTTCGAGAGCGGCAGCGATTATCTTTTCTCCACGGAGGTAGCTCTCCCGCGCGGGGGCTGGCCCGATGGCGATTGCCTCGTCTGCTTCGAGGGTATGAAGAGCGCCGACATCGGCTTCGGAGTAGACGGCGATTGTCCGAATGCCCATGGACCGCGCCGTCCGAATAACTCGGCAGGCGATCTCGCCGCGGTTGGCTATGAGAAGAGTTTCGAACATGGTCACATGCGAAAGACGCCGAAAGACGTCTCCTGAACTGGGGCATTGAGAGACGCGCTGATACCCAACCCCAAAACTCGCCGGGTATCTCTGGGGTCTATGATCCCGTCATCCCAGAGTCGCGCACTGGCGTAGTAGGGATGGCCCTGATCCTCGTAGAGTGAACGAATTTCATCCATGAAGACCTTCTCGTCATCCTCTGGCCAGGACTCATTACGGGCCGACATGGAATCTCGCCTCACTGTAGCGAGGACATTGGCCGCTTGTTCGCCCCCCATGACGCTTATCCGGGCGTTCGGCCACATGAAGAGCAGTCGCGAACCATAGGCGCGGCCGCACATGGCATAATTGCCCGCTCCGAAAGAGCCCCCAATGATGATCGTAAACTTGGGGACCTTGGCGCAGGCGACAGCCGTGACCATCTTCGCACCGTCCCGGGCTATGCCCCCATGCTCGTATTTCTTACCGACCATGAACCCGGTGATATTCTGTAGAAAGACAAGGGGGATACCCCGCTGGCAGCACAACTCGACGAAGTGGGCGCCTTTGAGTGCGGACTCTCCGAAGAGGACGCCATTATTGGCGATGATACCCACCGGGTAGCCATGAATATGGGCGAAGCCAGTGACCAGCGTGTCGGCGTAACGCTTCTTGAATTCGTCGAATTCGCTGGCGTCTACGATGCGAGTGATGATGTCCCGGACGTCATAGGGCTTTCGAGTGTCTCGGGGGACGATGCCGAGGAGTTCCTCGGGGTCGAAGCGAGGCTCCTTGGGTTCGCGGACTTCAAAATCCAGGCGTTTACGCGGGGCTAGATGGCTGACAGCACTTCTGGCGATGGTGAGCGCGTGGGTGTCGTCGATAGCAAAATGATCGGCGACCCCGCTGATTCTTGAGTGGACGTCTGCCCCGCCCAACTCTTCAGGAGTAACTTCCTCCCCCGTGGCGGCCTTAACAAGAGGAGGCCCGCCGAGAAAGATCGTTCCCTGTTCCTTGACGATGATGCTTTCGTCGGACATGGCGGGTACATAGGCGCCTCCGGCGGTACAGGAGCCCATAACCACGGCGATCTGTGGAATTCCCGCTGCGCTCATGTTGGCCTGGTTGTAGAAGATCCGGCCAAAATGCTCGCGATCGGGAAAGACCTCATCCTGGTTCGGCAGGTTGGCTCCGCCCGAGTCGACCAGGTAGATGCAGGGGAGATTATTTTCTAGGGCAACTTGTTGGGCTCGTAGGTGTTTCTTTACGGTCAAGGGGTAGTAGGTGCCGCCCTTCACCGTCGCATCGTTGCAAACGATTACGCATTCTCGGCCCGAGACGCGGCCAATGCCCGTGATGATTCCTGCGCCGGGAACGTTGTCCTCGTATACACCGAGAGCGGCCAAAGCGGAGAATTCCATGAAAGGCGAACCCGGGTCGATCAGTTTTCGGACTCGCTCCCTCGGTAGGAGCTTGCCCCGATCCAGATGCCTTTTGACCGATCGCTCGCCGCCGCCCTCAGCGACCTTGGCCTGCTGAACCCGCAGATTGCCGACCAGATCGCGCATACGGTCCGCGTTTGCGATGAAGTCTTCGCTTTTGGGATCTACTTTGGTTTTCAACTTGTTCTTCTTGTCGTGATAGCAATCTGTTTCCCGGGCTCCCAGGTTCAAGGGTTCAAGCCCGATCTCTTGAGAAGAGCGATTCGTTGATCCAACCCCGGGGGCTTGAGTACCCCGGAAGCTCAGCGAGGTAAGGCAGGAGTCTGCGCTGCCTTACCTCGGGGTGGAACCAACAAGCAAGCGGTCAGTGCCGCGCCGACTATTTCTTCTTGGAAGGCGGGAATTGAGCGAGAATCTGTCCCACCGTGGCCTGAACCAATTTTTCACGTTCTTCGGGGCTGGAGGCTCTTCGAACTCGACTTTGGCCGGTCCCTCGCCAGATCAGAGCTTTATTGCTCGGGTTGACGAAGTCGAGCATGAGCGTGCCTTCCTCGTATTGGGAAACGGTTGTCTGGCTGGGGTAGCCGCCGATGGGTCCTCCCCAGGCGCCGTATCCAAAACCGTATCCGTACCCGAACTGCGTGGTGTCAACCTGAAGCTTCTGCTGGACCCCGATATGCTGGGAGATCACAAAATCAGCTTCCTCCCGGGCAACCTGGGTAAGCCCCTTTTCCTGGAGTGCCGAGTTCACAGCGCGCTCGATGCGATCGGTGAGGAGAGTATTGTTGGCGATAGTGGATGCTTCATTGGGGTTGGGCTTTTCCATCCAAGCGTAAGTCTTCAATTTGGCGAAGTCGAAGGCTGGGTCGTAGTCGCTGTTGACCCTGACCGTCGAGCAGGCGGCCAAGAGGCCTCCGGCTACAACGATGGCCATGGCTTTAATAAAGTTCTCACGTCGCATCCGCAGCTTGTCGTCCATGGTGTACTCCGTCTTCCAGTATTTTTGGGGTTCGATCTGTCTTTGAAAAATGATGCCCGCCAGTGGTTCTGGTCATTGGCGGTTTTTAGAACTCATGCACTAACCGTGCAGTTCGTTGGAGTTTCTTTCCCGGCTACTGGCTCTGTTCGGGAGTGTTTTCATCCGGAGCCTGGATTCCGTGCTTCTGTGCACGGTAGCGAAGTTTCTGACGAGTCGTTCCCAGGCTTCTCGCCGCCGCTGTGACGTTGTACGTCGATTTCTCCAGGGCGCCCCTAATGATATATGCCTCCATCTCCTCCAGGGAAAGGCTGCCGTCCAGGGGCACGGTTAATTTGTCGCCGTCGAGAACCGCTTCCGTTGGCGCAGATTGCCCAGGAAGTTGTAGCCAGCGAAGAGGAAAATCGGATCCCTCGGAAAAGAGGACACAGCGCTCGATGACATTCCGTAATTCGCGCACATTCCCCGGCCAGTTGTAGGCCTTGAGGGATTTCCAGACCTCGTCGGGGACGTCGCGAACGTTCTTTCCCGCCGTCGAGTTGAACTCATTGATGATCAAGGGGACCATTTCGTCGAGGTCACCGAGGCGCTCGGCGAGGGAGGGCAGGGTCAGCTCGAATACCGAGAGCCTATGGTAGAGGTCGGCGCGAAATTCGCCCTCGGCGACTTGATCGGCAAGGTTTCGATTGCTGGCTGCGATGATTTGGACGTCAACCTTGGTTTCCTTATCGGAGCCAAGGGGTCTTACCCGGTGATCCTCGATCACTTTGAGGATCTTGGATTGCAGGTCAAGGTGCATCTCGGCAAGTTCGTCGAGAAAGAGGGTTCCTCCGTCGGCTTGAGCGACAAGGCCTCGGCGCTTCTGCTTGGCTCCAGTGAATGCGCCGGCTTCATGGCCGAAGAGTTCCGATTCTAGGAGATCCCGCGGCAGGGCGGCGCAGTTCACCTCGATCAGCGGGGCCTTCGCGCGAGGGCCGCTATTGTGCAGGATGCGAGCGACGAGACCCTTCCCTGTGCCCGTCTCGCCACCAATGACGAGCCCACTGATATTGACCGTGATCAGACGGTCGAGAAATTCTCTGACATCGGCCGCCGCGCTGCTGGAACCCACGAAGCTAGAGATGGGGTATGTACGACTTTGATTGGAAGACAGTTCGTCGAGTCGGCGCTGGGCAAGCGCGCTTCGCGCAGCACTCGCTACGACAAGGTCAAGCCTCTTCAAGTCACAGGGCTTTTCGAGGAAGTCGTAGGCACCGATTCGAAGGGCACGGACCGAATCGGCCACCGTTCCGTAACCCGTTAAGAAGAGCCATTCACCGGCGGTGTTGTGTTTACGGCATTCCTCGAGGAGGTCGAGGGCATTGCCATCGGGAAGGTTCATATCCGATACGACCACGAGGGGTGCAATCCCCTCGGAGATCAGGGCTTTTCGGGCTCCTGCGAGGTCTTTGTAGTGGACGACATCCCAGCCTTCGCGCGAGAAATGGCGCGTGAGTTCGTTTCCAAGCAGGTCCTCGTCCTCGATGAGGAGCAGTGTGTCATCCATGATGAACGACCGAAGATAGCAATATCGTTACTCGGCCGCCTGATGATCCATCGGCTCTTTTTTCATTCGTGAGTTGGATTTGCCCTCCGACTTCTCGTACAAAGCGTCGAACCATGGCGAGTCCGATGCCACCGCCTGTCGCTTCCCTGTCTCCGAAGGGCCGAGTCCCCCCGGAGAGTGCGACCTCGGGGAAACCTGGACCGTTGTCGAATATCTCGATTCGGAGATTTGACTCGTGAGCGCTGATTCGAATTTCGATCCATCCCTGTTTCGGGTCTACTGCCTCAATCGAGTTCAAGAGGAGATTGGCGAGGCAGTGGCGGAAGCGGTCGGACGGAACGCTGATGTTCAGACCCGGCTCGATCTCTTGGTCGATCGAGAGACCATCGGGCATCTGGAAGCTTAGAAGTTCGAGAAGATCTGCAACGAGTTCTTCGAGGGCAACTTCTTTAAACGATTCGGGGGTCTGCCGCGCCGCGCCTACGGCTCCACTGAGAAGATCGGTGATGCGGACACTTTCCGAGGAAATCAACCGCATGCGGTCATTGAACTCTTTGTGCGAAGATTCGGCGATCATATTGCTCAAACTCATCTGGATGCCCGCGAGCGGGTTGCGGATTTCGTGGGATATCGAGGCAGCGAACTCGGTGGCGACCTGAACCCTTTCCGTGCGACTGAGCGCTCGCTGCTGAGCAAGAAGCTTCGAGACTCGGGCGGTATCCGGAGATGGGGTTTGTGTCGAAGTCGGCTCCTCTTGCCGGACTTCAGTGAGTTTGCCTTCGTGGGGACTCGGGTTTTGAATGAGGATTGAGCACCCGCTGAGCAGAAGTAATCCGGCGGCGGCCAGAATCAGCCCAGCAGATACCCCGGGCTGAGTCGCTTCACCTGTGGGGGAGACCTGGCTGGTGGCATTCGGAGCGAAATCCCGATTCCTCTCGAGTTCGCTTCCCTGGTGCCAGAAGAGAAAGGCGACGGCCAGCCAGGCGAGAAGGATCAGAATAAGCCCGGCAATATTTCTTGGACTGAAGACGCGCATTGGATAACTCGCTCATTAAGAAATTGGGGCTGGTTCGCCGTGCGAAACCCCATCTGGTGCCGAGAGGAAAGCATAGCGCGCTGGGATTTCGAAGTGACAATTGAACTTCGCCCAGGGGAGTCCTCGTGGAGCGTGACGGTCCCGATGCGGGTCGCAGTCATGCGCCCCTGTCTTTTTGGAGTCGCCAAGAGAAAAGCGCTCGTCCCGAGAGGCCGGGACGGGCGCTTTCTTTGTGCCTTATTGCATGGAAATAGGGAAGTATTGGGATTATCTCAAAGGAGATATCAGGCGATTGGAGCGTGTTCGAATGCGATTGGAGCGTGCTCCCGCATCACCTGAACCGGACGAGAGAACTGCGGCAGCGAGGGCTTGTTTCGCGACAGGATAAGCAGGGGGCATCCGAATTCCCTCTGCTTTCGCCGAATCGTAAAGGCTCTCTTGCGGACCCACTGAATCGATCGGCGCGAACCGAGTGCACCGGCGATGTCGGGGCCCGAAGGCGGGGTTCCGGTATCGGCTACCAGCTTGAGGTAGGCCACCAGAAATTCCTCCTCGTGGGACGTAAACTCAGGCTCAGTTTTGAGGCTCCTGAGCCACTTGGACGCTTGCCCGGCAAGAACGAGGGGGAGCCTGTCGAGCCCGATCTGCTTCCACCGGATGCTGTGGACCAACACGTGAATGACACTTCGATCGATATTGCCGATCTTGTTGCCAAGCTCCGCAGCGGACGGGTGGGCCAGCTCGTTCTCTTCGAGCAGTTCGATGTAGGCGCGCACAACGAGCGTTTCTTTTGGGCTGAAAGCGTCTTCGATCAGGCTCGAGTGCAGGTCTTCAAGGAGAATGACTTCGATGGAGGCTTCCAACCGATCCTTTCGAAAATTCTGCACCGGTTTCCGCGCGGGTTCGGACGGGATCATGAACTGGCTGATGGCGGGCCCGTTGTCGGTCGCAATAGGGGAGGTTTCGGGTGCACCAATGAGGAGGCTCTCGGCGGTGAGAGTGTAATCGCCCACCTGATACACGATCTTGGATTCGCTCCCAGCCAGAGTCGGCTGCGCTTCGATCCGGAGACGGCCGATCGCGATGGGTTCGTCCGATAAGTTCACATCGCGCCCAGGGAGGCTCGAAGCCTGGGAGTCGGCAAGGGGGGCCGTGGGGAGCGACGGGAAAATCTGGGAGGAATTCGTCATGCCGCTGAGTTTCTCGGCGGTGGCCCGAGCTTCGGGCTCGAGATTTGTCAGGAGGATATGGGTCAGCCGCAGTTCTCGGCTGACCAGAGTTGCTTGGTAGGCGGCCATGGCCCCGGCCAAGGGATTGACGATTGCGGCCTCCCGGCTGTCGGGGCAAGCGATCAGGTAGCTGGTCTCACGGGGGTTCTGGCTGGTGTAGTGATCGAATATCATCTTGGTGATTTCCTCCATCCTGGTCGGCAAAATTCCGTTGGGACACTCAGTAGGTCGGTTCTAAGCAGACAAACGGATCACATTGCACGGCACGTGCCAACAGTGGCGCCGCAGAAACCCCTTAGGTTTCAGTCACTTGAAATATGAGGTGGTTTAACCTCGGCGTTTCAAACGAGTCAAAGCGCCGGTGCGACCGACCCATTTGAGCCACCGGCATCAGATCGCGCGCCTGGGGCGGGCCGGGCGCTGACCGGGTTTTCCCGGGGCCCGGGCTCATGGGATTCCCAATTCAGGACTTCTAGAAGCGATCTCCGCAAGGCAGTGGCGCGGAAGGGCTTGTGGACGAAGGTGGTCTGCGCCTCACACGTCGCTGCGACCTCGTCGATTTTTTCGCTGTAGCCGCTGATCAAAACGGCTGGAATCGTCGGATTCAGAGCCCTGATTTCTTTCAGGGCCTCGTCACCGTCCTTGGTCGGCATGGTGAGGTCGAAGACGCAGGCGTCGAAAGCACCGGGTTCAGCAGAGAATCTCTCTGTCGCTTCCAACCCGTTGCTGACCGAGATGACCTTAAACCCGCTTTGTTCCAGGATGCGCTGGGCCACGGCGCGCACAGTCGGTTCGTCATCCGCGAGAAGAATGGTGCCGGGTTTTCGGCCGGATTCTTCGAGTTCCCGTGCGGAATCGACGTGGCTCGGCTTGAGCCCCTCGGTGTCGAATTGGGGAAGTTCGACGCGGAATCGCGTGTAGAGGCCAACTTCGCTCTCGACTTTTATTGAGCCCGAGTGCGAGTTCACGATCCCCTGGACCACTGCGAGGCCGAGCCCCCGTCCTGCAAATTTCGTGGAGTAGAAGGGGTCGAAGATTTTGTCGAGATTCTGCTGGGAGATCCCACACCCGTTGTCGATGACCTCGAAAAAAATTCGACGATCTTGTTTTATTGCGGGAGACAAGAGGGTCGGAGCCTCGGCTTCCCCCGGGTTTTCGGATTCCTGGAAAAAATTCTCGTCGAGGGTTGTCTGAAAGGACCCGGTTCGGACGATGATTTTCCCGGATTTGTCCCCGATCGCTTCTGAGGCATTCGCAATCAGGTTCAGGAGGGCCTGGCTGATTTGGCGCGAATCACATTCAGTGAAGAGCGAACCTTCGGCCACTGACGTTTCGACGAAGAGTTTTCCCAATGAGTCGATTTGGAGGTTTTGACGGATGTCGTTGACGATGTCGTTCAAATCCGTCCGAGAACAATCGGGACTCGATTTCCCCGCATAGGCAAGCATTTGGGTACAGACATCGGCCGCACGACTTGCAGCGAGGTCGATGTCGTCGAGCATTTCACGGGCAGGGGAGTCCGCCGGGACTTCCGCCTTGAGAAAGTCAGCATTGGCTAGAATCGGGACGAGAAGATTGTTGAAGTCGTGGGCGAGCCCCCCCGTAATTAGATTCAGACTCTCGGTTCTCTGGGAGGCGAATACTCTTTCCTCCAGTCGGCGAGTCTCGCGCTCTGCAGCTTCTCGTTGCCGGATCAAATTTTCGAGATTGAGATTGTCTTCGGCCTTCTCCTTGGCCAGTTCGAGAGCGGCCTGGCTCGCCCTACGAGATGCGGTGAGCGCTATTGATGCGACCGAGAACCACAGGACTCCGAGGAAGGTGAAGAGTTGCAGCCCCTGATTAACATCCGCCTCGGCGTCGACGATGAGATTGGGATCCAGACGCATCGAGACCTCGATGAGCCCACCTATGCTCGGCTCGTTCGGGTCTTCGGCGTCCCAGTTCGGAACTGTGGGATCTTCGATCACGTATCGCAGGAGGGGGTTGGGACTCCCGAGTTGGAAATCGTAATACGGCTGGCCAGGAGCATTGCGAATATGGCTCCGGGCGACCGAGAGGAAAGAGGATTCGAGATCCGGGGTCCCTGGGCTCGAGCCCAGGGGATCCTGACGCCCGTGGAGGGTGACAATCGCTCCGATAGCACCGCTCTGGAGTCGCTCGATGAAGGCCCGGCTCTCCTCCCTGGGGTTGTCCTCTCGGAGCATGGGCGCCCGGGTGGAGCGGGTGCCCGGCAGGTGCGCATGCTCCTCGAGAACCCAATTTGTAGAAAGTTCACGGAAGGCCGCCACAGAGTCGGCGAGGGTCGCGGCGTTCTGAATCGCCGCCATCCGGGTCGCGTGCCCGGAGAGATCCCAGAGGCTCCATATCGTCACGGCCAGGCCGAGGGCGGCCAGAGCCAGGAGCAGTCCGCTCGGGTTGCGGTCAAATTTGAGATTGGCTGTGGGTCGCGCTCGATGGTCCAATGGGAGTTCGTCCTCTGGAAAGTCGATATCCCGGCAGGAGGCCGGTAACAATTCGGCAATCTCTGCAAGTTTCCGGCCAACGAGAACCAGCGCCTGAAATCCGTGAGGACGGCTGAGGGCAAGCCAGAGCGGATTGAGAAGCGCCGACAAGGGGCGCACTTGAGCCATTTCCCTCTGGGAGAGGGCTGAAATGAGTCCGGGTCCCAAAGGCTTTCCCCTGGGGGGGGGGTAGGGGAAGAGCGGCGTCTAGTCCGCCCGGCGCGAACTCGGGGTGAAGCGCACGGGCATCCGCTCGATTCCAGCGATGAAATTCGACGCGCGGCGGGGCAGGGGGGCATCGCTCGCCAGTTCGAGGTCGGGAAGGCGAAGGCACAATTCCTCGAACATGATCCTCAACTCGAGCCGGGCCAGACTCGCCCCAAGACAGTGGTGGGTCCCATATCCCCCGAATGCGACGTGGGGGTTGGGAGAGCGCTCGACATCCAGGGAGTTGGGCGAGGGGAAGACCTTTTCATCCCGGTTGCCCGAGGGGTAGAGGAGCAGGACGCGATCCCCTTCGCGCAGCTTTTGTCCTCGGAGTTCGGTGTCCCGGGTCGCCGTGCGGTTCATGTTCTTGATGGGCGA
Organism: Myxococcota bacterium; assembly: GCA_029243605.1. GTDB lineage: Bacteria > Myxococcota_A > UBA9160 > UBA9160 > UBA4427 > JAZXM01. The sequence goes on from JAQWRT010000042.1 coordinate 35,982, forward strand.
GACCCAGCGAAGCAATTCCTCCACCGCGGTCGGGATCCGCCCAGGCTCTTCGAACAACTTCTGGCGTTCGCCCGGATTCTCGATCAGGGCGAGGGCCCCCTCGGTGATGACATGCCGAGTCGTTTCGTCCCCCCCGACCAGAATCAAGAGCGATTCGTGAATCAGGGCCTCCTCGTTCAGGCTATGCCCCTCGATCTCGGCGTGGACAAGAGTCGAGAGCAGGTCATCCGTGGGTTTCTGCCGTCGCTCCTGAATCGCGTTTAACGCATAGGTCGCGTATTCGACCCCGGCCTGCTGGGCGCGCTCCTGGAGCTCGGGACTGGCTGTCGCCGAGGTGGCCGCGAGCATATCTTCCGACCAGCGCAGGAGCGTCTCGAAATCTTCTTCTGGCATTCCGAGCATGTCGCCGATCATGATCAGGGGAAGAGGCGCCGCAATTTCGCGAACAAATTCACACTCCCCTCGTTCGCAGACTTCATCGATCAATCTGTTGGTGATACGCCGAATTTTAGCTTCGCTCTCCTTCAATCGCCGGGGTGTGAAACCGCTGTTGACCAGGCTGCGTCGCTGCTTGTGGTCGGGGTCATCCATATTGATCATCGACGGGATGATGGGGCCTCGTTCCGGCCGTGAACTCTGATTCGAGCAGAAGACGAGAGGTGATTTGGAGACGGCCATGATGTCTTCATGCAGGCTTACGCCCCAGATCTCACCCGATTCGTCCCAGTAGACTGGGGCGTTCTCTCGCATCCATTCAAAATTCTCTAGCGGGCGATCCACGTAGAAGTGGCCGTCGAGCAAACGAATCTCTTCGCGGGTGGCGTGGTCGGGCATCCTCGACTCCTGGGCAATCGACTCCGCCTTGAATGTAGGTCTCCGAGGCGAATCTGTCGTGTCGATCAGGGGCGGGAAAAGCCTGGTTTTGAAGTGGATCAGTGATCGCGTTGGGGGGGGCTGGTGTGCGATGCTCGAGCAAGGGAGGTCGGGAATCGAAAATGAAGGCGCTGGTCATCGGCGGTACGGGTCCCACAGGGCCTTTCATCGTAGGTGGTCTTCGAGCTCGGGGTTACTCGGTGGCGATCCTCCACACTGGGAATCACGAAGTCGAAGAGATCCCTGAAGAGGTTGAGCACATTCATGTAGATCCTTGGGATGCAAGGGCGCTCGCGGGAGTCCTTGCAGACCGTTCTTTCGACCTTTGCGTGGCCGCTTACGGGCGACTCAGAAGTATCGCCGAGCTCATGAAGGGACGGTGCGATCGTTTTATTTCTCTCGGGGGTGGCCCCTCCTACCTTGGATATATGAACCCGGGCATCCTATCGCCTCCGGGTATGCCCGTGCCGGTGCCCGAAAGTGCCGCGCGGGTGGTGGAGCCAGAAGACGACACCAAGGGAATGCGGATCGCCCTGACAGAAGATGCTGTGTTCGAATCTTTCCCGAACGCCACGCATTTTCGTTATCCAATCGTCTATGGGCCGAGGCAGCCCATGCCTCGGGAGTGGAGTATCGTCCGCCGAATTCTCGATGGGCGGGGCCAGATCATTCTGCCCGACGGTGGGCTCACCTTATGTCATTGCGGCTATGCCGAGAACCTCGCCGAAGCGATCCTACTCGCCGTGGATAAGCCCGAGAGGGCTTCGGGACGCATCTACAATTGCGGCGATAGCCAGGTGCTTACCCTGGCCCAAACCGTCGAGGTGATTTCTGAGGCGCTGGGACATGCCTTGGAGATCGTTTCCATGCCCTATGCCCTGGCGAAACCCGCTCGGCCCATGGTCATGCAGCCCCTCACCACGCACAGGGTCTACGATTTGAGCCGCCTTTGCGCCGACCTCGGCTATCGCGATGTCGTTCCGGTTCGGGAGGCCGTGGCCAGGACGGCGCGCCACCTGGCTGAAAACCCTCCTGCTCGGGGTGGAGTCGAGGAAAGGGTCCTCCAGGATCCCTTCGATTACCCGGCGGAAGATCGTCTGATCGCGGCCTGGTATTCGCTTCTCGAGGCTTTTCCGGAGATCGATTTTGAGAGTCCACCTGGGTACACCCTGGCCTACAGCGGACCGGGCGGTCGAACGCCTTCTTCAGCGACATTCGAGTAGCCGGGTCAGAGGGATAAGCGGGGCAGGGTTTGCGAGGGAAGGTGTTGGATAATTCTTTTATCGAGGAGTCAATTATGTCTGGTCAAGATCGCGGTCCCATGGACGGCGTTCGCGTTGTCGATCTGAGTATCGCCCTCTCAGGTCCCTGGGCAGTTGGAATCATGACCGATCAGGGGGCCTCGGTGATCAAGGTCGAAGCGCCTGGGATCGGGGATATTGGGCGTTGGGTGGGCGTTGCCCATTCGGGCATCAGCGCGATGGCCCAGATGGCCAACCGGGGAAAACGTTCCTTGGCCGTCAACTTGAGGCTCGAGGAAGGGCAGCAGATCGTTCGTCGACTGGTGAGCGAGGCGGATGTCTTCGTTCAAAATTTCAGGCCCGGAGTCATCGAGCGCCTGGGGCTCTCCTATGAAAGCTTGGCAGAGGAGAACCCCGATCTGATCTACGTCTCGATCAGCGGCTTCGGAAATGAGGGGCCCTATCGGGATAAAAGTGCCTACGATCCGGTTGTTCAGTCCTATGGCGGATTGGCCTCGAGCCAGGCCGATGGGGAGACGGGAGCGCCGCAGTTGCTCTATCAGGTCGCGGCGGACAAAGTCACAGCGCTCACCGCGAGCCAGGCCATTGCTGCCGCGCTCTTTGCGCGGGAAAAGGGTGCGGGAGGCCAGCATCTGGAAATTCCGATGCTCGATGCCGTGGTTAACTTCGTTTGGGCCGATGCCGCCGGAAACGAAGTGCTGCGGGATTCCGACGGTAGTCAGCCCTCGAGTTTCTCCCATGGCCAACGACTCTGGCGCTTCAAGGATGGCTGGGGGATCGCGGCTCCGGTCTCGGACGAAGATTTCGCGGGGATCTGCCGGGCCCTGGGTGTCGAGGGTTGGGACGCTCCAGAAGTCAAAACCATCGTGGCCCGTCGCCAGAATCCGGAGGCCATGGCGGCCATGATGGACAAAATCTATGCGGCTGCAGAAACTTTTACGGTGAAGGACGCGATCGAGCGGCTCGAGGCGGAGAAGGCGCCCTGCGGCGTGGTGCTTTCGCCCGGGGAACTTGCGGACGATCCCCACGCCCAGGCGGTTGGACTGCTCGTGGACTCCCAGCACCCGGTACTCGGCTCCATCCGGCAACCCCGGCCCCCGGTTCGATTCGAGAAGACACCGGCTTCCCTCGGTGGCCCGGCGCCTACGGTGGGGCAGCAGACCGACGAGATTCTCGAAGAAATCGGATTGGTCGATCAGATCCCCCGGCTTCGCGAGGCGGGAGTCGTCGCCTGAAAGGGTTCAGGTCTCTTCGTTCTCGAGCACTCGGCCCTCTTGAAGTCGATGTTTTTGGAGCTTGCCCAGAGCATTGCGGGGCAGGGCATCGACCCGGAAGAGGATGCGCGGGTGTTTGTAGGGGGCGAGACGGGAGGCCAGGAATTCGCGAACCGCCTCGGGGCTGATCTCTTCGTCGTTTGCCGTGACGAGGTAGGCCGTAATGGCGTCTCCCCACTCGGGAGAGTGTGTGCCGACCACTGCGGCTTCGAGAATGCGGGGATCCTCAGCCAAGGCTTCCTCGACTTCGCGTGGATAGACGTTGTAGCCGCCGCTGATCAAGAGTTCCCGAGCGCGGCCGGAGATGACGAGGTAGCCCCCATCGTCCAGAGTGCCGAGGTCGCCTGTCCGAAAAAAGCCGTCGGCGGTGAAGGCTTCGGAATTGGCATCCGGGCGTTCCCAGTAACCCGCGAAGACGTTCGGGCCCCGGACTTCGATCTCCGCGGGTTCGCCTCGCAGGCGCATCTCGACTCCCGGGAGGGGGAAACCCACGGTGCCTGGCCGCCGCTGGCCATCAACGGGGTTCGAGACGAGCATTGCGGTTTCGGTCATGCCGTAGCGTTCGAGGATTTTTTGGCCGGCGAGTTCTTCGAAGCGGGTGTGCAACTCGGCGGGTAGGGGGGCCGAACCCGAAACGCAGAGCCTGAGGGCCGAGAGTTCAGCGACGCGCGGAGATTCGGCCAGTCGGTGATACATCGTCGGGACGCCGAAGAAGAGGGTGGCGTTATGGGCGGAGATGGCATCGAAGACCGCGTCGGGTTCGAATCGCGGTACGAGAATCGCACTGGCACCGGCATGGAGAGTTCCATGGAGGCCGACCCCGAGCCCGTGCATGTGGAAGAGGGGGAGGGAAAGCGCCAGTCGATCGTCGGAAGTCCATCGCCAGGCGAGACGTAGGGCTTCGATACTAGAGGCGAGGTTGTGTTGTGAGAGGACCGCCCCCTTGGGCTGGCCCGTGGTCCCCGAGGTGTAGCCGATGAGGGCTGGGTCGTTGGGTGCCGCAGTATCGAGATCTATGGCCGGGCCGTCGGCAAGCGGAAGTTCGGGGGAGAGGGTGAGCACCCGCTCGTCGGCCCCGCGGATCCATTCGGCCCGCTGGGGGTCGTCGATGATGGCCGCCCGGGGTTTCGCATCGCCCACGACATGCTGGAGTTCTGTCGCTCGGTACGCCGTATTCGTTGGGACGACGACGAGGCCGGCCCGCAGGCAGGCGACGTGGGCCACCACGAGATGGATGCTGCTGGCCGCCGAGAGAATCACCCGGTCGCCCGGGTAGAGGCCGGCCCCGCGAAGCTTGCCCGCCGCGTGCCGAGAGGCGGCCTCGAGGTCGCCGTAGCTGAGGGCGTGCTCCGGGCCCAGGATCAGGCAGGTTCGCTCGGGGTACTCGGTCCAGCCGGCGGCCCAGGACCCAACCAGGGTTCCCTCCCCGCGCGCGCTCGGGTCGAAGCGTTGGCCCCGGGCCAGGTGGGGGTTTTCGCCAGTGGCCATGAGGCGCGCTCCTTGGGCTGAGAAGGGTCGAGGGGGCAGGATACCCGGATCGCGGCCGGGCGGGACTCTCAGATTCGGGCGCCCTTCGCCCGGGTTGGGCTTGAAGGCTTCAGTCACTGTGCTAACAATAGTGACCTAACGACGTTATACAGTTAAAACGTCGTTAGGTGCCGCTCCACGGGTGACCGGGGGCAGGCGATATATCCCCCCCCACCGGCCTTGGGCCGGCTGGCCCCGTGAAGGAATTTCCATGTCCCCCCCCGCCCATGCCGCTGCACTGCGCCGCGAGCAAAACCGTGCCGATGCCCGCCGAGCCATTTTGGACGCAGCGGAGACCCTGCTCGTCGAGTCCGGCCATCGGGGATTCGCGGTTCGGCCCCTGGTCGAGCGTTGCGGCTATTCCGCGCCGACGATCTACCACTATTTTGGTGACAAGCCCGGCCTAATCGAGGCCCTGCTCGAGGAACGACTCCAGGAACTCGTCGAAGAGTTGGAGCAGGTGCCCAGCGGGAATGAACCCATCGCTCAGGCCCGGGTCCTTTGCCTGGCCTTCGCACGCTGGGGGATCCGCCACCCGGCCCACTATCACCTGATGAACGAGCCTCGGGATCGAGAGCCGTCGCCCGGCTCGGCCGCGTACCGGGCGGTTGAGCTGATGTCGGACCCCTTGGTCGTTCTGGCGGAGGGCGACGAAGTCGACGAGGAGCGCCTCACCCTGATTCGACAATCCCTGTGGGCTTGCCTGCATGGCCTGATTTCCCTGCCCTCGGTGCGGCCGGACCAGGACTGGAGCGCCGACTTGCTCGAGGCCAGCGTGGACGTTCTCTTGAGAGGCTGGCTGGCGGAGTTTTCGAAAGCGCCCTGGAAAGTAGGCAAAGCATGAATATGTCCATCGCGAGAAAAGGTTTGAGAATGACTTCGGAGTTGCGCAAGAAGCGGATTGCCGTCGGGGTATGGACCACGGCGTGCCTTTTACTGGTGTCTTGCGGTGAAGCGGCTGACAAGGCGAGCCCGTCCGTGGGATTGCCCCCCGTCATGGTGGAGCAGGTTCTGGTCCGTGATGTGCTCGACCTGATTACAGCGACGGGTGAGCTCGTGGCCAAGGCCGAGGCGACCATCGGGGCCCAGATTCCGGGGCAGGTCACAGCGATTTCGGTGGAGGAGGGCGACCGGGTCTCCACCGGACAGATCCTGCTGGAGATCGACCCCCAAAGGCGAGAACTCGAACTCAGCAGCGCCGAGGCACAGGTCAACGAAGCGAGCGCCCAGGCGCTCGAGGCTTGGCGGGCCATGGATCGGATTCAGAATCTCAATCGTCGAGATGCCGCCTCTCAGGCTCGACTCGATGAGGCACGGACAGCCCTCAAACTGGCCCATTCGCGTAAGAGTGCCAGCGAAGCCCGCTTGGGCCTCGCCAAGCGGGCCCTCTCGGATGCCTCGGTCAAGGCTCCTTTTCCGGGTCTGGTGGCCCGGCGCAATGTGAGCGTGGGTGAGTATCTGAGCGTGGGGCTGCCGCTCTTCGAAATCGTCACCCTCGACCCCATCGAGGTCGAGTTTTCGGTGTCCGAAGTGGATTCTGGCCTGGTTCGTGTGGGTCAGGCTGTGGATTTGAGCGTCGCTCCATTCCCGGCTGAGAGCTTTTTGGCGACGGTGACGGTGGTCTCGCCGACGATCGACCCGCGTACGCGTACCCTGCGTGTCACGGCGGAATTGCCCAACGGAGACGATCGACTGCGGCCCGGTCTCTTTACCCACGTCGAGTTGGGCGTAAGCGAACGAAGCAATGTGATTTTGGTGCCTGAAGAGTCCCTTCTCCAGCGCGCCAGCGGATCAGTTCTGTTCAAGTTGACCGATACCGACCGCGTGGTGAAGATCCAGGTAGAGACCGGGGTCTACAGTGACGGGTGGGTGGAAGCCCGGGGAGCCCTTCTTCCCACCGATCGTGTCGTCGTCCGGGGCCAGAGTAAGCTGCTCGATGGCGGACTCGTTTCCGTGCGCACCCGAGAGGGCGTACCCGTAACCCGGCCCGAGGCGAGTTCCCCAGCTCCCTCCTTTGCATCGGGAGTCGACGGATGACCCTTTCAGACGTCTCCATCGATCGCCCGGTTCTCACCTGGATGATGATCCTGGCGCTGCTCGTCTTCGGCGTGCTTGGTTATAACCGCTTGGGCGTCGATCAATTCCCCAACATGGAATTCCCCGTGCTGTCGGTGACTTCGATCCTCGATGATGCAACGCCAGAGGGTGTCGAAGAGGATGTCACCGACATTCTCGAAGAGGGCTTCAACACCATCGGCGGGGTTCGGAAGATTTCCTCTACGAGCTATCGGGGCGCCTCAATGATCCAGGTCGAGTTCGAACTCGGCACGGATCTTGACGTGGCGGCTCAGGAAGTGCGCGACAAGGTGGCTCAGGCGCGTTACGAGCTTCCCAGTGAAGTCGAACCGCCCATGGTGAATACCTTCAACCCGAATGACCAGCCGGTCCTATGGATACCTCTGACGACCACCAAGAGTTCGGTGGAGACCATGGAGGCGGTGAAGCGCCAGATCAACCCGCGTTTCGAAACGATTCAGGGTGTTGCGGGTGTCGCGATTTTTGGCGGACTCGAGCGGAATATTAGAATTTGGATCGACGGCGAAGCACTCCGCGCTCGTCGCCTCTCGCCTATGGATGTATTCCAGGCCTTCCAGCGGGAACACGTCGAGTTGCCCGCTGGGAAGGTCGAAGGAAGTCGGGTTGAGTACGCCGTCACAACGGACGCGGAGTTCGAAACCATTGAAGCTTTGGAACGGATGGTTATTTCCCATACTGGGGGAATTCCTGTCCTGCTTCGTGATGTGGCGCGTATAGAGGATGGGGCTGAAGATCAGGACGTGGTCGCGCGCTACAACGCCGCGGAAACCGTGGGTCTCGGCATTCGCAAGCAGTCGGGCGGAAATACAGTGGGCATCGTCGACGAGGTACTTCGAAGAATCGTCGAGATCGAAAAAGTGCTGCCCGAGGGAATTGCCTTCGAAGATCCCGAAGGCTTCATCGATTTCTCCCGAGGGGTGCGTGAAGCCGTTGCTGAAACTCAATTCACACTGGTGGTGGGAGCGTTGCTCGCCGTCTTCACGGTTTTCGTTTTTCTACGCCGAAGCCGTCCGACCCTAATCGTCGCTCTGGCGATTCCAGTTTCACTGATCGCCACGTTTGGTCTGGTCTGGCTCTTCGGATTTACCCTCAATACCATGACACTTTTGGGTATGACACTGGCGGTTGGCGTCGTGATCGACGATGCCATCGTGGTGCTCGAGAATATCGAGCGTCATCGGGAAATGGGCGAATCGGCCGAGGTCGCCGCCAAGCGGGGAACTCGGGAAATCGCTTTCGCGGCCACTGCTGCGACAGTTTCTGTGGCCGCGGTATTCATCCCGGTGGTCTTCGTCGAGGGACTGGTTGGGAGCTTTCTTGGGGAGTTCGGCTTGGTGGTGGCGGGCAGCGTGATGATTTCACTCTTCGTCGCACTCACCGTGACTCCCATGCTCGCGGCGCGCATGCCTCCTCCCAAACCGCGCAGCCCCCAAAGCATCTACGCTCGCTTGGAGCGGGGCTTTGACGCCCTCGAGAAGGCCTACCGTGGAGCCCTAGATCTGACCCTTCGCCATCGAACCCTGACGGCGCTGGGGACCCTGGCCTCGCTGGGTTTGGCAGTTTGGTTCGGAACGCAGCTGAAAACCGAATTTTTCCCCCCCTCGGATGAAGGGATTTTCTTCAGCAATTCTGAAGGGCCGCCCGGCACTTCGTTGCAGGCCTCGCTCGACTATATGAAGCAGGACGAAGCCTGGTTTCTTGATCAGCCAGAAGTCGTCGGGATCTTTTCAGCCGCCGGATCAGGGGGCGGGTACGAGGTAGCGAGCCGAAGCAATCGGTCGATGATCTTTGGGACGCTGGCGGGTGATGAGGATCGCAGCCGAAGCGTCATGGAAATTATCGAAGAGGCCCGGAAGGACCTGGGGGCGATTCCTGGACGTCAGATTAGGATCTTCAATCCCGGCGAGTCGATGATGAGTCGAGGGGGAGGCTTCGGTGTCGATTTGCGCGGCAACCTTTCCCTCGAGGAACTCGACCGTGTTTCCGACGAATTCATCTCTGCCCTGGCAGCGATCCCAGGATTTGTTGACCTGGATAAGAGTCTCAAATTGGGGCTGCCCGAGTTGTCGGTAACGCCCGATCGAGAGAAGGCCGCGGCGATGGGCGTGGACGCCCGGGCCATCGCTCAGACAATCCAGATGATGGTGGGCGGCGTCGATGTGGGGACCTTCAAGGAGGAGGGGCGCCGATACGATATTCGCATGCGCGTCGAGGGTGAAGATCGGGCGGATCCGGAAGCGATCAGCGAACTCTATGTTCGAAATCGCAATGGTGAACCGGTCGCGCTGGGAAATTTGGTTTCGGTCGATATGGGTGCGGCACCTTCAGAGATCACCCGAATCAATCGCCAGCGCAGCGTCAATATCAGCGCCAATCTTCAAGGGATCAAGTTGGCCGAAGCGGTTGCGCACGCCGAACGTATCGCCGCGAATATTCTTCCTCTTGGAATGAGCTTGGCCATGTCAGGAGAGGCGGAGGCCATGCAGGAGGGGAACGATCAATTCGCTCTTGCTATGGGCCTCGGAATCCTTGTGATCTACATGATTCTTGCTGCCCAGTTCGAAAGTCTGATTCATCCGCTGACCGTGATGCTGGCTCTCCCGCTCTCGATGGTGGGTGCCCTGGGCGGCTTGCTCGTCTTCGGCCATAGTCTGAATATATTCAGCATGATCGGAATCATATTATTATTGGGCTTGGTGACAAAAAATTCGATTCTGCTTGTCGATTACGCCAACCAACTCCGGGCGACGGGAATGGACAAGGTAGAGGCCATGCGCACGGCAGCTCCCGTTCGAATGCGTCCAGTGTTGATGACCGCGATATCGATGATCTTCGGCGTTCTTCCGGCGGCGCTGGGAATTGGGCCCGGTTCGGAGACCCGGGCGCCCATGGCGATTGCGACCGCCATGGGAATGTTCTCATCCACCCTTCTGACGCTTCTCGTGATTCCCGTTTTCTACCTACTCCTCGACGATGCCGCGGACTGGCTGAAGGGTGCCTTTCGCCGAATTTTCGGAGTCTCGGGTGGGGAGAAGGTTCTGGCGGCGAGACGCTGAAGGCGGGGAAAGGGCAAAAGTCACAAGAGTTCGGTAAAAGTGGCCGGCAGTGCCGGCGACGGGGAACGAAAAGCGGCCAACCGGCCACTCAGGGCCGGGGGTAATTTGATCCGTGTTTGATGTCCTGAAGAGTCTTTTCTGTCTGGTTCTAGTTTTCCTGAGTCCGGGGCTGGCTACGGCCCAGACAGATTGGGAGTCGGCACCTCGTTTTCTCGAGGCCGATCAGGCGTATATGGAGCGCGCGGAGCCCGGGCGCATCGAATTTGCGAACCAGCGCTACGAAGAGCTTTATGCGAGCAACCCCGAGGACTGGGAGGCGGCTTGGCGGGTCGCCATGAGTTGTTATTTCCTGGGCAGCCGGGTGGCCAAGGAGAAATCCGAGAAAGAAGCGTTTTTTGCGCGTGGACGAGACGCGGCGTTGCAGGGGATCGAGTTGAATCCGGCTTGCGCGCCCTGCCAACTGCTGGCCGGGGTCAACATGGCGCTCTATGGGGAATCCGTGGGCGTGGTCAAGATGCTCTTCACCCTGGGCGATATGCGAAAACACCTGCGCCTGAGTCTCGAACTTGATCCGACTTTCGCAGAGGGTGCAGCAGCCCGTAGCCTGGCCACCATTGATCAGGTGGTTCCCTTTTTTCTGGGAGGGTCGAAGAAGCGCGCTCGAGAAAATTACCAACTCGCTCTCGAGATCGACCCCGCAGAGCCCTTGAATTACCTCTACTATGCTCGCTTCCTTTCGAAGCGCCGAGAGTTGAACGCTGCATTGGCGTTGACCCGCCGCGGACTCGCGCAGCCGCCGCCAGGCCCCGAACGGGTCGAGTCCAGGGGAGCTTTTGAGCAGCTTGAGAAGCTGGAGTTGAGGCTGGAGAAACAACTCGAGAAGGGGAACAGGCCGCTGCGCCCCGTGAAGCCGGGACAGCGCAAGAAAAGGTGATTTCCGTGAGGAGTCGTTGGTGAACGAAAAGCCCTTGCATTACCAGAGTGCTACGTCGCTCGCCGGCATGATCAGGCGGGGAGAACTCTCTGCCCGGGAAGTGCTTGAGGCACACCTCGATCGTATCGAGAGCGTGAACCCGACCTTGAACGCCATCGTGACCTTGGTTCCCGAGAGAGCCATGGCCTGGGCGGCCGAGGCCGACGAGTGCCAAGCTCGTGGTGAAGCGTTGGGGCCCTTGCATGGCCTCCCGATCGCTCACAAGGATCTGGTGATGACCGAGGGCATTCGCAGCACCTCGGGCTCGCTGCTCCTGGCCGAGCACGTGCCCAGTGCTGATGATCTTCTGGTCGAACGGCTTCGCTCGGCGGGGGCGATCACCCTGGGCAAGACGAATGTGCCGGAGTTTGGAGCCGGTTCTCAGACCTACAACGAAGTATTCGGTGAAACGCTGAATCCCTGGGATACGACCCGGACCTGTGGAGGTAGCAGTGGTGGCGCCGCTGTCGCCCTTGCTACCGGGATGGTGCCGATTGCGGATGGAAGCGACATGGGGGGGTCCCTGCGCAATCCCGCAAGCTTCTGCAGTGTGATCGGGCTGCGTCCGTCGCCGGGTAGGGTGCCCATCCACCCCAGCCGATCGGATTGGTCCCCGCTCTCGGTGCTCGGCCCTATGGCGCGCACGGTGGAGGACACCGCGCTTCTGCTTTCGGCCATGGCAGGCCCGGACGCGCGGGCTCCGCTCTCCCTTTCAACCCCCGGTGAGGCGTTCAGGGAATCCCTCAAGCGCGATTTCAAGGGAGTTCGCGTCGCTTGGAGCCGAGATCTCGGGGGGGTTCCCGTGGACTCCCGGGTCAGTTCCGTCGTCGAAGCCAGCCGCGGAGCCTTCGTGGGTCTCGGGTGCCAGATCGAGGACGCGGAGCCCGACTGGTCCGGCGCCGATGAAGCCTTCAAGGCTTTTCGAGCTTGGGAGTTCGCTCAGGGTTTCGGGGGGCTTCCCGAGAGCGCCGCTCACCTCCTCAAGGAGACCGTGCGCTGGAATATCGAGCAGGGGCGCGCTCTCTCTGTCGACGATATGGCCAGGGCCGAGAAGCGTCGCAGTGCGATCTATCAGCGAGTTCGTACCTTCATGGAGGAGTACGAGTTCATGGTGCTGCCGGTGAGTCAGGTTCCCCCCTTCGCCGTGTCGACTCGCTATCCCGAAGAGATCGACGGGGTGGCGATGGAGACCTATATCGACTGGATGAAGTCGGCCTATTTCATCACGATGACCGGGCACCCGGCCATTTCAGTTCCGTGCGGTTTTACCGATGAAGGCTTGCCGGTGGGTATCCAGATCGTGGGACGCTGGCGCGACGATTTCGGAGTCTTGCAGTTCGCCAGAGCCTTTGAGCGCGCGCTGGATCTCGAAAGTGGGATATCGTCAAGGCGCCCGCCGGTCGACTGAAATATCTCCAGGGAGATTGAGTCGGAAGCACCCGGCCCGGAGGGGAGGAGGCTCATGGAACCTGTAGACCAAAAGCGATTGGTGCAGGCCACCGAATACGCCTACGAGTGGCATCGGGGAGAGCGGCGCAAGTCGACGGATATCCCCTACGTCAGCCACCTCCTTCAGGTGAAGGGGTTGGTGCTCGAGCATGGGGGCAACGCGGATCAGGCGATTGCGGGGTTGCTTCACGACAGTTTGGAGGATGCTCCCAGTCCAGGAGAACGTGCGCGCCGGGAGGAGATCATCGCCAGGGAATTTGGCGAAGGCGTTCGGGCCATGGTTCTTCACTGCACGGATACCGGGCCCGATGAGTTCGCCGAGCAAAAACAACCCTGGCAGGATCGAAAGGCGCGATATTTAAGGCAACTCGAAGGAGCGCTTCCTGAGAGCTTGCTCGTCGTCGGATGTGATAAGCGTCATAATCTTCACTCCGTCGTCTGGGATGTGCGAACCCAGGGCGCTTCGGTTTTTGAACGCTTCAACAGCACACCGCCGCAGCAAGTCTGGTATTTCGAGTCGGTCCTCGGGGTGATCAAGCCCTCGATCCCCGTACGTTTGGCCCAAGAGATCGAAGATCTTCTGGCATCGCTGAAGGCGTTGGTGAAAGAAGCGGGCTATTAAGGCGGTCGCTCCGATCTGCTTATTTCTTCGGGGCCCAGCGAGTGAAAGGATGCGGCCGCGCACATGGAGCCCTGGATACCGGTCACGATCGTTGCCGCATTTCTGCAGAATGTCCGGTCAGCACTGCAGAAATCCCTCAAGGGTAGGCTGAGTAATGCGGGAGCGACCTACGTTCGCTTCCTTTTTGGGATCGTCTTCGTCGCCGCTTATCTCGGCGGACTGATGCTCTATCTCGATGAGCCCCTGCCCGAGATGCGAAGCGAGTTTTTCTATCTGGGGGGGATCGGGGGCCTAGCCCAAGTGCTGGGTACGGCCGCGCTTCTTCAAGCTGTTTCCCTCCGGAGTTTCGCGGTGGGTACCGCTTTTTCGAAAACGGAACCTCTGCAGGCCGCCGCCTTCGGATTTATTCTTCTAGGCGAACCGGTGGGGGATATGGGTTTACTCGCCCTGGTGATCTCCTTGGTGGGAGTTGTGATCCTTGGGCTGTCTAGGGTGGCGATCTCGATGGAGGCATTCTCGAAGCTCGTCTTTGACCGGGGCGTGGTCATGGGAATCGCCTCGGGCGCGCTCTTTGGCATCGCGGCTGTCTGTTTTAGGGGGGCTTCAATTTCCCTGGTGACCGAGGGCGGAGTTTTTCTTAGGGCTGGTTTTACCCTGCTTGCCGTGATCATCTTCCAAGCGCTCGTGATGACGATCTATTTGTTCTACCGCGAACCCGATGAATTCATGAAGGTGCGATCGGTGTGGAGACCCGCCACCCTGGTGGGTGCAAGCGGTGCGTTCGCTTCGGTGGGGTGGTTTACGGCGATGACCATGTACAACGCCGCCTATGTTCGAGCAGTGGGTCAACTCGAATTGGTCTTCGCCCTGGCCGCATCCTGGTTCTTCTTCCGCGAACGCATTAGCCCCCTGGAACTCAGCGGGATGGCCGCAGTGGTGGGCGGAGTGGTCCTGCTGGTCATGCAGGGCTGATACGGCCGTCCGGCGAGGGGGCGGTCTCTCTATTTGCAGAGTCCGCCGCCGAGCAGCGCATAGGGTTCGCAGTCATAGATCAGCCGCCCGGCCTCGCCATGCATCCAGTCGAGGAAGGGGAGTACGGCGGGAGGCGCCATGCCCGGAGCCGCCTCGGCCTGCAATTCGGCGAGGGGGACGGGGTAGGTGACCCAGTCCTTGGGAGCGCGCCAACCCGGGGGTGGCGTGAGCGTCGAGCGAATGCCCGCGATGGGATAGAGCGTGCGCCAGTAGTGGATCTCTTCGGCCAAGTCCGAGACGATATCCGGATTAGCAGCCGCCAGATTATTGCGCTCGTTCGGATCGTCATCGATGCGAAACAGGTAGTTGGTGATGTCCGCGGAATACTGACCCTGCTTGACTTCCTGAACCAGTTTCCACTCGTCGTTGAACGCGGTCAGGGAAAAGGCACCGTGGATCGGTGTTTCAGAGGCAAAGAAGAGCAAATCTTCCCGTGCGATTTCTTTTTCGCCGGTGATGGCCGGCCACATATTCCGGCCATCGAGTTTTCGCCCGCCCTCGATGGGTGTACCGGTGGCAGCAGCGAGGCTTGGGAAAACATCCATCACCGAGATGATGCTGTCGATCTCAATGCCGGCTTCGATCACCCCGGGCCAGCGAATCAGCGAGACCACTCGGATGCCGCCTTCGAAGGTACTGCCCTTGCCTCCGCGCAGGGGGACATTATCCGCCCCGCCGCTCGCGTAGGCCGCACCTCCGTTATCGCTAAAGAAGAGAACGATGGTGTTGTCCGAGAGTCCTTCTTCATCGAGAGTGTCGAGGACCCTACCCACAGCTTGATCCATGGCGTCGACCACCGCCGCGTAGATTGGGCGAGCGCTCTGGGATCCAGTCAGCCTTCCGATCTGGCGCGACCTGTCGCTATGGCCACTGCGGGTTGGCTGTCGGTCATCCTCCATGTCGGCGTAACGTGCCTTGAGATCTTCGGGCGCATCGAGGGGCGTGTGGGGCGCGATGAAGGGGACGTAGAGAAAAAAGGGCTTTTCAGGATTTCGCTCTCGCAGCCAGCGCGATGCCTCGTCTGCGAGTAAATAGGTTTCGTAGCCTTCGTCATCGATGGATACGCCGTTGGCTTGAAAATCCTTGCCCCCCTGGTTGGCGAAGGGGGGGAAGTAGCCGACCTCGGTGTGGAGGTGGCCGTAGAAGTGTTCGAAGCCGCGTTCATTCGGGTGGTAGCTCTGCTGCGCGTGGCCGAGATGCCACTTGCCCACCATGGCGGTCTGGTAGCCCGCGGCTTTGAAGCTGGCGGGCATGAAGAGTTCATCGGGGTGGATGCCGTTATTGCTCCAAGGCAGAATGGTCGCGTAGGCGACACCCAGCCGCATGGGATCGCGCCCTGTCATCAGGGCGGCCCGGGTCGGCGAGCAGATCGGGGTAGTGTAAAAACGGTCGAGTTCGGCGCCCTCCCGGGCCAGCCGATCCAGGGAGGGGGTTTGAATGACCTCCTCGCCGTGGTAGCCGACATCGGCCCAGCCCAAATCATCGGCGACGAAGACGATAATATTCGGCCGCTCGGCTGCTCTTGCATTTGCCGTTATGACAAGCGGGACGAGGGCTAGAGCTAGGACGAGGACTATGTCAAGCGGGCAGCTATTTTTCCAGGACACTTGAGAATCTCCAGGCAGAATGAGGGAGGCCACAATTTCGCGGCCGGGGGACCGAGACTCGCTGTGAAGATTCTTTTTCGTGATACGTTGTGCGGCCAAGGGTCGCGGCTTGGTTCCTGGGATCCAGGGGAGGGGTGGCCGTATGCTACCCCCGATTTATGGCTGAAACTAATACAGACGTGCTGAAGAAAGAGTGGCGCCGTGGGGATGAAGAAGATGAGAGTTGATGGAGCGATTTTGGTCGAAAATCCGCTGGACGCCGGTCCGGCGGCGAGCCGGCTCGAGAGCGTCGGCTATACGGGAGGCTTCACCTTCGAGGGGCGGCACGATCCGTTCTTGCCCCTGACCGTCGCGGCTCAGCAGACCGAGCGGCTCGAGTTGATCACCGCCATTGCGATTGCCTTCGCGCGAAACCCCATGATCCTGGCGAATATCGGTTGGGATATGCAGTTGCTCAGCGGGGGTCGCTTCATTCTGGGGTTGGGAACCCAGATTCGCCCGCATATCCAAAAGCGCTTCAGCATGGAGTGGTCGAAGCCGGCGGTGCGCATGAAGGAAATGGTGTGCGCCATCCGAGCGATCTGGGATTGCTGGGAGAACGGGACGAAGCTGGATTTCCGGGGTGAGTTCTACACCCATACGTTGATGACCCCGGTGTTCACCCCCGAAGCGAGCCCCCACGGGGCTCCTGCCATTTTCCTGTCGGCGGTGGGGCCTCGCATGACCGAAGTGGTGGGCGAGGTCGCGGACGGTTTTTTCGTTCATCCCTTTCACACCACGGAGTTCATCGAAACCCTGACGCTTCCCCACCTTCAGAAGGGGTTCGAGCGCGCCGGCCGCAGTCGATCGGATCTCGAGGTGAGTTGCCAACTCATCGTGGCGGCGGGCGATAACGATGAAGAGATCGAGGCGGCCAAGAACGGCGCCCGGGCGCAGATCTCCTTCTACGGCTCCACGCCCGCCTATAGGCCCGTCCTCGACTCCATCGGTCGCGGCGAGTTGCAGGACGAACTGACCTTCATGTCCAAGCAGGGGAAATGGCTCGAGATGGCCGGGCGCATCGACGACGACCTCTTGGAGCGAATCGCCGTTGTGGGGCACCGCAGCGAAATCGCCTCCAAGGTGCGAGCCCGCGCGGGCCATTTTGCCGATCGGGTGAGCCTCGTCGCCCCCTTTGCCCCGGATCCTGAGCAGTGGGCCGATATCGTCGCCGACCTCGCCGAAGGCGACTGAACTCTGGGCCGCCTGGGCCCAAAGAGCTTCAGCGGGGATGATCCGGTTCGTTTCGATGGGGCGACTCAGGGGACGAGGGGCTTGAGGCTAGGTTTTGCCGGGGTCCGAAGAGATTCATCGATTATTAGTAGCGGACCGTCGCAGTCCCCCCGGGCATTCGCGATACTTCGTCCCGATGGCTGGCGAGCGCGCAAAACAGGACGAGGATTGGTACGCGGTCCTGGAGGCGCTTCAGGAGGGCGACGCTCTGGCCCTGGCTCGCCTCACCCGGCTGATCAACGGCTTTCTCGGGCGATGGAATGCGTACGACTTCCGCTCGGACTGGGACGATCTGCTCCAGGAGGTGATTATCGCCGCGGTTTCGGCCATGAAGGAGGGGCGCATTCGGGACCGACGCGCCGTGGTGGGCTATCTCCGCAGCACCGCACGATTTAAGTTTGTCGACCGGCTGCGCGCCCATATGCGCGTTAAGGAAGACCAGACGCTTCCCTGGGAAGACGTGGTGGGGGCCGATGAACTGGCGACGGCCTCCGAGCCGTCGGCCGTGGGGTTGAGTCAGGACGTTCAGAACGCGCTCGAGCGCCTTTCCGAAAAGCGCCGGGCCGTCGTGCTCGGTGTGCATCTCCAAGGCAAGACCTACAACGAGGTAGCCGAGGAAACGGGAATCCCCCTGGGCTCCTTGAAACGTTATTTACGCGAGGGGTTGGCCCAGTTGAGGGAGGAACTGGCCGATTTTATCGATTCGGGGTGATCCCTTTCGAGCCGAAGGTCCGACTGGGGGAGGGGGCGGAGAGAGAGGTCGGAGACCGACCGGATACCGCCGGGAGTAGACGATGAGTTGTGAAAAAACTAGAGAACTGGATCTTGGCGAGTTTCTTCTCGAGCGAGAAGAGCCTCAATGGCAAGAGTTCCGGAATCATTACCCGGGCTGCGCCGACTGTTCCGAGGAGGTGGCCCGCTGGGGCAAGCTTGAGCAACTCCTGCGGACGGCGACCGCCGTGGAGGCGCACCCCTCGGAAGAGAAACTACTCGCTCTAACGACGCTTTCCCTGGTTTCGGCCGAGCGCGTTCGAGTCGAGGAGCACGTCTCGGGGTGTGCGGCCTGCCGCAGCGAGGTGGCCGTTCTCAAGAGCTTTGATTTCTCGGCGGTTCAGCCGGTCCAGGCACCCGCCGCGAGCCAGCCCTTCCTCGAGCGGGCCGTGACGAGCTTGGCCGAGTGGAGGGAGTCCCTGAGCGCTTCGACCCTCCGGCCCGCCCTGATGGCGGCGGCAGTCGTTCTACTGGCGGTTCCCATCGGCATTCGTCTCTGGGACGGCCAACAGGCGCCCAAGGGCGGTGCCTCGGGCGGTGCCGAATTTGTGCAGGCGCCCGCAGCCGATTTGGGGGCCGAGTCGCCCCTGGCCATCGATCCCGCTCCGGCGGCTGGGGTCGGTGAAGACCCCCAACTCTTGGCCGAGGTCGAGGTACCCGACGCCCCGGTCGCCATAGAAGTCGCCGCCGTTCCCGAGCCCATGGCCGCACCCGCCCTCCGGGTCGCCCCTGGGCTCCCGGCCGCGGAAACGATCGAAATCGCCGGGGTTGAATCCGCCGAGGGCGGAACCCCCGTTGCCGACCGTGCGGCCCCAGAAATCGCCGAAGAGTCCGAGCTTGTACTCGGCGAAGGCGAAACCATACTGATCGCGGCGCTTCTCCCCGGTGACCTGCCCCTCTACGGTCTCGATCCGATGATGGGCATGGGTGGCCCCTCGGTTCGCACCGGAGGCTTCGTTCGCTCGCTCGGCCCGGAAGCGGGCGCCCTGGCGTCGATCGAGGTGCTCTCGCCCGATCACGTCGGTTGGACGAGTAAGGCCGCACCCACGCTCTATTGGCGCTTGAGCGCGGCGAGCGACCTGCCCGTGGAAATCGTGATTTCCGACGATGAATCCCTCGAGCCCCTCCTCGAAACTCGCCTGACAGGTCTCCAGGCAGCCGGCATCCATGCGCTCTCCCTAGCCGAGCAGGGCCTGGAACTATCGCCCGAGACCACCTACCGCTGGTCGGTTTCCTTGGTGGTCGATGACGAACACCGCTCGAAGGATCGCTTCGCCAGCTCAGCTTTGCTCTATCGCCCCGCCTCTGGGGCGAGTGCGGCAGATCTGGCATCCGCGGGACCCGGCGAAGTGGCCCATCGCTACGCGGCCCAGGGCTACTGGTACGATGCTTTCGACCAGCTTACGCTCTGGCTTGAAGCCGAACCCCGGAGCGCCCGGATTCTCGAGCATCGCAGCGCGCTGCTCGAGCAGGTAGGACTCGGCTCGGAACCGACAAGCCACTAGGGCGCGGAGTACGGCGCGCGGACAGGTCGCCTTTCATGGGAGAAGCGGGGAAGGCGAGTTGAGGTCGTTCGGCCTTCGGGTCCGACGGCCTCTGGTCCCCAGCTTGGCCTGGGTGGCGCTGGCTGTTTCGCTTGTTGGGGTGTCCTGCGCGGGCTCCCCACTCGGGGTGAAGACGCCAGCGGGCCCGGGTCACGGGTTGACCCCCGCACAGACCCTGGCCCAGGGTGAAGCGGCCCTCGCCCAGGGTGACCTCGCGGCCGGACTTCCCCTCTTGCGTGAAGCCGAGCGAGCTGGGGCGCGCGAAGGGACTCCGGCGGTTCGCTATCCGGCTCTGATCGGGTTGGCCCGGGGACTGAGCTCACTGGGTGAGTACGCCGAGGCCGAGGAAGCCCTCGCCGAAGCCCTCGCCCTGGCGGGAGAACTCGGCGATCCGGCTCGGGAGACTCGGGCCCGGGTGGCTCTGGGTGGGGTCGAGCTCGCCCAGGGCGAGGAGGTCTCGGCCCGGGCGAATCTCGAGGAGGCCGCCGCCGAGGCGAAAAATCTCGGCCTCCCGGCCCTCGAGGCTGCGGCCCTCAACGATCTCGGGAATCTCGAGATGCTGTCGGGCGAGGCCGCCGCCGCCGCCGTTTTCTATCAAAGGGCCCGCCAGGCGGCCCAGGGGGCCGGAGATTTTGGTCTCGTCGCCCGGGCCGAGGCGAACACCGCTCGGGCCCTGGGTGGCAACGCCACCGAGTCCCTCGCCGCCGCCGCTCGAGCCGAGCAAGCGCTCGCCCGGGCTGGCCCCACCGCTCCCCGGGCCGCGCTGCTCTTGAATCTCGGTCTCGGGGTCGAGGAGATGATCGCACTGCACCCCGACCGGGCCCGCGCGCTGGAGGCCAGGGCCGCTGGGCTCCTCGAGGCTGCCGAGGCGGTCGCCCGGGCCCAGGGAAATGCCCGGGTCCTCGCCTATGCACTCGCCGCACGCGGCGGCCTCGCGGCGGACACGGGGGATCTCGCCGGGGGGCTTTCCCTCACCCGCGAAGCCCTCGATGGGGCTCGCCTACTCGATGCGCCCGAGTTGGTCTATCGCTGGCAGGCCCAATGGGCCCGACTGCTGGCGGCAACCGGGGACCGTTCGGGCGCCATCGCCGGGTATAGGAAGGCGTTGCTGAGCCTTCAGGCACTCCGCGATCAGGCGAGTTGGGGGGCTGGTCTGGCGAGTTCCTCTTTTGACGATCGGGTTGCCCCGGTCTATCGCCAACTTCTCGAACTTCTGCTCGACGAAGCGGCGACGAGCCCGGACCCCGAGCAAAGCCAGCGCTGGCTGGTCGAGGCGCGCTCCACCATGGAGAGCTTCAAGGCCGCGGAGTTGCGCGATTATTTTCGCGACGATTGTGTGGACGCCCAGCAGGCGCGAACCCGGGGCCTCGAGAGCGTTTCTCCCCATGCGGCGATCCTCTACCCGATTTTGCTTCGCGACCAGACGGCACTTCTGATCAGCACGCCGGGCGAGCCTCTCGAGCTGGTTTTCGTGCCCGTTTCGCGGGAAGCCCTGGAAGCCGAGGCCAAGACCCTGCGCGCGCAATTGGAGCGCCAGGCGACTCGTCGCTACCTGGTGTCGGCCCGGCGCCTCTACGATTGGCTGATTCGCCCCATCGAGGCCAGGCTCGAAGCCTCGGGGGTGAGTACGCTGGTCTTCGTCCCGGATGGGGCTCTCCTGACCATCCCCATGGCGGCGCTGCATAACGGTGAGCGTTTTCTGATCGAAGACTACGCAGTGGCCACCACCCCGGGCTTCGATCTCGTCGACCCCGCCCCCCTGGACCCGGAGGGTATTCAGGCCCTCCTCGCGGGTCTTTCCGAATCCGTCCAGGGCGAGGCGCCCCTGCCCGAGGTCGCGGAGGAATTGCGCGCGGTGGAGGCCCTTGTCGGGGGGCAGATTTTGCTCAACGAGGAGTTTCAACGCGCCGAATTGCGGGATTCGTTGGAGGCGAATAATTTCGGCATTGTCCATATCGCGACCCACGCCCAGTTCTCCCCGCGCCCGGATGAAACCTTCCTGCTCGCCTGGGACGGTCGGCTCAGCCTCGACGAACTCTCCGAGGATGTGGGGCTCTTTCGCTTTCGTGAGGAGCCCCTGGGGCTGCTCACACTCAGCGCCTGCGAAACCGCTCGAGGCGGTGAGAAGGCCGGTCTCGGTCTCTCGGGGATGGCGGTGAAGGCGGGGGCCCGGAGCGTGTTGGGAAGCCTTTGGAGCGTCAACGATCCGGCGGCGACGGTCCTTGTCGAAAATTTCTATGCTCGGCTCGTAGCGGGGGATTCCCGGGCCCAGGCTCTGCGAGCGGCGCAGCTCGCCCTTCTTGCCGACTTTCGCTACCGCCACCCCGCCTACTGGGCGCCTTTTTTGCTGATCGGCACCTGGCTCTAGGGCACCGGCGAGACGGCATGCCGATTGGGTCGGCCCACAAGACTTTTCCCCCTAGGGGAAAAGCCTTGAAAAATTCCGATCCTTTTGGGGGTCTTTGGGCGACTTACCCTCCAGGTAGGGGGGAATCGGCGACGGTGCCTCTCGCCCGCTTTTTCCGCCGAATACAACCCCCAGCCGTATAGAATGAGGAAACCGGAGAATATTTCATGAGCTCGCCTCGCACAGCCAAGTCTCGGAGCGGCCAGGCCCTCGCTGGGGTCGAGCCCGACTTGCGTCTTACAGGTGTCCTGTGGCTCGCGCTCGTGGGTCTGTGTCTTCTGCTGGCGAGCCCCGCGGTCGCGGCGCCCCGGGTCTTCCTCTGTCGGACAGTCGATGCCAGTTGCAGTTGTGTGCCCGATGAGGCGGAAGACTCCTTCGTGGTTCACGGGAATCTCTCCACGGCTGCGCCGCTCCTGGTGGATCTGTGCCTGAGGGTC
The DNA here is from genome assembly GCA_029243605.1 of Myxococcota bacterium. Taxonomy (GTDB): domain Bacteria; phylum Myxococcota_A; class UBA9160; order UBA9160; family UBA4427; genus JAZXM01. Next base: position 58,185 of record JAQWRT010000042.1, read on the forward strand.
GGGGCCACAACCAGTACCGGTACGGTGTCGTCCTGTGATCCACTGGGCATCAACTTGGATGGAGACGAAATCTGCGCCATGCATGTCGTGCTGGCACCCTACGGGGGCATGTCGGTCCAAAGTTTCTCCCCCACCTCCGCCGCATCGCCTTCGGGCCTCGGCGGCTCCATTACCACGGCCGGCGAACTCATTGTGAACTGGGTCGATACCCGGTCGCCTCTGAGCGCCGGCGCCAAGGTCCACCTGGGTACCTTCGAGGTGGTGTGGATGGGGACCACCGGTGAAGGTCTGAGAGTGAGTTCTGCGAGCGAGGTCGTCGACGTCGACTTTTCCCCGGCGGTAATTTCCATTGATACGGGCACGCTCGTCGTTCCAGAGCCCTCGCTGGCTTGGAGCCTCTTTGTCGGGCTCATCTTCCTGATCTGGGTGTCGGGCCGAAGGCAGGCTCTGGGAATGGGAGCCTTTTTGGGGGTTGCTCTCGCAGCTGATCCCTCGACTGCGGGTTTGCTTCTGGATAATACGAGCATGCTCAGCCTGGAGGCTCTTGGCCACGGTGAGTCAGAAGCCGGTGATCGTCAAGTCGTGGCCATCGGCGATGTGAATGGAGACGGCGTCAAGGATCTTGCGATCGGCCTGCCCACGGCGTCTTTGGGAATGGGCGCCGTGGTGATCGTCATGATGCGCGCCGACGGTACGGTTCAGCGAACCTTTCGCCTGGCCTCGGGGACGGCTGGCGACAATGGGACCCTTTCGCTCCCGCTTACAGATAACTCTGGGTTTGGCGATGCGATCGCGAGCTTGGGTGATCTGGGGGGCGGGACCTTTACGGATCGCACGGTGCTGGCCGTGGCCGCTCCGGGAGATGCCCGGGTTTGGCTGATCGTTCTCAGGCCGAGGTTGGATGGGGCTGGGGTGACGGTGGAAGACGAAATAGTCGTTCCCTTCGCGGTAGGTCCGGTTGTGCGTTCTTTGGCGAATATCGGCGATGTGGACGGCAACGGTGTCCCAGACCTCGCTCTGGGCCAACCCGACGCGACGAGTACGAATTGCCCGTTGCCGACTTCGGCTTGCGGGGTGGTGGGGGTCGCCTTCATGGGGTCCGGAGGATCGTTGGTCGGTGAGGGACTGCTCGAGAGCGGAGTAGGGGGAATGCCCTTTCTGGTGTCCATGGAGAAATTCGGCACCGCCCTGGCTCCTGCGGGTGGCGTCCCAGGCGACGGAATATTTGCGGTCGGCGCTCCTGGCCACCGGGGAGGCGAGGGCGGGTTCCTGCTCGTGCAGTTGTTAACCGGTGGCTCCTCGGTGAGCTCGGCTACGCGCTTCGACCAGGTCAGTTTATCCCTGTCCAGTTGGGGGGTCGGTGCGGGTTTAGGCGCCACTATCGCCCAAATGGTGGACCCCGTCGGAGGACGGACGCTTGGCCTCGCGGTGGGAGCCCCCAAGGCCCTCGGCCTAGTGGGAACGCCGGATGCCGGGGCAATTGCAGTGCTTCAAGTCGATCCGCTGGCTGGGTTCTCGCTCGTTCAGGCGATCGATCAAGCGAGCGGCGAAGTGCCCCAAGCTTATGGGATCGGGATATCCACCATGCTCGGCCAGTCGATTGCCTTCCTGGATGTCAGTGGTGACGGCCTTCCCGAAGTTTTTGTAGACGCGGCGAAGGATGCCGTTGGCACTATTTCGGGCATCTACGAGAGCCAGATTCTCGACGGCGACGAGGATGGCGTTCCGGACGTCGTGGACAACTGTCCGGCCCTGAGAAATACCGACCAGCAGGATTCCGATAACGACGGCGTGGGAGACCTATGTGATAATTGCCGCGATATCTTGAACCCGGATCAAGGCGATGATGATTTCGATCAAGTCGGGGATGCCTGTGAGCCGGTCAGGGTTAGCCTCACTGCCGTGGGTACGGCCTCGTCTCCCGCCTGGACCCTTGAACTCGATTGCGGCGCCTCGGATGTGACCCATCTGGAACTTGCGTTGGTGCCTCACCGGTCGGCGAATACCTTGGGTTGGATCCGGTCTTTGGAATTTGGCGGTGGCTGCGGTCCGCCGGCGCCGACCCAGCCTGGCGGCGGAACAGTCGGTTGCACCGCCTCTCTCAACCTCGGGGCTACAGTTGATCCCGTTGAGTCGGGGGCTTTCGTGACCGACTCCAACGGGGTCATGCTCGGCTACCCCCCCTTGAGATCGGATACCCTTTATGTCTTGCTCAGCGGAAATGCCGGACTAAGCGGACAGGAACTTTGCTCGAGCCAGGATCCGCTTCCGGTCTTCCTCGGAGATGTGACGTCCAGTCAGGCCTCTCCAGGGGAGACGACCTCCTTATTCGTTTCCCTTGATCTAGGTCTGGGTGGGAGCGCGATCCTCGGATCGGGAGCTCTGGCCTCCCCAGGGACTCAAGAAATCCCGATCTTTGAGGCTATCACCGTGGTGTCTTCCGGGGCGAACCGATCGTCTGGGCTGGGCACTGTGGGAGGAGGCCCGTGATGCGTTGCAAACGCTTGATGGTCGCTCGTTTACTGTCGACCCTCCTTCTTTTGCTTGTTGGCCTTCCCCTCTCTGGATGGGCAGACCAGATCGAGGTCGAACTTCGCCCTCGTGCAGATCAAAGTTCGACGAGTGTGAATTTCTGGGAACTCTGCTTCAGGTCGGATAGGGAACTCAATCGCCTGACGGTGGGTGCCATCGTGCCCACGGACTACGTTGGAACCATGGAATGGCGCGACTGCGAAACGGGTTCTTGCGCGGGTAGTTCGACGGTCTTCGATACGGCTTACCAGACGGTGATGGACTCCGATTCGTTTTCGGATTGGGTGGGGGACACTCTCTTTCTGGTGCTGGGCGGCCAGGGACAGAGTGCAGTCGACGGTTTTCTTTCCCCGGTCAATTGGTCGGGGTCCTTAATGTGTGTCGCCCAGCTTTCCCTGGATCCTGGCGTTTCTTCCAACGATCCGCCGGGTTTGGTGAGTCTCCTGGATCCCGACACGGCTTCTATTGACTATTCAGCGTACGGGTCGACTTGTACCGAGCCCATCGTAGTGGATGGATCTCGTGTCGATTGTGATGACTATGCAACTGGCTCGGGGTTGGGTTCCTTGACCGCGAACACCTCGGTTGTCAGTTCGATCCCGGAAGACTACGACGGGGACCTCCATGCGGACGAGGAAGATAATTGCGTCTTCAAGTATAACGTCGATCAGGCGGATTCAGGCGGACTCAAGGTGACCACTACCGATGGCATCGGAGATGCTTGCCAATGCGGCGAAGGCGATGGGAATGGGACGATGGGAGTGGGATCCGATCAGGATTTGCAGAATATGTTGTCTTATCTCCAAGGGGCCACTGTCACCGGTTTTGATGAGTCGCGCTGCAGCCTGGGAAGCCCGTCGACTTGCACCATCTATGACGCCGCGTTGCTCGACCTGTCCCTAGAGTCGTCTGCTACACTTGATAATGTCTGTAGCGCGTTCAGCCCCTAGCGGTTTCGGGTCTAGGGTTCGCTGAGATTGGAACCGGGCCGGGAGGGCGAACGAGTGGCGCAAGAGTTTCGAGCCGTCTTGTCCTTCCGCTCTTTAAACGGCTTCCGACTCATGTTCACGGCTGTTTTGGCTCTGGCGGCCGGGCCGGGATCTTCCGAACCCGGCTCCCTACCCCCCACGATCTCGACCCAGATCGAAACCGATGGCAGCCTGTCGGGTACGGCAGAAGTCATTATGCCAGACCCATGGGATTCGAATCGCTACACCATTGGAGAGGATCACGGACTTCTGGTGGGTGAAGATCCGTCGGGTGTTGGCGGCAACCTCTTCTACAGCTTTGGTCAATTCGATTTGGCGAATACGGATACAGCCGTTTTTTCCGGGGCTTCAGGCTTGGGATCGGCTTCCCCGGGAGCTCTCGTCGTTCGCGTTACAAACGGATCCCCCTCTTACCTCTATGGGGCCATCGAGTCGGAATTTTCCGATACGGATTTCTTCTTCGCGAATCGAGCCGGGATCATCGTAGGACCTTCGGGGAGCTTCGATCTTTCCGGAATCTCGAATTCCCCTGGTTCGTTCTTCATGTCGAGTGCTGATCGTCTGATCTTCGACGACGGTTTCTTCTCGACGGGTGGGAACGGACCGGCTTTTCAGCCTGACGTTCCGGGCTTGGATTGCTGTGGAGGCGACCCGAGCGCCTTCGACTTCGATCACGGCGGAGCGGGCGAAGTCCTTTTTAATGGTGGGTTCCATGAATGGGAGGGCGAAGGCATTGTTCAGATCGCTGCCGGCGATATCCGGCTTATCGAGGGTGGAACATTCATCAATAAGGGCGGGGAATTCCATCTCTCGGCGGTGGGTACCGCCGCGCTGACGGTTCCGGTCGCTGGGGCCGGTGATGCGCACTTTTCAGGTACGGCAACCCCCAACGGCGTGATCGAGCTGCTTCGAGCGCCCGGCGGAAGTGGGACCTTGGAATTGAGTGCCAACTCAGGCGCGACATCGAACGGTCGGATCGTATTGCGCGGAGGGCGCTTGGTTTTCGATCGAGCGGCGATCAGGGCGGGGGGGCGCGATGGAAGCGAGCCGACCATCGATATCGAGGCCTGGGGGAGCATCGTCCTGGAAGGCTCTACGGTGGATGCTGTCGCGACCTCTGAACCCTCATCCCCTGACCACACAGGCGTACGGATCGCCGGGGCGGATATCCTTCTGAGCGAGGCGGTGATTATCGGTACGAATAGTTCAGGCGAGGTATCGGAAAGCAGGAAGGGAAGCAAGATTGCCTCGACTTCGTGGTTCCAGAGTGCTGGGCGAGTCGAGTTGCTCGCGACGGGGAGTCTGGCCCTAGAGGGACAGAGGACACGGATCGAGACGGCCGTCAAGGATGCGCCGGGCGGCGGTGATATAAGAATCTCAGCCCGATCCCTCGAATTGAGAGATGGGGCCCAGGTCCTGGCGGCGGCAAGACGAAGGGGCGACCCGACGGGTCCGGTCGGAGATATCGGTGTCGTTGCCGAGGAATTGCTTTTGGAAAACGGGTCAACCATCGGGTCGTTCACGGAGTCGCTTTCCGCCGGCGGCTCGGTTGTGGTGGACGTTGGGGGTCGGCTCGCCCTCCTGGATGCGTCTGAAATCTATACCGAGTCCCTGGGAGATCCTTCCTTGTTGACCGGCGAGGTGGGGGATGTTCTGATTTCTGCGGGGGAGATCGTCCTGGCCGATAGGTCCAGTATTCGCTCGACAACTCAGACTGCGGCCCCGGGTGGCGACGTTGACCTGATGGCCAATGGCTCCATTAGGCTCTCGACGCTATCGGCGATTGCCTCGGAGCCCAGGGGCTTCGGGGATGCTGGCGACATACGAATCCGTGGTGGGTCGCTCCTGCTTGAGGGGGGCAGCCAGGTCATCTCTCAGAGTAATCCTGACTGGATCCTTGATGTTGAGGGCAACCTCATTAAAGAGGCTTCTCTGGAGATGGGCGCGCCGGGAGATATCGCAGTTGTCGTTGCGGGTGCACTGGAGATCGATGGCGTCTATGGGACGGGTGTCGAAGACGCAACTCGCTCGATGATCTCGGCGAGGGTCGAGAACCCGGGTTCGGAGGCCGACGCGGGGAATATCGCGATCACTGGGGGGAGTGTGGAAATCAAGAATGGCGCACTGGTGACGTCTCGTAACTCCTCGGACGTGAGTGCCGGCATTGGTCGTGCCGGCTCGATTTCTGTGACGGCCACGGATTCTTTCATCCGTCTGGCGGGGCGGGCGCCACTTTCGCCCGACCCCTTCGGCAGAACGATCGATTCCGAGATCTCGGCGCGGAGTTCGGGCGCGGCGGCCGGGGATATCAGGCTGGAGGCCCCGAATGTAGAGATTAGTGGCGGTGCTGGGGTCGCTGCGACGAGCTTTGGTTTGAGCCGTGCGGGCTCTATCAGTATTGAGGCCGGCGAAGAGATTTTGCTGGTGAATAGTCGAATTACGGCCAAGGCGGGCCGGACCGATGGGGGTAATATTTCACTTGATGCGGGCGAGTTGATCGAGGTCGTCGACTCCCTCATCGAAACCGAAGTTCTCGCCGACCAGGGAGGGGCGGGGGAAATCATGGTGGGTCAACAAGTGGAGCCGAGTCTGGTTTTGTTGAATTCGAGTGCCTTGATCTCCAACGCAGCCCAGGGCGGAGCTGGCGATATCTCAATTTCAGGCGGCCGCCTCATTCGTTCGGCGGATACGGTGGTCCAGGCGGCATCGGACAACGAGCAGCTCAATGGCGAAATCAGTATCGATGCCCTCGAAGAAGAGCTGACCGGCCGACTGGTTCCCCTGGAGATCGCCTACCTCGATGTGAACTCCCTGCTCTTGCCGCCCTGTGCAGCTCGCCTTGAGGCGGACAGAAGTTCATTGACTGTTCGCGGCCGTCCTGGGATGGCGAGTGAGCCAGGAGGTCTGCTGCCCTCACCGATCCTTTCGGCTGCGGACGGCCAGGGAGCTTCGAGCGAGAGGCTTGCTCGAGGTCGAGGGATCTCGGTTGCCCGGGGGACCGAGGGCCAGGGAATTTTGCTGGGCTCGCTCCCGCCCCTGCCGGGTTCGGTGGGGAGCACCTCCTGTGGTGCCGACTGGCCCTGGCCGGAAGCCCCGTAGAGATCGGTATGCGGCACTCTTTTCAGGCCCCTTCTTATTCACCTTCTCCCGCCAAATCCGAGGCCTAGGGCGTGGACCCCGAGGCCGCCGTGAGAGTCGAGCCGTGGGTGCGACCTTTCACCCTGGGCGATTGTCTACGGACCCTGATCACCCTAGCGGTCATCCTGCCGGGTTTGGTCTTGGCGCTACTGACCCTGCTCGTCGGTGGCACGCGACGGTTGGCTTTCAATCGTGCCACTGAGTTCTGGGGGAGGGCGGGGCTTCGGGCTGCGGGCGTCGAACTTCGGATCGAAGGCGGGGAGTTTCTCGACACTCGCCCAGCGGTCTTCGTGATCAATCATCAAAGTGGCATCGATCCGATTCTCGTCTGCGCCCTGCTCAAGCGAGATTTCGTCGGCGTGGCCAAGGCTGAGCTGCGCCGCAATATTCTTTTGGGCCCGGCCTTCGCGGCGGCGGGGACGATCTTTTTGGATCGCGCAAAGGGGGATTCTGCGAAGAAGAATCTCCTGGCCGCGGTGGACATCCTTGAAGAGGGCTACGGGGTGGCGATCGCTCCCGAAGGCACGCGAAGCGCCGAGAGTCGGGTCGGCGCATTCAAGGCCGGTGCCTTCCGATTGGCGGGGGAGGTCAAAATCCCCATCGTGCCCATCGTGATTCACGACGCCGGCCAGATTCTGCCGAGAGGCGGTTTCATCATGCGATCTGGCCGGGTTCACGTCAGTGTGTTGCCCCCCGTGGAGACCTCGGGCTGGGCGGCCGGGGACGCTCGGCTCCAAGCGAGCCGTTTCGAGAGGCTTTTCGAGTCGGTTTTGCAGGATGCGCGTTCCCCGGACCGGTCCTGATGCGATTCCAGGCGTTGAATTCGGTGCTGGGGCGCTCACGGTCGACTCAAGAATTTCTTCAGCGGTTAGAAAGTCCGAACCGGCTTGCCTAGCATGGTCCCTCAGGCTTTGGTCGCAGTCGGCCCTGGAGCGTTGGGGTTCGGACCGACGGGTGGAGGAGGAAAGATGGAAATTAAGCAAACTCTAAAAGTTGAAGAGATCGATTTAAGCGAACCTGAGTTTTGGGAAATGGACGAGGAGGAGCGCCAGGGTGCCTTTGCGACCCTCCGCTCCGAACGCCCGATTCCGTTCATGGAGGAGCCTGATATTCCCATCGAGGGCTTTCCGCGTGGCCCGGGCTACTGGTCTCTCACCCGTCATGCCGATCTCCAGGAAGCGAGCCGCAACCCTGAGATCTTCAGTTCTGCCGAGGGTGCGACCTCGATCTTTGATCTCCCCAAGGAATTCAGCGAATTCTTTGGGGGCATGATTAATATGGACGACCCCCGACACGGGAGGCAGCGACGGATCGTCTCTCGTGGCTTCACTCCGAGCGTCCTGTCCAAGATGGAAAAGGGTGTGGCCCAGCGGGCGGCCGCCATCGTCGATAGAGTGATCGAGAAAGGCGAATGCGATTTCGTCGCCGATATCGCCGCGCCGCTTCCCCTGGAGATTATCTGCGACATGATGGGGATTCCGGAGAGCGAATCGTCGATGGTCTTCGAGCAGACGAATGTGATCTTGGGCCTGGGTGACCCCGAGTTCCGTGAAGCGACGGAGAATCCCCAGATTGCTGCCCTCCAGGCCGGTGCCGCCCTTGGCGGGCTGATGGCTGAGATGGCCGCCGATCGGCGGAAGAATCCTCGGGCCGACCTGACTACGGCTCTGCTCCAGAGCGACCTCGAAGACGGAGCCATGTCCGATCACGAATTGGCTTCTTTCTTCGTTCTCCTCGTAGTGGCGGGGAATGAGACGACCCGGAATGCCATTAGCCTGGGGATGAAGGCTTTGTGCGATTACCCCGACGAGCGTCGGCGCTGGGCTGCGGATTTCGATGGCTTGGCCGATACCGCGGTGGAGGAAATCATTCGTTGGGCGACCCCGGTGATCCACATGCGCCGCACGTGTACTCAGGACACGGCCATCGGAGGCCAGTCCCTGGCTGCCGGGGAGAAGGTCGTTCTCTGGTATGCCTCTGCCAATCGGGATGAGGCTGTTTTCGAAGACCCCTACCGTTTCGACCTGGGGCGCCGCCCCAACGAGCACGTGGGCTTCGGCGGGCCGGGTCCTCATTATTGTCTCGGGGCCAACCTCGCTCGTCGTGAGATTCGGGTCATGTTCGACGAGATCTTCCGGCGTTTGCCCGACCTCGAGATCACCGGCCCCCCGGATCGCCTGCAATCGAATTTCATCAACGGGGTGAAGCGAATGCCGTGCCGCTTTACGCCGAATAGCCCCGGGGCCTGAACGCCGAGCCGACGCTCGTCCTGCCCGAGCGATTCATCGGGGGTTGCGCTCTCCGGTGAAGGGCAGGATGCCCATGGGGAGTTCGATGACCCCCTGCACCCGGTCTCCCCTGACGGAGCCTCGGAATTTTAGGGTCAGATCTCCGCCGGGGGCCGGGACGTTCTGTTCGAAGGAGAACGAGCTGCCCTGGAAGGAGAAATTCTTGAGTCGGGCACTTCCTTGCCGGCCCTTCAGGGTTGCCTTGAACCCGTCTTTCGATGCGCGCTGGCGGACTCTGAGGGTGGGTTTTTCGATGCCCTCGGGCATGGGAATAGCGAGCATCCAGGACCCCTCAATGGTCGACGGGGCTGGGGATTCGGTTTCATCGGCGCCGCCGAGGCCCGGAGCCAGGCAGACTGCGGCGATGCACACGGCCAGAAGGGTTCTGCGCATGGGTTCAGTGTGGTCTATGTCTGAGAGTTCGGCCACTTCGCGCAAGGACAAAAGCAGAGACAAGGCGCAGTAGGTTTTGGCGCCTGAGCTTCGGTAGACTCGTGGAGGGCAGCCTCGGGCGAGGCTGGTCTCTCTCGGCTGAACCGAGAGACACAGCACCCATTGGGTGCTGGGAAAGCCACGGAGGAAAGAGATGCAGACGACTCCCATGACCACAAGCATCGACGCGGTCGCTGCAGAACAGCAGCGCTTCATGGTTCGGGTCTACAACTGGATGACCACCGGTCTCGGAATCACCGGGTTGGTGGCCTATTTCGTGGCGGATACGCCGGCCCTTACTGAAATCATTTTTGGCAACGCGATCATCCCGATTGTGTTGATCATCGTTCAGCTCGGCCTGGTCTTCTGGCTGGCAGCGCGTGTGATGCAAATGAGTGCACAGCAGGCAACGGGGGTCTTTGTCCTCTACGCGGCGCTCACGGGCGTCACCTTTTCCGTTGTTTTCCTCACGTATACGGCATCGTCTATCACCTCTACTTTTCTGGTCACCGCGGGCACCTTTGGGGCGATGAGCTTCTACGGTTATACGACCAAGAAGGATTTGACCTCCTGGGGAAGCTTTCTCTTCATGGGCCTGATCGGGATCATCATCGCCTCGGTGGTGAATATCTTCCTTCAGAGTTCTGCGATGTACTGGGTGATCACCTACGCAGGGGTGCTGATCTTTGTTGGGTTGACCGCTTACGACACCCAGAAGATTAAGGAAATGAATATTCTGGGGAACGAGGGGACCGAGGAGGACACCAAGGAGGCCATTCGTGGTGCTCTTTCCCTCTATCTCGATTTCATCAACCTCTTCCTCATGCTCCTGCGGATCATGGGGGATCGCCGCTAGAGAGCGGGTCGGAGAGAGAAGCGCGGGCCGGGGCCCCTGTCGGATTCCTTGTTCCGGGAGGGCTGCTTCCCTAGAGTAGGAGGGCCGCTTGTGTTCGAGCGCCATCGTCGCTCTCCGGGTGAAGAATGGCCGCTCCAAGCCCTTTTAAACCCGCGAATACCGCGCGAGAGCCCATCAACCGAGGGATACAGGAAACTGAAATGAGCGAAATCGAACGAGAAAGTATGGAAGTCGATGTTCTCTACGTCGGCGCCGGTCCGGCCAATCTTGCGTCTGCCTATCATCTGATGAAGCAGGTCGAGGCTCACAATGAGGCCGCCGCCGCCCAGGGGCGCGAACCCATGGAGCCACCGGTCATTCTCGTGATCGAGAAGGCCGCCGGAATCGGCGACCACCAGCTTTCCGGTGCTGTCATCAATACCGCGGCCTTTGCCGAATTGATGCCCGATTTTGTGGAACAGGGATTTCCCACAGAATACGTTTGCGACGACGCGCAGTTCATTGCTTTTACCATGAAGCACACATTCAAGTCGCCGATCTGCCCACCCATGTTTCAGAAAAAGGGCTACCACGTGGCCTCGCTCTCGAACGTGGTGAAATGGCTCGGCGGGAAATGCGAAGAGGCGGGAATCGAGATCTACCCGGGCTTTGCCGCAGCTGAGATCCTCACCGAGGGCAACCGAGTGATCGGGGTGCGAACTGGGGATATGGGAATCGACTCGTCGGGTTCCCCCAAACCGACCTTTCAACCCGGAATGGATATCCTCGCGAAGGTCACAGTCCTGGGCGAAGGCGTCCGTGGCACCCTGACCGAAGAGGTCATCAAGAAGCTTGGCCTGCAGGGAGAGCACCCCCAGGCGTTTAAGACCGGCATCAAGGAGATCTGGCGGGTCAAGCCCGAGAATCACAAGCCGGGTCGGGTCATTCACGGGAGCCTTTTCCCGGATGCGTTCAAGTCCTTGGATGGGATGTGGCTCTACGACATGAAGGACAATCTCGTCTCCTTCGGGTACGTGACCAGCCTGAGTGCCAAAAACCCGAATAACGACCCCCATCTGAACGCTCAGCGATTCAAGACGACGCCCTTTATGCGCAAGCTTCTCGAGGGCGGTGAGCTCGTTCGCTACGGCGCCAAGTGCGTGCCCATGGGTGGGCTGTTCTCCCAGCCGAAGCTCTATGCCGACGGCTTGATGTTGGTGGGAGACGGTGCGGGCATGCTCAATCCGATGAAGCTCGCTGGTGTTCACCTCGCGGTCAAGACGGGCATGCTCGCTGCCGACGCGATTTTGGGTGCTCTGGCGTCGGACGATTTCGGTGCCTCCAAGCTGGGGGATTATGCCGAGAGCTATAAGAGGAGTTGGGCCTATCAGGAGCACCTGGAAGCGCGTAATTTTGAAGGGTCTGCGGATCTCTCGCCCCTCTTTGCATTCATGAATATCCCGGCCATGCTGATTACCAGGGGCCGGGGGCTTCTGGCGAAGGTTCCCGTCCACGCTCCTTACACCGCGATGAAGAAGATCTGGGAACTCCCTCTGGCCGAGCGCTCCAAGCCGGAGTTCCAATTCGACGGCAAGCTGACCTTCAGCAAGGAACATTTGGTGGGCTTTAGTGGGACCCAACACGAGGCGGATCAGCCCGCTCATCTCAAGGTGGCGGACCGTGATATCTGCGCGACGGCCTGCGCACGCGACTACGGCAACCCGTGCGAGAATTTCTGTCCGGCTGCGGTCTACGAGATGGTGGAAGATCCCGACAACGCGGGGAGCAAGAAACTCTTTGTCCACCACGAAAATTGTGTCCATTGCAAGACCTGCGATATCGCCGATCCCTACCAGATCATCACCTGGACACCGCCCGAAGGGGGCGAGGGGCCCGATTATACCCAGATGTAGGGTGGCCATGAGCCGGGGCACCTCTTGAGCAAGCGGAAACGAGCGGCGAGGCGCCGAGAAAAGGCCACGGGCTGGCAGGCCTCACAGTGGGCCACCGCCGGGGTCTGCCTTTTCCTTCTCGGCTTTGCCGCCCCGATCCCGAGCCAGCTACCCCTGCTTGCCCTGGTGGGCTTCGCTCTAGTGGCCACGTTCAAGGACTCCGAGCCGGCGAAGCTGGGGAGTCCCGTCCCTCTGATGGTGGCGGTGAGCCTCTTCCTGGTCTCCACCGGGCTCTCGATCTTCTTTTCGGTGGACCCCGGGCGGAGCCTAGAACTGAGCGCGTCTTGGATTCCGGGCGTTCTGCTCTTTGTTGTCATCGCCGAGCGGTTGCGCGAGGAGAAGGACCTTCGGGCTCTCTATGCGTGTCTCTCCTTCGTTGCCCTGGCCTTGTCCTTGGCGCTGCTGGTCGGCCGTTGGTCCTATGGGCCGGATGCACACAGCTGGTTGCTCGAGATGGGCTTGCCCGTTCTCGTGGTTCCCAATGACATCCACTTCCTCGCGCTGTTGGCGCCTTTTTCCGTGATCCTGGCGGATAGAGACCCGCGTTCCGGGCTCGGGTTCCTCGGCCTTCTCTCCATTGCGACCACTGGGTTGGCGATCATCGCCCTGGGGAGCCGGGGGGCGGTACTGGTCTGGGGTGTGAGTCTGGTGGTCACCGGCGCCCTCCTGCGGCCCCGGCTGGGCCTGGGCTTGGGGCTGGCCACCCTCTCGGTGGTCGTTCTCGGGGACGCTCTCCTGGGATTCCCCTTGGCCTCAAAGTTCACCCACCTCGTGGATACCCGGATTTCTCTCTGGATCATCGCCTGGGAGATGTTTTTGGATGCGCCCTGGGTGGGGCAAGGCCCCCACACATTTCGTCCGCTCTATTTTGAATATTTCAACAGCATCGAGTTCCCTGGCTGGGTGAGATTTGATCCTTGGGGGACGGCGGTGCCCTGGGCGCATAATCTCTACATCGAGGTGCTGGCTGAGCGCGGCGTACTGGGCCTGCTCGCTTTCCTGGGTTTACTCGCAACGGCGGCTTTTTTCGCCTTAAAGGCGAGGTTTGGAGGGGAGGAGGGGGTCGCTGCACTCGCTTCGGGGGCCATGGGCTGTCTCGCTGGAATCGCGGCATCAGCGATCTTCGAGGCCAGTTTTCTAAGGATTTGGACGGTCGTTCTGCTCTTTTTCGTCTGCGGGGTCGTCGCCCGGCTCCCGGGGGTGGCCTCCCAGGCGCCAAATCGGGCTGGCCAGAAGCCGAAGGGGGGCAACTAACGTGGGGTGTGCCCCCTGGGCGTACAAAAACGCTCTCCCGCTCCTTGAAAGACGCCGCGGGAGTGGCGTAAACTGCTTTCCACGCAGTATTTTTGCCGCGCTCCGCTCTCGCTGTTTTGAGGGCGGCTCGCGTGCCGGGAATGGTAAGTCGCGGGTGGTCCTGCCATCGCGCTGCAACGGGGGAAACAGGGTGTCAACAACTCAGAGCAAGTTCCGTCTTTCCATCGCCAGGACAATGGTGCCGGCGCTGCTGGCTGTTGGTCTGATGGGTTCGCTTCCCGACTGGGTCACGATTGCCCAGGCGGAGGGTTATTACTTGTCTCCGGAGAGTGCCCAGAATTTGAACGCGAACGTGCTGACCACCGCACTCGCGAATTCTTCGGCCATCAGCATGGCGATCGGGAACCGTACGGGTCGCGGCTCGGCCAAGACGGCCGGTGGTTTCCGCATCGACGGCATCCGCATCGGGGATGTCCAACTCGACGGCACCTACTTCGCTGAGGAGGACTCTGCCGCGGGCGGCGCAGCGGCCGGCCAGTTGGGCGGCTTCCTGAGTGCAGTCGGCGGGTTCGGTGAACAGAAGGGGCTGCTCGACTACTCGAATGGCGGCTTGATCGGTGGTATCGACTACCAGTTCACCGAAGCGCTCATCGGCGGTTTGTCGATCAATTGGATCAACACCAATACGACATTCGTGGGCAATAGCGGAGGCGCGGATCGCGACACCTACGGGGCCACGCTCTACACCGGCTATTCCGAGGGCCACTTGAACGTCGATGCTCTATTCAACTACTCATTCAGCGATTACGATATGACTCGCTCGATCGCTGCCGGCGATGTTGCATCTGGGATCAATAACTCGGATGAAATATTCCTCAGCGCAAGCGCTTCGTACGACCTGGAAGCTGCAGGGTTTAAGGTCGGACCGGCGGTTCGGGTAGATTTTGTGAAGGTCTGGATGGACAGCTACTCGGAAACAGGGGCGGCGGACGCGAATAATAACGCGACGTACAACGCGTTCGATGTCACCTCGTTCACCACAGACGTCGGTGGCGAGGCCTCGTATGACCTCAAGCTGGACAGTGGGCTCTTCACTCCCAGGGTGTACGGCTACTGGGTTCATGAGTTCCAGAACGACTCCCAAACCCTGAGCGGCAGTACGCTCGGAGGAGGGGCCTTTACGACGATCCTCTCTTCCCCCGACCGCGACTACATGCGGCTGGGTGCAGGGGCGACGTTGAACCTTCAGGGTGGGCTCGAAATCTACTTTGATTACGAGGCTCTGGTCGGCTTCAAGGGTGTCTCCAGCAACCAGTTCGCCGCGGGAGGCAGGTTCGAGTTCTAGCGCCACCGACTCGGCTTCCGAGGCCGAGAGATTGTCAAAGTGCCCGTCCCTTCTGGGGGCGGGCGCTTTTCTTTTGAGCCGGGTTCGGGGATGATTAGCCTAGGGAGCCGTGACTGGGCTCAGAGCCAAGCTGAGTTGCGCCAGGACATCGGGCCAGGCCGATGCCCAACAGCACGTGTGGTCGAAATCCGCGAAGCTGAGGGTCTTTGCTCCTTTCTGCTGGGCAATAACCTGCCCGGTCAGGAAAGGGGGGACTCGCTCGTCGCGTTCGCCGACTAGGTGGATCTGCACAATGGCGGCGTGGAGTGGCGGTCGGTCGGCTGGGTTTAGGGAAAGCGCGAGCGGGAAATAGTCGTGGTGCTCGGCCCAAGCTTCAGTGTCGAGGTTCCCCGCCAGGGTGATCACCGCCCGGGTTTCAGGCACACGCTCCGCCATCAGCATGGCCAGGGCGCCCCCTCCGCTGTAGCCGACCAGAACGATCTCCTCGGCTCCATGAGATATCCGTACGCGCTCTAGGGCAGCCACCAGGCTGGCCACGAGTCGCTCTCCATAGCGCTCCACCGTCCAGACCGATGTGCCGCACCCGTGCTCGGGACCGTGTTGGCAGGGCCTTCCCAGCAACAAACTCGGCGAGGGGTCCATGGCCATCAACTCGAGCATCAGGGGCAGATGGGGGGTGGGGTCCGGCGGCGAGTATCGGCTGGCCATCCGGGGAGATGTGTCGCCCTCAAGGTAGACGTGTAAGACGGAAGCGGTGGACGGCTCGCCGGGGCTGAATATTATGTGCTCGAACTCTGTGCCCGCTACGTGTTGGCGTTGGAGGCCGAGTTCGTTCGCCCGCTCATCGTATTTTTCCCTGGGTGTGGCGCATCCCGAGGCGAAGAGCAGGGTGAGTGCCGCTCCTGCGGCAATCAGTTGCTGCGAGTTATTCACCTTTTGAGGGTGTGCCAGGGGGCGGGAGAGCGCAAGCCTTCCCAAAGGACCGTTTCAGTACTCGGGCACGTAGATTTCACAAGCCGCCTTGTCGCCCCCAGCGAAGACCAGAAGTCGGCCCATGGCGATGTATTGGCCGATCATCAGGGCCAGTTCGGCGATTTCGGCTGGACTAAAATGCTGTGCGAGTTCCGCCTTAAAGGAGGCATCCATCCCTCGGTAATCGAGAGCGGTCTTCTCTGCCATGCGGACGGCGAGTGCCTCTCGGGGTTCGAGCTTGCGTTCATCTTCGGGAAGATGAATTTGCTCGATGGTCGTTTCGTCGAGCCCTTGACGCGTCGCCGACGCGTAGCGAGCGAAGAGTCAGGTATCGCACTCGTTGATCACAGCGACCTTGAGCCGGGCCAACTCCTTGATTCGGGTAGGGACTATGCCCTGGTTGTGCCCGGCGCCGAAGAAGGCGAAGAAGCGCTCGAAATGTTCGGGAATCAACTCAGTAAGATTCATTGCGGCCCCTTGGGATTTGGCTGAGTCCTGATTGGCTCTCATGTTGTCCGGCGCCTGGGAGAAGTGGGCGGAGCCGGGCTCTATTGGGCTCAGTTTTCTTCGGGTAAATAGGTCTGAAAAAGTTCGCCCATTTCGGCGTCGGAGTGCTGAGGAACCTTGTAGTAGGTTCGAATATTCACGTCTCCGTTGTCCTCGAAGCGATAGGTCTCGATGCTGAGCCCCAATTTCTCCTCACCTCCGGACACGAAGCGGTTTTCAAGTAGCCAGGCGACTTCGTTTTCACAGATAAAAAGTGAGCCGGGAGCGAAGCTAAAAGTGACGCTCGGCTGGAAGAGGTCCCACGAATCGACGCAACAGTGTTCGAAGCCCACCTTTTCGGGGGTGCCGACAGGATCGAGCATCCGGAATTCCCCAGGCCCTACGCTGCGCCAGTTTTCGATCCAGGCTTCTTTTTCGCCGGCGTTCCAAAGGCTGATGTAGTTGTCGGACCAAGTCTTGAGTGCGTCAAAGCTGGGGTAGGGCATCGCTGAGCTCCCGTGATAGTTTGAGAAGCCAGCATAGGAGATGCCCGACGGGAAATCCGGCCGGAGTCAGCCGCCGCCGAGACGGGGAGGGGGGAGAACCATCTCGACCTGAACAAAGAAACCCTGGCGGCTGCTGCCCCCCTGGCGGTCATCGACCGCGATGCGGACCTCGTGCTCTCCGGCGTTCTGCAGAGTGGCCTGCCATCGCAGTTCGCCACTCTTGGAGTCGATTGTCATTCCCTGGGGACCCTTTTCCAGGGAGTAGTCGAGGGCGGTATCGCCATCCGGATCCGTGGCGCGTACGACGTAGAGGAATAGGCCGCTTTCATCCATGTTGGGGGGGGTCGAGACGATCTCCGGGGGCGAGTTTCCCACGCCAAAGGGTGCGGATTCCAGAGGAAGGCTCTTTGAAAGGCCGTCCGAAGCCCAAGCCTTGAGCTTGACCTTGTCGCCCCGGGCTGCGCTGCTCTGGTCGAGGGTCGAATCCCTAAACTCGGAATCCTGGCCATTCAGAATCCAGAGATAGGTAAAGGAGAGGCGGTCGCCGTCGGGGTCCTCAGCAATGGGCTCCGCCACCCAGCGGCCGCCTCCGTCGGATTCGGTTCGAATGCGGATTTCTGTCATGGAGGGGCGACGGTTTGCGATCCGGCTTGCCAGGCGGAAAGGCAACGAGCTGGCCCCGGCGTTGCTGGCCGTCACATCAACCGCCACCCGATCCCCTCGTCGTGCGAGGGCGGGCAGGGTGTATTGCTCTCCGTTCGCCTCCACTGGTCGCCCGTTGAGGGTCCAGTCAAAGCTCAGGCGGATATGGCGACCGGCCGGGTCAATCGCCTTCACATGGGCTCGAATGCTTCGGCCGGGAAGAAGGTTCGGCGGCTTGAACTCCACCGAGTGGATGATGGGTGAGTCGGCTTCAACTCCCGGTTCGTCCGAGGAGGCTTGTGTTGGAGAAGCGGCGAGGGAGCCGCCGCTGGGCACTGTGCTCTGGGGTTGATCGCAGGCCGTTGCCAGCCCGATGCTGAGCCCTAGAGCGAAGAGGAGCCGAGCATCGCAAGCCCGAAAAAACACTATTCGGGCTTCCTCTCGAGGATCGTGATTTTTACCATTTGCCAGCCCTGAGGTTTCTTGACCGCTTCGAATTGGACAAAGTCGATATCGTTCGATGCCACCAAATCATCGCCGGGGCGAAGCACCCCGCGCAACTCGGCCAGGGGAACCACGGCTCCTGACTCGCGGGTGGGGCGAACGCGCACGGGAACCGAATACTCGCGCTGGTTGACGGAAATGACACGGGTTCCCGCGTTGACGTGATCGACGGGACCGTAGCCCTGTAGCTTATCCTGGGCCGAGACCGACCCGGCGACGAGAAGCAGCCAGGAAGCGACGGAGAATGCTGCGAGGAGCTTTATCATTGGGTTACCTCTCGCCAGTAGATGAGGGATCCGTCATTGAAGTTGAGGGGCGGGGCGGCGATGCTCTCAAGATCCGCGCCGCTCTTCTCGACATAAATCCGGTTGTCCTTTCCGTTGACGCCAACCGAGATTTGGGGGTCCGTAGGCATTCCCTCGCCGATATCGATGCTGATGGTGGGCTCACCGAGGCTATCCGAAAACATGGCCTGACCGCAATCGACCCGAAAGGCGTAGAGCCTTCCATTGCCTTTCGACGTGCAGGGGTCGGCGGTTGTGTCGGGCGTAAAAGATCCGACGAAAACGTAGTGCTGGAAAATTTCGGCGTTGGTGACAAATTTTTCGCCGTCGACGGTTTTCAGGAAAAACCCGCGCCCGGTAATATTCTCGCAACTCGAAGGCCCCAAGATCTCCGTGAGATCGTTCTCGGTCAGAGTGCCGTAGGGCGCGACGCCCTGCTCGTAGGGGTCGAGGTCGGTCACACTGTAAAAGCGATTATTCTCGTCCTCACCCGCGAGGCCATCGAAAGCAATATTCATCCGCTCGCCGCTTCCAAAGCTCAGATAAAGCCGGCGGCCAACATAGACAGCTTGAGGAGGGGTGAAAAAACTCTTGTAGTAGCTGAAGGAGCCCGTGACGGTGGTGACCGGTGCTTGGAAGAAGAGCTTGAAGGGCCAAGATGGCTGGGAGTAGTCGCCTGAAGAAGACGAGTCGTTGACCCGGTCGTCTCCGAGCGGAGAGATGACCCACTTGAAAATTTGGCCGCCGAGGTCGCCCACGTAGACAATGTCAGCGAAACCGTCGAAATCAAGGTCAAGAACCCCAGCTGTGCTGGGTATGGCGTAACTCATAGAAGCTTGGGCGTCGCTGGCTGAGGGGCTGTAGTGCTTCATTGCAAGAAGTTCACCCGTCGCCATGTCGATCATCAGGATCGCTCTTCCGATGATCCCGCCCGAGTCGTAATTGACGTGGTCATTCGGGTCACCCGTCGGGTCATAGCCCCCAGTTACGATCGCCACCCAGCGTTCGTAACCCAGGCCGTTGTTGTCGTCCGAGTCGATCTTGACCTTGACCCGGGTGATGATCGGCTGAGACCAGCTTTGGCCCAGGTAGGGGAGGATGGAGGTCGGAGAAGCCAGCGAATCAGGGTCGTTTTCGTTGGGAAACTCCCAGAGGTAGCCGGGATACCCTGCATCTTCGGGGTTGGTTACGTCGAGCGCGTAATACGATCGACCCCCCTGGCGGAGGCCACCCATGAGAATGGAATGCCATTCCTCTGCAGACTTCGTTGTGTCCGTTTCGTTCGCGCGAATCCAAGTGTCGACGACCTGAGGAGATCCGTCCACGTAATATGTGCGTGTGGTTGGGTCATCGATGAAGAGGTGTTTGATGTTGCGACGCACCTCCCACGGCATAAACCCGAAGAGTTCGGCGCCGGTTCCATCGAGGTACTCCGGCGGTGATGCCGTCAGGTCGAGCCCCCCCGCATCGAAAGCATGCAGGAACCCGTCATTGGCCCCGGCGTAGATGATTCGTTTTCGAGAAGAATATGTAGCCTTGAATTCCTGATAGGAGACATCGCTCAAGGCAGCTCGAGGTGCTGGAATGACGGCCGGAGCAGAATGGAAGATATCGCCCAGGCGCCAGGAGCGCGGGTCACAGTCGATATCGCTGCTCACGTTGGAGCCAGATACGCCGCTCCCAAAGCTGCAGCCCTGGGCGTAGGCGATGACCTCGTCCGCTAAGCCCTCAGCATTGAGCGCCCCGGAGCCGGGATAGATGGGATTGGGAGAAGGGTCGGGGGGTGCTGTGAATGTCTCGATAGTGAGATCAGATGCGCCGAGGGCGCTATCAAAAACGACTCGCCCGGGAGTTCCTGAACTCAGCTTGGAAGTAAAGAGGGCCCTATTTGAGGGCAGGGGGACCTCTTCGCCGGCATCCCAGAAAGGAAGGACCGCGGGATTGGCCGGCCCGCTATTGCACTCTCCGGCATCGTCGTCGATGAAGGCGCATACCCCTCCCTGGCCGTAGACATCCCCCGCCGCGTCGATTCGGAACGCACGCAAATGTCCTTCCCAGAAAGCGGTTTTTGCCGAGGGAAGGAAGAAACTGGTGTAGAAGCTACCCCCCGATGCAGTCCGGGTCGAAGGGACCGTTGCGGCGGTGAACGATTGGGTCTTCTCGAGAATGTCGGTGATCGAGCTGACCAACCGTGTCCGCAGTTCGTCGGGGTTGTTGCTGGTAAAGAAGAGGCCGTTGCCGACGTCTGCCGTCTTTTGGAGCAACTCGTTGGCTTCTGTTCCTGTTGTGAAACCGATGGTGTAGATGTCGAGAGTCTGCTCCCCCTCCATGTCGGGGCGACAATCATTCTCGTGCATGAATTTTGCGACGTCATCCAGGTAGAGCCAACTCGTTCCCGAAGGTTCCTCGTTTTCACCGTCGTCGTTGTAGTCACCTATGAGGTCTGAGAAATCAGAAAAGCCGGCGGCTGTTTCTTTGGGGTCCTCGGGGTCAAAGCTGTCCTTGGTCGGCTCGCCATCGGTGATCACAATCACAAAGTTCTTCTGGCAGGTGTATTGGACGGGGCTCGCGGGAATTTCCGATTCCTGGGAGGTGTAGTAACCGCCAACGTACGAGGGGCTTGTGTTGTACGAATACTTGGGAAACGTTTCGGAGATATTCCCAGGTGGGAGGTCCGAATTATCCCGGCTCATAAAGTAGGTGTAGGACTGGAAAAGAGTTTCGGCCAGAGGGGTCCAAGTCTCGGCCTTGGTGCTGATAACCGCGTCTTCGAGCTCTTCTGCGTGTGAGGCGGTGTTGTCGTTTACCCCGACCTCGATATAACCGCCGTTGGGGTCACCGTCCCAGGTTTCTCGGAAGACAGAAAGGCCGAAGCGGATATTTTTGGTGGCCAACACTTCGCACATAGTGTCGAGGACCACTCTCTTCGCCGATGAGAGTCGATTGATCTGGTACTTGGCATAGGTGGTCGGGGTGGTGCCTTCACAGAGAACAACGCCATTGTTGCTGTCATCGATTTCACTCTGGACAGTATTCTGCGAGCTGAATATCCAATTCAGATATTTACCCGAATACCACGTGTAGCTATTGGAAGTGGGGTCGTGGTAGAGAGTTCGCTCTCGTCCGCAGCGAGTGAGCGTAACGGTGCTGCTGACGTAGTAGGTGTAATTCGAATAGTAGTTAGAGCAGTCGTAACTAGCATCGGGGTCGAATGCAGGATGCCACACGATATGTTTCATCGAGCCCGAGTTGTCGAGTTGGATCAAGACATTGGGCGCGATTGAGGAAGTAAAGAGAAAAAGGTCATCTTCGTTCTGAGCAGAGGCAAGTGGGGCGTAGGCGATGATGAGCAGGGCGGCGATTAGGGGCGCAGCGACCCAGCTTTGAATCACTCCAGGATTACGTGCAGAATGTTTTGCTGACTTGTTTTGCTTCATGTCTAACTCCCCCACAAGGCAGCCGCCGCCGCCTCGACTCTCGTATTCATTCCTCGGGGTTCGGTACCCTCTACATGGATCCGCCATAGCTGCAATTGGAATTTGGGACCGTTTCCATTGATATTGAGACTCATGCCTGGTGCAGGCTGCGCCCCCAGGTTTTCCACGGGTGTTCCTATATTCGGGTCGAGTTGGTAACTCGGCTGCCCGATTGGGTAGTCGCCAGCGACGCCGATGGACCCTGTCGCAAGGCTGGGCGTATTGGACCCGGTGACCGAGACCAAGGCTGTAGCCAGTCCGGCTTCCGCCGCCTGGAAAGCGACTCTATTTCGCATCTGGACGCCGGCCACCTGTTGGTCGCGCATGGTGCTCTCCAGGGATGAGACGGCGAGCACCGAAACCAGAGCGAGGATAAGCATGACCGTAATCAGAGCGATGCCCCGCTCCGATCTCCGAGGGTTGCGTTCTTTGGGGGTCTCCATCGCTTTCCCGAAGTTTTTTTTCATGAGCTGGGCACCCGTGATCCGATATTGCGGAGTAAAACGGTGGACGTGTAGAGCCGGCGCCGATAGCCATCGGAAGTAGTGCCGGCCGGCCGATTCTCCGAGCTCTGGTAACGCCCGCCGGTATTTTCCGGGTCTTCCAGCCGAGTCCGAATCAGGAGATTCGTTCGAATGATCCTCGCGGTCGAAAGGTCTTCGGCTGCCGGGTCGAAATCCGCGCCCACCCCGTCACCCCTGTACTCCCCCGCATCGATGATCCGGTCGTCATCGTCATCGAGAAAAACGGCGATCTGTAGATCTTCGATATCGTCGGCTACAGCGGCGCCGTTGCGGACTAGCTGGTTGTCTCCGTTGATTTCATAGATATGCGCTGGAATCACCACCAGGTCTACGCTGTTGGAGCCAGAGACAGTGGCCGCGAGAGCGCTGCCCGCGATGGTGATGGTGATCTGATTCGAGCCAGGGGAAACAGCATCCACCGTGCCGCAGGCCGTTCCCCTCTCGGGATTTCCGGCATCGGCCACGATGGCCCCGGCCCCCACCTGGAAGTCGCTGTCGGCACTCCCGTTTGCATCGGTGTCGTAGGCCGGGTCGGGGGAGGAGAATTCGAGGACGAGTGTGTCCAGAGAGAGGACCTGGGATCCCGTCGTAATATTTGTGGCACCGCCGGTGACGCGTCCGGCCAAATCATGACGGCGTTCGTCGGTGGTGTTGATGGCTCCGGCGTCGCTGACAAATACTGTGTCCGGAGCATTCAGCCGATCGACCGCGCAAAAGGCCGCGGGTTCGGGGACCATCAGGCCGGCATGCCTGAGATCATGTTCGAGCAGGTCTCCGAGCAGACGACTGCTTTGCTGTACATCGACGATCTGGTTATTGATGCTGGCGTTCTTCTTTTGGGTGGTGAAGAAAGTCATCGCGCCCATCACGAGAATGCCAAGGAGTACGCTGACGATGGTGACTTCGATGAGCGTGAACCCCGCTCTTGTTTTTCGCTTATTTTCGATCATCAGAGGTTCTCTCGGTTGAATCTCAGAGTGGAGGCGGCAACACTTCGGGCACGGCCGCTCGGCTCGGTCCACGTGATGCGGATATCGATCGATCGAGTTTCGCCGACGATGACGTCTTGGATAAGCCAGGACGCCTGATAGTCCTGCTCGGTGGCGCCGCCCTGGCCATCGTCAATGACGGTCGAGATCGTGATGGGCGCGGTCCACGTGACGGGAACTAGGGCAGTCCAGCTGCGGCCCACCAGTTGCTCGAGTTGGTTCTGAGCCACGAGGGCCCCCTGGCTCAAATGCCGCCCGCTCTGGTTCCCCTGGAGTGCGCCGAGTTGGGCACCTGCCAGGGCGAGCAGGCCGACGCCCAGGATCGTGAAGGCGAGGGTGACCTCGATCAGAGAGAAGCCGCCCTGGCGAGAAGCCCGGCGATGGGTTCGAGAGCTCCGCATGGCGGATTTTAGCTGCGCCATTGGCCCGACCCCGGGTTCCATGTATGAATTCGAATACCCCCCAGCGCGTTGAGGACGATTCCAAAATCGCGCTGGCCGTTGGTGAGGTAGATGCCTCCGTTGCCGCTTCCGAGTTGGCCCATTGCGCAACCGGCGCTGAAGCCGAGAGGTCGGCCATCGGGCATGAAGGCGACCCAGGTCGACCCAGCGCCCGAGGGGGTGGAGAAACTAGAGCCGTTGGTGCTCGCGATCCCCGTCGAGTCCCCCGGCGCCTTGGTGCCCCCCGAGGAAGTGAAGCCCCAATTGAGATCCGCTGGGGCGCTGACTCCATAGATCTCTTCCCCCGCGTCGATTAGGCAATTCTGACCCGCCGAGCCCACGGGGCCGTCGTCGAGGAGCAGGATCGGAACCGAGTCTCCGTTGCCATCGAGCAGGGCGGTTCCGATGGGATCCCCCGCTCCCCCGGCGGCGAGGAATACGATCTGGACGCTCTCCTTGCGCACCGCCTCGGCGGCGGCGAAGCGGTAGAGATCGGCCACGGACCGGACGAACGCCGTGGTGCGCTCGTTGCGCTGCCACGAGGTCAAGCTCGAGTAAGCGATACCGAGAAGCGCCGAAACAATGGCGAGAACCACGGCGACTTCGAGGAGCGTCATCCCGCTCCGAGTTCTTCGGTGTTGCCGTTTCATGTCCGAGATTCCTTGGTTCGGCTGGGCCCGCATCAGCGGACTTAATCGGGTGAAACCCCCCCAGTCTTGAGTGCGAATTTTTAGCTTGCAGAACGGTTGCCGACGCCCTGCGCAGCATAGGAAATTCGCTGCCGCTTGGGAAAGATCTCGCCCTGGGCCGGCGCCCCCAACCGACCCTACGGACCCCAGCGAGCTGTGCACTTGCCTTGGCGCCGGAGGCTAGATACTTATCGGGTTCCAGGCAATTTCCTTGAAGGGTGCAGTTGGGAGGCAGCGATGACTGGGCGGTGGATGCTTTGGATTGTTCCGTTGGTCTTGTATATCGGATTCTCGGCCTGGTACACGGATTTGGGCGGCCAGCTCCGGCCCGGGGAGATCGCCGTCTTCTCCGAGGCGCTGGAGGAAAACGGCTTAGCCCCCGAACGCGTCGAGCGCATCCGTCGCTTTATGGAGAGCGATCGCGGCCGCCAATTCTTCATGGTAAATGCGATCGATATGAACGAGGACCCGCCGGATGTCGAGGGGGCCAGGCCCGGGGCTTCGGCCGAGGAATTGATGGGGCGTTATATGGAGCATATGTACGCCGAGCTTTTTCGGCGAGCAAGTCACCCTGCGCTCTATGGGGACGCGGTGTTTTCAGCCATAGACCTGGTTGGGATTGAGGGCGCCGAAGAGTGGGATGCGGCCGCGCTCTTTCGTTATCGGAGCCGGCGAACGTTCATGGAGATCATCTCAAATCCCGCCACCTTGGGGCGTCATGAATTCAAGATCGCAGCCCTGGATAAGACCATCGCCTATCCCATCGAGATGCCCCTCTATCTAGGTGACCCGCGGCTGGTTCTGGGCTTGTTGATGCTTTCCCTGACAGCGCTGGTCGATATCGCCCTCTACGGGAGGCGGGGGGGCAGCCGGAACTGAGCTCGTGGGCACGCGAGAGCCAGAATCACGAATGGCCTGAAGCGCCGAGAAGAGGATCGGCTGCCCGGTGTTCTCGATTCGTGCGCGCCCCCTGGCCCGGTGGGCTCACCTTCGAACCCGCAGAGCGTCGGGACAGCGGAGAACAGTACGCCGGGGTAGGGCGGCTTCGTGGTCGATGAGCTCGAGATTGGGCAGTCGCTCGAGGAGGACGCGAAAGGCGACTTCCATGTTCTTTCGCGCGAGATGCATGCCGGGACAGGCTTTTGTCCCGCGCCCGAAAGTCAGACTTTCGTCGCCCCTTGTTTCAGTGCGGAAACGCGAGGGGTCGAAGCGATCGGGATTGGGGAAGAGGTCGGGGTCGCGATTGGCGGCGGCGATGGCGAAGAGCGTCCAGGAGTCGGCGGGAATATGCACACCCTCGAATTCCATGTCGAAGGAAGCCGAGATGCGGGGAAGAACGGCGATGGGAGTCTCCCAGCGAAGGCTCTCCCGGACGACGTCCGGGATTTGGGAGGGATCCTCGGCCAGGGAAGGCCAGAGGCCCGGAGAACCCAGAACGCTGGAGAGGAGGTTGCCCAATGAGCCATGGGTGGTCTCCCCACCGGTTGGAAAGAGCAGCCGAATATGGCTGTAGATTTCCTCGTCGCTCAGTTGGCGGCCATCCACTCGGGCGCGGAGCAGTTCGGAGATCACATCGTCCCGAGGATTCTGACGGCGCTCATCGACGGCGGGGATGAGGAATTCGGTCAATCGTTGGCGAGCGATGGCGGCGCGGTCGGGATTGTCGCGAAACGCGAGCAGGGCGGCGGCCCACTCCTGGAAGTCGTCCTCGCGATCTCTGGGCAGGCCGAGAAGCCTCGATATGACGAGGTAGGGGAACCGCGATGTAAAAGCTTCGACGAGGTCGAATTGTTCTTGTCCTTCAAGGCGGTCGATGAGCTCGTGGGCCAGGGCCTCGAGGTCCTCTCTTTCGTAGCGTGAAACCGCCTGAGAGCGGAAGGCCGGGGTCGCCAACCTTCGATAAAGCAGGTGCCTGCGAGGATCCTCCATGGAGATGAAGCTCTCACCGATCGCCCCCTCGAAGGACGCCTGGTAAAGCCTGTGCGGAGGGAATTTTTCGGCGTCCATGAAGGCGGCGAGGAGCGCCTGATGGCCAGTGATGATGAAGGCGGGAATGCCCATGAATCGGGCGCGCCCTATGGGCCCTCGGCTTCGCAGGTCCCGGAGGAGGCGATGCATCTCTTCCCCGGGCATCTCCTCGAGGGCGAAGTCCGATTCGGCCGGATTCATTTTATGCATCATGGGTCTCTCGTTGGGGCGATGGGCTAATTTTCGAGTGGCCAGAAATTTTCGTTCACCTGGCCGAGCGAGCAGGAGAGAAATGTCCCTTGTCAACTTCGGGTCCATCAATCTGGACTTTGTTTACCGCGTGCAGGCCCTCGTCAGGCCCGGGGAAACAGTACAGAGTCTGAGTTTGGAACGCTTTGCGGGGGGCAAGGGATTCAACCAGTCCCTGGCTCTGGCTCGAGCAGGCGCTGAAGTCAGGCATGTGGGAAGTGTCGGGGAAGACGGACGCTGGCTTGTGGAAATGTTGGCGACCGAGGGCGTCGATATTCGAAACGTCGAAGTCGTCGAGACTCCGACGGGGCATGCGATCATTCAGGTGAGTGCACGAGGCGAGAACAGCATTCTCGTGCATGCTGGAGCGAATCGAGAGCTATCCGGTTCCCAGTTGGAGCGTGCGTGTGTCGACCTCGGCGATGGAGACTGGGTTCTGCTCCAGAACGAGACCAACGCCCCAGAATTCGTCCTTGCCGAGGCCTCGAAAAGAGGGTTTAGGGTCATCCTTAACCCCTCTCCCCTGGACTCCTCGCTACTGGACCTTCCCCTTGATCGGGTCGACACCTTTCTGGTCAACGAAGTCGAGGGTGAAGCCCTTGCGGGTGAGGCCGACCCTGATCGAGTTCTTGGAGCCATGAGGAAGCGTTTCCCCGCAGCGGATATTGTCTTGACTCGGGGTGAGCAGGGCGCGGCTTTTTCGGGCAGAGATGGCACATCAGCATACGCCGGGGCGGAGAGCGTCGAAGTCATCGACACGACCGGTGCTGGAGATACCTTCGCCGGCTTCTACCTCGCTGCGCTTTTGTCGGGGGCCAATCCGCAATCGGCGCTAGTCGCAGGTTGCCGAGCGGCCGCTCATTGCGTCTCTCGTCCTGGGGCCGCGCCGTCAATTCCCCGGGTGAGCGATCTGTGACGGGTTCGCGGGGGAGTTGCTACCGAGAAGGGTGTCCTGGGCCTTGGTTCTCGGCATTCCGGTTTATATAAAGATCGCCAAGCGCTGTTCTCTTCACAAAGCTGAGATTGTTTCGTTGACGTAGGAATTGGTAGCTTCCGATATCTAGAATTGCGTAGCCCGAACGCATCCGAGGAAGCTGATCGGCAAATTTGAACCACGAGATTCCAACCCCCTCCGGAATGCCGATGACTAGGGGATTGATCGCCACTGACAGCGGCACCAAGACCGTGTTCTGCCAGGAAGATTTCTCTTCGTCGTACTGAATTAGCGGAGAGATTTCCTCGATGAATTGCTCGAGGTTTTCCCGCTTCTCAGGAAATCGACCTCGGGCAAAAACCAGTTCGTGGGCGGCGATGAAATCTGGAAGTACGAGAAGGTTTCCGATGATCAGAAGGCCAACAAGGATTCGTCTCTCCCGGGAAATCAGGATTAATGAGCAGAGCAAGATCACCGGCGCGAAGAGCCTGTAGTCTCGCCAGCCGAAGACGTCATAAAGAAGAATCGTCAGAATAACCAAAGACCCTGCGCCGGCGACGATGACGGAGGACTCCTTCCAGTCCTCGGGGCTATCTCTACGTTTCCAGAGCAGGAATCCTGCCCAGCCCAGGCAGATAATCATCTGGAGGCGGAGCATCAGCCATAAAAGGCGATGATCTCGCTCTATGAAATTCCCAAGGTTGAACCAAATATGTTCGAGGGCGAGCTCGATCGCTCGGGGAATAGAACGGCCCAATTGCGTCAGGAGTTCGGTGGCGAAATTGGGGTAGGGGGCCGCGAGTTGGTTGTAGAGCAAAAAGCTTGCGGTCACGAGGATCAATGAGAGCCCAACTGCTCGAAAGGTCGTGAGGTTGAGCCGCTTCCGAGCGTGAAGGAAATAGGGGAAAAATAGAAAAGACCAGGTGAGCTTGGAGATCGCTGCGAAGGCAATGACGACACCGAAGGTCGCCAGGGCTTTGCCCGAGAGCGCCTGTTCTTCTCCTTCGTTGATCGTTCGCGAGAAGAATCCTGCGAGGATGATTCCGAGGGCGCAGAAGAACGCAACGCGCATATCGGTAAGCATATAAAGGTGCATGGGCCAGGCTGTGGCGACAACGAGCCCCAATAAGCCCAGTTGTGGGAGGTTGGGGCGGGTGAAGGCGATGAAGAAAACTAGAGAAAGGCTCACCATAATGAGGTTCAAAATGGGGGCCGAGTAGAATTCCCAGCCGAAGACCCTAGCCAGCATGCCAAGGAGGGCAGGGTAGACCGGGCCGTGGTTGTAAAAATGAGAAAAGGAAAGCGGCGCCTCTTTCTCATAGGCGGTGTAGTAGCCGCCTTCGAACCCGACCGCCTTGAACGTGGCCACCTGGTGCCAGTTGAAGACCTCGTCCGACCACTGGGGAGCGTAGTGGAAGAGTTCCCCGCCGCTTGGCCCTTGGAGCAAGGCTATGGCGACAAGGGTTGGGGCCGCCACGACGAGGAGCGCCGAGACCAGATTTGCGACGGACGGCATCTTGCGAACCGAGAACTCGGTGCGTGCACTGTCTGCTTTGGAGTGCGATCGGGTCGGAAGTGCCGGAATTTGCTTGTCCCTCCGTGCGATGGTTCGATCCCCGGTTATGCTTAGCTCATGGAGACCGGAGGCCAGAGAGGTGATGGGAGAGCAGCCGTTTTGGTGCTTCTCGGCGTTAGCGCGCTTGCCTCCCTGCCCATCTTTCTGAACCTAAGCAAACAATATACCGATTTCGGCGCTCATCTGGAATTTGTGGCGTCTCTTGTACGAACGGGCAGTACAGATCTGCCTCATTTCGCTTTCGAATTTGCTGTTGCCTTCTTGTACGCCCTGGGGCTGAGCCTGGGCCAGGGAGCGGTGCTGGTCAGCATGCTCGCCATGCTCGCATCGGCGGGAATGATTTTTTTTATCATTCGCGAAGGCGTCGCACCCTGGACAGCCGCTGGTCTAAGCCTCGCGCTCCTCTTCATCGGCCCGCTAAGCATCATGACCCTGGCAGAAAAAGAACTCTACCTCGGGTATATGACACCGAACGTGTACCACAACCCCACCCAGGTGATGTTGAGACCCATGGCTCTGGCGCTTTTGGTCATCGGGGCTCGGGTCTTTGACAGCCATGTTTCGAAGGCGCGTTGGGGGCTGGTTGCTGGAGCCGCGATTCTGTCAGTCCTTGCTTGCCTGACCAAGCCGAGCTTTCAGATCGCGTTCCTTCCGGGCCTCGGCCTTCTCTGCGGACTTGCCTTGATTGGTCGAAAAGAGCTTGACCTGCATCTCTCCGTTCTGGGAGTCGCAGTCCCTTCGCTGGCGGTTCTGGGCTGGCAGTACTCGGTGGGCTTTGGCCAAGTTCAGACGTCGGAGATTTTCTTCGCCCCGCTTCAGGTGATCCAGTTTCTGGCTGACAGGCTCCTGCTCAAGCTCGCCCTCTCATTAGCCTTCCCCGTCTTGGTCACGGCCTTCTTCTTCAGGGAGGCTTTTCGCGACAAGAGGCTTGTCGTGGCTTGGTCGACAGCTTGCTTCGGTTTGTTCTACGCCTATTTTCTGGCCGAGACGGGCAGTCGTTTCTCCCACGGAAATTTCCTCTGGAGCGGATATATGGGGATTTCAGTCCTCTATGTTGCCTGCCTCCCGACCCTAATTCGTCAGCCCAAGAGCTTTCCCCAAATTTTCTGCTGGGGAGTTTTTGCTCTTCAGGTTCTGAGTGGACTGATCTTCGCCTTCAGCCAGTCCCTGGGCGAGCGGTACCTCTACTACTGGTAGTGAGGGGCAGCGTCGGCAGCCGACGTGGGCCCTCAGACCTGGAAGTTGAGAACGGCGTCGATCACCTCGTCCTGCTCGCCTTCGCTGAGTCCGCTGCT
The DNA here is from genome assembly GCA_029243605.1 of Myxococcota bacterium. Lineage (GTDB taxonomy): Bacteria > Myxococcota_A > UBA9160 > UBA9160 > UBA4427 > JAZXM01. The sequence continues at coordinate 88,484 of JAQWRT010000042.1, forward strand.
GAGGGGAAGTCGCAAGAGTTGGTCGCTCACTCGTTCGGTGACTGGGCACTGCCCTGGTCGGCCACCGAAATTTCTTCCCATCGCTGAAAGATGGAGAGATTGGTAATGGAAGACGCTCAGGATGCTCCGGGCTGCCAGATGCTCGATCAATCGGGCTCGGGCCGACTCCGAGGGCAAGAGCATGTAGAAGAGGTGACCGGGTTGATCACAATATTCCGGCACATGAGGCAGCCCCACGCCTTGCTGGAGAGCCCAGCCTTCGAGTTCTTCGTTGTAGCGTTGCCAGATTTTTGTTCGCCGGGCCTGGATTTCGTCTCGAGCCTCGAGTTGGGCGAGGAGGAAGGCCGCGAGAATTTCTGAGGGGAGGTAACTCGAGCCCACGTCCACCCAGGTGTACTTGTCCACTTGGCCACGAAGGAAGCGACTTCGGTTGGTTCCCTTCTCCCGAATGATCTCCGCGCGCTCTACCCAATCCGGCCGGTTGATCACCAGGGCACCACCCTCGCCACAGATGAAGTTCTTCGTTTCGTGAAAGCTCTGTGTTGCGAGGCAACCAAAGCTGCCCAGGGGCTTCCCGCGGTAGCTTCCGAGCAGGCCGTGGGCGTTATCCTCTACGATCGGAATGCCGCTCTCGCGTGAGATCGCCTCGATTGCGTCCATCTCACAGGCAACGCCGCCATAGTGAAGGGCGACGATCGCCTTTGTCTTTTCAGTAATATTGTCGCGTAGTTGGGATTCGTCGAGATTGAGCGTATCGGGTCGTATGTCGACGAAGACGGGCTTGGCTCCGTGGAGAGCGAAGGCGCCGGCCGAAGTGACGAAAGCGAAGGAGGGGACGATGACTTCGTCTCCCTCCTCGATCCCGAGCAGAAGCGCGCTCATCTCGAGTGCATGGGTGCATGAGGTGGTCAGAAGAACCGGGCTTCCACCGACCCACTGAGAGAGCGTCTCTGAGCAGCGCTGGGTGAGAGGGCCGTCGCCTGCCGAGTGTCCTCCTTCAATGGCTTTCTGGACGTATTCGAGCTCTTTGCCGACGATGGAAGGGCGGTTGAAGGGGATGCGGTAGCTACTCATTCATGGTCTCCGCTGCTGAGCCAGAGGTGGTAGGAATTCTGGGAGGAAAGGGTCCGAAAATCTCGAGACTCATAGAGCCGATTCGCCCGGGTATTGCGTCCCTGGGTCACGACTTGAACTCGGCTACATCCGTGACTGGTAAGCCAGGACAGAGCGCCGTCGATCATTCTTCCGCCGTATCCAAGGCCGTTTTGGTCGGCAGCGACGGCGACGAGACCCAGGCGACCAAGTCCGGGTTCCGGAATTTCGCAAGTGACGTACCCGACGGGGATATTTTCCTTCCGGGCGATAACCACGGCTTCAGCGTCTCCCCCGCAAGCATTTCGGATCCAAATTTCGTAAAGATCGTCGCAGCGATCTCTGGGGAAAAACGGATCGTGGTAGAAGCGGCTGTCGTGATGGCTTTCGCGCGCAATGGCCGAAAGGTTCTCCACATCATCGGGCTTGCAGAGGTCGATATCATCGGGCCAGATTAGACCCTTCTGAACCTTGGCAAGCGGGCGCTCTCGGGTAATTCGCGTATCAACGTGGAGAAATTTCATTTCGTTGGCGACTTCGATTTTTTCGCAATCATCGCCATCGAGTAGCAGGTAGAGGCATTCGACGAGGTCTGCTCGAGCTTCCCGGACGATCTGCTCCGCGGTCGTGGGGCCAAAAAAATGAGCGTCGATGCGGGCGATGCGCCGAGCGAAGAAGTCCGAATCCCACGCCAATAGAGAGTACCCGGAAGCCCTGCTCATTCCGCGTTTCAATCCCTGCTTTCCCGGTCTCGGGCAGGAGCGGTCGAGCGGACAGTGTAGGCGGGTTGCTCCATGCTTCGGAAATGCATGCGGGCAAGGTACTCTCCGATGATTCCCAAGGCAAAAAGTTGGGCGCCCGAAAAGATGGCAACGATGGAGGCAAGGAAGGGAAAGCCTGGGACACTGGTTCCCTCAAGGAGGTAGCGTCCGAGCACAAAGGCAAGGACCAGAATTCCAACCAGGGTAAAGGCGAAGCCGACCAAGCTTGCGATCTGGAGAGGGACTACGCTGAAGCCGGTCATCATGTTCAGAGCATGGACGATCAGTCGCTGCATGGTGTAGTTCGACTCGCCATCTTGGCGCACATCGTGACGCACAGGCACCGCGATAAATCGATTCGTTCCCCACGTCAGGAGCACATCGATCGAAACGAAGGGGCCGGGGTAGTTCGCGAAGGCGGAGCGCACACCCGACCGAAAGGCCCTAAAAGCACTGACCTTACGCGCCGTTTCGGCTCCCATGCCCCCGCTCAACGCCACCTTGGTGATCCGCGATGCCATATCGCGCCAGAGGCCGTGTTGCTCCTTGAGTGGCGTTCCGTAGACCACATCGATGTCAGAGCTGAGACCCGCCAGAAGCTTGGGAATTTCTTCCGGGGGGTTCTGGAGGTCATCGTCCAGGGTGACGATGATCTCGTACTGCGCTTCTCGAATCCCGCAGAGCAGCGCGTTGTGCTGTCCGTAATTCCTCATCAACCGGATACCCCGAACCCATGGGTACTGATCGGCGAGGCTCTGAATGACAGACCAGGCATCGCTTCGGCTGCAATCATCGACGAGAATGACCTCGTACTCGTCGCTATTTTCGCTCAGAACCGGTGCCAGGCGAGAAATCAGCTTGGGCAGGGCTTCGTCGCTATTGTAGACCGGGACCACGACGCTCAGGGAGCGCGTCTCATGTTGTGCCGACATGGTGAACACCTTGCGGGGGGGCGTTTCGTGATTTTCGGCCCAGTCGGTTGACAGATCCAGCAAAAGTAGTGAACTCGGTTGCATCCCGGGCAAGATCTAAACCGTGTTGAGCCGTGATTCTAGCAGAGAGTAACCGGTCGTACATCGAATGGAACGCTACGAAACCTACATGGAGCTATTGCAAGGGGGCGGACCCGCCGTTGTGGGCTCTGTCCTCTGGTCGGGGGTGGGCCTCGCAGTGTTGGTTTTGGCAGGTCTCTGGCTCCCCCTTTACTTGCCGGGTGGGGGTTCTCGGCTGCAAGAAGCCAGCGACGAGTGGAAGAGCCCCTGGCGGATCCAGGCAAGCCGCTTACTGGCGCTCTCCCTGGCGGCGGGCCTGGCGACGGCTGTCGCGGCATGGACTCTATCCCTCTATATAACCGGTGGGTTGATGGGGGGAAACCTGATCCTGCTGGCCGCTTCCCTTCTCGGTGTCGCCCGGGCTTGGATCAAACGAGCGGCGATTTCAGTCATTTTCGAGAAACCGACGGTCTGGTGGTTGGTCTCCTTTTTTGCTCTGAGTCTCGCAGTCTGGCAGCACGTGGCGACCGAGTTGCCGATTTTTCATGACGTTCCCCGACTGGTCTTTTCCGACTTGCACCGCGATCTCGGAGCCCACGTACAGATGGCGGGCTTGGTGCGTGACGGCGGCTTGCCCATGCAGAGTTTTTGGGGGGCGTCGGACAACGAATATTGGGCGCTCTCGCATACGGGTCATCTGGTCCTCATCGCGGGATTTTCCGAGCTCTTGGGTGTCAGTCTTTACCAATCCGCGACTTTGCTCTGGGTCGACGCGACCCTGCTTATCGCGTGGGGGGCCCTGGCTCTTATGGTCGGGAGTGGGATTCCAGGCATTCTTCGTTTCGGTGTGGTGGTAGCTACCCTGGTTTGGGGGGCTTTTAGTTTTCCCGAACTGCATAGGCTCTACGATCCTCTACGCGAAACCCAGGGAGGCGGTTTCGAGCTCGATGCTCCCGGTTTCTGGGTGGCCGGGCGAGGCTTTTGGAATCTGCCCCAAACGCTCTCTGTGGCGATTACTCTGGCGGGCGTACTGGTTCTCGAGGGATTCGGACACGCTCGTCGCAGGCCCGCTTCTGGGTATGCCGTGTTGGCGGCGACCAGCTTCCTCTGGGTGGCTGCGGGCTTGACCAAGCCTTCTCTGGTGATCTTCTTCGGTCCGGCCATTCTGATCTGGCTCGCGCTGAACCGGGCTCGCGCGGCGGAATTCGCGTGGGTGCTGGGGATTCTCTCGCTTGGTTTCGTGATGTACGCACTGCCTTCTTTTCTTCATACACTCCCTGCGGCTCCCGAATGGACGTTCTTTCCCAATGCCGAACAGGCGAGCATTGTCGGAGGCTACCTACTGATGGCCGGTCCGGCCCTCCTGCTTCTCTCCCTGGCACCGCTTCTCGGCTTGGTTCAGGAAGCGGGGCGAGCGGCGCAATTTCGAGTTTTGGATCTGGCCCTGCTGGCGGCCGGCGGCAGCTTGATTTTTGCTCTGGTCTTTCGAGAGGATCAGTTCGTGGGGTTCGGTGTCTTTCAGCCCAATCTCTGGTGGGGGATTTCCGGTTGCGCGGTCTTACTCGTGCCTCTTTTGGGCCGAGCGGCTTGGGCAGACTTGTGGCGTTCGGGCTGGAGGCGTTCGCTCGCGGGCGTGGGACTTGTCATGGCCGTGCTCCAGACATTCAACGGTCTCTGTCTTGCTCTTGCGTACCCGACCCTTAACCTTCGCGGGCATTCGGTCTCGGATGCGGTCGTTCTCTCTGACGGGCGTTCGAAGACGCCAGCGGGAACACGCTATGCCGTCGACCCGATGCTCGAGGATTATGATCTGCTCGGTTATTTGTCGAGGCCGACGATCATGCCGAGCGTCATGGGTCCGGATTCGGAGCGGAGATTGGCTCTTGCCTGGGCGACCTTTGCTGAGAGCGGAAGGGGAATGCCCCACCTCTTCTCCAGCCGAATCGACGCTGTAATTCTGCACCGTGACCGCCCAGAGGCCAGCGCAGCGCTCCGTCGAGAAGGCTGGCAATCGGAGTCGCTTGGAGACGAATTCGAACTCTGGCAGAAAGAGTAGTCAGGGAGAGGTTATGTCGAGGAACGCCAGGAGATTCGCTTTGTTTGGCATGTCCCGCCCGCCTGTCTTCGGTTAGAGTCTGGCGGATTCGAAATTTCCGAGAGGTCTGTGACTGACCCGGAAGGGGGTAATGGTAATGAGTGCGAAGGAATCGCCCTATGCGAAGCTTGTTCGGGTTAAGACACAATCGGATAATCAGTCGGACTTCCACTCAGCTCCAGAAGGGTGCGATTTCGGTCGCTGGGCGCGAGTGTGTTGCGCCATTTTCCTTGCAGCAGCAGCTCTGGGCTGCCGCCCGGAAGCCGAGCCTCCCCCCGAGCGTATTCGCCCGGTTAAGGTTCTAGAGGTTGGAGAGGGCTCGAATACGTTCCGGGTCGAGTACCCAGGGATTATTGAAGCCGCTCGTGAGGCCCCGATGGCTTTCGAGGTAGCGGGCAGGATTATTGAGTTTCCGGTCGTAGAGGGTGACCGACTCCAAAAAGGTGCCCTGATCGCGCGACTCGATCCCCGAGATTTCGAGGAATCATTAGCCAAGCGTCAGGCGAATGCGAATTTCCTTAAAGTCGAGTACGAGCGCCACAAGAGTCTCTACGAGCAGGGAGTCGATTCGAAGCAGGTCGTGGATAAAGCCCTGAAGAATTACCAGGTCTCCGCTTCGTCGGTTGCTCAGGCCACGAAGGCCCTAGAGGACTCAGAATTACGCGCTCCTTTTGACGGGCTCGTTGCCGCCAAACTCGTGAAAGATTTCAGGAATGTCCAGGCTAAGGAGCAAGTTGTCGTCTTTGAAGATGATTCTCATTTTAAAATCGTCGTGCAGCTCCCCGAAGCAGATTATGCTCGCATTACTCCGGGCTTGACCCTTGCTCAACGAAATGCCGGTGCTGATATCGATGTGTCGGTGACCTCTTTGCCTGGACACCTTTTCCCTGCGCAACTCACCGAAGCCGCAGGCGCAGCGGATCCAGTGACCCGCACATTCCGGGTCACTCTGACCTTCGAACCTCCCGCGAATCTCAACGTGCTCTCGGGGATGACCGCCAAGGTGGTCGCCTCCTCGGAGATTCTGCCAGGCGACGAGGATGACTATTACCTGATCCCTGTGCAGGCCGCGTTGGGCAACGAGGCCGGAAACGCCTTCGTGTGGACACTCGATCCCGCCACGATGGAAGTACACCAGACGCCCGTGGAATTGGGGTCGGTTTCAGGATCGATGGTCCGCGTTGTCGGTGGCCTTGAGAACGGAGATGAGGTCGCTGTTTCAGGTGTCGGCCAGCTTCGCGAGGGGATGCGCGTGAGGCGTTTCGGCAACTAATCCGGTTCGACTTTTCGTAAGCGACGAACTCCCAGAATGAACAGGATCAGTTGATGAATTTGGCAGATTATTGGATTCGGAACAGAGTCGTCACTTTGGTACTCGCCCTCGTCACCGTCGGTGGCGGGATACTCGCGTTCGAGAATATGAGCCGTCTCGAAGATCCCGAGTTTACGATTAAGGACGCGCTGGTAGTTACCCCCTACCCGGGGGCGACAGCCAAAGAAGTCGAAGAAGAGGTGAGCGACTCCATCGAGTTGGCCGTGCAAAAACTCGGGCAACTGAAGGAAGTCGAGTCACGCTCGACTCGTGGCCTTTCGACGGTGACCGTCACTGTTCAAGATAAATACGACAAGGATGGCCTTCCTCAGGTCTGGGACGAAGTTCGACGTAAGGTCAACGACGCCCAGGGATCGCTGCCCCCAGGCGCGGGTCCCTCCCTGGTGATTGACGACTACGGTGATGTTTACGGCGTGTTTGTTGCGATCTATGGCAACGAATACTCCTACGCCGAGATCAAGGAGGTGACAGATCTTCTGCGCCGTGAATTAATCCTTGTTCAAGATGTTGCCAAGATCGAGACCTATGGAGAGCGCCAAGAGGCGGTCTATATAGAGATCTCTCGGGATCGTATTTCACAACTCGGAATTACTCCCGATTCCATCGCCGATAAGCTTCGTCAGGAAAATTTCGTCAACAACTCTGGTCATGTCGAGGTGGGGCCCGAGTTCATCGTTATCCAGCCGAGCGGCGGCGTGACATCGACCGAGGATCTTGGAAACGTCCTGATCAGTCGGGGGGCGACGAGCCAGATCTATTTGCGTGATATTGGTCACGTGCGCCGGGGCTATGTCGAACCCCAAAATACGATGATCCGGTTCAATGGTAGCGCCGCTATCGGGCTGGGAATTTCCACCGTTGCCGGGGGCAACGTGGTGGTGATGGGAGAGGCCCTGGAGCGGCGGATCGACGAACTCCGTGAGCAGATTCCCCTGGGCATCGAGGCGGGCATTGTTTCCATGCAGTCCACTTCGGTTGTCGAGGCGATCGACGGATTTGTTCTCAGCCTGCTCGAGGCGGTTGTCATCGTCGTGATCGTGCTTCTCTTCTTCATGGGCCTACGGAGCGGGTTGCTGATCGGCTTCGTTTTGATGCAGACCATTCTGGCGAGCTTTCTTTTTCTCCAGCCCATGGGGGTTGCCCTCGAGCGAATTTCTCTCGGCGCACTGATTATTGCCCTGGGCATGCTGGTCGATAACGCCATCGTGATCGTCGATGGAGTTCTCGTTAAACTCCAGCAGGGTATTGATCCTGAAAAAGCCGCCAAGGACACAGTCGCTCAATCCGCGATCCCCTTGCTCGGCGCGACCATCATCGCGATTTTGGCTTTTGCCGCCATCGGAACTTCAGATGACAGTACGGGCGAGTTCTGCCGGTCGCTCTATCAGGTTGTTTTGGTTTCTCTGCTGATGAGTTGGGTCACGGCTGTGACGCTGACGCCGCTACTCTGCGTGATGTTCTTGGAGGTGCCCGAAAGCGGGCAGGGGGTTGGGGATCCCTACGAGACCGGTTTCTATCGAGTTTTCAAGAAGGTCCTGCACGGGTGTATCCGCTGGAGGTGGGTCAGCGTATCGGTAGTTGTTTCGATTTTCGCTCTCTCGCTCTATGGGTTCGGAATGATCGATTCGAGTTTTTTCCCGCCTTCGACGCGGCCCCAATTCACTGTCGATGTGTGGTTGCCTGCGGGAACGTCGATCGAGGAGACATTGCACGAGGTCGACGGGATCGAAGACTATCTAGAGAATTTGCCAGAGGTGAGCCACGTGACGTCTCTGGTAGGCCAGGGAGGATTGAGGTTTCTCCTGACTTATACCCCGGAGAAGCTGAACTCCTCCTACGCGCAACTCCTGGTCGACGTCGATGATCCCGCCTTAATCGGAGAACTGCTTCCGCGCATCGACGAAGATTTGGCGGCTCAATTTCCAGATGCCCTCATCTACGCCGCACGTTTCCAGCTCGGTCCGGGAAGTACGGGGAAGGTCCAGGCTCGGTTTAGTGGGCCCGATATTGAAGTTCTTCGGGATCTGGCGTCCCAGACCATGAACATCTTTGGCCAGGATCCTGACTCGAAGAGCATCAGAACCAACTGGCAGAATATGGTCAAGCGAATCGCGCCGGTCATCGAAGATCAAGCCGCCGATGCTAATGGCATCGAACGTCCGGACGTAGCCAGGGTGATGCTCGCGGCTTTCGAGGGCGAGTCTATTGGGAGCTATCGAGAAAAAGATCTGATGCTTCCAATCATCATGCGTGCTCCCCAGGAGGAGCGAAAAAACGTCGCTTCTATGCGAGATCTGCAGATCTATAGTCCTGTTGCAGGGGCGATGATCCCTCTCCGCCAGGTCGTCTCGTCTTTCGAGACACTCTTCGAGGATCCCATCATTGTGCGCCGGGATCGGGTCAGGACGATCACTGTGTATTGTGATCCGTTGGTGGGCCAGCCGAGTAATCTCTTCTCACGCCTGAGGCCCCAGATCGAGGCTCTAGAGCTGCCTCAGGGTTACAGCCTGGAGTGGGGAGGGGAGTACGAGGACTCCGGCAATGCCCGGGACGCCCTGGTTGGAAGCGTTCCGACTTTTGTTCTCCTGATGGTTCTGATCACCATCTGCCTCTTCAATTCCCTGAAACAACCCCTGGTGATCTGGCTAAATGTTCCGCTTGCCTTGATTGGCGTTACGGCGGGTCTTCTACTGACGGGTCAACCCTTCGGCTTTATGTCTATCCTGGGTTTTCTCAGTTTGATGGGGATGCTGATCAAAAACGCCATTGTTCTTGTGGATCAGATCAACTTCGAACTCGGCGAAGGCAAGGCCCGGCTCTCTGCCGTGATTGATTCTTGTGCCAGCCGGCTCCGTCCGGTCGCCATGGCTGCGGCCACCACGGCTCTTGGCATGATCCCGCTGGTGACGGATGCTTTTTTCTCCGCGATGGCGGTGACAATCATCTTCGGCCTGATCTTTGCCACCGTTCTCACCATGGTAATCTTGCCCGTCTTCTACTCGATCGTCTTCAATGTAGGGATGGACGAGGAGAGCTGATTCATGCTCGGTCGTTACAGATATGCTTACTTACTCTTTACCCTGATCCTGCTCATCTTGGGTCGGCCCTTCTTGCCCGATTTCGGGAAGAATTTCGTGATCGCCATGCTCGCCCTCAGCCTGGTGACCGCAGCGGTAACGAGTGCGTCGAAGCAGTACCAAGCTTGGGTGGGTGTGGTCATGACGTTCCTGATCGTTTTCTGTTCGCTGGCCCCCGATGATTTCATGGGGGTGAATACAGCTGTGGTTGTTCCCTCTTTGGGCGTCACGTATTGGTCGTTTACGGGTGTTCTTATTCTTAGACGTGTGGCGGAAGGCAATAAGGGAATTACGGGAGATACCATCAATGGCGCGGTCTGCGTTTATCTTATGATGGGTCTCGGATGGTCTCATGCCTACGCCCTGCTTGAGGCGCTGGATCCTGGTTCCTATACGATTACCCCAGAGATGATGCAGGTTGTCGGCCACAGCTTTGAGCGTTTTATTGGCTTCAGTTTTGTGACCCTCACCACGCTGGGTTACGGAAACGTGGTTCCCCTTACGCCCCGGGCCGAATCTGTCGCTACGGCCGAGGCGGTGGCAGGCCAGCTCTATATCGCGGTCTTGCTGGCGCGCTTTGTGGCCATTGATATCGCTGCCCGGCGTGGACCGGGGCCTCCCGCGGAAGGCCCCAGCAAAAGCCATCAGCAAAGTTGAATCCAGAGCTTTCGGCCTTTGTTCTTCGCGTGGCCTGGGAGGTAAGGCATGATCGAAATCTTTGTTGATGCCGACGCTTGTCCGGTGAAAGAAGAGGTCTATGCCGTCGCCGCTCGGCTGGGGCTTCCCGTGGTAGTGGTGGCTAATCAGCGTATCCGCGTTCCCCAGGGAAGGGGAGTCGAGATGGTCGTTGTGGATTCAGGCTTCGATGCTGCCGATGATTGGATCGTCGAAGATATCCGCTCGGGCGATATCGTGATTACCGCCGATATTCCCCTGGCTGCTCGCTGCCTAGAAAAAGGTGCACACGCCCTGGGAACCCAGGGTAAGGAGTTCACTTTGGAGTCCATCGGTGGTGCGCTGGCGGCTCGCGAACTCAAGGCGTCGATTCGCGAATCGGGTGGCATCGCCGGAGGGCCGGCGCCACTCACCGGGCGCGAGCGATCCCGCTTCGCCAATGCCCTCGACGCTATCGCCCAGCGAGCCCTGCGGGCAGCGAAGCAGGCGAGCGACTCGGTTTAAGGGCTCAACTCCGGATGCCGCCTCTCCCAGTTTTGTAGCCAAGGGGGTTCGGCATGGAGTTCGATCCTATGATTCACCACGTAGACCCACGGGTAAAGGCCTGTCGCTTCGGCTTCGCCGTCGCGGATGGCGTGAAGAGTGGATTCCAAGTCTGTCACATCTTGGGCCCGGAGTTCAGGCGCTCCGGGTGCCTCGATTCTGTGAGCCGCGAAGATACGCGTCTGGGGCGTGACTACTCGCAAGACATTTTCTGCCCCCTGTAGATAATCGCCCATTCCACTGTTTTGAAGAAAGGCGAAGAGCGGCCCGGGGTAGATAAAATCACCGCTGAAGAGGAATCCCGAGGGTGATTCCAGGAGAGAGATGGACTCCTCGGTATGTCCGGGAGTGTAGAGTACGGTGAGCGTTCGCCCGCCCAGATCAATCTCCGAGCCCAAGGCCAACCAGTTGTCTACCTCGAGAGTCGGGGTGGCGAAGCCCTCGACTTCTCCGAGATGTTCTTCGCTGCTCAACTGCAGTTTGCCGTCCCGCTCCCGCGCTCGCAGGTAGGGGAGGTCGACGACGGCCACATTTTCGAAGGTGATGGTGTTGCCTGTGTGGTCATAATGGAAATGAGAGGGAATAAAGGTGATGGGGAGATCGGTGAGTGAGTTCGCTACGGGGCGGATATCGCGATGCCCGGGGCCAGCATCGAAGAGAACGGCTCGATCCGTCCCCATGATCAGGTAGCTGAAATTTTGCTGGTAATAACGCGGCTCACCGATTGCGAATACCCCCTCGGCCAGCTCTTCCACGGTGAAGTAGTCATCGTGCCAGCGAACCTCGGGCCCCTCTTGAGCCGGTGGCGCGAGTTCGATGGGGCCTTCCACGGTCAGAAGCCGGACCAGGATCGAGTGGCGCTGGGAGACCAGGAGGAGCACGAGAGTACAGAGCAGGACCAGGATGATCAGGGTATTTCGGGTTGAAGTCCGCATTGGATTTCAGGTTACCGCTTTATGGAATGTTATCGATGGCTTTGCCGGCGACCTCTGCCGATCAGGGGTCGCCTCTCGCTACTCAGGCATTGCCGCGCCACGCCCAAGCCTCCGCCCGTCGGGAAAAGCTTAGAAGGAAGGGCCCGTCTGAGCACTTTATATTCGTACTAAGCTTCGCCGGAATCACAGCGTCTAGATCGCCCGGGGAGCCCCCGGAGGAATCCGTGAAAAATCCCTTTGAAACCCATGAGGTCGCAATCTTTCGCCATGCCCTAGCGAAATTTCTGGCCGAAGACGTTTGGCCCCATGTCGATGAATGGGATGAAGCGGGCGCTTTTCCCTGGGAAATCCACGAGAAGGCCGGCCGCCTGGGAGTCTTTGGTTTGGGAATCGACGAGGTCTATGGTGGGCTGGGCTTTGATAACGCCTTCATGCGCGCTGCTCTCGGCAGGAGTTCGGAAAGCGGTGCTCTGGGGGAGTGACGGCAAGCCTGGCTGCGCGAAATATCATGACCGGACCGGTTCAAGAACTGGCCAGCGAAGAGATCAAGCAGGGCGCCCTCGCCGAGATCGTGAGCGGCGAAAAAGGGGGCGCACTGGCGATCACCGAGCCCTCGGGCGGCTCCGATGTGGCGAATATGCAGACCCGAGCCGAGCGAGAGGGCGACGATTACCTATTGAACGGAGCGAAGACCTTCATCACGGGAGGGATGCACGCCTCCTATTTTGTTGTCGGCGCACGAACCGGGGGCAGCGGGCTTGAAGGCATCTCGCTCTTCTTCGTCGATGCAGATGCACCAGGATTTTCCCGAGAGAGCGTGGGGCCGAAGATGGGTTGGTGGGCATCGGATACGGCAACCCTGCATTTCGATAATTGTCGGGTTTCGGCGGATCGCATGCTTGGTCAGGAGGGCCAGGGGTTCCTAGCCATCATGAATAACTTCAACTGGGAAAGGCTCGGCATGTCTGCCCAGGTTTTCGAAGATTGATGCCATGCAGGCCTATGTTCACCATGTCTGCTGGCAGGTGGAGGCTGGGCAGAGGGTGGCCGCTGAAATCGCAAAGCTCAAACTCTTCTGTTCGCGCGAACTCGAGTATGTCGCCAATGAAGCAATGCAAATTTTCGGGGGTGCGGCCTACCTCGGCGGCAACCCAGTGGAGAGGGTTTACCGGGAGGTCAAGGTCATGTCTATCAGGGGGGGGCTCTCAGGAAATCATGCGTGAACTTGCGATGCGTCAAATGGGCCTTTAGGGAGCGGGAATTCCCGCGTCCTAAAGGCCATTGAAGTCGCTGCCGGTTTCCAGGGTCGAGCTAGAACTCGTAGACGAGGTTCCCGAAGTACTTGAGGTTGTTGTTCTTGCCAGGCTGGTCCGAGTCGTATTCTTCCTTGACGCCAACTTTGAGGCTGAGCCCGTCGAGCTGGGTGATAGCGACGGTATAAGCGGCATTGGCCAAGATTCGGAACTCCGAGAAGTTTTCAAAATCCGGGTAGTAGGTGATATCGGCCGTTAGCTTCTGGCCCTCCATGGGGGTCCAGTCAAAGACCAATCCGACGACGCCCTCGGGCTTCCAACCCGGCTCGGTTCCCCAGGAATGGGAGAAGCCAGCGCCGAGTTCGCCTCGAAGGTTGAAGTTCTTTCGAGCGAGGATCGTGTAGCCGAGGCCGCCGCTGCCCGAAATGCGATTTTCCCAGGCTTGAAACGCATCGTATTGATAGCGAGTTTGGACGAAGGCATAGAAGGGAGATTCCTCGAAGAGGAAATCGTGCTGGTAGTTCGCGAAGAACTCGTTCGTGGTTTGGGCGCCCTGTTGGCTGGCGAAGAAATACGAGGTGTTAAAGGCAGCTCGGTAGCGGTCGGTCTCGCGACCGAGAGCGAGAGCCGCATTGAAGCTGGCATCCGAGCTGTTTCCGCTGGATCCCGAAAAGCCGGCTCCGAAATTCCTATTCCAGCCCGCGAGTATCTTGGTGCCGAAGAGGCCGGGATTTGGGGGTGTCGGAGGTTTGAGGGCATCGCGTTGAATGACGATTTTCCCGAGTTGGGGGTGATCGACGACGATGGTCTTGTCGGTCTCCTTAACGACTTTTGCGTCGATCTTGTCGCCGTTGGCGAGTTCGAAAACGTCGGCCCAGACAGAGGGGGCAGCGAAGATGAAGAGCAGACTGGCGACCCACAAGATGCGCATAAATATTCCTTTTCGAAAATTTTTTTGGAGTTGATTCCGTACTGTGAATAGAGCTCGGATGTCGCGGTACGAGCTTCGATAGCTCGGAGGGGGGCACGCCGCTGAGGGGATCCGAAGGGAAGCTTTTTCAGCCGGCGTCAGATGGCGTGGCGAGGTGCACATCCTGCTGGGGATAGGGGAAGGAGCAACCGCCCGCTTCGATCCCCTCCTTGAGGGCTCGGGTAAGATCGCCCCGGGCGCGACCATAATTGCTGGCGGCCACCCAGGGGCGGACCATGATATTCACGGCGGAATCCCCGAGCTCGGCGACCGCAACCGTCGGCGCCGGATCGGCAAGAATACGCTCGTCGGCGGCGAGGACGGACTCGATGATCGATATGGCCTTCCCGAGGTCGTCATCGTAGGAGACGCCCATTATGAGATCGATGCGCCGGTTCTCGTTGGCGCTGAAATTCTTGATCGTGGTGCCGTAGACAGATGAGTTCGGGATGATGATCTGGATATTATCGAAGGTGTTGATTGTGGTGGTAAAGAGCGAGACCTCGGAAACGACCCCGGTCGACCCGCCCACCGAGATGGCGTCGCCTATTTTGAAGGGGCGCATCACAAGGAGCATGACTCCGGCGGCGAAACTCGAAAGGGTGCCCTGTAGGGCGAGGCCGACGGCGAGTCCGGCGGCGCCCACGACGGCGACCAGGGACGTGGTCTCGATTCCGAAGAGTTGGAGCACCGCGATGATGACGACGGCGAGTACTGAATAGTGGACCGCCTGACCGAAGAAGGGGATCAACTGCGCGTCGATATTGGCTCGGGTCAGCGAGCGTCGCGTCAACTTACCCGCCCGAGCCGCGACCCAGCGCCCGGCGATGAGTACGAGGATCGCTCCTACGACCTGTAACCCCCAACTCGATAGAAGGTCGATGGCGGTGCTGGCGAGCTGGTGTCCGGCCTCGTTGAGTTCATTCGGGTCCATTGCTTTTTCTCCTCATGCACTTCTCGTCCGAATCTCGGCGTCTCGGTAATAGAACGTGGTGAGAAAAACCTAGCGCCTGGGCTGGCCGTGTGAAGTTGGCGTCGGACTATTTTTTGGGGGGTGAAGACTTGTTTTGTGCAAACAAAATATCGTCGTGAAGATCGCGACCCCTGCGGATCAAATAATGCACCGATTATTTGTTTCGTCTTGCCCCGTTTGCGACCAAGGGCGTCGTGTTGGCGGGAGGGAAGCCCTTATCCAGACGAAACGGAGCCCTTACCGTCTATAAGAATTCCGACGTATTTGGTTCTCGGCGTCTGGCTTTGGGACCCGGGTGTTATCAGCCCCGAGTGCGTCTCTGCCGAACCGCATGGGCCAACTCATCGAGAAGCGGCCGGCTCTGTTCCCAACTCATGCACGCATCCGTGATGCTTAGTCCGTGCACGAGCTCCCCGGGTGCGACGCCTTGGGCGTCTTGGTTCCCGCCCTCGAGAAAGCTTTCGAGCATCAAGCCCGAGATCTGATCGGCTCCGCGTGAGACCTGGCTCGCGATCTGCCCTGCGACCTCGACTTGGACATCATGATTTTTCCCGCTGTTGGCGTGGCTGCAATCGATCATGACCCGACCGACGAGCCCCTTGCTCTCGAGTTTGGCGACGACGTCGTCGACCTGCTCCGGCGAGTAGTTGGGGCCGTCGCTTCCTCCTCTGAGTATGACGTGGCAGTCTTCGTTACCCCGGGTGGCCACAATGGCAGCAACTCCCTGCTTGGTGACCGAGAGAAAGTGGTGGGGATTCGCGCTCGATCGAATTCCATCGATGGCCACCTGAACGTTGCCACTCGTCCCATTTTTGAAGCCCACAGGCATGGAGAGCCCGGATGCCAGTTCGCGATGAACTTGGCTCTCGGCAGTGCGCGCTCCGATCGCCCCCCAGACTACGAGGTCGGCGTAGAATTGCGGGGTAATGGGGTCGAGAAATTCGCTACCCGCGGGCAGCCCAAGGGAAACCACGTCGAGAAGAAATCGGCGAGCGGTTCGGAGGCCGTGATTGATTGCGAAGCTGTCGTCGAGGTCAGGGTCGTTGATCAATCCCTTCCAGCCCACCGTGGTTCGCGGCTTCTCGAAGTAGACCCGCATGACGATGCAGAGTTCGTCGATGAATTCCCGCCGGCAGGCGGCCAGTCTTTCCGCGTACTCGAGGCCTGCCGCGGGGTCGTGGATCGAGCAGGGGCCCATCACGACGACCAGTCGGTCATCGCGACCGGCGAGAATATCGGCGACTTCCTTGCGGCCCTGGGCAACTGTGGCGGATCCCTCCTCGTCCAGTGGAAAGTCCTCCATCAGGATGGCCGGCGAGATCAGCGGCCGGAGATTGTCGATACGTAGGTCGTCGGTCCTGTGGAGCATGTCTTCCCTTCCTGGGTTGGTTGGCGCGGGTCTCGGGGGCGAGGCCGGGAGGCCGGTCCCTATTACCCGGGAACGGGAGTCTCCCAATCCGGGGGGCCGATGCAAGCATTCGAGCCCGAATCTCCCCTAGGGGCGAATATTATTGATGCTGGGGGCCAGGCGGTGGCACCCTCACGCGCTTTCCACTTCATCTGTGGGGGTAGATAGAAATACATTATTTTCAGTTTTGATGAACACCGGTAATCGAGAGGCCACTTACCAGCGCCTACCGGTCCATCTAAAGCCCCGGGACAAGAAGGCTTTTTTAATTTTTGCCAGATTAATCGCGACCCCGGCCCGAGTTGATGCAATCGCTCTGCCGGCTGCTAAGTGCACATGAGGAACCCAAGATGAACACCCACGGCTCTCGCTTCCAATCGCTTCGCTTCGGGTCGCTGGTTGGGCTGCTCCTTCCGCTCCTTCTACTCATGGCGGGGGGCGCCCTGGGCCTTGCCCCTCTCGGGCTTGCTCACGCCGGGGGCGACTCTGGATAGCGGCGCCCTGGGCTTCAGCAATTTTGCCTACACGAGCACCGGGGATATGCCCCAGGCCGCCAACATCACGGTCAGCGCCTATACCGATTCCGCGGGCCATGCGGGCATCGCCCTGATGGGCAGTTTTGAGGGGCACGACCACCGTGGATCAGGCTCAGAAGAGCTTGCCGCCCTCGAGCGAACTCGGCGTGGTCATGAACAATATCGACGAACTCCCGGGTAACTCGGTCCTCTGCGAAGGGGTCCTGTCCCGGGCGGAGGCACTCGCTTGCGTGCCGGAGGCCACTCGGCCAAACTCACCCTCCGAGCAATTGAAACTCACTGAGTGGGATGGTGTGCATGCGTCGCCCAGGAGCCTGCCGGGGACTCGTCCCGATTTTTTTCGCGCTTTATCTACTGGGCTGCACCGGCCCAGGGGGGCCGGTGCTCCCGGGCTCGCCTTCGGCTTCTCCCTCGAATTCGCCCTCGGCGCTTGGAGAGGGGGCTCTGCTGGATGGTATCAACCAGCTGAGCTTTGAGGGGCTGCGCGCGGGGGAAGGCTATTTCTCCCGGAGCGGCGACCTGCTCATTTTCCAAAGTGAGCGGCAGGAGGGGAACCCCTTCTACCAGATCTACACCCTCGACCTGAATAACGGCTCGGTCCAGCGGGTTTCTCCGGGTATCGGGAAGGCCACCTGCGGTTGGATTCACCCGGGATCACAGCGGGCCCTCTTCGCTTCGACCCATGGCGACCCGTCCTCTTCGGAGGAGCAGCGACTGGAACTCGAGCGCCGGGCCAGCGGCCAGAAGCGTCGTTATGCCTGGGACTACGATCCCAGCTACGACCTTTTCTCGGTTCCTTTGGGTGCGCCGGGTGAAGCGATTCCCCAGGCGCTGACCCGCTCCAAGGGCTACGACGCGGAGGCCTCCTGGTCTCCTAATGGCCGGCAGATTCTATTCGCCTCCAACCGGCACGCCTACGCCGAGGGAGCTGAGGTCGACCAGGAGCGACTCGCTCGGGATCCCTCCTATTTCATCGAGCTCTACATCATGGATTCCAACGGCCAGAATATTCGTCGCCTGACCGATAGCCCCGGCTATGACGGGGGGCCTTTTTTCAGTCCGGGAGGCGATCGCATCGTCTGGCGTCGTTTTTCACCGGATGGGCTGACGGCCGAAATCTACAGCATGGCGACCGACGGCAGCGAGATTCGCCAACTGACGAGCCTCGGGGTCCTCTCGTGGGCTCCCTTCTATCACCCGTCGGGCGATTATGTGATCTTCACCACCAACCTCCACGGTCATGGGAATTTTGAGCTCTATATCGTCGACGTTCACGGGGAAGCCACGCCGGCGAGAGTGACCCAAAGCAATGGTTTCGACGGTCTGCCCGCTTTCTCGCCGGAGGGTGAGCAACTTGTCTGGACCAGCAACCGGACCCTCGATGGGCGCTCTCAACTCTTCCGAGCGGAGTGGAGCGACGCCGGAGCAAGGGAAGCGCTGGGGCTTCCGGCCCGGTCGGGCCCCCAGGCCACCGCCCTGCTGCCCCTGCCGAAGCAGACCGATAAGGCCATTCGAGAAGCCGACCTGCGTGCCCATGTGGAAGCTCTGGCCAGCGATATCACCGAAGGCCGGCTCACCGGGACCGCGGGGGAGAAAATCGCGACTTCCTACGTGGCGCGAGCGTTCCGCGCGGTGGGCCTCGAGCCTGCCGGAGACGGCGGTACCTATTTCCAGACCTTTGGGTTTACCGCGGGGATATCACTTGGCCCGGGCAATCGTCTCGCCATCAGCCGGGGGGGAGCCCGTCGAATTTTGGACAGTGGGGTCGACGTCGAGTGGCGTCCATTCGCGTTCTCCAAGGAGGGCGAGGTCCCTGGCTCCCAGATTGTCTGGGCCGGCTACGGGATCGTGGCCCCGGCCGGTCAGGGGCAGAAGCCCATCGATAATTATTCGGGGCTCGATGTTAAAGACCGTTGGGTTCTCGTCCTTCGCCATGTTCCCTCGAACCTGTCTGCAGAGTCCCGGCAACACCTCCATCGCTATTCCAGCCTGCGCTACAAGGCCATGCTCGCTCGGGATCGCGGGGCCAGGGGATTGCTCGTGGTCAGTGGGCCCAATTCCCAGGTGCGAGACGAATTGGTCCCCTTGGGTTTTGATGTTTCACTCGCAGGGACTTCCATCGCCGCGATTTCCATCGACGATGCCCTGGCCGGCGATTTGCTCGAGGGGTCGCAGAGGAGCCTCCAGAGCCTTCATGATGCGGCGGATTCGGCCAGTTCCCTCGAGGGATTCCGGCTCACCGGGGTCGAAGTTTCTGCGGAGATCGTCCTCGAGCGCCAGCGCCGAAGTGGCCGCAATGTGATTGGTCGCCTCCAGGTGGGCCCGCAGCCGAGCGAAGAGATCATTCTTCTGGGTGCGCATGTCGACCACCTGGGGCGAGGCAAAAACGCCGCTTCCCTGGCGCGAAATAGTCAGGACGCTTCGATTCATCCCGGAGCGGATGATAATGCTTCGGGGGTGGCCTCGTTGATCGAGGTCGCCGAGGCAACGGCGAGCGGAATCGCAAGCGGCGAATTTACGGGTCGTCGTGATCTGGTCTTTGCCGCTTGGTCTGGCGAAGAGTTGGGACTTTTGGGTTCGAGTCATTGGGCGGGCCCAGTGGACCCTCACGGAACCCAGAGTGCAGTGGCGGACCGGGTGGCGGCCTACCTGAATTTCGACATGGTGGGGCGTATGGGCGACTTTCTCTCGCTCTACGGGGTGGGCTCGAGTCCGGTCTGGCCTGGAGAAATCGAGCGAGCCAATATTCAGCGGGCTCTTCCAATTCTGCCTCAACAGGAAAGCCAGTTGCCCACGGATGCGACGGTCTTTTTCAACCGGGGGGTTCCCGTGCTCGCGGCCTTTACGGGCGCGCACTCGGATTACCATACCCCCGACGATACCCCCGAGAAACTCGACTACGCGAGCATGGAGAAAATTGCGGAGCTGGTGGGCGCGGTGGCGATCTCGCTCTCTGAATCTCCCGAAAGGCCGCGCTTCATTCCCCCAGAGCCGGGGAGTTCGGCGCCGGGGCCCTCGGGCATTCGTGTCTATTTGGGAACGCTGCCCGATTATGCGAAGAGCGATGTCATGGGCCTGGCACTTGCCGGCGTGACACCGGGCGGGCCCGCTGAAAAGGGCGGTTTGCAGGCGGGGGATATCGTCGTTGAGGTGGCGGGGACGCCCATCGAGAATATCTACGATTACACCTATGCCCTCGATGCGCTGAAGGTCGAAGAACCGATCCGCGTCGTGGTTTTGCGCGGGGCCGAGCGCCTTGTCCTCAAGGTCGTCCCCCTTTCCCGGGACTGAGCCCGGGTTCCTTTTGTCCGCCCGTTGAACGCTTCCTGGCCGAGCCAAGCGCGGTTTGGCCTAAGGCCGGTGAGTATGCGAGAGTAGGGCGCTCCCCTTTAACGACTCAATCAGGAGCCCCAATGAAGATCGGACTGATCCCCGTCAATGTCGGCGCGCAGAGCGTCGAGAGCATGATCGAACTCGCAACGACCGCCGAGAGTGTTGGCTTTGAATCCATCTGGACGTTCGAACACGCCATTGTCCCCGTTGATTACGAATCTAAATATCCCTATAGCGCCAACGGAAAGATGGGCACGACCCCCGAGACGAATTTTATCGACCCGCTGATCGCGCTGACCGCCGTGGCTTCGCATACCCAAAAGATTCGGTTGGGCACCGGGGTCAACATCCTGCCCCAGACGAACCCCCTGTATATGGCCAAACAAGCAGCGAGTCTCGATTTCGTTTCGAATGGTCGCTTCATGCTCGGCGTGGGCATCGGTTGGTTGGCCGAGGAGTTCTCGGCGCTGGGTGTCCCTTTCGAGCGCCGGGGCGCGCGCTTCGACGACTATATCGTCGCCATGAAGAAGATCTGGTCGGGCGAGGTGGTTGAGCACCAGAGTGAGTTTATTCAGTGGAGCGGGTTCAAGAGCTATCCCGTTCCCAAGCAGAGCCCGCTTCCGGTGATTATCGGCGGCTCCAAGGGCAAGGCATTCGAGCGAATTGCCAAACACGGAGACGGTTGGTACGCACCGACTGGCAACGTTGAGCAACTCGGCGGAATGCTGAAAGAACTCGACGAGGCGTGCGCCGCCGTCGGTCGCGATCGATCCACGGTGGAAGTGAGTGCCATGTGGGTGCCCGCCATGGAGGGGTTGGATGCGGTTGCACGCTATGCCGACCTGGGCACCAGCCGGCTCGTCATCCCCCTCCCGGCCCTGGCCGGAGGCGGTGGCAGCCCGGTCGACGCGCTCAAGCGCTTCGGTGACGAGACGCTCTCGAAGCTCGGCTAGTCCTGAGTCTGAGCTCTACGAAAAACTAGGGCCTCTCTCGCGAAAGATTGCGAGAGAGGCCCTTTTTTTGACGCGCCAGCCCGAGAGGGCCGGCTATGGCTTCGGGCTTCGATCAGGGGCCGCTGAAGCGCTGGGTGCTCATGAAGTTTTCCTTGGGGCTGTAGTCCATGGCGCCGTCATCGGACCAGTGAGCGAGCTCGGCACGGCCGACCACGAACCAATGGACTTCATCGGGTCCATCCGCCAGGCGCAGGGTGCGCTGGCCCGCATACATGTCCGCCAGGGGCGTCCATTGGGAAATGCCCGTGGCCCCGTGGATCTGAATCGCTTCGTCGATGATCTTGCAGACGCGCTCGGGGACCAGAGCCTTGATGCCGCTCACCCAGACCCGGGCTTTGTTATTGCCAAGGACATCCATCGCCTTGGCGGCCTTGAGGACCATCATCCGCATGGATTCGATCTCCATGCGCGCTCGGGCGATGGTTTCGACGTTCTTGCCCAGCATCGCGATGGGCTTGCCGAAGGCCATCCGGGAAAGGCCCCGTTTGGCGAAGAGCTCGATGGCGCGCTCCGCAGCTCCGATGGAACGCATGCAGTGATGAATGCGGCCGGGGCCCAGGCGCACCTGGGAGATCTCGAAGCCACGACCCTCGCCGAGAAGGATATTCTCCTTCGGGACCCGGCAATTGTCGAAGCGGATATGCATATGACCGTGGGGTGCGTCGTCCTTGCCGAAGACCGACATGGGTCCGAGGATCTCGAATCCAGGGGCATCCGTGGGAACCAGGATCTGGGATTGCCGGGTATGCGGCGGGCCGTCGGGGTCGGTTTGGACCATCACGATCATGATCTTGCAGCGCGGATCGCCGGCGCCCGAGATGTAGTACTTCTCACCATCAATCACCCACTCGTCGCCCTCGAGTCTCGCCTGGCACGCGATGTTCTTGGCATCCGATGAAGCGATGTCGGGCTCTGTCATCGCGTAGGCCGAACGAATTTCACCGTTGAGCAGGGGCTCGAGCCATTGTTTCTTCTGTTCTTCGGTTCCGACGCGCTCCAGAACCTCCATGTTGCCCGTATCCGGGGCCGCACAGTTCAGGCATTCCGAGGCTAGGGGGTTCTTGCCCAACTCGGTGGCGATATAGGCATAGTCGAGGTTGGAGAGACCCTGACCCGTCGCGTCGTCGGGAAGGAAGAAATTCCAGAGGCCCTGGGCTCTGGCCTTGGCTTTGACTCCGTCGAGGAGTTCGAGTTGGCCAGGGGCCCACGACCAGGGGTCCTCGCGATCGGCGCCGAGTTGAAAAAACTCGAGGGTGATCGGCTGTACTTCGTCGCGGATGAAGGCCTTGACCTTCTCGAAGAGCGGCTTTGCCCCTTCCGACATCCTGAGGTCGAACATCTCGTCTACGGTTTCGAGACCGGCCATACATGACTCCTTCTAGTTTTCGCTCGATGGTCGAGCTAATCGAGCACGATGGTTTCTCATCGTGGGCCTCGCTCGTCGAAGAGGAGGTCGAGGGTTTTATTTAATGCACTTGCATGAAATTAATGCAGTTGCATGATAACATTAAATCTCTGGCTGACCAGCCCCGGAGAGGAGTCCGATGCCCCGCAACGCCGAAGCCACCCGACTGCAGCTGATTCGGGCTGCCGAGCGGCTGCTCGCCGAGCGGGGGGTGGATGCGGTCTCGTTACGGGAGATCAATCGCGAGGCCGACCAAAGGAACGCCACGGCCCTGCAATATCATTTTCAGGATCGACCGGGTCTGATCCGGGCCATCCTGAGGAAACACGAAGCCGGAATCGATGCGCGTCGAACGACCTTGCTCGACGAGATCGAGGCCGGGGGGTCAAGAAGCCTTCACCGCTTTGCTGTCGCCCTGGTGCTCCCCGAGGCCGAAAAGCTCTCGGATCGCGATGGTGGGCGGGCCTACCTGCGGATCGTCGCGCAATTGGTCAACAGTTCTCAGCCGCCGGTGGATCCCATCGAGGAAGTGTATGCGTCGGAGAGCCTGAAGCGTTGGCGGGACCTGGTCGAGCCCGAGATGTCGCCGGTGGCGGTCTACCCGTTGCACAGTCGCTTTACCGCCTTGCGCATCATGTTTGTCGAGCTCGCGCGTCGTGCCGAAATGACCCGGCGCAAGGACGATCGACTTTTCGCCAGCCATCTGGTTGACATGGTTGCGGCCATTCTCGGTGTACCGATCTCCGCTGAGACCGAACGACTCCTGGGGGAGCGGGCCAATCGTTGAAATTTCGGCCCGGAAGGCAGGGGCGTAGCCAAGCGTGGTCCAAAAATCCGTCTTAAGAAAACCGCGTCCAGGCAGAGCGCGGTGAAACTGCCGCGTTTCGCGACGGGAGAATCACGGTATCGGGGATTTATGACCCGGCCATGACCCTGGCGTTGGGAGAGATTCAGCCCCCAGCCGGATTCGGATCCATGGCGTTCTTGCCCCGGGGCCCTGGGGTATGCTTCGGTCTCCGATCGCCCCCCCTGATGAGACCGGAGCCCCAGTTGGGAAAAACCCAGGATGCCCTGACAAGAGCCCAAGTGGCGAGCCAAAGGCGCCCTTCGGCGGAATCGTCCGGGGATACCGGGCCGCGTGCTGGGGGCGAAGCGATCGCCGGCGGAGGCCTCGCCCAGAAGCGCGCTCTCGAGAGTAAGCTGCTCGGACTCGACCGAAACGGCCAGGTAAAACGGTTGCTCCTGATTCACACCGCCGAGGATGCGGGAGAGCCCGGCCACGCGCGTCGTCTCGCCGCATCTCTCGCCGGCAACTCGGATCTCAGAATCCTCGTCCTCGATCTGAGCCGTTGGGCATTGAGTTTTCGTGAGGCCTTTGGCGGCGATCAGCCGACCGGTTTATTTGATCTCTTTTCGGGTGGGCATACCAACACGTCGCCGATCCAAAAAGTTGGGCCGGGAGAGCTCTATACCGCCAGGCTGACCGCCGATTATCCCCGGCTAATCGATTTTTTCGAATCCGACGAGGCCGAATCGTTTTTCTCCTCTCTCGGGGCGAATTTTGATTTTGTTCTCCTGGAAATTCCAGGGGGCGCTCCCTTCTCGGAATGCCGCACGCTCTGTTCCCAGGCCGACGCCGTGGCGCTGGTGGTGGAGGCCGGTATTGGAGCCGATCAACTCGCCCTCGATGCAAGGCGCTTGCTCGAGAGTCCTGCCGAAAAACTCGTGGGACTCATCGTCCAGGAACCCAAGACTCGGCGCCGGCGGGTTGGCCCCCTCGCGCGAGTCGCCCTCGCGACCGTTCTCCTCTTTGGGTTCGCCTTCTGGCTGGGAGGTCTCTCGGGTGGGGGTTCTGTGGGCCCGGTGGTGGTGAGCGCGTTGAGGGCACCCCTGGATTCGCCGCTCTCGCCCGGCTCGAAGACCCTGGTCGAGTCGCTCCAGATTGAACCGCCCGAGATTGAACCGCCCGAGATTGAAACGCCCGAGATTGAAACGCCCGAGATTGAACCGCTCCGTGTTGAGCCGCCCCTGGTCGAGCCGCGGGTCGCCATAGAAGAACCGGCGCCCCAGGCGGAACCCCCTGGGTCAGCTGCGGAACCCGTGAAGGCGGCCGATGCCCGGCCGGTGGTCGTCGCAGCCGGAGATAACCTCTACAGAATTATTCTCGCGAATTACGGAGTCTACAGCGACGACCTGGTCGGCCTTGTCCTAGAGGCCAACCCCGAGATTTCGAGCGCCGGGCAGATCGCCGTGGGCCAGACCATTCGCCTGCCCAGACTGGACTGATCGGGCGGTCAACTCGCCCCGGGCAGGGTCTCAGGCCCCATCGCCGAATAAGCTTTGACGCCTCTCTCGTTCGCGGGCTGTCACCACGCGACGGGGGCGGTCTACGAGTCGGCCTCGCCGAGCAGGCGTCGATAGAGGCGGTTCATCCCGCCGATCCAACGGTCGTAGTCGTTCGTCTTGCGGCGCATATATTCGAGCACCTCGGGATGCGTAAGGATGATGAATCGTTCTTCCGCCAGACCCTCGACCACGATATCGGCGAGTTCTTCGGGCTCCATCATTCCATCCGAAGCGGCCGCATTGGTGGCCAACGTTCCCTCCTCGGAGCCCGGGGGTGGGGCGGTCATGGCCGTTCTCACGGCCTGGGGGCAGAGCATGGAGACGCCGATGCCTTGGTGCTTGTAAGTCATGGCGAGCCACTCGCCGAAACCCACTGCTGCGTGCTTGCTCGTGCCGTAGGCGGCGCCGCCCAATTGGTTCAGGAGCCCAGCCGCCGAGGACGTGTTCATGAAATGCCCGCCCCCCCGTTCAATCATCCGGGGGACCAGGTGGCGGGCCGCGTAGACGTGCGACATGACGTTCACATCCCAGCTGATCTGCCATTCTTCGTTGGGCGATGCGAGGTCCATGCCGGCGCCGATCCCCGCATTGGAACAGAATAGGTCGATCGGCCCGAAGTTGGCCTCGGTGTCTTCGATCACCTGCTTGACCGCGGCCTCGTCGGAGACATCGCAGCGCATGGCCGCCCCGCCCACGAATTTCGCAGTCTCTTTCGCGCCGGCCTCGTTCTTGTCGACGGCGACGAGTTGGCGCGCGCCTTCAGCGTGAAAACGATGGACAAGCGCCCGACCAATACCGCTTGCTGCCCCTGTAACGACGATACACTTCTCTCGAATTTCCATGGCCGGACCATAGAACACTCGGTCCGAGCATCGAGGAGCCCGGCTGGATCATCGCGAGGGCAGCATCCGATCATCGAGTGACAAAAGCTGGTGGCCCGGGACAGAATTGAACTGTCGACACCGTGATTTTCAGTTTTATCCTGGGGACGTCCGCTCATGTGCGCGGAGAGTCATTTACGTACGTGGAGCAAGGCTTTAGCGGGATCTTCATTTCCCCTGAAGTCCGCTGATGTCCGGGGTTGTGTAGCCGCGTAGGTGTCAAATAGGTGTCAAGCCTTGGGGGGCCGACAAAAAGCCGATGAGAGAACCGGGGGCCGGTTCAAATCGGGAATTTCATGCGAGTCGTTCATCGAGTTCGTCGACCGCCTCGCGCTGCATTCCTGGGATGACGTGGGCGTAGATGTCGAGGGTGAACGCGACACTGGAGTGGCCGAGGAGTTCTGTTACGACCTTTGGGGCCGTTTTGCCTTGCAGCAGGAGCGTTGCACAGGTGTGGCGTAGGTCATGGAATCGAATCCGGTCGAGTTTTGCTCGTTTAAGCAGCGGGTAGAATGATCGCCTTCTGAGGTTCTGTGGTCGCAGCAGTCCACCGAGCGAATCGCTGAATACCGGGCTTGCTCCGTGGGGAATCACATTCAGGCGGGCGCGATGTTGGAGCAGCGCGGTTACGCATCGGTTTCCCAACTCCACTGACCTCCTCGATGAGGCCGTCTTGGTCTCTTGGAGTGCAGGCCGGTTGTTGATGATCGCAAGGGATCGGCAAACACTGATCCGCTTTTCCTTAAGATCAACATCCTGCCAGAGGAGGCCCGTGATCTCCCCGAGCCTCATGCCCGTGGTTATCGCCAAAACGTATAGCGCCTCAAGCGGATCTCCCTCTGCGGCCTTGAGAAAAGTCTTGGCTTCGTCCTCGTCGAGGAATTTCATCTCCTTGCGCTCCACTCTGGGCCGAGATACGGCCGCGCAAGGATTTCGGCTGATCAATTCCCACTCGACCGCAGTCTTCATGGCGCTCTTTAGGAGCGTGTGGACGTACTGAATGGTCCTGGGGCTGGCACCTACTTCCTCTAGACGAGAGTAGAGGCGACGAATCATTACTGGCTTGAGGACGTCGAGCTTTACGCGACCGACGTGCGGTTGAACATGAGTTCGGATCGTTCGTTCATAGGAATCAAGAGTAGAAGGCCGGGTGCGAGGCCGGACGACTTCTGAAAGCCATTGATCAAGAAAAGAGCCCAGAGCGACCCGCGAGGTCAGAACGACGCCGCCATCGAGCTGCGAGGCGCGGGCTCGAGCCAATTTCGCTTCCGCTTCCCCGCGAGTGCTGCCGTAGAACTGTTTGCGCTTTTGGAGCCCGTTTTTGTCGATTCCGACAGTGAGTCTCGCTGTCCAGCGTCCATCTTTACGTCGTGAAATGGTGCCCTCGCCGTTACCGCGTCTTCGCCTGGGCATATTACCTCCGTTGCTCTAGTTCTTAGTTCGGGCCTTCTGGTCACCCGGCCGCCTTTTCCATTCCAAGTCGCTGCCCGTTACCCTCATAAATGCGTCTTGACTGGAGCGCCTGAAGGCGTCAACGGTTTTCTTTGATCGACTAGGGTGCTTTCGATTCCATTCATCCATCGCCTCCTTCCGAGTCCTACCATCGTTAGCTTTGGTGATGAAGACAGCCAGTTCCGCAGCACCGGGTGACATAGTTCGGGCCCTTTTTCGGGTGTCTCCTTCCCTCGGAGGATGCTTCCTCAGGGCGTCTCTTCGTACCTCCGCATAGAAATCACGCAGTTCGCTCGGTGTAGTCAGCGGGCTCACAGTCAGCGTGATCTTTGAGCGGTTGCAGGCGGGGTAAACAAGGCGGAAAGCGGCCTTGGCTTTGGGCGGGTCTGGTTCTACTCCCGTCAAGACAAAGAAAACCGCGTCGGCCTCGGGCCAGGAGTACCGCTCCGAGAGATGAACCGATAGCTGCTTGAGGATTGCGAGTACGGATCCTTCGCGAATGCTTGCGTACCGATGTTTTTCGCCGTCTCGGTACGGATACTCAATGTGGCGGACCGTCCGACGCCCGACAGGCATCGCCGGGAACAGTGGATGATCAGGCTCGTAGTTCAGCGGCTTTCCATCATCGCCGAGCGGGACTTGTTCTAGGTAGACAGTCGGTTTGCCCTGTTCTTTGTCTCGTGCAGCCAGCCATGGGCCAACGCCTTGGGGCGTAAGCGTCGCTCCGCCGAGGTGCGTTTCGCGGAAGTACACGACAGGTTCGTATTGGCTCGCGTCGATGGCAAGAATCTCGTTTAGGGCTTTGTGTTGGTGGTCTGAGCGGAGTTCCCGTTCTTGTGGTCTGTCAGTCTCTCGTTGGCCTCCGGGGATCGTCCTGAATTCTCTCACGAAATCTGCGACGTCGCGTTCAAGATTGGGACTTCGGGCGAGTTCCCTGCAGCGAGACGAGTCGCTGAATTCAGTCCACTTAGCCTCGGCAAATCGTTCGCCCAGGGCTGTCTCAATTCGCCGCCGAATCTCATTCAATTGAATAGTGGCTATAAGCATGATTAAGAGAACTATATCATATTGCGCTTGGACCCACAGACACACACCAACATTTGGAGAGACAAAATGAGAGAGGCACAAGATGCTGACATTGCGGGAAAAATCGTAGGTTCTGGACTGCTGAGCATCGCCCAGGCTCAGGATTTCCTCGGGGGAATCTCAAGAAGCTCCCTGTACCAACTCATGGGCAGACATGAACTGCCCTGGGTGGCTGTAGGGCGGAGGCGAATGATCCCCCGAGAGGCTCTGACCGAGTATGCGGCTGAGCGCCTCCAGGGGGTCCCGGCTGACCGGCCTACCCGGTGGATCTTCGGTGGCGAGTAGGTGCGCTCGCGGGGCAAGAAAATCGAAGCTGCGTGCCAAAGCGGCAGGGCACCACCAGTGGCGATGCCCAGCGGCCGCCTTGAGCAGGGCCCGGTCACTGGAGACCAGGGAGACCGCCGAACGGCGTGGGGGGCGGACGGCGTGTTGATGCAAGAGCAGAGGTTTACCCAAAGCAGCCCGTGTCCTGTATGCGGCGGCTACGAATCGATGGCTCAGGGAAAAGGGGTCCGCTGCCACGGGTTTAGGTCGAGCGATGGTCAGTATCTCCACTGTTCGCGAAGCGAGTACGCGAACGGGCTGGCCCCTCACAGAGGCGGCGACACGTACGCCCACAAGGCTGAGGGCGACTGCAAGTGCGGATCGGTCCATGGGCTGGGTGCGCGTGCTGCCGGGTCGCGCCCTGTCAGCGGGGAGCAGAAAACGCTTTCTCCGAGAAGAGAGAAAGACCTTCCGGTCCACGAGAGCCCTGAGGCCCTCACTTTGCACTGGAAGAACCACGGCAAGCAGCGGGGAGGAGTCCGGTACAAGCTTGTGCATGATTACGTCTACAACGACGCCAATTCCCAACCCTATATCGTGGTCGGCCGGTTTGAGGCAGATGGCCCCGAAGGGCGCATCAAAACCTTTTCCCAGGCCTCTCGCCAAGGGTCAGGCTGGTCTGAAACTAGCTCTGGGACGAAGCCTGTTCCCTACCGACTGCCGGAACTGATCGAGGCGATAGCATCCGGCGAGACGATCCATATCGTCGAGGGCGAGAAGAACGCCGAAGATGTTTGCCGTAGTGGCGGATTCGCGACCTGCAACATAGGCGGTGCGGGGAAGAGGTTGGAGCCCTACGCCGAGTACTTCAAGGCAAAGACATCGAGCCGTTTCGTGGTCGTCGCGGATGTTGGGGACACCGATAGCAGGGGCGAGAGGCACGCTGAGAACTGGCGCGACCTTCTTCGGAATCAGGGGCATATGGTCGAGGTCGTGGTTGCCACCGATGGGCTGCACGATGCCAGCGACGCCCTGGAGGCAGGGTACGCGCTTGCTGACGCCTTTGAAGTCGATGAGGAACTGAACGCGCTTACGCATGAGCAGCGGGCGAAAATCGACCGTCATTCCCGATTCGACATCACCCGGACGAGTATTGACGGGTTGTTCGACCAAGAGCCCAAGCCGCGCGATTTCATCATCGATGGTTTTCTGCCTGACCGAATCTCGGGCCTCCTTGTCGCCACGGGAGGAACCGGCAAGGGCCACTTGCAGATCATGCTGGCGATCACGAGGGCACTGGGGCTCCCGTTCGGGCCTTATGCGGCGAAGAAGCCGTGTGGGACCGTTTTGGTTTCGGTGGAAGATGACCTGGAGGAGTTTCATCGGCGGTTCGACGCCGCGCTCCGGGCAACCTGGGCACAGTGCCGTGCCGAGGGCGAATCTTTCGGAGACTGGAAATGCCGGAACCGCAACGCAGTTTCTGAGAGAATCCGTTTCGCTGACCTCATGGGCCTAACCGGGGAGCACCTGGGCCTTGAACTGCGAGATGCGATAGCGAACCAGGTGGACCACACGGCGGATGCGCGACTTGTGATT
>JAQWRT010000045.1 GCA_029243605.1 Myxococcota bacterium
CATACACGTAGAGTTCGCGGGATACCGTGTTGCTCACCAGGACGTCCGTCCGGCCATCGCCATTAAAATCGCCCATATAGGTTCCCGGGTTAGCGGGCGCCCCGCCGCCGGCGAAAGCCGGGGGGGCCAACAAGAGGCCGAGGCCCAGGGCGAGAACGAGCGAGGTGGCGGAAATCTCGAATTTCATCAAAGTAGTCTCCAGTTTGACCTTGGATAGGATGAGGCCGTCCGCCCCCCCAACCGCGCTATGATATGGCGGCTGCGACGAAGTATCGACCCTCTGAGCGGTCTTTTGTGGCTCACTCACCCGGAATCGCCCGGAACGCCACAAGAAGCGCCACAACAAATGCCACAAGAGATGGGAGCGCGACCCGCCGGAATTTCCGGTGAATCCGAGGTCCGGGGCTCGATCGGGTACCGGGAGGGAACGGGCCGGCCGACCGGGAGCCTCCGACGAGACAGAGCCCACCCGCCCACGACCGGCGAGCCGAGTCGAGCCGGGGATCAACGCAAGAGTCCGGGGCTTTAAAGCCACACTCCTTCCATGAATTTTTATTTTTCGAAGAACTGGCAACGAATCGGCTTCCTTGCCGGAAGCTTGGCCTTGCTCGCAGTGGCCTTTAGGGACTTGGTTCCCTACGAGCCCCTCCCGGGCGCCAGGGCCGCGGCGGATCGACTCGAAGGGTGGTTTTTCAGCCCCACCGGTCAGTCCGCACCGCTCATTTTCTTTCTCGCCCTATGCTTCCTTTATAGGCGTACGGGCACCCTCGCCCGAGGCCTCGCTACCCCTGGGGGAGGACGGCTCGCCCTCCTTCTGGTTGCGCCCGGGGCGGCTCTCTACGCCTGGTCTCTCCACACCCAGGCCGCCGATCTGCTGCTGCTTTCGGGCGTGCTCCTGACCCTCGGCGGAGGGGCCCTGCTCGCGGGCCGGGCTGGCTTTCGAGCGCTCTTTTTTCCCGCGACCTTTCTGCTCCTACTCATTCCTGTGCCGGCGGTCTTCCTGAACCATTGGGTCTACCCGCTTCAAATCGCCAATGCCGAGTGGTCGGCCGCGATTCTGACCGACTGGATCGGGATTCCTGCGATCCAGCGCGGGACGGTGGTCTTCATCGGAGAGCAAGCCTTTCAGGTAATCGAAAACTGCGCGGGGCTACGGACCATCAGCACCATGGTTATGGCGAGCCTGGTCTACGCCGAAGTTTCTCAACGCAGTCGGCTTCAGGCGGTACTTCTAATCCTGGCCGCTCCCCTCATCGGGCTGGTCGTGAATCTCGGCCGAGTCATCTCCCTTATGCTCAACCCGTCCGGGGAGATTGTCGCCGTACACAACCTTCAAGGCATCGTGATGATCGTGGTGGGCGTACTGATGCTTGCCGCACTCGACTCGTTGCTCTCTCGCTGGATCCCCACCGACCCCGATTATATCGGCCGCTGGTCACCCTCTCCCCATGGACCGAAGGAGGCAGCCTCTCCCGGGACCTGGCGAGAGCCCGCCGCCCTCTCTCTCCTCTCACTCCTCGTGATCTTGTCCTTCGCCATCCCGCATTGGCAGCCTCCCAGCATGCGATACTGGCCGGCTCCCTACGCGATCCCCAATCAAATCGACGACTGGAAGGCCAGCCCGGCCAAAACCGACAAGAAGGCCATGGGCTCCATCGCCCCGAATCATTGGATCGATCGCATCTACCAAAAATCGCATACCCAAATTCGGCTCTTCGTCGCAACCGCACGACCCACCGAGCGCCACACGAGCCTTCTATCCCCGAGAAACGCGGCCGTGGAGGCTACCCGAGAGATCGAGGAGCAAGAGCCAATCGGGCTCGAGGGCGTCGACTCTCCCGGCTCTGCGGCCGTCCTTTCTGGCGACTTTGAGCGGGTTCTCAGTTATACGTGGCTCCTGGGCGTCTCGAATTTCTGGACTGAATCCGGCCGCGTATTCCTTGCCCTGGACCGCAGCGACTGGGTCGAGCCCCGACAGGCCGTCTGGATAAGGATCAGCACGACCATCGATGCCACACCGGAGAGTCGCCGCCGGGCCGACCGAGAACTGCGCGCTTTCGCCCTTCTTCTGCAACCCTGGCTCATCGATCTGGCAGCCCCTGGGGCGCGCTAAGCCTTTCGCCAGCACTTCCTGAATCCGGCGGGAAAAGGATCGGCGCGCTAGGCTTCGCGCCCAATCCTCGAATCGGGAAAAAGAGCCACATGGGCCAATCGACCACCTCCGCAATGACATCCCGAACCCGGCTGATACTTGTTCTTTTGATCCTCGTGGCCGGGCTCCTCTTTGTTTTTACCCGGAAGGGAGAGGAGGAGTCGCTACGGAGCGACGCCTCTGGCTCTCCGGCGCATGCGACCAACTCCGCCCACGAAGAATCCCCGGACCCGTCCGAGACCAACCAAGAACCCGCGGGAGACGAGGGGACGGACTCCCTGGAGGAAGTCGACGCGACCCAGTCGATTGCGAACCAGACCGAACCCGGAACAGGCGCCTTACCCGGCAGCGGCATTGACGCCGGAGCCGCCGACGAGGCCGCCCGGATCGATCGAGCCATCGAAAGGGCTCTCCTCATGAAGGAACTCGAAAAAGGGATCGAAGCGGCTCGGGCGAACCCAAGCCTGCCACCGACCGCTCTCGCAGGAATCCGGCGCAGCGCCGACAATTCGGTCCCCATCGAAGTTCAGCAGGGCATCGAGCGGGTCGTCACCACTCCTCCGGAAATACTCAAGGCCATGGAACCCCGAGAAACACCCCCCGAGATCACCCAAGCCCTCAAGGATGCCCAAGAACGAGGAACCTCGGAAGCCATGCGCCTTTATATGGCCGGTGAAGGACCTCCACCCCCGGGCTGGCAAGACTGAAGGGTCCAATGCTCTACCGGCCTACCGACCACCCAACGTGGTTCCTTGGGTAGTCGGCGGATGGGGAGTGGCACTCGGGGCCATGGCTCTGTCCGGCCCCGCCATCTCAACTCCATGAACTCTGTCCGAGTACACGCCGCCCTGCAGTGGCTCGACTCGGACTCTGACTGCACTCTTTCGGGGAACGGCGAAGATTCGGACCAAGACGGAATCGAAGACACATGTGATAACTGCATCCTCCTCGCAAACGCAGCCCCGACAGATACCGACTCGGGCGGTTTCGGAAATCGCTGCGATGCCGACCTCAACAACGACGGGTTGGTTTTGTTTCCCGACGTGATTCACTTTATCCGTGTCTTCGGCACGACGGGTCCCGACTCAGACTCCAACGGAGACGGTCATCTCAACTTCTTCGATATCCTAGTCCTGCTCTACGCCTACCTCACTCCTCCGGGACCTTCCGCCCTGGCCCCCTGAGGAATCCAGGATCCCCAGATCTCTCGAGCCCATCTCGCGACTTCTCCCTTTCCCGCCCTCAACTCTTCTTGCCCCGGCATCCCCTCACCCCGGGCATTTTGCGAACTCCCCCATCCGGCCATGGAAAACGCGGCAAAGCTCGTCCGACCTCGGTAGATTCAGATCGAGGGGATGGGCAGCATGCAGAAATGCGAGGGAAGAACGGTCCTCGTGACCGGAGCGAGTCGCGGAATCGGAAGGGCAATTGCACGACGCCTGGCGGCCGAGGGAGCTTCGGTTGTCCTCTCGGCTTCGCGCTCTGGGGTTCACGGAAAGCTTGTAGGTACTCTCGATGAAGTGGTTGACGAAATTCGGGCCGGAGGAGGAAGGGCCGGAGCTGTCACCGCCGACCTCTCTAATGTCAATGAACGGAGCGACCTGATCCACCGTGCTTCGGAACTCTTCGGCCCCATCGACACGCTTGTGAACAACGCTGCCGGCGCTCGCATGAAGCTTCCCAGCCAAGCGAACCACGAAGACAGAAGCTTCATGTACGAACTGAACGTAAACGCGCCGATCGACCTAGCCCAACAAGCCATACCCTCTATGCGAACCCGAGGTGGCGGGTGGATTCTCAATATCAGCAGTGCCTCTGCTCGTCAGCCGGCCCTGCCCTACCGAGACTCCAAGGATGCGGCCCTGGTCATCGGACCCTACGGAGCCACCAAAGCCGCACTTGACCGCTACACCATCGCGCTCGGCCATGAACTCGTCGAGCACGAAATCTTCGTGAACGCGCTCGCGCCGACCTCAATTGTATTGACCCAGGCGGCCGAGTACGTCCGCGACATCGGGCGTCGTAACCCCGACATGGTAGAACCCGTCGAGATGATGGCTGAAGCCGCCCTGGAATTATGCACTGGCCGCCATGCTGGCCTTATTACTTTCAGCCGAGATATCGTTCACTCAACGGGTAGAAAAGTTCATAGCCTTGATGGGACTCGCGTGCTGGGAGATGCTTTCCTGGAAGCCGATATCGAGGCTGGAGAGTGATTTTCTTTTTTGACTTTTCTAATTATCGAAAGATGGTCGGGCTTGCTTGGAACGAAACAATGCCGGCTGCTCGATACTATTTTCTCGCGATCCTATGCCTCTGGGTTCCCCTCGTTTCGACCTTTCACGCTATCTGCTTTTTTCTCGACAAATTCATTTTTCCAGGTCTTTCGAAAATCGACCTAAAAGATCCGGTTTTCATGGTGGGGCACGCACGCAGCGGAACAACCCTGACCCATCGACTGATGACAAACGACGAAGGACGATTCAGTTCATTCCTGCTCTACGAATGCTATTTCCCATCGCTGATTCAGAAGAAAATTCTTCGAGCCGGGATTATTTTGGACGGCATTCTACTCCGAGGTTTTTTGGCTCGACGAGTATCCGCTTGGGAAGAGCGCCGTTACGGTGCGCACCGACATATGCACGAGATGGGCCTGACTATTCCCGAAGAAGACGACATCGTTTTTTACTACTCGATGGCTTCGGGATTCTGGATCACAAAAATGCCCTATATGGGTGATCTCGATTTCTACCATATGAATGACTGGCCTGAGAAGAAGCGTCGCCGCTACAACGAATTCTATCGCGAGTGCGTTCGCCGCCAGCTCTACTTGAACGGACCTGGAAAAATCCACCTTTCCAAGAATCCCCTATGGGCCGGGAGAGTGGCTTCGCTCCTTGAAGCTTTTCCCGATGCTCGATTTGTCATCAATATTCGCGATCCACGCGAGACTATTCCCAGCTTGCTCAAACTCGTCCGCTCCGGATGGAGTCAGATGGGCTGGGAAGAGAGTCGGCAGATGAGGTGCCTGCGGATCCTGGCTGAACAGTCCTGGCATTCCTACCGACACCCCCTCGAATTCCTGGAGTCTCACCCGGATATACCTGCGTCTGTGGTGGATTACCGAGATCTGGTCTCCGACCCCGCAGCGACCGTCGATCAAATTTATCGCGATCTTGGAATTCCCATGGAGGACCGATATCGGCGCCTACTCGCGGGCGAGGCCAAGCGAGAACAAGCTCACAAGACCAGCCACAGCTACAGCCTTTCGGAATTCGGCCTGGAAGAAGGCGCAATCCGTGAAGAACTCGGTGACCTCTTCGATCGTTTTCAATGGGAGACCGGACCCCCCGCTGAGTCATAACCAGGCAAGGAGGTAAGGCAGTTGAGTCAGGAAGAAGAGATATCATCCGCCAAGGACGCGGCTGAGGAGCTGCGGGCGGCGTGGGACGACATGATCTCGAGCCTTCAGGAGGCTCGAGAGGCAATCGATCAAGCCGAGTTGATGCCCGCGCCTCAGAACTCTCGGAACTTGGCGGAAGGCTACCGATACCTTATGGGTTTCGCGCACAGCGCCATCGAACGTGCTTTTCACGAGGACACGAACCGCCCAAGCTTTCGCAATGCTTTATCCATCATCAACCGGGCCACCATCGACAATGCTGATGCAATTTACTTTTACGCCCCCATCGATGGTCGGGAGCGATATCTGATCCGCGGTCACGTCGATGATTTCCGAGAATGGAGGGGCCAGGAGGCGACAGGCCCAGGGCCCAAGGCTCCCCACTATCTGATATTTGAGGCCAGCTCAGGAGTCCTTGCGGGCGATTCGGGAGACCTCAGGGAACTCGCGCCTGGGGTTAAAACCATGACCGGCCGCATCGACTCCAGCGATCTCCAGGTCTCGGATGACGGTTCATTTGAGATCCTGCTTGGCCCTGAGAGACCAGCGGGCCACGAAGGCAACTTCATATCGACATTTAGATTCGTTAAAAAACCCCACCCCTTCGACGCAGATGTGGCCCCGGAGCGCTTCGCCACTTATATCAGTGGGCGTCAGATCTTCAATGACTGGGAGAACGAGGAGCCCATTCACTTTTCGCTGGTTCACTTGGGTGGAGACCCGAGTGTGTCGGAGTACAGCCCGGAAAGAGCCGCCGCCGAACTGAGGCGATGCGGTGAGTTGGTGCGCGGGCAAATGCACTTCTGGAATGCGTTTTGGACCGTCCTAATGGGGGTCTACGGGCCGAGGGAGGGAACGATCCCCGGCATTGGTTTTCCCCGGAACGGCTTCAATCGGATCAACTCGGCGGCGGGTGAAACCGGTGGAGGGATGAGCACCAATCTCTATGCAGGAGGCATCTTCGAACTCGGTCCAGACGAGGCCCTCATCATCGAGAACCGTATACCCATCGAACCCCAATATTACGGCTTCCAGATCGCCAACTTATGGGGCGAGTCGATGGAGTACGCAAACAGCTACGGGAGCCTCAACGGAGCTCAAACGGAAGCCGACAGCGACGGTGTAATCCGTCTGGTAGTGGCGCACCATGATCCCGGGGTTCCGAATTGGCTCGACACCACAGGGCACCACGAGGGCTTCCTCACTCCGCGATGGGCCTATACCAAGACCCCTCCTCCGGACCAATGGCCGACCCTCTCAGCCAAGAAGGTTTTGTTTTCGGAAATCCGAAGCCATCTTCATCCCGAGACTCGAACCGTGAGCCAAGAAGAGCGGCTAGGGGAGATCGAAATTCGCAGAGCCCATGTCCAGAAGCGCTTCCGGGCTTTCTAGCACGACGCTTTTCTATCGGGGAAGTGGGCTTGGGAAGCGCCGCGACCCTTGGGTGCGACGCTTCCCGAACCTATTCCGAATCCCTTAGGATCAAGACCGGGTCGCCCCGGTACAGACCCGGGAAATACTCAGCCGCTCTTTTGCGGCCCGCCGTTCTCTCCCGGCCACCGCGAACCGCCGATGGTATCGATATGGGGCCAGAAGGCCTCCGGGTCGAGTTTTCCTTCCAACGTGATTTCGCGCCCGAGCCATGCCGGTGTATCGAGCTGAGCCGAAAGGAATTCGTTCACGGGCAAGAGGCTCTGAATCGGATCCCAAGGACTCTCGATCAGCTTCAGACTTCCCTCAACATCTTCCCGGTACGTCGTCGCGTAAGAGCTCCGCACCTTCACCACGTGGGGCGGGAAGTCGTAGCTCTTCTCGGCGCCGCCCACGGCACGAGATACCTTGATCCACCATTCGTTTTCCTCGTACTCCGGAAGATCAGCAGCCGGCCCGGTGACCGTTCCCGAGAACTCGATAAAGGTATAACCCTGGTGGGTACATCGAGCGGTTACGCTGTCGCCCATGCGGTAGTAGTCGAGAGCGCAGGGGTATTTGGGCTGCCCGTTCATGTCATGGCTGATCATGATCGCGGATTCCTGATCTATTCCGTACCCAATGGAGTAAAACCCCTTGGTGCCGCGATATTCCGCATCCACCATGATGAGGACGCCTTGCTCGGGCTCATCGGGCACCGGGACGTTGTAGATATTCAGGGACACATTCGAGGTGTCACTCGGCTCAATTCCAGGAGGCAGAAGAGCCGCAATTTTTTCGGGATCTGTCCGGTACTTGATCTTCAAGATCGGCCAGCCAGCAATTTCACCGGGGGAGCTTTGGGGAGCGGGCATCGGTTTTCTCTCCTTGTCGAGTTCACGGATTTAGGGGCTAAAGACGATGCTCAAGAATAGACGATTGAGGAGAATTTTCCGCACCCCGGAAGCCGAACCAGAACGCCACCCAAACCCTCTCCAACCGACTGAATCTCGGCCGCTCCACGCCCTTTTCGCCGGGTAAGAGCACTTTTCTTCGCAGAAGGCGGGCGCCTCGACTTTCCGAATCCGCGAGGTGCGCTAGTCAATCGCCATGCCCAAAGAACCCGCACAGTCACTCCTCTTCATAGTCATCATCCTTCTCGTGGGCGGCGTCATCGCCTGGGCAGGCAGTCAGGGAGGGGCGCTCGTGGGCGGGGTCCCGGTCTTCGCCCTCTGCGCAGCAATCTCTTTCGGCCTAAACGGACTCTTCTTCATTCCCGCCTACGCCTACCAGACCGAACACTATTTCGATCTTGCCGGCAGTATCACCTATTGGGTGCTTCTTATAACCAGCTTGACCCTATCTCCGCATATCGATAAGCGCGATTTGCTGATCGGCGGCATGATCGCGCTGTGGGCTACTCGGCTCGGCACATTCCTCTTCATACGAATTCGGCGCGATGGATCCGACGGTCGTTTCGATCGCCTCAAAACACGAGCACCGCGTTTCCTTATGGTCTGGGTTCTTCAAGGACTTTGGGTTCTTCTCACGGCCGCTTGCGGACTCGCCGCAATCAATTCCGCAGCAAAGGCTCCCCTGGGAATCATGGCAGCAACCGGAGCCAGCCTCTGGCTCATCGGGATGGCGATCGAAATCACCGCCGACCAGCAAAAGAAGCGCTTCCGAATCCGCCCTGAGAACGAAGGTCGATTCATTACGACCGGAATTTGGGCCTGGTCTCAGCACCCGAACTATTTCGGAGAGATCCTTCTCTGGGCGGGAATTGCCCTGGTCGCTCTACCCAACCTCTTCGGGTGGCAGCTGCTGACCCTCATCTCTCCCCTATTCGTGTTCATTCTTCTCACCCGAATCAGTGGAATTCCCCTGCTCAAAGCTCGGGGGCAAAAGCGCTGGGGTCGGGAAGACGACTACCAGGACTATATTCAGCGAACACCCGTGCTCGTCCCTCGCCCGCCGCGTTAGCCTGGCGACCCAAGATGAGTTCTTTTATTACACTTAATTCGAATCCACTCGAGGCTGATCGTATGAAACCGGCACTAACCCCTTCCGCACGAATTTATATCGCCGCCCTGATGCTCTGCATTATGGCCCCCAGCTTCGGTGCGTTGGCGACTGACGAAGCTTCGCATCCACCGAACGTGATCCTGATCATTGGCGACGGCATGGACGACGTGCAGATTTCTATCGCGCGGAATTACCTCGTCGGTGCCAATGGCCGGCTGCTTCTCGACTCACTGCCGGTTCGCAGCACGGCCCAAGTACTCACCGTCGATGAAAACAATCCGGCTCAACCCGTCTACGTGGCGGACTCGGCGAATAGCGCGACCTCTATCGCCACGGGGGTTGTGACCAGTCGAGGCCGAGTGGGAACCCGGGCTGGCAGCGATGAGGACATCGTGACAATTCTCGAGCAAGCACGGGAAAAGGGGCTGAAAACCGGTCTAGTGGCCACGTCGAGCGTCACAGACGCCACGCCAGCCTCCTTTGCCGCTCATGTCAAACTTCGAATGTGTGCCGATCCTGCCAATATGGTCGACATCACCTACAAGGGCATCGCCCTGGGCAGTTGCCCCGACGACCTGATCGCGAACGGCGGTCCCGGCTCGATCTCTGAACAACTCGCCAACTCGGGGGTGGACGTCATTCTAGGAGGAGGGAGCCAGCATTTCGAACCCCCCACCGAGGCGGGCGGGGAAAGCGTGAGCGATTTGGCTCGTAGAAACGGCTTCGAGGTCGTCACCACTGGAGCCGAACTTGCCGCCCTGCCCGCTGGTAAACGCGTGTTGGGACTCTTTGCTGAAAGCACTCTACCGGTACGTACCCGGGGCGAAGACGGCCGGGGCGCCGAGAAGGCCGACCCTAGTCTTCTCAATAGTGTCCACTGGTACCTCGGAAGCGTTGAGCTTCCCGAGCCAATGAAATGCGAACCCAACCCAGATTATGGGAACACTCCCAGCCTCAAGGCCATGACTGATGCCGCCCTGCTTCAACTCGGTCACGAGAATCATAACGGCTTCTTCTTGATGATTGAATCGGCGTCGATAGACAAACAGGCGCATGCTAGAAATGCCTGTGGCTCTATTGGTGAGCTCGAACAACTCAACGAGGCTTTGGAAAGCGCGCTGGCTTTCGCCGAAAATAATCCAAACACGCTGATCTTGGTCACCGCCGACCACGGCCATGCTGCGCAAATCATTCCCTACGAAAGTCTCTTCGGACAATTCGGCGCACCAGTCTTCAGCCTGGGTCATATCGTTCGCCTAATGACACCCGAAGGAGCTGGGCTCTCGGTCAACTACGCGACCAACGATTTCATGATGGAAGAACACACGGGAGCACAAGTTCCCCTCATGGCTAATGAGGTGGGTAGAGATCTGGTTCCCGGCATGGTGACCCAACCCGAAATCTATGGACTGATGGTCGAACACCTTGGTCTGGGTGCCGAGAACTAGAGAGGGTCCGAGAGAGGCAGCTCCAACTCCAAAAGCAATATC
This sequence comes from Myxococcota bacterium, assembly GCA_029243605.1. Classification (GTDB taxonomy): domain Bacteria; phylum Myxococcota_A; class UBA9160; order UBA9160; family UBA4427; genus JAZXM01. Next base: position 10,481 of record JAQWRT010000045.1, read on the forward strand.
CAGAGTCTGTTTTTCACAAAGCCCTCGCTGACCCACCCCGAACGGAGAAACCCACGTGTCGAAGCTTCTGATTGCGAGCCCGAAAGAGTGGGTCGAAGTCGTTCTCGCCAACTTCGATGCCTTCCTTCTCGACCACGCGACTTGCGAACGTAAGGCCTCGGCCACGGCCCTCTCCCTGGTCAGCCACTACCCCGACCGAGCGGAACTCGTACGGGATATGCTGCTCCTGGCACGCGAGGAACTCGAGCACTTCCATCAGACCATCTGGCTCGTTCAGGCCGCCGGGCTTGTTCTCGGACGTGACGAAAAAGACCTTTATATTCAAGGTCTTCGAAAGAAAATCCGAAGGGGTTCCGAGGATTATTTTCTCGACCGCCTACTGGTCAGCGGAATCGTCGAGGCCCGGGGATGCGAACGTTTCGGGCTGGTCGCCGAGGCCCTGGACCCGGGCCCGCTCAAGGCTTTCTATCAGGACATCACACGCTCTGAATCCCAGCACCACATGCTCTTCTACCGACTCGCCCAAAACTATTTCGAAGCCAACGTAGTCGAAAAACGTCAGGGCGAGTTGCTCGAGTGCGAAGCCGAAGTCTTTCGCTCGCTCCCTGTACGGCCGATCGTCCACTGACCGCCCGGGGTGGAATTCAAGATGCGAAAGAGCGCGACTTATTCTTCAGGCGAAAAATCGGCCAGAAAATACCGAGCGCTTTACGCAGAACAAGAAAGCGCTCTCAGCGAAAAACTTCGCGGTCTCTCAATATCCTTCGGCCATGGGCTGACTATCCCCTGCTTTAATGAGGGAGAGGGAATTGCCTCCGGCCTTCACTCCCTTCGCCCGGGGCCTCGAGGCCAGGCGCTGATCGTTCTCGTGGTCAACGCTCCCGGGGGCGCCTCGGACGAATCTCGGGCTAGCAATGCTCAAACGCTCCGGTGCATTCGATCCGACTATGGCGAGGGGGAAAATCTCGGAGCCTTCGCACACATCTATTCTCATCCCGCTGGGAAGTTGCTCGTCATTGATCGAAGCTCCGAGACCCCGCTGCCCCATGGCCAGGGAGTGGGCTTGGCACGAAAGATCGGGGCGGACCTGCTGCATGCTTTAGTCGACGAAGGCCTGATCGAATCTCCCTGGATTCATTGCAGCGATGCCGACGCCATCTTCCCCGAAGATTATTTTGATCAACCTGAATTGCAATCCGAGGGGAGCGAAGCGGCCCTGCTCTACCGATTTCGTCATGTGGAGGGCGACCATCGCGAAGCGTATCGGGTGGCTCTCCACTATGAACTTTCGCTTCGTTACTACGTCCTCGGCCTTCGCTTCGCGCGCTCGCCCTACGCGTTTCATTCCATCGGCAGCACTCTCGCGGTTCATGCCAACGCATACGCGCGCGTGCGGGGCTTCCCCCGTCGCGAAGCCGCCGAAGATTTTTACCTCCTCAACAAACTCGCGAAGGTTGGGAGCATTCGTCCCCTCAAAGGCCAAGCCCTCGAACTCTCTTCCCGAACCTCCTCGCGCGTTCCCTTTGGAACCGGGGCCGCGATTCGGCGCCTTCTCGACCCGGCAAGTCTCGATCTCCAGACCTACACGCCAGCGGTTTTTTACGCCCTGAGAGCTTGGCAGGTCGCTCTCGAAACCGCGTGCGAAGCCGGCAGCTCGAGCCCGCCGCTGGCCGAGCTCGTCGGGCAGCACGCCCAGGCCGACCCCAGGGTGGATTCCGACCTGCTGGTCCGAATTCTGGGCGACCGGGGAGACCTCCAGGCGGCGGAGCACATGCTCATGACCGGGGGCAATGGGCTGCGCCCCCGACTTCTGGGGCACTTCGACGGATTCAGAAGCCTCAAGCTGATCCACGCCCTGCGCGATGCCGGCCTCGTGAATATTCCCCTAGAAGCCGCCCTCGAGGAGGCCTCTTTCCTGGCGCCCCAGGCGGGCACCCCCCCGACTCCCCTCGAAACCCTTTCCGAGCACCTCGAAGCCCAGGAATTCCCGATTCCATCCCTGGGATTTGCCTAGGCGCCGCCGGGCTCCAAGCGAGCACGAACCTCTTCGAGTCGGGACCCAAGCCACCCGAGCTCGAAGGCATTCTGATGCCCCGCCCGGGCCCGGGCGAGCAGCTCGTCGAGAGCGTCCCGGTGCAATTCGAGAGCCGAGCGAAATTCTGGATCCGACTCGAGCACGATTTCCGAGAAATGGAGGCTCTCCACGGGGTTCCCCTGGGCAAGCGATGCGCGCCCCCGCGCCACCAAATTCTCCGGGCCCGCGAGTTCAGCCAACTCACCATAAATCGAACGTATAGGCACCGGGTAGAGCTCGGTCGTCGAGTCATGGTGAAACCATGTCGCGTAGTATTCCCAGATACTCTTGACCCCCCAAGAGACCTTTCCGTGGACCTGGCTGAGCTCAAGCTCCGGCGGCAATTGGATTTCTTCCATCAGCTCATAGACAGTCCGCCCCGAATTCATTCCCTCCACCGTCGCATCGTGAACGAACTGCACGGCATCGCGCATTCTCGTCATTGCCGCTTTGATTTCTTCTCTCCCATAAGCCGGGGAGAGATGCGACGGAATCAAGACTTCGGGCTCAAGCGCGATAAGTCGATCCAGGGAACGGATATACTCGATGGGCTTCCTTGTCTTCTCGCCACGCATGGTGAAGATATTTGGAAACTGAGGAAAGATGGGGCCAAAGAAATCACCCGAGAGCAGGATCTTCTGATCGGGAAGCCAGAGACAAAGGTTGTCGGCACCTTCCGCGCCCGGCGTCGGAATAACCTCGAACCGGATACCGCCCCGCTCGAAGGTCAGGCTCTCTTCCCCGTCCACTCTGAGCGTCGGCTCTATCTTTCCAAACTCCAGAGGCCCCCCCGAAACGGGCTCTTCGGGCATCCAGGGAAAGAGTCGCCTATTTCGAGTCCAAAGGTAGGGCTCCAGTTCTTTCAAATAGCGTTGTTCTTCTTCGAACTCGGCATGAGCAATGATCTCACTGTCGTCTTCGAGCCAGAACGCGACCCCTCCGACGTGGTCCTGATGGGAGTGACTGAGGATGATCTCGGTAATCGGGCCGCTACCGGCGGATTCCTCGAGAAGCCTCTTCTGCTTGGCTGCCTGGATCGAGAGGCCTGTATCGAAGACGACATAGCCCTCTGATGTCGGGATCAACTGGGTATTCGCTATCCCGGTCGCCTGGAAAACGATATCCGCGATCTGAATCACCTCGACGGGTCGAGTGTCGGCCATGTAGCCCTCTGCCACGTTCCCGGCAATCTCGGCGACGCCCAGGGTGGTCGCCTTGCGAGCAGAGGGAGAGAACAACCACAGCGCCAGCACGAGACTCAGCCCCGCTCCGATTACGACCAAGAGCAGACTCGAGATCCGAATAGCGCCCAGCCGGCGGCGACGATTAACCGAAGAGCTTGCGGGGTGTTCGAAATGCTCGCGCATGAGACGGGTTCCTTCTCCGTTTGAGTTCACTCGGTGGCCAAGGTCGTATCTGCGGCTGTTTGCCCCTGCCTCACAAGGATGAGCGATAAGCTCTCATACAATAGGGGAAGGCGGGTTCGAGGGCAGCTAGACTGAAAAGCGAATACCCTGCAGACTTATTCTCAGTCACGCTTATTCAAAGCCTCGAACCCAGACATGAGAACCAAGGGAATCTTTTGGACATAAGAGATCGAATTGAGTCTCGTTTCGAATCGTTCGGCTATTTCATCTTCCGTCGCCGCTGGGTGATCATCGCCCTCACCCTCGGGTTCGCGGTTTCGCTCTCTTCCCAGGCCCCGAACGTCATTATCGATACCTCCACGGAATCCTTTCTCCGCGACGGTGCTCCCGCCAAAGAACTCTATGACGAGTTCCGGGATCAATTTGGACGCGGCGAAGTGCTGATCATGGCCATCGAGGGACCCGACGTTCTGGCGCCCAATTTCCTCGGCCGCCTGGGCGAACTCCACGAAGCTCTCGAAGATCAGGTTCCCTATCTCGAAGAAGTTCGCAGTCTGATCAATGCCCGGGTGACTCGAGGCGAAGCCGATGAGCTCATCGTCGAAGACCTCCTCGAAGATTGGCCTGAGAAGCCAGAGGAGTGGGAGACGCTCCGGAACTACGTCACGGGCAACCCCCTCTACGAAAACCTTCTCGTCTCACGGGATGGCCGGCTGGCGATCGTGAGTATCGAAACCGTCGCTTATTCCCTAGGTGATGAGTTCAACTACGAGGAAGGGTTCGCTGACGACCTCGTCGATGAACAAGCTGACTTCTTATCGGGGGCCGAGAACACCGAAGTCGTTGCCGCGGTGCGAGAACTCGCGCGCCGCTTCGATACGGAGGGTTTCCGAGTACAGGTTAGCGGGCAGCCCGCTCTCCAAAGTGATCTCGCCGAGGCGATCCAAACCAACATGGCTCGTTTCGTCGCCCTCATGATCTTGATCATTGCCCTGCTTCTCTTCGTTTTATTCCGACGAATATCTGGCGTAATACTCCCCCTTGCCGTCGTCCTCCCATCGGTCTCGGGAACCATTGGGAGCATGGCCATTGCGGGTGAGTTTCTCAGTGCGCCCACCCAAGTTCTCCCTTCCCTTCTGCTCGCCGTCGGTATCGGAGCAGCGGTTCATATCCTGAGCATCTTCTACCAGCACCTCGATCGCGGGATCCAGCGCGAGGAGGCGATTGCCCTCAGCTTGAAGCACACCGGTCTCCCGATTTGCATGACGAGCCTGACCACCGCCGGAGGTCTCTGCTCCTTTATCTCCGCCGAGATCGCACCGGTTATGGCCATCGGCATATTCGCGCCAATCGGCATCCTGCTAGCGCTCATCTATTGCTTGATCCTATTGCCCGCCCTGCTCGCCGCCTTACCCATTCGCCCACGAAAAACTCAGGAAAATCGCACCCAGGTCGGGCAGGAGGCGGATTGGATCGGAGACATCCTCGTGGCCACAGGAGATTTTTCGATTCGCCATGCCAAAGTCGCCGTCTCTCTGACCTTGGTCGTTGTTGCCATCAGCCTCCTAGGGGCATCCCAGATCCGTTTCGGTCACGACATCATGAAATGGCTTCCGGAATCACACTCTTTTCGCCTGGCTACCCAACTCTTCGACGAGCAGATGAACGGGTCCATGCTCATCGAAATCCTCGCGGATAGCGGCGTCGAGAATGGTGTTCAGTCCGTAGAGTTCATGACGGCCCTCGACTCTGTTGAAGCCGAATTGGCCGAGCTCCCCCCCATGGAGGGAGTCAAAATGGGCAAAGCCATTTCGATTGCCACCATTACAAAAGAGATCAGCCAGGCCCTTAACGAAAATGACCCGATGCACTATGCGATTCCCCAAAACCGGGAGCTGATCGCCCAAGAGCTCCTCCTCTTCGAAAATAGCGGGACCGATGACCTCGAACCCTTGGTTGATTCTCTATTCAGCATGGCGCGCGTATCGATCCGCGTCCCCTATGTCGATCCCATCGAATATCAACCCTATATCACATCCACCCAGGCCCTCTTTCAGGAGAGGCTTGGTCCAGAGATTCGCGTCAGCACCACTGGATTTGTTCCCATCATGAGCGCCACCATCAGAGGGGTGATTAGCAGCATGACCAGGAGTTATATTCTCGCGCTTCTGATCATCACTCCACTCATGATTCTCCTGATCGGATCTCTGCGAACAGGAATCGTCAGTATGATTCCCAACCTCGCCCCCATCATCATCACATTGGGGATCATGGGGTGGACCGGCATTGTCATGGATGTCTTCACCTTGATGCTCGGCGGAATCGCGATCGGCCTCGCTGTAGACGACACCATCCACTACATGTACAACTTCAGGCGATCCTTCCTCAAGGGTGGTGACATCCAGGCCGCCAATCGGGAAACCCTAAGGACCACCGGGCGCGCGCTCTTTGTCACCTCGGTGGTGCTCTCGTTTGGCTTCTTCATCTTCATTTTCGCCGAGATGAACAATCTCTACTATTTCGGGCTTCTGACGGGGATTACCATCGCCAACGCCTTCCTCATCGACATTCTGGTTTCCCCGGCCCTCATGAGCCTCGCCTACCGAAACCAGAGCGTCTCCCCGGCCGGCCGCTAAGCCCCTGGCGGCGAAAGACTCCGAGTTTGCCTGGGGGCTCCTCCCGGGCTGGAAATTGGCGGCGGGGCTCGTCCCGATCCCCGGCCAGCCGAGCACGATATGGAACACCTCTCTGGGAGAGGTCCGTACGAAATCGGCAAGGGTTGGGCCCGGTCGCGCCATGGCCCGACCTGAGCGTCCCCAGCGCCTTGGCATGGAGGGTGCATAGTAGTTGCATGAAAGCGAGGCGAGCTCGGAGTAGCCGGGCGAATGACCCAAGTAGCGGCGCTTAGCCGAGGGAGAGCGGAGAGATGGAAATCCAGATTTTGGGGGCGGGCCGCGACGCCCGGGACAAATGTGATTATTGCGGGGCACCGCCCTTCGAGGCCTACGCCCGGTACGGACTCCCCGTGGGCCAATTCACCCTGGTCAGCGCCGACGCGGTGGTCTGCGGCGACTGCCTTGAGGCATCCAGAGAGCAGAGTTCAGCCGGCCCCCAGACCCTCACGACCCTCGCCGGAGAGCGGCGGGAGCCATCGGGGGACCTCACCCTAGGTTCCCAGGGCTTCGGGGTCGAGATCCTGGGTCGCGATTGGCAAACCGACCCCGGCCAGGAGGAACGATCATGAACGCCTTGATCCCCCTCCTGGAACAGTTCGCCGGGGCTGGCGAGATCCTTGTCGCGATGCTCTGCCTCGTCATCATCCATCGGGCGAATCGCTCGGTGCCCGATTCTGCAGCGCCCAGGGCGGCGTCTCGCTCGCCCTTCGCCTAGGCCGAAATCAAGGCGTATTCATCGCTCGGATCGCGGCGAAGATCGTTTCGGGCTCGGCGCGTTGGCGATAGGTTTCCGATTCGTAGACCCAGCGTGCGGATCCCCTTCGGTCTACAAGGATCGCGGTGGGGAAGGCGATATCCCTACCCTCCTTCGCTCCCCGATGCCGGATATTCAAGGCGTCCAGGAGCAGGCCTCCTGGATCCGACAGGAAAGTGAAGCGCGCACCCAGGCGGTCACGCAGGCGTCGAGAAGTTGCCGGGGAATCAACACTCACGGCGTAGAGCTCGACCCCTTCGCTCTTAATCGCGTCGTAGTAGCTTTCGAGCTGGACCAGCTCGGTTCGGCAAAAAGGTCACCAATCGCCGCGGTAGAAGATGTAGAGCTCCGGCTCCCGAGGCTCGTTCGAATCTCTCGAATGGACGACCTCATCCTGGTCGAGGAGGGCATAGCTCGGAAAGGCGTCCCCTACCTCCAGCGCCACTGCGTGGTCGGGCAGAAAACTACCCTGGAGGAAGTAGGAGGAAAAAAAGGCCACCAGCAGCACCTGCAGGCCAAAGCTGGTGGCGGAAAGAAGAGTTCGGCGCTTTGCCAGAGCCGCTAAGCCCAGACCGGCGCCCAACCAGACGAACCCAAGCGCCCGCCAGGGGACGCGCGCGTGAATGAATTCGTCGTGGCCAATCGGCGGGCCGCTGCCCATGGCGCCCAGGATAAACCACCCGTAGCAGGCCAGAATCAACAGCCAGGAAACCCAAAGCATAAAGTGAATCGGTCCTTTTCTCGTCTCTTGAGGCCCGGGACTAGGCGTTTAGATCGACACTCTCCTTGACGATCTTTCGGCAGATCGCCAGGTTGGGACCAAAGCTCGGACGGGCGCTCAGCCGCTCGGTATGAGCCACAAGGTTCGGCCAACGTGCCGGGTCGGAGAGACCGGCCACGAGCTGGAGGTTGGTCATCTGGCAAGCCAGCGAAATATCGGCGATGGAGATCGCACCCCCCACCAAAAATTCCTCGCCCGCCAGTTCGCCTTCGATGTAGTCGAAGAGCGGAGGCAAACCCTCGTTCCACGTTTTTTCGCCGCCGGAATATCGCTTTCCTTCCCCTGGAAGCGGGGGAAGAGGATCGGTCGAAAGATCCCCATACCGACCTTTCCTGCGAGTTCGGTATCCGCCCACTCTTCGTACCACGTGGCTCGGCCGAGCTCGAATGCATCTGCGGGGTAGAGGGCTGGCTCGGAAAATTTCCGTTCGGCGAAAGCGCAGATCGCCGACGAGTCGGCGATGGTTCCCTTCGGGCCCTCGCGCCCCACCGAGAGATCGCGCAACACGGGGATTCGCTTGGCGGGACTGATTTCCTTGAACCAGTCGGGCATGGGCATAATATTCACCGGTTCGCTCTCAAACTCGGCCCCCTTCTCTCGCAAGAGAACTTCGACCTTGCGAACAAAGGGAGAAAGCGGCGCTCCGTAGAGAATCAAACTCATTCAAACTCCGGCTTTGGCTTGTTGATGACCTGAACCTAGCCCAGTTGGTGATCACCGTCCCCCAGAGAGTCCGCTGGAGCAGCCCCCGATGACGCCGCGATCCGGTGTATCTTTTAGCCAGCAGAGTGGGCAGGATCTAGAGACACGAACTGGAGGCACGGTGCAGCACATGAGTGGAGACCTCGATGAAAGAACCGAGTTGGGTCTCATCGAAGCTCTTGGGCTGGGAAACCCACCGGGGGTGATCGCGGTCGCGGGTGGAGGCGGAAAAAGCACACTCCTCTTCGCCCTGGCTCGCGCGCTTCCCGGACGCACAGTGCTGACGACAACCACGCGAATCTTTGCGAGCCAGACCCGCCTCGCCCATCGCGTGTCGTGTGTCGAGGACGTCGACTGGGAAAACGCTCTCGTGGATAGAGCGGGAAGCTTATTGGTGGTCGGGCGGGTCGAAGAGCGTCATGCCCTAGGCGTGGGTCTCGAGATTCCGGGTCGGATCCTTGCCCACCCGAATGTCGACTGGGTCGTGGTGGAGGCCGACGGATCCCGCCGGCTACCGGTCAAGGCACCCGCGGAACACGAACCCGTGATCCCTCCCGAAACCCACCACCTGATCACAGTGGCGGGGATCGACGCCCTCTCGGCGCCCATCGCGGAGATCGCTCACCGACCCGAACGGGTCTGCGCCCTCACCGGCCTTTCCCCCGACGCGACTCTCAGCCCCGAGGCTCTCGGCGCACTCTTGGCCTCGCCAGCGGGGGGAGGCAAGGGGGCGCCCCCGGGTGCCCGGCGAACGGTTCTGATCAACAAGGTCGAGTCCGAGGCCGAGAGTCAAAGGGCAGCCCGAGTGGCCGACGCGGCCCTGGGATCCCCCGGCCTCGAACGCGTGGCCGCCGGGGCCCTCCAGGGCGACACGGAATCTGGCTGGCGAGCCTGGTCGCGCTGAGCGACCCTGCGACGCGGCCCCCGACGACGCGGACCGAGCCTCCTTCAGGCCCTGACGACTGGTGGGCAGCCCTCTCTTTGGCAACGCTTTAATGACTCTCGGCGGGTAAGAACGCTTTCCCATGCAATCGAACCGGGAGGCGACGGCCCGCGCGGCCACGTCCTCCCCAGGAGAAACAATCATGTCCCTGGCCATGAGCCGTAGCGAGCGCGAGGCCTTTCTTGCCGACATCCACGTAGGCGTGATCAGCATCGAAGAGCCCGGAGGGCCGCCGCTCACGGTGCCGATCTGGTACGACTACGCACCCGAAACCGGGCTCTGGATACTCACCGAAGAGGATTCTCTCAAGGGCCGTGCCCTGGCCGCAGCCGGACGTTTCACTCTCTGTGCCCAGGTCGAAGAGCCGCCCCACTATCAATACGTTTCCGTCTCCGGCCCCATCGTTTCCGTGCGAGACGTCGACCGGGAACAGGACTCGCGCCCCATGGCCCACCGCTATTTCGGACCCGAGTTGGGCGATCTCTACACGGATTCCGAGAAACCCGGAAAAGTGAAGGTTTTCACCATGCAGCCCGAACGCTGGCGCACCGTAAACTACGGAAAGCTCGGAGCTTGAGCCTCTCTCTGACTCCAGCCGCACCAAAACTAAAAATCAATAGGGGATCTGATTTGTCTCGATACCGTTTTGCTCTCGCCATTTTCTTGTTTCCCCTATGGCTCGCCTGTAGCGCAGAGTCTCCCGCCCCTACCCCAACGCCAGCCGGGAGCCTGAATCCCGAGATCAAGCCGGCAAGCGAGTTCACGGTGGCAGCCAACACGGCGGTCCTCAAGAAGCTTCCCTTCGGCGACGACTCGGATTTTGAGCGAGCCAGCCGGGGCTTCATCGCGGGACCCGATAACCTCGTGATTCAGGCCGAGGATGGCAGCGAGGCCTGGAATATGGTGGCCTACGATTTCATCGAGGGCGACGCCCCAGAGACCGTCAACCCGAGCCTCTGGCGTCAGGCCAAGCTCAACAATATCCATGGACTCTTCGAAGTCGTCGATGGCATCTATCAGGTGCGGGGCTACGACCTCTCCAACATCACCTTTATTCGCGGCGAGACGGGCTGGATCGTGGTGGATCCGCTGATCACCGTCGAAGCAGCCTCCGCTGCCCTGGCCCTGGCCAACGCCGAATTGGGAGAGCGACCGGTGGTGGCGGTGATCTACACCCATAGCCACGCCGATCATTTCGGCGGTGTCCGAGGAGTGACAACTCCCGAGGACGTCGCTGCGGGCCGGGTACGAATCCTGGCGCCCGAAGGATTCAGCCACCACGCGGTGAGCGAGAACGTGCTGGCGGGCAACGTCATGACCCGCCGGGCGGAGTACATGTTTGGTGGGCTCCTCGACGAGGGACCTCAGGGCCGGGTCGACGCGGGCTTGGGCAAGACCACATCGCGCGGACGCGTCTCCATGATTGCCCCCACCGATATCATCGGCGAGACGCCCACCCCGATTACCGTCGACGGTGTCGAGATGATCTTCATGTACACCCCCAACGCCGAGGCCCCGGCGGAGATGATGTTCTATCTCCCCCAATGGAAAGCTTTCTGCCCCGCCGAAGAAGCGAATGCGGTCTTTCATAATCTCTATACCCTGCGCGGAGCCCAGGTCCGAAGCGGCAAGGATTGGGCCGCCTGGCTCGAGCAGGCCATCCAGCTCTTCGGCGACGATCTCGAACTCGTCTTCGGCAGTCACCATTGGCCGCGCTGGGGGCGCGAAGAGGCCATCGAATATCTCGCCAATCAGCGAGATCTCTACGGCTACGTCCACGACCAAACCCTGCGCTTGGCCAACCAGGGCCTGACGCCCCAGGAGATCGCCGAAATCATCGAACTCCCCGACAGCCTCGGGCAGCAATGGTATAACCGCGATTATTACGGCACCGTGCGCCACAATTCCAAAGCTACCTACCAGTACTACCTCGGCTGGTTCGACGGGAACCCGGCGAACCTGAGCCCGTTGCCCCCGACCGAGAGCGGTGCCCGCTACGTAGAGTGGATGGGCGGCGCCGACGCCATGGTCGAAAAGGGCAAAGCGGCCCTGGCCCGAGGCGAATACCGCTGGGTCGCCGAGGCCATGAACCACCTAGTCTTCGCCGAGCCCAACAATGAGCGCGCGCGCTGGCTCCAGGCCGACGCCCTGGAACAATTGGGTTACCAGGCGGAGTCGGGTCCGTGGCGCAATTTCTACCTGAGCGGAGCTCGGGAACTCAGGGAGGGTGTCATCGTGAGCGGTCGGGTGAACACCGCCAACTCCGACGTCATCGCCGGCATGGATTCCGCCATGGTCTTCGATTTCATGGCGGTACGGCTCAAGGGTCTCGAAGCCGCGGAAGAAGAACTCGCGCTGCAGATCCGTTTCAGCGATCGGCAAGAGATCTGGGTGGTGGACGTGGAGAACGGCGTCCTCCATGCACGGGAGGGCACTCCCCACCCAGACCCGGATATCGCTCTCGAGATGACTCGCGCGGATTTCCTGGGATTGCTCGCGGGCGAAGTCGGAGTGCCCACTCTGCTGGCGGGCGACCGGATTGATATTTCGGGCAACCCACTGGCCCTCGCCACCTTCGGTGGGCTCTTCGACCGCTTCGAAACCGATTTTGAGATTGTGCGCCCCTGACCCAACCTCCCTCGGTCAATGCCTAAGGGGCGACGACTGGCCAAGGCCGGAGGTCAGAACCGGAAACTCGAGGCTCTCGGCGGCGACTCCGGAGCTTCCCGGGTGCACAGGCTCAGGGGGCCGGCGCAAAGGGGTCCTGGAAATCGGGGTCGGTCAGAAAGCCCGGGTCGCTGAGCATCAAGAGGAAGGCCTTGAGCCCCTGAACCACCGTGGGCGTAAGCGGCCCCTGGAGCGCCCGGGCGCGCAAATTCGAATCGAGATTGGGGCTCTCGGTAGCCACCCCTGCACTGTAGTGCTCGAGAACCTCATCGAGGGTCCCGAAGCGCCCATCGTGCATATAGGGCCCGGTGAACTCGATATTGCGTAGGGTCGGCACCCGGAATTTACCTTCGTGGAGAGGTTCCCCGGTGACTTCCATCAAACCCGGGGGCGGCAACGCGTCGAGACCGTTATTGCCGAAGGTATTTCCCGGACTGGCGAAGAGCGCGAGGTTCCCCCCGTGGCAATGAAAGCAGTCACCGACCTCGCTGGTGAAAGCCAGGTAGCCGATGGCCTCGTCGGGTGTGGGTTCGATTTCGCCCCGCACCCATTGATCCCATCTCGAGTTATAGGAGCGTAAGGTGCGCTCGAATTGGGCGATGGCCATGACCATACGATCTTGGCTGACGCCCGGATCGCCGAAGGCGGCCTCGAACATTCCGGGATAAACGGAGTCGGCCCGGACCTTGGCCTCGGCCTGATCCCAGGGCAGATTCATTTCCTGCTCGTTTGCAACCGGCTCTCGGGCCTGGGTTTCAAGGCTGTCCGCTCGGCCATCCCAGAAGAGCGAAAAATGCTCGCCCGATTGAAAGGGAAATTCGAGCCTGAAGGGATCCGCACTCGTCCAGCCCAAGTTGATGAGGGCCGGCGCATTGAAATCGCCCAGAGCCCCGCCCACCCCTTCGCTGAAGGGCTCGGCTTGGGTGGCGTCGATATCGCTGAACGCGGCGGCGGGGTCGTGGCAACTCGAACACGAGACCGAGTCATCGCTCGAGAGAATCGGGTCGAAGAAGAGCCGGCGTCCCAGGGCCACGCCTTCCTCGGTCGTGAGATTATCCACGGGGATGGGCATCGTGCGAAAATCGGTTTGCGCGTCGGCCAATTCGGCGGGCTTATTCGTACTGGGAGGAATATTCAGATCGACGGGCGTGGTCTCGGGCGTCAGGGTCGAAGATCCGCTCTCGCCGCTGTCGCACCCACCCAACACCCAGGGGGCCAGCATGGCGACGAGCAGAATTACGGGAAGAAATGCTTTCACCGGTCTGCCTAACCTTCGCTGGCAGTCACACTGAACACGTCTCCGGCGTTGAGGCGCATCATCGACTGGGGTTCGGGGCCGGGCATGGTGGGAAAACCCAGGGTGCACGGAGGATTCGCAAAGAGCGGAGGGCAAAGGCTCGGATCCGCCCAGTCCTGACCAAAATCATAAAGGGGGTCGTTCATCCATTCCTGGATGTCGACCACGATGACAAGGGTCCAGTGCCGACCGGAACCCGTCGTGACCGTGGTGACCGGCAGGCTGATTTCGGCCATCCCCGTCTCGTCAATGGGATAGGCGGGAGCGAGACAATCCTCGTAAGTCTCCATCAGATTGGAGCAGCGCCGGAGATTGCCCGCGTGAAGCACGTAGGAGGAGTCCCCGGGTGTTGCGTTCGACCAGCTGCCCTCGAAACGCATGGCGTGGTAGCCGCCCCCGAATGGCGAAGGCCAGTGCATTCCATCGTATTGGGGCGGCAGTACTCCCGTTATATTGCGGGCATCTGGAACGCCCCAAAAGAAGCTCAGGGTGTCGAACTCTTCCGGGGTCTGAAACTCGAACGAGTGCTCTGAATTCCCCTGGTCGACAGCGTTCCCGTAGAGAGTCTGGGCCAGGTCGAGTTCCGCTCCCGAAACACCATTCGACAACCGGAGATCACTGATCAGATACTCGAACTTCGTCACGCTATACGGATTGGCCGCTGCGTTCGTGTAGATCAGTTGGTCAATCTCAAGTGGAGTGCCAGCGACCTGATGCACGATCCGAACTGTGATTCCGTCCGAACTTCCACCACTTTGATCTGAACTGCAGGCCAGAGCGAGCGGGACCAAGAGCAGAAAACTGAAAAGAAAGCTGGAGCGTCGACTGTTTCTCATGGCCTCTAGGATACTCCCTTCCAGGGCCCTCAAAAAGACCTTTTGGGCCGAGTGAACATGCACAACGACCCCCCGGACTTGCGCACCCTTCACCCTGGGGGCGGGCTCGAGGCTACTTCTCGAAGAGCATCAGAACCGATGCGGACAGAAAACCGCCCGCTCCGATTGCTGTCAGGGTCAGTGAGAGGTTTCCGCTGATTCCCCCGGGAGAGACCACACCCACCAAGGCGAGCAAGGCCGAAATCATGAACGCAACGCAGCCCCAAAAGTTGAGCAGCGTAATGACCGACTGAAGCGATTTCCGTGGCCAGAGAATTATCCGCGTATTGAATTCGACCACCGAGAGATAGCCCGAAACCATGAAAAGAATCGACCCAACAAAATTAGGCAACCAGACCGCAGCCAAATGACCATCGCGCGAAAGCTCTCGAAGGCCATCGAAGGTGTTGAAGTTAAAGCACACAGCTCCCAACAATTGTGTGCCGGTCACCCAAAAATCGATTCGTCCGGGCTGCCACGCCCAGAAGACCCAGTGTTGATCGTTCTTCTTGAGGTGGAGATTTTCGCTGTTGTTGATCGATTGCAGGTATTGGACAGAGGCTGCTGCCGTAAAGAAGATCGAACCCGCGAAAAAAACCCTGCCCGGAGAAATCTCGGGAGTGCTGACGAGCAGACTCAAGAGGCTGCCGATAATGAAGAGGCTGGCCCCGACGATGAAGAGCCCGGCGATGGGGCCGTTGAGATGCTGGGTAAAGGTTTGGGCCCTGGAGATCCTATTCTGCGACAGGGGGCCGAGCCCCTTTCGATGCCGACGGGCATTCCAGAGGATATGGCGACCGAGATCGTCGAGGAGTTCGATTTCAGTGATGAAATTCCCGAACTTGCGCTCAGCAATGCGCTTCCAATCCCTCGGATGGTCGGGGAATCGTCGGGCCATCAACTATTCGCACCCCCTGAAGATGCTCTTACCCCGAAAATTGGGGAAGAATCCGGTTACTGAATAATCTTCTTGCCCGGGAGCCGCCACGGCCAGGGTCACGACGACCCAAACACACCAGGGAAGCCTCAGGCGTGCTGGCGCTTCAGGTCGAATGGACGCTCGGCGACGAGGGTCGTCGCGAGTTCGCCGTCCCGCATGACCCAGGGCCTGTTGTCGTAGACCTCACCCGTGATCTCGTTGCGTTGATCTCCTCGGCAATATTGGATCACCCAAGAACGGCGGTGGCGATCCCGGGTGGCGTTACCGCCGGTCTGATGGACGAGCAGC
Source organism: Myxococcota bacterium (assembly GCA_029243605.1). Taxonomy (GTDB): domain Bacteria; phylum Myxococcota_A; class UBA9160; order UBA9160; family UBA4427; genus JAZXM01. The sequence goes on from JAQWRT010000045.1 coordinate 25,844, forward strand.
GAGGAGAAAATCAGGAGTTCCCCGGCTTTCACATCCAGAGGGATCGCGCCTTCGTGTTCGATGGACTGCGGCGGGATCGCCGCGTGGACCCCTTCCCAGACGTGCTCCCGATGCCCGGCCTTATGCGAACCAGGGATCGCCTCGAGGCCCCCGTTTTCCAGGCTTGAGTCGTCCAACGCGAGCCAACACGTCAGGAATTCCTGGCTACGGCCCTGGTGGTATCCGTTGTCCTGGTGCCAGGGGATCCGGCTCCCAGCCCCCGGCGACTTGTTGATTCCCTGATCCCACCAAAATCGAATTTCGTCACCCAGGATCTCCCGCGCCACCGAGACCAGACCCGGGTGGAGAATCATCGCCTGAAGCGCCGAACTGCGAAAATTGAGCATGGCCCGATAGGGAAAGACACCGTCCTGCTCGTTTCCCAGGACCTCGGCTTCCTTATTTACGAGTCGATCGTATTCCTCAGCGATCTGCGCCAGCTCATCCTGCTCGAAAATTTTTCCGGCGTTCACAAAACCGTCGCGGTGAAAAAGACCAAGCGCTTCCTGACTCAACTCCATGATGCCCTCCCCGAATCCGGCTGGCCCCGCTTCAAGCGATTTCCGTTGCCTCTTCGAGACCAAAGGCCCGCCCCTTGAAAATGCGAACCAGCCCATAGAGCCCCAGGCCGATGGGACCAAGCATCAGGGTGAACACAAGGCAGACCACCACCGCAAGGTGAGGAATGCCCCGGCGGCGAGCGTCGCGAACTTCCCAGGCACCGACGAAGAGATCGAATACCAGGTAGTGAAGCCAACCGGCCAGGGCGGACCAGGGCGAAGCAAAAAAGAGCATCACGCCGGCCAAGCTGAAAAAACTCGCATTCTCGTCCGCTTCGCCCGAGCCGGCCAAGATCGAAAAACCGTAGACCGCAGCCACTAGCAGCGGAATTCCAAAGGAGTGAACGATTCTCTGGGTCCACTCCCAACCCGGAGCGAAGACCAAGAGGAGCCAACCCAATAGGACACCGTTGTTGAAAATCAAAAAGAGATTATCGGGCGTCATCTTCGATCCCCCTCCAGGCTCGCGCCTAAATTCACCCCAGCAGGTCGATCACCGTGCTCACCCGCTCACCGTGTTTGACTTCCTCCCGCCCGTTTTGCCGCAACAATTCGGCAACTTCGGCGTTCGTCTCCGCTTCCGCCATCCGCTCATAATCGACTCCCCCCCTTTTCTCACCTTCTTCCAGGCCCCGGAGTACCTCCACCGAGAGCTCGGTCAGGGGGGGCGCGACGGCATAGGGGTTGTCGCTCATAGGAGGAATCTCGAATTCCTCTCCGGTCAAGATCTCGATCGCCTTCTTTAGCCGGTGGGCGTGTGCCGTTTCCTCACGGCCGTTCTTGAGCAAGATTTCGCGGCTTTCCTCGTTCCCGGCGAGCTCGGCGAGTTTGCCGTAGAGCGGCTCACCCGCCATCTCCAGCAGAATCAGCAGCTTCATCTCCTCCACACCGATTCGCTCGGCCTCCCCAAGCTGAGCCAGGGCAGAAACGAAATCAGCGGGGAGTCGCTCAGGAAGTCCGGGATGGGGCATGAAGGGCAACCTCTCTCTCTTCTCTTTTGGGTTTTTGATTGGACCCAAATATTGGCCAGAATAGCCGAAACGCCGTCCTTCCCGTAGCCCCCCCCGAGAGCCAAGCCCATCAGGTCTTCTGGGGCTAGACTGGGGGCCATGAACTCTCTCGTCTACGCCGCACTGATCGTCCTGATTCTCGCGGCCGGTCTGATATATGGCTTCCTCTCGATCTAGAGAGCCAGCGCGCCTTTCCTCTGGGCCGGCAATCCCGAGAAGCTGACATTTCGGCCGGGCGCCGACGCTAACTCTCGGTATTCTCCCGTCCCCATGTTTTCAGTCTCCGGCCTTGCAAAGCACTATGGCGACCAAACCCTCTTCGAAGGCGCCTCTCTCCAATTCCTCCCTGGCGAGCGCTACGGGATCGTCGGCGCCAATGGCTGCGGAAAATCGACGCTGCTGAAGATCATCAGCGGCCTGGAAAGTCCCAGCCAAGGCGAGATCAATATCCCGAAACGTGCCAACCTGGGCGTTCTCAAACAAGATCATTTCGAGTACGAGACAAACCGCATTCTCGACGTCGTCATGATGGGTAACAAGAACCTCTGGGATGCTATGGCGGAGAAGGAGACAATTCTCGCCAATGCTGAGAACGATTTTGACGGCGAACGCTACGCCGAGCTAGAGGACATCATTCTCCAGGGGGACGGCTATACCCTGGAGGCGCGAGCCGGTGAAATTCTCGAAGGGCTCGGGATCGAGTCTGAGGTCCATGAGCAGCCACTCTCGACCCTCTCGGGTGGCTTCAAGCTGAGAGTCCTGCTCGCCCAGGTACTGGCCTCAGAACCCGACGTCCTGCTCCTCGACGAACCCACGAACCATCTCGACATTCTTTCCATTCGCTGGCTCGAACGCTTTCTCGAACAATTCCGCGGTGCCGCCCTGATGGTTTCTCATGATCACCGTTTTCTCGACAACGTCGCGACGGTGATCGTCGATCTCGACTACTCCACCGCCAAGGCCTACCCGGGAAATTACCAGGCCTTCGTGAGGGCTAAATTCGAAGAGCGAAATCGACGCGAGAAGGAGATCGAAAAACGCGAAGCCCAAATCGCCGACAAGAAAGCCTTCGTAGAACGCTTTCGTGCCAAGGCGAGCAAGGCCCGGCAGGCCCAGAGCAAGCTCAAGGCCATCGAGCGGATCGAAATTGAATCGTTGCCCCAGAGCAGTCGTCGCTACCCGCGATTTCGCTTCAAGCAGAAGCGCCCGAGTGGGCGCCAGGTGCTTGAGTTGGGCGATATCTCCAAGAGCTATGGCGAAAAAAGGGTTCTTGAGGACGTCGGGCTGACTGTGATGCGCGGCGAAAAAGTCGCCATCATCGGGCCCAATGGCATCGGCAAATCGACCCTTCTGAAGATCGCCATGGGAGAAGTCAACCCGGATGCCGGCGGTGTTGAGTGGGGGTACGAGACCTACCCTGGCTACTTCGCCCAGGACCATAAGGAGCAGGTCGGCACCCACGGCCAAACCATTGAGTCCTGGCTCGGAGAGTTCTGCCCGCATCAGGGAATCGGTTACGTAAAGGGCCAACTGGCTGCAGTACTCTTTTCGGGCGACGAGTCGGGGAAAAAGCTCGAAGCCCTATCTGGCGGCGAGGCGGCCCGACTCATCTTTGCCCGACACGTGGTGGAGAGCCCTAACGTGCTCGTTCTCGACGAACCCACCAACCATCTCGATCTCGAATCTATCGAGGCTCTGGTGGAAGCTCTGCAGGAATACGACGGCAGCCTCATTTTTGTTTCTCATGACCGCTGGTTTGTCAGCGAACTCGCCACGCGGATCATCGAAATCACTCCAGCCGGAATCAACGACTTCCCAGGAACCTACGAGGAATATCTCGCCCGAAGCGGCGACGACCATCTGGACAGCCAAGCCGTTCTTCGCCAAGCCCGAGCGAGCAAGAAAAAGAAGACTTCACCGAACTCCGGTACTGACCAAAAGGATCGCTCCTCGGTGCCTCCCCAGCGCCAATTGAAGAAACTCGAACCACAGCTCGCGGAACTGACTGACAAGATCGCCGGTGCTGAAGAAAAAGTGGAGGCCCTGAATGCGCGCTTCTGCGAAGAGAACTATTACCGGGACACGCCTCCCGAAGAAAACGCGGCGCTCGAAGCGGAGCAGCGAATGCTCATGGAAGAAATCCGAAATTCCATGGCGGAGTGGGAAGTTCTCGAGGAGCAGGCCGAAGCGCTGAGGGGACAGATCGAGGCCAAGAACTAGCGGCCCCGACCCGCCCCTCGCGAACTCAGTCGCACACGCTCAGTGTACTGCCCCCGCCATGCTGTCGGCGGTCAGGGCCAGGCCGAGGCAGCCTGTGGCCAATAGGTCCTGAAGGTCGGTAGCTCGACGATCCAAGTCGGCGAAGTCCCGACCGACGCCGCCAATCGGGCTCGGGTCAGGAATGGACGAGCTCCCGGTGCCGGTCAAGAAACGTGAAAGTGCCACCGGAGTCCCGGGAGGAGATGTCGGGTCCACGTGGTAAAAGGGCGGATCGATGGCGGGGTCGATGGCATCGGCCCCGTGGCATCCCGAGCATGTATTGACCGAGAATTTGAAACGAATATCGTCGTTGGTGCACGCTGCGGAACCCATGATGCCCGGAGCCCAGAAATGGGTATTCGGGAAGAAGTCCGCTCGGCCAGCCATGAAGGGTGCGCCCATCCAGGTATCGGGAACCACGTGCTCTTGGTTGCAAATATCGGCCAAATTCGAGTTGATATAATTTTCAAGCGTGGGCTGCATGCCGGGGTCCAAGGTGAAGTCAATATCCGGTGTCTGCTTTGTGGTATCCATGCGCAGCACGTTCTGCACCGGTAATCCCAAGGGCATCTGCTGCAAGGTGAACTCCCGCAACTCCCAGGGGTTACCCATGGCAATTTCACTCGTCCGCAACTGCCCGATCGAGCTTCCATTCGGCTCCGAGGGGGCCGCTCCTGCGGCTACAACGGGGTCCGTGATCGACTGCAGGTGAGATAGGTAGCCGGGCGTCGCCGGGAAGGGAGGATGGACGAGGTCGAGATCTTCCCATTCCTGCGCGTAATTGATGACATCGTTGCAGGTATTCGCCTGGACGGTGTACTCGAAAATTGCGCTCATGCGGTCGGGCGTGCACGAATTCATGTCGAGAAGACCGAATACGAAACGCAGCTCGCCGGCACTCGCAGTGCTGGCGCCGTAGCCGACCGCATCACGCAAATCGACCCGGTTGACGATAGCCAGAAGACGGAAGGGGGCCTGGTCCATGTCGAGGGTTCCAGCACTCGTCTTCGGCCACGGCGTCAAGATTGAAGAGATCAGTCCGGGTTCGCGATCCGGAACAACATCGTCGTTCACGATCCAATCGCCGCCAAGACTTCCTCCGTTGACTGTGTCGAAATTTTGAGCCCATCCCGCAAGCCATTGTTTGACGAAGACTTCGAGAGGAATCCCTGTTGCCGTGGTATTCGCCATTTGGCCCATCAGCGTCTTGAAACTCCAGGCGCCGTTGGGGTTGCCGGTCAAACCGTCGCCATCGATATCACAGGGATCGAAGGTTCGAGACGGATCGGCGACGACGCTCAAGTTTCGAACCATCAGAGCTCGCTCGGGGTCGAGGGTCGCCGCAGCAGCCGCCGCGGGAACGAGGGTGACCGACGTGGGTGACGAAAGAGCGGCTAGTGCCGGGCCGAAAGCCAATTCTTTCTTGGTTACGATTTCGCGACCGGAAAAAATCAATTCGTCGGGCACTTCCTCGCGCAAGGCCAGGGTGAGTAAATCACGGCTCTTGCGTTCCCTGTAGTTCTCAAAGTCGAAATCCACCCGAGCGGTGAAGACCCCGTCTCCGGCAAAAGGGTCATCGCCCATCCCGTTATCGCTCAAAATGAAGACCGTCTGCTCATCCGCTCGGTAGGGGATCTGCTTGGGAGCAGAGAAGCCCTCGCGAAAGGTGACCTCGAGCAGAGCGTTCTGCCGGCGTCCCGCGGTATGGAGGATCTCGAGGTTTGCCGTCTCCACCGGCGGAGGGTCTTCGACGAATTCATCGCGGAACTGGAGGTTGGGGGCGAGAGGCTCCCAGGAGAACTCCACCATCCTGGCTCGGGGCGTGCCATCGGACAGCCGCGTGGCCGAGACGATGAGCTGATTGCCCGGCTCGAGTCCCAGGCCCGCCGGCAGAATGCCGACGTACCCTCCCGGACTCGCGAGTAACTCAAGGGGGACGCCGTTGACGAATGCGGTGACGCTCCCGAGATCGTAGGCCTCCTCTGAAATTTTCAGTTGGACCTCGAATTTGTCGAGATTCCGAATCAACTGCCCCTGCTCGGGGACGAGTATCTCAAAATCCGGCTCATTGATAATGCAGCCGCCAAGAAGAAAAAGAGTGAGCCAGGGCAAGGCAGCGAGAGGGTGCTTCAGCATCAGTAGACTCCTAAAATCGGGCGCGTGAAGCGACTCCCGCTCGGGAATCCGGTCGCACGCAGCCAGTCTTAGGATTATCAGTCGGGGGAAGTCGCCTCTTCGGTCCAACGAAAGAGCATAATTCCGGAAGACTTACAATCTCGCGCGAGCCAGGCTCAGTCGAAGATTCGACGGCCGCTGGCGAAAATCAGGAAGAAAACCAGTCCGAAGAGGGTCACCCCGGCGGTCACCTGGAAGACCAGCGCCCAGGAGCCTGTGGCTTGCAGGATAAGGCCGCTGACATATACGCCGATAATGCCGGGGATTGTGCCCGCTGTATTCGTGATTCCCATCAACGTCCCCGCGTGACGAGGGGCGATATCCATATGGTTCACCGAGAAGCCCCCGGTGACAAACGCCCCCAGAGCACTTCCCACCGCCATCACCGCGATGGCCGCCCAGGCGCTCTCGACCTCAGCCACAATCAACAGGGAACCCGCGATGCCCCCGAAGCCGATGGTCTGCATTAGCTTGCGAACCCGGCCCACTTCCATACCGCTCGCGATCAAGCGATCGGCGATATTGCCCGCGAAGTTCAGGAAGAAAAACGACGCCAGGTGGGGGATCATGGTCATCCAGCCGACAGAATGGAAGTCGACCCCAAGGCCCTCGCTCACGAAAGTCGGAAGCCACGAGAGCAGCACGTAGAGCGACCAGTTATTGCAGAAATGCGCGACTATGATGGCCCAGACCGGGGCATAGCCGAGAAATGTCCACCAAGCGGGCGACTCCACGTCGCCGCTGCCAGCGAGCTCGGATTCGATATACGCCTTCTCCTCGGATGAAATTGTCGGGTCCTCGTCCGGAGAGGCTGTCACCTTCCACGACCAGGGCAGGTACCACACGATCCCCAGAACTCCGAAGAGATAGAAGGCCCATTCCCAACCAAGATGGGTCACGATAATCGGGGTGACCACCAGCCCCAGGATGGTTCCCAACGGGATACCACTATTGGAAAAGGCGACCGCCCGAGCCCGCTCGCCGACGGGGATCCAGCGCCCGTAGAGGCTGTAGAAAGCCGGGAAGGTAACCGCCTCGCCCATCCCCATGCCGATCCGAGCCAGCAGTAAAATACCCAGGCCCAAAAAAGCGGCCGGGGGCGTCAGCAGCGTGAACAGGGACCAGACCAGAACCCCGATCCCCAAAACGATTTTCCCACCGAAGCGATCGGCGAGTCTCCCGCCGACGATCTGAAGGAGCAGGTAGCCTGCAAAGAAGGAGGAGAGGACGATTCCGCGCGTTTCCAGATCCCAGCCCAGATCTGCCGACATGGGGATGATCGCCACCGAAATATTGACCCGGTCGACATAGCAGATCACCACGGCCAGGAACGACAAGCCCACTACCGTATAGCGCCGCTGCCAGTCGGCTACGAAGCTCAAGCGATCTCCCCCCTTTGGAGCGGGGATGCGCAAAAGAAAACGAATCCCCGGGCGATTTCCTGCAAAAAGAATCGAACTCACGGAAAAGGGTACCGTCTGCGACGCGGGCCGCCCGGAAGTTCGCCATTATCTCGGCTATTGGACGAGATACCGACAACGGAATAGCCGGTCGCCAAGCCTTGAGGGTCTCTCGCTCAGAAAGTCTCATGAAAACCAATAGGGAATGCAGATGAGCACAGCCGAGATGAATATGGCGGGCAAACTAGTCGTAGTGACAGGCTTCACCGCGGGCCTGGGCGAAGCGGCCGCTTTCGCCCTGGCAGAAAAGGGAGCCGACCTCTACCTCCTCGCCCGGAATCCCTCGAAGGCCGAGAGAACCGTCGATGCCATCCGAGATCGCTATCCCGAGTCGCAAATCGAATTGGCATTGGGTGATCTCGGGAATCTGACCGATGTGCGCGACATGGCCACATCCGTGCTCGGCGCCGGAAGGCCGATAGATGTTCTCTTCAATAATGCGGGTCTGATCAACCAAAAGCGCAGGGTCACCGCCGACGGCTACGAAGAGACCTTTGCTGTGAACCATCTTGGGCACTTTCTCCTCACCCTCCTCCTCCTCGAGAGGCTGCGAGAGGGTGGTGGTGGGCGCGTGGTCTCAACGGCCTCGGGAGCGCATCAATTCGGCGGCCCCCTCGATTTTTCGGATCTCCAGGCCGAAAAGGCCTACAAGACCTTCACCGTCTATGGCCGCTCGAAATTGGCCAATATCCTCTTCACCCAGGAACTGGCCCGCCGGGAAGCGGACGCGGGCATCACGGCCAACTGCTTTCATCCGGGCTTTGTGGGTAGTGATTTCAGCAAGAACAACGGGGCGCTGGCCCGTACCCTGATGACCCTCGCCGGCCCTTGGACGAGGAGTTCGGAGAAGGGCGCCGAAACGGGCATCTATCTGTGTACATCCCCGGAACTAGAGTCCGTCAGCGGGAAATATTTCTACGATATGAAGGCCATTGAGCCCTCTAAGCGCGTCTTTGGCCCAGAAGATGCCCTGACTCTCTGGAACGCCAGCCTGGAACTTACCGGGCTGAGCGAGGACGGAGCACCGATGCGTGAGGCCGGCGAAAAAGCTAAAGGTCGGGCATGAAATCTACCGATCCCATCCAGCTCTCGCCCAGGCGTTTCGCCATGATCAACGCTTCGATCTGCTCGGTGGCGGTGGTCTTTCTCGTCTGGCTGATTTATTTCCACGAAGGCTCGCCTGAAGAGGCCGACCCCAGGCTCCCGGCCTTCAACGCCCTCTTCAACTCGATCAGTGCGTTGCTCCTCGGGGCGGGGCTGGCCGCTATCAAGCAGGGCAAGCGGGCGCTCCATAAACAGTTGATGTTTTGCGCCCTGATCTTCTCGACGCTCTTCCTCATCAACTACATCTATTACCACTACACCCAGGGCGATACGCTGTTCCAAGGCCAGGGCTCGATTCGCATCGTCTATTTCGCACTGCTCATCAGCCACGTAGTCCTCTCCATCGTCGTGCTCCCGATGATTTTGACTTCGGTCTACCTGGGGCTGAGCGAAAAATTCGAAAGCCATAAGAAGCTCTCGCGCTGGACATGGGGCGGCTGGATGTACGTTTCCGTGACCGGTGTGCTCGTGTACTTGATGCTCCACGTCATCGACTGGAGCGCGTAAATCACGCCTAACCCATATAGGCCTGGCCACCGTCCACAGCGATACTCTGACCGTTGACATAAGCGCAATCGTCGGAGCAAAGAGTGGCAACGAAGCGACCAATATCTTCTTCGCATTCTCCCACTCTCCTCATGGGTATTGAAGCGATGAACGCCGCGGACTCTTCCGGGTTATTCTCGATCCAGTATTCCAAGCCCGGTGACTTGGCGTGGGGGAGAATCACATTGCTCCGGATACCATCGGCTGCCCACTCGCTGGCAGCGCCTCGAGTAAGGGCCCGAATCGCCTCCTTGACCGCCGCGTAGCCGCTATAACCCGCGGCATCCCAGCGCTTCGAGGCGGTACTCGCGAGGTTGACGATGGAGCCGCCACCCACCAGATAGGGTCTGCAAAGCTTCATCAAGCGCAGGGTCGCGAGTGGACCCGACTCCCAGCCTGCCCCGAAAGCTTCATCGCTCAATTCTCGGATCGGGCCCAGGGGCACTTCTTGGGCATTATTCACCAAGATGTCGATAGTTTCGAAATCCTCGACCGTTTTTTTCACAGCGGCTTCTAGAGAAGGAAGGCTCTTCACATTGCATTCAACGGCGATCGCTTGACCTCCGCGATCGCTGATCATTTCTACAGTTTTCTCGCACTTCGCAAGGGTTCTTCCCGCGACTGAAACCCTCGCCCCCCTGTCTGCCAGGGCAAGCGCGATTCCCTGACCAACTCCCTGCCCTGCCCCGGTGATAAGCGCGACTTTTCCTTCGAGCATGACCTCTCCCTAGTCCGATAAATTAGAATTCTTCCCGATGGGAATTCAGGATCTGCTCTTGAGGTAATCCTTGAGCATCCGGTCATGGCGGCTTGTGTCACTGGGGCCACCCTGCCTTCTGTAGGGGGGCCAGCGCGGTGCCTCTCCTTCGATTTTATCTCCCATAACCGTCACTCGTTGGATCACACGTTCACCTTCGAAATCGTTCAAGACATTGTGTTGAGTCGAGCGGTTATCCCACATGGCAACCGTACCCGGCTGCCATCGATAACGAACCGTAAACCGAGGACTCTTCACCCAATTGGTCAGATAATCGAGGAAAACCCTGCTTTCCGCGACGCTGAACTCGACGATTCTACGAGTGAAGTGCTCGTTGACGAAAAGGCATTTTCGACCCGTCTCCGGATGAACGCGAACCATAGGATGAATAAACATCACCTCGGGTCTCCCATGAGGCTCAGCATTATGGAGCGCCGACAAACCCTCACAGAGATCGCGCAAAGGAGGCGATAGTTCCTCGAAGGCGAGAGCTGTGTTGGTCCACAGCGTATCACCACCGACCTCAGGGCATGCCATGATCTGAAGGATCGAATACAGGGCTGGCTTGGGTAAAAAACTTAAGTCGCTATGCCATTCGTCTGCAACACCGCCGCGGCTCGCCTTGAGGATGAACAGCCTCTGCTCTTCGTCAATATTCGTGAGATGGGGGTGCCCTTCGAGTTCTCCGAAATGTTCGCCGAACGCCACGTGTTCTTCCTGATCGAGGTGCTGATCAGGAAAGAAGAGGACCTTATGCTCGCAAAGAAGATTCGGGATCTCAGAGATCAGGGCTTCGTTCGCATCCGCGAGTTTGACCCCGCGCACCTCCGCCCCCAGAGCCGCCGAAAGCCGTTTAACTTGGAATCCGCTACCCATCGCCTTCTCCCTTGAAACGCATCGGAAACCCTGGCCGGGTTTCAACTTTATCGACCTTCGAAGCTCGGCTTCTTCTTTTCGATGAAGGCCTGAACCGCGGCTTTGTGATCTTTTGTCAGCGAGGTATGGACATGGTGCGTCGCCTCAAGATCCATACACTCGCCCATATCTCCAGAGACTGCGCGATTGATATTCTCTTTCATATAGCGGTACGCGACAGTAGGCCCCGTGGCTATTCGTTGGGCGATGGCCATGGTTTCTTTCTCGAGTTGGTCCTCGGAGAAAACGCGATTCACAAGCCCGAGCCTCTCGGCCTCTACCGCGGAGATCTTCTCGGAGAGGTAATAGAGTTCGCGGGTCTTAGCGGCACCGATCAGCCCTGTCATAAAGAAGGTGCCTCCCCAATCTCCGCTAAAGCCAATATTGGCGAAGGCCGTGGTCATAATCGCGTTCTCTGAGGCAAACCGAAGATCGCATGCGAGCGCCAGCCCCAGCCCCGCGCCCGCTGCCGCGCCGGGCAGCATGGCGATGACGGGTTTGGGCATTTCGTAGATACGGCCCGCCGTTCCTCGCTGGGCGAGTCGCTGGCGATGAATAGCGTCGTCAATACCGCGACCCGTACCACCAGACTCGGCCATACCCTTGACATCGCCTCCGGCGCAAAAAGCACCCCCCGTCCCGGTCAAGACGATACAGCCCACATCCGGAGAACTCTCTGCTTCGATCAGCGCTCTCTCCAACCCAACCAACATCGCGCCGGAAAGTGCGTTGCGGCGCTTGGGTCGATTCATGGTCAAAACGGCGATGCGATTTTCGATCCGGCCCAGGATATCGTCGCTGCCGGTTTCTATGGTTCGGCTTTCACTCATGCTGGGCTCTCCTCACTGGGGCAGTGAAATTTTCAGGCTTGCCAAGTTAGCGCACATCAATCCCGGACTCGTAGTAGCCCTTCATGCTCTGCCCCAGGGCCTCCATGCTCGAGCGCATCTCGGCGTTCAGGACTGCGGAATCCAGCCACTCCCCCAACCGGCCACCAACGGGTCGGTAGGAAATCATGAGGGAAAGGAAAGTGCCGTCGGCGTTCTCGCCTTCGATCCAATAGCGAAAGTTTGCGCTCTCGAAAGGGACCGGCGGCCCCTCAGGCCCCCGATGGAGTCGAATAATGAAACCCCTCCCCTCCTCCCACTCGACCACGGTCTCGTCGAGAGTACTTCCGCCCTCTTGGAGAATGCGGCGGCTTGCACCAACCCCCTTCGCCTGCGGCGTCAGCATCTCAACCCCCTCGACCCCCGGCACATAATGGTGCGCCAAGCGCAGGTCCTGAAGCTTTTGCCAGACGGCCGCTTGGGGCAACCCCACGACGAACTCGGACCGGGCTTGGCTCCAAGCCTCTGGGCGGCTTGCAGGCACCTCACTCAGCAGGGCGAGCACCACAATGATCCCCAGACAGATTCCGAAGAAGACTCGGACCCACCTGCGCGCGGACTTCGCACGGTTCATCCCACGGGTGGGATCTGTTTCGCTCATGCTCTCTCTCCTCCTCCGGCGCCCCAGTGCGAACTTCTCACAAGCACTCGCCTAGAAGCGAAAAGTCCACTCGAATTTGATGAGAGGTTCGCTGCGGGTAGCGGTAATACCATCCCGGGTATTGAGCCCCTGATTGAAGACGATGAATAGATCTCGGCCATCCTCGATAATCCAGTGGATACGGCTGTTGATCCCCGCCGTATCCGTCACGTTGTCCCATTGGCCAACGGTGATCCATGCGAGATTGGGCGTGAACTGGTAGTTGATTCGTGCGCGAACTAAGTGAGTCTTGAAGTCGCCTTGGGGAAGGCTGACGTCGTTGAACACATAATCCACCTCAAAGAGCCAATGAAAATTGGGACGCCACGTGATCTCCGGAGCAATGCTCGTGGAGGTTCCCCCGAAAAAACCTCCTGAAGTCACCTGAATCGCACCTTGGAGTTGGCGATTTCGACTGGTCTGGACCCGAACATAGCCGCGATCCACCGGATAACTACCCGGAGGAATGACAATATCGTCTCCGGTGGGGTCCTTAGAGCAATCTCCCGAGTAGATTCCGTCCGAACCTGGATCCACAATGAAGCACTGGTCGAGGTGTTCATAATCATGTCGGTATGCCACAGCGATAGAGTCACCGATATCACTTGAAATTTTGATCGGCAAAAAATTGAATTGTGCTGATCGAATCTCATTATCCATATCGGTGACCATATAACCCGAGACCTTGGTATCGAGAGTCCGAACGTAACCGCCCCAACGCAAACGATTGCGGTAGGAACCGTCGTAGCGACGAATACCCACACGGTTCACGAAGCCAATCGCTGGGTTGAAATTTTCTTGAATTTCAACCGCGCCGACTTTCCAGTTCGTTCGATCATTTGGGTACTCGACCAGGGCCCCGAAAGACGACTCGTTCCCTTTTAATCCGCCCGTGAAACTCTGGGTAAACCAGGCCTGGCCGTTGAGGGTCTGGCCTCCGTTGAAATCGCTGTTCCGATAATTGAAATCCAGACCCGCCACGGCATTATCCGCTCCCCCATCCGGGCTTCCGCTCGTGAAGATGGCACCGACACTCGACTCCTCGAGGACATTCAGGGCCACACGTCCGACAGCGACATTTTGTCTTCCGACGCCCTCATGCTCGTCGAGAACGACATCCATAAAACCAAATTTCAGGTTACCCACCCGCCCGGTCACCTTACCCCCAGCGAGCACGTCTACGACGTCTCCCGCAGGCGTCAGTCCGATACGGCGCGAGTCAAACGGGTTGCCATTCTTGCGAGCGTATTTATCGCCAAAATTGGCGTAATCGAAGATCAGCGCATCCTGGAGGAAGAAGGCTCGCTTTTCGGGAAAAAAGAGAGCGAACCTCGAAAGGCTGACCTGGCGATCGTCGACCTCGGTCTCGGCAAATCCGGAATTCGTGGTCACTGAAGCGACGACCGAAGGGTAGAGATTGTAGAAGACGTCCAGGCTGGGCTCGACTTTGTTCTCGGGCGGGACTCCCTCCACGCGCTCATCTATCCGCGCGAAAGTTGTCGAGGGAGCAATCGAGAGCCCAAGCCCCTGATCAATTCCCCGCATGCCCACGATGCTTCCTGCAACGCCGAAATCACTCGCAAAACGCGTGGGGTCTGTGTCGGTCCAGCGAATCTGTTCGTCGTTGCGCCGAATACCCCGGGAAAAATTGAACCCCCAAATATCGGAATCCGGATTAAAATTCAGCGAGTGGTACGGAATAGCGACCTCAACGCTCCAGCCTCCGGAGTCGATGGTGGCCTCGGCAAACCAGAGGGTTTGCCAATCTCCATTATAAGCATCGCCCTCCACGAGTACGTCGTGACGAGAACCCCGAGGGTTAACCTCGAAGGCGTAGCCGTTGCGATGATCGTTAAACGTATCGATGGCGATCACGATGCGATCGTCGTACCACGCCATGGCATCGCGCAGCATCAGATTGGCCACGATGGCTTGGGGGTCAGTATCGTGGCAGCGCACACCGAAATAGATGAATTCACCGTCCGTCATGATGCGAACGTCGGTCTTCTGGGAGGGTTCGGCGCCGGGAACGGGCGTCACCTGGCTGAATTGATCGATGAGAGCGGCTTTCTCCCAGACCGGATCGTCGAGTCGTCCGTCGATTTCCGGCGCTGTTTCGCTCCAAACGATAGTCACGCTCGGTCGGGGCTCTTCCGCGCCGGCCGATTGGGCTACGAGTCCCAAAGAGAATAGGATCAGTCCCAAAGCCCTGAATTTATTCGTTACGCCGACCACTTCTGAATCCATCTTTATCTCGGGTTTCGAAAAACCCGGCTCATCTCATCAACCCAGAGCCCGCCGATAAAATTGGCGGGGCTGAAAACCAGATCTCGCCTCACACGAGACTCAGCGCAGTTCGTTCGGAGGAAGCGCCCGAATATCGACGGGGCCCGTTGCGCTGGATACCTGTAAGAACCACGGCACTTCTCCCAGCTTCAATTCCGAAAAACCACCTTCGTTGATGAGGGCTGCCTCGGGGTAAGCATCCAGTCGCTTGCTAATGGGGCCTTTGCTCTTCACGAAGAGCGTCAAGTCTGGTCGGTTCAATACATCCACGTGAATACGACCACTTTCGGTGCTCACGCGCGCGGGCCGCTCGACTGCGGGCTTACGAATCACCGCCACCAACTCGCCTTCCCGGGTTTCGGCCTCGAGGGCTCGGCTGGTCGTCACGCGAAGCCGACCCGAGCCGGTCTTGGCCGACAGGTCTCGGTCGACTCCCTTCACTTCGATCAAGCCCTTATCGGTCTCGACCACCATGCGCCCTCCGGACGGAACCAGCACCGCCAGATCGATGCGCCCGTTCAAGCTGCCGTCGGGCCGGCGCTTCTCGGCGCTGGGGTATCGGGTCCGCACAACGACTACGCCGTCCTCGTGGGTAATCAGAACCTCCGCGTCTGCCTGATCCGGGGCGAAGCGCTGGATCGTTGCGGCGACGAGGAGCTTGCCATCGCCGCTACTGCGTCCCCGCACATCTCCCAACCGATTGGAGACCCGCAGCAGCGAGGCTTCCGGCAGTTCGGCCGACTGCCGGGTCGTCTGGATCCACACCTCGGGCTGGGTTCCATCGGCTTCAGCGCAGTCGGCTCCACTCACCGGAAAAAGCCAGAGGGCGAGGAGCAGACCCGCGAGCCGCACCCCGCGAGACCGCGCACCGGACGTGGGGTCCCCCTGCAGGGGATGCCCCCCGCCACTGGGAGTCGGCATAAAGAGAGCATAAACCATTGTTTTTAATGACACTTTAGTTCCTCGAAAAATAGCCCTCGGCCGCGCCCCAGGATCATGCCAGAATGTGGAGACCCGGACGCAACGAAGCTCGCAAACCCGCGAATGACTGCCCTGAGGCCACCGAGTGCACTCCAGAAAAAGCGTAGCGAATTGGCTCATGGCGCGATTTTCCGAACTTCCCCCCAACCTACACCCATCGCGAGCGACCGCATCCCTTGCGCTGGCCCTGGTCGCCTTGGTCGGAGGGGGCGAACTCGCCCTCGCCCAACCCCAGCCGATCCACCCGGCAACCGTGGTCCGGGGCGCCGAGGCCATGCCCCCAGTCCCCGCCCAATTCTCCGATATCGACCTGCGCTCGATTCCCGTTCGCCAGTCCTGGAGGGCTGGAGAGGGCATCCGCTTCGTGCCCCGGCGCTTCCACCTCAGCGCAAAACTGGTCGACGCCCAGAGCAAGGCCAAGAAACCCGTTGGCAAACACACCGACCCTCTCCTCGAGATTCAGTCCCAAGTAGGTGCAACCAGGGCATTCTCCCAGACCGAACTCAACTTCGGAGGGGGAGGCTTCACCGGCGTATCGCCGCCGGATAACGTGGGCGATATCGGGTCCCTTTATTATATCCAATCGACGAACGCGTCGGCGGGCTCGCTCTTCAGGGTTTATAACAAGGAAACTGGAGACCTCGTCGCGGGTCCCCTCAGTATGGATTCGCTCACGACAGGCTTGGCGAATTGTTCGCAGGGTGCGGGTGACCCCATCGTCCTCTACGACAGTTTCGCCGGCCGTTGGCTCCTTTCCGAGTTCTCCGATACGGGAAACAAACTCTGCGTCTACATCAGTGCCACCGGCGACCCTCTGGCTGGGGGGTGGTACGGCTACGAGTTTTCCGCGCCCCAATTTCCTGACTATCCCAAATACGGAGTCTGGCACGACGCCTATTATGTGGGCACCAACGAATCAGCGGGCCCTGGGGTCTACGCGCTGGATCGAACGAGCATGCTCGCCGGACAACCCGCCAGCATGCAACGCTTTACAGCCCCATCTCTAGCCGGCTTCGGTTTCCAGATGATCAACCCCGCCGATGCAGACGGCTCGATCCTGCCGCCGGCGGGAACTCCTAACTTCTTCGTCCGCCATAATGACGATGAGTCGCATAATCCTTCCTCGAATAATCCGTCGAGCGATTTTCTCGAGATTTTCGAATTTCAAGTCGACTTCGCGAACCCGACCAACTCCACCTTTACCGGACCTCTCCAGATCCCCATCGCCGAATTTGACTCGAATATTTGCGGGCTCGTCTCTTTCATTTGCATCGCCCAACCCAACGGCGGAATCGGCCTCGACCCCCTGCGTGAAGTCTCGATGTTTCGGGTTCAATACCGCAACAAGGGCGCGAGCGAGAGCCTCGTAGGAAGTCACGCGACAGACGTCGACAACACCGACCACTCCGGGGTTCGTTGGTGGGAACTGATCCGGAGCGGTGGTGGCCCATGGAGCCTCGTCCAGGAGGGAACTTACGCACCCGACGGTGATAGCCGCTGGATGTCGAGTGTGGCCACCGATGGCGATGGCAATCTTGCCGTCGGGTATAGCGTTGGGAGCGCTTCTCTCGAAGCGGGCTTCCGCTACAACGGGCGGCTCCAGGCCGATCCTCTAGGCACCCTGACCCAGGGCGAGACCACCATTATCGCCGGCGCGGGTACACACTCCAACGAACGCTGGGGCGATTACAGCTCGATGAGCGTCGACCCCGTCGACGATTGCACCTTCTGGTATACCAACGAGTACGCTCGCTCGAACGGTTCCTGGGGGACCCAGATCGGAAAATTCAAGTTCGATGCCTGCGGAACCCCTGGCATCGTCCTAACCGCATCGGATCTGTCCCAAACTGTTTGTGCCCCGGGCAGTACCACCCCTATAACGCTTCAGGTGAACAGCTCAGGCGGCTTTTCCGGCAGTACCGACCTTTCCTTTCCCTATCTTCCTCCCGGCATCACGGGCACGTTTTCGGCGAGTCCCGTCACTCCCACCGCCCAGAGCACCGTCAACTTCGCGATTCAGCCGGGCACCACTCCTGCTTATCATCCGATCGAAATCTTGGCTACGCCGATCGGAGCCGACGCCCAGAGCCTGCAGGCGAATATCCAGGTATTCACTCAAGTTCCAGACGTGCCCAATATTCAGATTCCCGTCGATGGCGCGGTCAATATTCCGCGGAAAGCGCCCTTCAACTGGCTTCCCAGCTATCAGGCCGAAAACTATACGGTCGAAGCCGACGATGACCCTTCGTTTTCCAGCATCGATTTCACGGCCACCGGCGCCGGCAGCCAGGTCATCGCGGAGACCCCTCTCCTCGAAAATACAACCTATTATTGGCGTATCCGAAGCACCAATGCCTGTGGCGAGTCGACGACAGCGGTTCGTAGTTTTACCACCAGCTCGGCCGATCTCTTCTGTAATAACCCCGCCTTGGCGATCCCGGATAGTGGCTCGGTCTCGGACAGTATGACACTCACCCAAGGTGGGACGCTGACCGGGCTCGATATGACCCTAAATGTCAGCCACACCTACGTCGGCGATCTCAAGTTCACCTTAACCCACCAGGACACGGGAACTTCGGCGCTCCTCATAGACCGCCCGGGTGTCCCTGCGAGCACCTACGGATGCAGTCAAAATAATATCAACGCTACACTTTCTGATTCGGCGTCCCTTCCCGTAGAGAACGAATGTCATACCAGCACACCCGCTATCGTTGGAACCCTCTCTCCGAATAATCCCCTTTCGGTCTTCACGGGTGAGGATCTCTCCGGAACTTGGGTTCTCCTCGCCGAAGACGCCGTATCCGCCGACACTGGCACACTCGACCAATGGTGTATCGCCCCAACCCAGGTTCCCGAACCGAGCAGTTCTCTCCTGCTGGTCAGTGGCGTTCTCTTCCTGCTCGGAAGCCAGACCCTACGCCGCCGGGAATCGTGCTCGAAGGTGCATGAGGAAGTCCGCTAATCTCGTCGGGTGATGCCGAGATTTCCGGAAAAAACGATCGCTGGCATGGCGCAGCGTGGATCACTCTGGGCAGTACCGAAAGCCCTGCTCGGCTTGATCTTGGCGGTGTCCATCTACGCGCCTAGCCCATCGCTTGCCACCGCCCCCTTCGAATTAGAGAGTTCCGAACGCGAAGACATTCGTATCGTAGGATTCGCAGCGGGGACGGAGACCATCGACGACACGGTTCCCGCCATCCTCGTCGACCAGCGACAGATCCAAGTCTCGATTCCCCAGGTACTCACAGATGCCTTGCGCGGGGTTCGCGACGTTGCCCTCCAGACCACCACCCCAGGCCAGGGCTCGCCTTTTATCCGAGGTCTGACAGGCTCGGGTGTTCTTAATCTGGTGGATGGGATGAGGCTCAACAATGCGATCTACCGCTCCGCTCCCACCCCTTATCTTTCCCTCGTCGAACCCCGCCTGGTCAACCGGATCGAGATCGTGCGCGGTCCCGCATCGGTTCGTCACGGCAGCGATGCCATGGGAGGAGTCATCCAACTCCACACACGCCGACCAGAGTTCGAAGGCAAGGACTGGGAAATACAAAGCCTCGTGGAAGGAATTTTCAATTCTGCCGACCTCGCCAGAGGCATACGCGCCGAACTCGAGGGCGGGAACCAGACGATTGGCCTGCGGGGCGGGTTCTCCGGTCTCGAAACCGGAAATCTCGAGGGGGGCGGCGATACCGGGAGGCAAATACCCAGCGCGTACAGCAGCCTGGGCGGTGACTTCGCCTTGGAGTGGAGGCCTACTTCAAACAGGACGTTCTCTCTCGATGTCCAGTATGCCGAGCAGCCCAAAAGTCCCCGCTACGACGAGATGAGTGCGGGCTTCAATCAGCCGCTCCCCTCCTCTTCCGAATTCTACTACGAACCCCTGGCGCGACTCTTCACTCGAATCGGACTAAAGGAAGAGAACCCGACCCGCTACTTCGACAGCCTCGATCTGAATATCGCCTTCCAAAAGATCCGGGATGATCGTCGAACCCGCGCCTACCAGAGCGATATCGAAGTCAGGGAGCAGAACACGAGTGAACTCTTAGGCATTACGCTGGGAGCAGAAAAGGATTTCGGTATCGGCTTTCAAGTCCATTGGGGAGTCGATGCGTACCTAGATTGGGTCTCAAGCGCGCGCCAGAAAAAGAACCTCCAAACCGATATGTCTTCCAGCGCACCTTCGCGATTCCCGAATGGGTCGAGGATGAACACCTATGGAGCCTTCGCCGACATCTCCTTCGCGCTCCTTCCTTCACTTACTCTGGACGGTGGCCTTCGCTACAGCTACATCGATACCGAAATCGCGGCCACCGCAGCCTCTCCCCAAGGACGCAGTCAACTCAACGATCTCACCGGATCGATCGGCCTGCTCTTTGAACCTTGGGTCAATACCGAGTTCATTGCGAGCTTCCGGCGGGGGTTTCGGGCCCCCAATATTTTCGACCTGGGAACCCTTGGGCCGAGGCCTGGCAATCGTTACAACGAGCCGAGTGACAACCTTACCCCCGAGGTGATCTATACGACTGATCTCGGCTTTCGTCATCTCGGCGAAATCGCCCAAACCGAGATCTTCTTCTACTACTCGCACTACGACAACAAAATCGAGTCCATTGATACGAATCGAAAAACACCGGACGGCCGAGACATCGTCCAGAGTGCCAATACAGCGGAGGTCAAGATCACGGGGATCGAAGCCTTTGAGACGATTCGGCTCAATGAATCCGTCGCGATGGAGTTCTCGTTCTTTTGGACTTGGGGCGAGCAATCGCTTCTCGGCGGTGGCTTCGAACCCGCCGATCGAATCCCCCCCCTACAGGGCAGGCTCGGGTTTCCATGGCAAGCAAGTGACCGCCTTTGGATCGAGCCCTTCATGCGCTTCGCTGCGAGTCAACCCAGGTTGAGCGAACGCGATAGACGAGACCCTCGGATCAACCCCCTTGGATCTCCAAGCTGGGCCACTTTCAATATCCAGGGCCACTACCGCTGGGACGACCAAATGAGCTTCTCGGCCGAACTTCGGAATCTCACCAACGCGAATTACCGAGAGCACGGATCGGGAATCCAAGCCCAGGGGATCGGGCTCGCTTTTTCGTTTCGCCTGACCTACTGAAAGCGTTCACCCGCTTCCCGCCATCGAGCCAAGCCCGCGAAGCTATTCCCGAGCCGTAGCTCTCGATTCAGCTCGCTCTTGAGCGGCCCGGTCGAGTTAGCGCTCTACCCGAATTCGGACCATTTGAACCGGATCCACGGGTCGGTCTTGGGCATTGGTCGGGGTCTTCTCGATCTTTGCCACCACGTCCATGCCATCGGTCACACGTCCGAAGACGGGGTGCTTGGAAGGCCCGGGAGAAAACCAGTCGAGGTAGTCATTATGCACCGTGTTGATGAAGAACTGGCAGCTACCGCTATTGGGTCGACCCGTATTCGCCATGGAAAGCGTCCCCGGCTCGTTGGAGAACTGGGCCCCATCAGGGTGCTCATCGGCAATGGTTCCATTCGGGCTATCACCCGTTCCCGCCCGACCGCTCTCTGGATCACGGCTATGGGGGCAGCCGAATTGCAGCATGAAGCTGTTGATCACGCGATGAAAGTGAAGACCGTCGTAGAAACCGCTCTCCACAAGATCGAGAAAATTACCAGCCGTGACCGGCATCTCATCTAGAAAAAGTTCAACGGTGATTTCGCCTTCGGACGTTTCGAGGATTGCATTGGGGTTTGCCATGCCATACGGATAACATTTCCGAGCCCACGAATCACCCTTCGGGAGTCGGAATTTCGCCAAGCGCGCTGAGTTGCTCTATCTGCCGACGAACCCCTCCAGCCCACTCTCCGAAAATCATGCGCAAGGCGCCCAGCTGAGAGACCCCCTCACTGACGTAGTAGTCATGATCGCCTCTAATCTGCCGAGCATCCGCCATTTGAATAATCGAACTCCCGGTCGATGCGTCGATAAAATCGACAAAAAGGGTCATCTGGCCCGAATCGTCGACGATTTCCATGGCCGACGGAGGCTGATTGATCATGGAGGCTACCGAAATCACCAGATCGATAATTTGCCCTCTTAAAATGAGAACTCCTTCTTTGTTGCCCTCGACCGCACCCACCGTGACTTCATCAAAATGTCCCGTCGCGATGAGCTGGCTCTTCAGGTAGTCGAGGTAAACGGTCTCCATCACTCCCCGAGCCGAACCCGTAAGCGGATAATTCGGATCGAGAGGCTCGTAAGTTCCGAAGGCCTGATTGCCAACACGCCGCAAGCCCGGGTCTTGCCTATAACTTATGCTCAACGGCTCGATGACAACTCTCTTATAACTATCCATGTCCACGCCTGGGCGCAGAAAGGTCGCCTGAAAAGGCGCCCAGCGTGTCTGGTGCAGTCCATCGAGGGTGCTCGTCCCTTCTCCGGATTTGTAGTAGATCCCGGAACTGTTTGGACTGACACAACCGAAGGCCCCTACGAGCATCACCCCAAGAACTAAGCGAGTCGACACGAGCGTATTCCACTTTCGTTTCGGCTCGTTTTTTCCCCAGCTGGTATCAATGCTCTTGATCATCTTGAGTCCTCCTCGGAAAAGTCCGAAACCCTGTTGCTTGCAATGCGTAGCCCCAAGGATATCCCTTCGGTGGAAACTGAAAAAGGATGAAGCAAGCACCCGCCCGAAAAACTCGACCCCCCCCGAGGCGACGACCTCCCTGCCGGGCAGGACTGCCGGCACGCGTTAGAATACGCGAATGAGTGAAGACTCCCGACTGAGAAAGACTCTCGGCCCGTTCACCCTCTGGGGACTCGGGGTCGGCTATGTCATCAGTGGCGAATATTTTGGCTGGAACCTGGGCCTCCCCATCGGCGGCAGCTACGGAATGCTCGCCGCGACGGTCCTCGTCACCTTCATGTATGTCAGCTTTATCCTGAGTTACACCGAACTGGCTTGCGCCATCCCCAGAGCCGGTGGTGCTTTCGTGTACTGCGCTCGAGCTTTTGGCCCACTCGGAGGGTGCGTGGGGGGCCTTGTTCAGATCATCGAATTCGTCTTCGCACCTCCAGCCATCGCAATGGCTGTAGCCGCTTATATCCATCAACGATTCGGCGGCATCCCTGTGGAGGGAATCGCCGTAGGCGCCTACCTGGTCTTCACCGGCCTCAACGCCTGGGGTGTCCGCCAGGCGGCTCTCTTTGAGTTAACTGTGACGCTCCTCGCGGTGGGTGAACTCCTGCTCTTCTGCGGTCTCACCATTCCTTCTTTCACTTGGGCGAATTTCTCGATAGATCCTCTCCCCAACGGCTACTCAGGAATCTTCGCCTGCCTTCCTTTCGCGATCTGGTTCTACCTGGCCATCGAGGGGGTAGCCAATGCCGCCGAAGAAACCCGCAACCCTCAGCGCAACGTGGCCCTTGGTTTCGGTACCGCCATGTTCACCCTGGTCATCCTCGCCCTCGCCGTCTTCTTCAGCGCGACAGGCGTAGCCGGCTGGGAAAAAATCGTCTACCCCGTACCCGGCGCCGAGGCCAGCGATGCTCCCCTTCCACTGGCCCTCGCTCTCGTCGTGGGAAGCGATTCAGTCTGGTACACGCTGCTCCTGGGCGTTGGCCTGCTGGGTCTGATCGCTTCGTTTCATGGCATCATCTTCGCCGCGGGCCGAGCCACCTTCGAATTCGGTCGCTCAGGCTTCGCACCGAAAATTCTTGCGCGCATTCATTCCAGCAGCGGAACACCACGAATAGCCCTGGCCGTGAACCTTGTGGCGGGGGTTATCGCCATCCTTTCGGGAAAAACAGCAGACATCATTACGTTGGCCTGCTTCGGCGCTGTATCCCTCTATATCCTTTCCATGACCGCCCTGATCCGGCTGCGTAAGATCGAGAGGGACCTACCGAGACCCTTCAAGGCCGTTGGCTACCCTTATCTCGCCATACTCGCTCTTGGCCTGGCCTCGCTTTGCTTCGTCTCACTCTTCTACTACAACCCGAAAATCGGTTTTCTATTCACAGGCCTCGTGAGTCTCGGCCTCGTCTATTACGCCCTGCGCGGTCGTCACCAGTTGATCACCGACTGGGCCAAATAGAAAACTCGAAGTCCTGTCTCCTATGAAAGCTATTCCCATGCCCAAGCGCCTACCCCTCGTTGTTCTCTCCCTCTGTCTCTCTGGGCTCTTATTGCCAGCCTGCAGCCCTCGAAACCAAAAGCCACCCGAAGCTGAGCCAGCCAGCGAACGTGTCCTGCCCCAGGGAAAACTCATTGGTTACCGTGCCTCGAATGGCGTGCTGGGCTGGGTGGGTGTCCCCTACGCGGCGCCCCCAGTGGGTGAGCTTCGTTGGCGGGCCCCTCGTCCGGCCAAGCCATGGCAGGGCTCGCGTAAAGCCACGGAGACCGGGACTGCCTGCCTGCAACGAGGGTCCTGGCTGGGCGGAGCCCCAGCCGAGTCAATTGGAAAGGTCTTCGGATCCGAAGACTGCCTGTTCGTGAATATCTGGGCACCCGAAAAAGTCCCCGATGAAGGCCTGCCCGTCATGGTCTGGATCCATGGCGGTGGCAACACGACCGGCCACGGCGGTTCCTACGATTTCAGTCAAATGGCCGAGCGCTTCGATCTCGTCATGATCAGCTTCAATTATCGGCTGGGCGGGCTGGGTTGGTTCTACCAACCGGCGCTCTGGAGCGAAGGAGACGACACTCTCGACCGCTCGGGAAATTACGGCCTGCTTGATCAGATAGAATTGTTGCGGTGGGTTCAAGCCAACATTGCGGCCTTCGGAGGCGACCCCAACAGGGTCAGCATTTTCGGAGAATCAGCGGGCGGGCAGAACACCCTGGCCCTGATGATTTCTCCTCTGGCCACTGGTCTCTTCCAGGGTGCGATCGCCCAGAGCGGATATACGAACAGCGTCGAGCCCGAAGAAGCTAGCCAAATTGCGACCGCGACATCGCGGCAGACTGGCTCGGCAACTAGCGGCGATATGCTGGTCTACTGGCTTCAGGAATCCGAGCTGGCAGATTCTCGGCAGGCCGCTTTGCAACAAGCCCAGACCATGCCTCCGGCAGATCTCGCCAAGTTTCTCCGCTCGCTGAGCCCAGACGAACTCGTCATGGGATATTACGCGGAGAGCGACAGCCACGGCGCACCAATCATGATCCAGGACGGAACCGTGATCCCCTCCCAGGGGATCGCTGCAGCGTATCGCCAGGGAGAAATTCATCCAGTTCCCCTGATCGCGGGGACCAATCGCGATGAAAATAATCTTTGGCTCGCTCTCAGCCCCGAACTCGTCAACGACTATTTTGGAGCTTTCTATCGGCCAAAAGATGAGGACCGCTACCGCTACTTTTCCGAATACCGAGCCAAGGGTTGGAAGTCGCGGGGCGCCGACGATCCAAGCCGCTGGACCCGCGCGGCGGGCGGACAGGCCTTTGCCTATCGCTGGGACTGGGACGAAGAACCCGACAGTGTCTGGGGGGATTTTTCGCTCCTAGTGGGAGCCGCCCACGGTCTCGAAACTACTTTCTTGACGGGCATCTTCCCCCAAGATGGCCTGGCTGGTTTGATTTTTACCAAATCAAACGCGAAAGGCAGGCTTGCGCTCTCCCGCACCATGCAATCGTATTGGGCGGAGTTCGCTTATACAGGAAACCCTGGCCGGGGCCGAGGAGAGGACCTGCCCAATTGGACAGCCTGGGATCTCGCCGACGGCGGCGACAAATTCATAATTCTCGATACGGCCGCAGGCGGGGGCGTCCGCATGTCAAAAGATGAGGTCTTCCTTGAAGAGATCCTGATAGCGGCAGCCGACGACGAACGCGCCCAGAGCGAAGAAGACATCTGCTGGCTCGTCTACCTGAATCTCAAGGATGAGCCGAATTATCAGCGGCCCCAGTATCTCGACTGGGCCCAAGGGCGATGCGCAGACTTCCCCCCAGCCCACTTCGATGCCAAAGCCGATTGATCCGCGCTACCGGGCTTCGAGACCGGCATCCTCGAAGCAACCCTTCCAACCCGCCTCCTCGAAGCGGGCACGGCTACAGGGTGCCGAGCGAGGGATATAGTCTCGAAGCTCCGGGGGGACGAAGCCGCCATTGAGCGCGAAGGCGATTCGTCGAGCAAAGGGATTCTCACGGTAGACCATGCGGTAGGTCAGTTGGCCGTCTAGGTAGGGTCCCCAGTCAATCCATGAAGCATCGACCCCTTCGAGATTTTCCGGCTTATGCGTTGTGTCGGAAATCACCAGGGTATAGAAGCCTGCTTCGTCTTCTTTAAGCTCTTGCTCGAGCATGCAATCCTGCGCGCTACCAGACCAGATATTGTAAGTGCAGAGTGTGAAAAGTCGGATGTCCATGCCCGGAGAGCTCACGGGTTGACCTTCACGTGAATCAGCTGTCTTTAGATTCTTCGCTCGTACGATGAAAATATCGCCATGCCGACGGCTGAAGAAGGTGGCCAGATATTGAACGTCGGCATTAGCAAGAGTATCCGAGGGACTGTCGAAATTCGAAGACGTGCTCCATGCCGCCGGGTAGACGGCCCTATGGTCCGCGATGGGGAGAACCGGGAACAGGATATCCGTCTCGGCGTGCATCTCGCCCGGCAGGAAGGGTTCGCACTCTTCGAAATGTTGGCTCTCCCTGCCGTCTGCCCCATAAATAGTCAGAGCAGGAAGAGGGACCCCACCCGAGTTGGGTCCATCTCCAAGGTCCGACGCATAGAGGCGAAGCATATTCCAGACCCAACGAGTCGGGCGAATGCCACTTTTACGTGCACCCACATAATAGGTATTGGGGGCGGAGTCGAGCGGGGGCTGATCGAAAACGAGCCAAGCCGTGTAATAGTTGGGCGTATCTTTTCCGGGAACTTCTCGAAAGGGATTTACACTCCCCTCATCGGGACCGAGATCGATATCGCGCAGGGTTCGAAGGTTGTTGAGATCTTCGTCGTTGGGGTGGAACGCGAAATACCGAGCCCTCGGATACTGGCCGCGTATCTTCACGCGACCGCCCGGCTCCACGGGAAACATGCCCGGCGGTGCCTCTTCCGCCTTGCCTACCCAAAACCGTTGGGCGAAATAATTGCCCCCTGATATGTCCGGGAGATTGGGGAAGTGATTGAAAGTCAGGGGATTGCCCACACTCGGCCAAGCCGGGCAGCGCCCTGCCCTCGACGCCAAGCTCCCCACGTTATAACGACCGTCCCCAAGCCGGAGCCCGCACTCCTCGGCAATATAATCCGCGATACGGCCCTGAACTCCCGCCAGTTCTGGGTCGCGGAGAATCGCGAAGGTCTGGCTCATGGGGACCTTGCCGTCCACTGCATTCAGCCAAGCCGCAAAGGTATCCCGGAGCGTTGTGAGATCATTTCGGATCTCGTCGGGAGACGAAGCGAGCAGCGTCTCAAGCACGCGCACGTGCCCTGCCAGTTCCGGAAATTCCCGAGTATCAACATCCCCCTGGTTCACCCCAGCGAGGGTCGAACAAAACTCAGGCGATTCGTCGGCCACAGCCGGAGCGGTCCACCCAGAAAATCCGAGTAAAAAGACCACCAGAATAAGCAGAGACCCCACAGACGGGAGCAGCACTCTATTCACCTCCGAACTGCAAGCCGGCTACATCATCGGCAGACTGGCGAGGTCGAAGGGCAATTCTCCCCGACCGATTCGAGAAGCCCGATCCTTGAGTGTCGCCTCGGTCTCTTCGTGGCCGAACATGATGACGAATTGCTGCTGCTGGATGCCTTTGAGACAGTGCCGCGCCAGATCATCCAGATCCTGAAAATTCAATTCCATGCCCGCCGCCTTCGCGGCATCCTTGAATTGGTCGATGGTCGGTGCCGGGACAGCCGGCTCCGCTTCGCGCGCCAATTCATCGGGCCGATTGCGAGCCGTCGTCCAGATGCCCGTCTCGAGCAAACCGCCCGAGGGATAGAAAATCGATGCCCGCAATTGGGTCTGCTCCATCTGTAGTTGGGCGTCTAGGCATTCGGTGATCGTCGAAACCGCGGCCTTGCTCGATGCATAGACCGATTGGAAGGGGAGCGGAGAAATACCTCCATCCCCGGAAGACGTATTGATGACATGGCCCTCTTCACCCGACGCGATCATGCGCGGCACGAAAGCCTGGACACCATAAATAACTCCCATGATGTTGACGCCATGAACCCAGAGCCAGTCATTGGGGGTCGTCTCCCAGACATTCGCCGAGGGAGCGGCAACGCCAGCATTATTGAATAGAAGGTGACAGGCCCCATGGGCCTCAAATACCTGATCAGCCAGAGCGTTGACCGATTCACTATCCGAAACATCCGTGACGAATCCCTTGATGTCGGCTCCTGAATCAGCAAATTCCGAGACCGTTGAATTCAGGACGCTTTCCTCCACATCGCCGATGACGACCTTCGCACCTTCGGCAACGAGCGCCCCAACCAATGCTTTTCCTATCCCTCCAGCTCCGCCTGTGACGACCGCGACTTTCCCGTTCAAGTCCTTCATGGATCTCCAATCTCCTTCTTGATTTGTCTCAAGCCTACCACTCTCATTGACCTCTGCGTCGGGCGGACTCACTGGCCCGAGAGTCTTCGCAGCCAGACTGTCCAAAACCGTACAGACAACCAAAATCCGTAGGCGGAGTGTAACGCCTTGTCAGGTGACAACCGCCCAAGCCAGCCGCAGATGCTACATACTGAGGAGAGAATCCAATCCCACCCACCAGGCCGAGTCGGCTCGACACGCACGGAACGCCCAATTGCTGAAAAACCTGCTTTCCCCAATCCGAATCGGGAATCTCGAACTCCGTAATCGCATGGCGGTGGCGCCCATGGGCGTCGAAATCGCCGAGGCCGATGGGAAAGTCCGCGAGCCGGTCATCGCCTATTACGAGGAACGCGCACGCGGTGGAGCCGGGCTCATCATCACCGAGAACACCTCGGCGTGTTATCCCCGGGGTGCGAATTCGGCTCACGAGCTCGGTGTCTCGAGCGACGATTTCCTTCCTGGACTCAAGGCGTTGACCGAGCGTGTTCACGCCCACGGCGCGCCGATCGCAATTCAGCTCGCCCACCACGGAAAGGTGGGGCGTCTAGACACTCAGCAGAACCGGCCACTCCTGATGCCTTCGACCCCCCGGAAGGGCCTACGTATCGATGGCCCCCTCGACCTCAGTCTCGAAGAAATGGGGCTCATGGCCGCCGCCGCTGGCAAGGGCCGCCCCACTGTCCACGAAGCCACAGTTGAGGATCTCCAAGCCCTCGCCCAGGACTTCGCCGAAGCGGCAGAGAGAGCCCAACGGGCCGGCTTCGACGGCGTGGAGATCCATGGCGCCCACGGATATATCTTCTCGGAGTTTCTCTCCCCCGCCTGGAATTTCCGAGAGGACGAGTACGGCGGCGCCTTGGAGAATCGAGCGCGGCTCCTCTGTGAAGTCATCGCCGCCTGCAAAACGGCGACGGGAGGCGAATTTCCAGTCTGGTGCCGAATCGACGGGGTGGAATTCGGAGAAGAGAACGGCATTCGCCCAGAGGACGCCCAGCGCACCGCCGAACTCGCGGTAGAAGCGGGAGCGGACGCGATTCACGTCAGCGCCTACGCGCATCCCCTGGGTGCTGGCTTCACCCTGGCGCCCATCGTCCACGCGGAGAGCGGCTTCGCGGAACTCGCGGCGGGCATCAAGGCGCGGGTTTCGGTCCCGGTGATCGCCGTGGGGCGGATCTCTCCCGAAGCGGGCGACAGGTTGGTGGAGCGGGGCTCCGCTGATTTGGTGGCCTTCGGGCGACCCACCCTGGCCGACCCAGCCATGCCCGGCAAGCTCGCCCAGGGCCGAGAAGCCTCTATTCGCCCCTGCGTGTATTGCTATACCTGCGTAGCTCAGGCCTTTTTCGACCGGTCGGTCCGCTGCGCGGTCAACCCCGTGACAGCGAACGAGGTCGAGTTCTCCTCTCGACTCCGTGGAAAGACCTCGACGCCCAAGCGCGTATTGATCGCCGGAGGCGGCCCTGCTGGGCTCGAGGCCGCTCGGGTCGCGGCGACTCGGGGGCACAGGGTCACCCTCTACGAAAAGGCGAACCAGCTCGGTGGAACCCTTCGCTTCGCCGCCCTGGTCTATGAACCCAACGAACGCCTCCTGGACTGGTTGCAGCACGAGGTTCGCGAACTGGGTGTCGAAATCGTTCTGGGCCGAACCCTGGGAATCGCAGATATCGCCGAGCAAGCACCCGATGTCGTCATGGTCGCCACCGGAGCGCGGCGAGAAAAACCCCAGATCGAAGGGATCGACCTCCCCCATGTGCTCGACGGCGACTCCCTGCGAGCGCTGATGACCGGGGAAAGCCCCGCCGGACCGGCGCCGGCTCTCGGCATTCTCGACCGATTGATCGTCGGAGCCGGTAGGCTCTTAGGAATCCTTCGCAGCCCAGGTCGCCTACGTACGCTTTCCCACCGCTACATGCCGATTGGCAAACAGGTCGTGATCGTCGGAGGGGGCCTGGTGGGGGCTGAACTCGCCGAATTTCTCGCCGAGCGCGGGCGCTCTGTCACCCTCGTGGAAGAGGGAGAACTCTTCGCTTCCCAGATGGCTCACCCCCGACGATGGCGGGTTCTCCACGATCTACGCGAAGCCGGAGTCGAACTCATCAACCGGGCCTCGGTCGACCGAATCACACCCCAGAGCGTTCACCTCACGCTCTCAACCGAAGGCGAGCAAACAGAATCCCGAGAAATCTCGGCGGAAAGCGTCATCGTCACCCTGGGTCTCGAGCCCGATCCCGACCTATCCAATCGCCTCGAGTCGGAAGGTGTGCGGGTCGTTTCTATAGGAGACTGCACCGGCGTTAGCTATATCGAGGGTGCCATCCACGAAGGCTTCAAGGCAGCCCTCGCCCTAGAGGACGCCGAGAACTGATACTGAAACGCGAACCAAACGATCTACAGGAGAAATTGACCATGAGCGATGGAGCGAACGACGAAAAGAAAGCTCAGCGAACACTGACACGCGAAGGCATAGGAATCGAAGACGGCCTTCCTCTGGAAGTCGGCGATGGCGGCGTCGATGATCTCCGCAAGGGCATTCAGATGCTCATGGACATCGAAGCGATTCGCCAACTCAAGCATGCCTATTTTCGCTGTATCGATACCGCGAACTTCGAAGAACTCGGATCGCTCTTCCATGAAGATGTCCTCGTTCATTTCGTCGGCGGAAGCTACGAATGGAAGCTTCAGGGCAAGGACGAGTATCTCGGCTCCGTCAAGAAATCATTCACGGATCAATCCGTCGGCCACCACAACGGCCACCATCCCGAGATCCAGATGCTCAGTGAAACCGAGGCTACGGGGATCTGGTACCTCGCCGATAATATGTGGGTCATGAATTACAACTTTTTCACGACGGGTACTGCCATCTATTGGGATCGCTATCTCAAGGTCGATGGGCGTTGGCTGATCAAGGATACGCGCTACGAGAGAATCTACGAAATCAACCAGGCTCTCAAAGAACGTCCCGCCTTTTCAGCTCACTATCTGGGGTCCCACGGAACTCCCCTTGAGAGCCAAGACTAAGCCCATGGAAAACAGTCTACAGGCACCCTTCAAGCCATTCGACAGCGCCCAGCTCGGCCCTCTTACCCTTCGCAATCGCTTCATCAAGGCGGCTACTTTCGAGGGACTCGCGTCGGAGAACGTAGTCAACGACGAGCTGATCACATTTCATCGGCGAATAGCTCAGGGCGGGGTCGGCATGACGACGATCGCCTACTGCGCGGTTGCTCCCGATGGTCAGGGAGCGCCCAATGAAATCATCGTGCGTCCCGCCGCTGCAGCGGGCCTGAGACGCTTCGTTGATGCAATCCACGAGGAAGGTGCCGCCGCCTCGATCCAACTCGGGCACGCGGGCCCCGTCGCCGCGGGGGCTGGGCAAAAAGGACTCTCTCCCTCCAAGGTCTTCTCGCCCCAGGCCCTGCGCTTCACTCGAGCCGCCAACGAGGCCGATCTTGAGAGAATCATTCAGGACTTCGCGCGCGCTGCCAAGATTGTGGTCGATTCGGGATTCGACGCGATCGAATTGCATTTCGGGCACGGTTACCTGATCAGTTCCTTTCTCAGCCCATCGCTGAACCGCCGCAAGGATCGCTGGGGAGGAAGCCTCGAAAATAGGGCTCGCCTAGCGAGGGAGACGGCCCGAGCAGTCCGTGAAGCCGTCGGCAACGAGACGGCCCTAATCGCCAAATTCAACATGGCCGACGGGGCCAAGGGCGGCTTCTGGCTCGACGAGAGTGTTTCCGTGGCAAAACTCCTTGAATCTGACGGACACTTGGATGCCCTGGAACTCACGGGGGGCAGCTCCTTTCAAAATCCGATGTACACCTTTCGCGGTGAGGCCCCCATCCACGAAATGGCAGCCGCCTTCCCCCAGCCCCTCCGTACCGGCTTCAAGCTCGGCGCTGGACGCTTCCTGCGCGAATACCCCTTTCAGCCGGCTTTTCTTTTGCCCTATGCCCGGCAATTCCGCGCTGAGCTCAAAATGCCGCTAGTCCTACTCGGCGGTCTGGGCCGGCTGGATACCGTCGAGGGCGCTCTCGCAGAGGGCTTCGAATTCGTCTCCCTGGGACGCGCACTTCTGCGTGAACCCAACCTGATAAAGCGCTGGCAAGAGGGCAGTCGCGGGGAAGCCCTGTGCATCAACTGCAACAAATGCATCCCCACGATCTACCAGGGGACTCATTGCGTGCTGGCCCCAAGCTCGATTCGCTGAGCGGGGCGCTCCACGAAGACTTCTCCCCGGTCTACACCCAGGCGCTATCCGCGCGCGAGGCCTCGCAGGATGATCTCGGTGAGGTCGTCAGCCGTCTGCTTGGCCGACTTCGAAATCATGGGAAGAACGTCGGGGTGGGAGAATTGCTGGCCGAGGCCAGCCAATACATGGGCCACTGCGGCGGTATCCATAGACGAAATGTCGCCGCGCTCGACCGCCAGATCGAGCAGCCTCTGAACGATCCCCGTCAAATAGTTTTCGTGGGCATCGAATATTCGCCTAGCCCCGGGCAGAGCTGAAAAGCTCCGAGCCATCTCCCCCTTCTCGGATTGCACAGCCCGATTGGCGTTGGCGAGATAGCTACGGAGAGACGAGAGAGGCGCCAACTCCGGATCGAGAGACTCAATGGCCTCCCGGCCGATCCGGTGCAAGCGGCGGTCGGTCACCGTCAGGACCAACTCATCCTTGCTGGGTGAAATTCCGTAGAGGGTACGGAGCGAACAGTTCACCCGAGCCGCGATCTGGGCCATGGTGACATCCACCAGGCCCTCCTCGATGACCAACTCCTCGAGTTCGTCGAGCAGCTCGCGCTGACGTCCCGTCAGGCGCTGCTCGATTTCTTGGGGCAGCAGCGGTTTCGGTGGGCGAACGCCCGGGAGGCTAAGGCGCATCACCTTTCGCTCCCGAGCCGCTTCGGCTGCACTCACGGCAACAGCGCTTCGGGCATGTCGACGACCCGGGCTCGAAGCCACTCGCCCAAACTCTTGGCTTGAGCGTCTTGCCGGGTAGAAGCCGCGACCCCTTCCTCGAGCAGGCCATGGATCAGGAAATTAAGCGAGCGCAGAGCCGGCAAAGCATGCCGATCCACTTGCATGGAAGCGGTTTCCGGCAGCAGCTCCTGGAGTTTCTCGACAGTGAGAAATTCGTCCAGCCAGGCCCAGGCCTCATCGCTCCGAGCGAACACGCCCAGGTTGGCGTTGCCACCCTTGTCCCCGGAGCGCGAGCCGTAGACCAGCCCAAGGGGGGCTCGGCGTGTAGGACCTGTCGGAAGCTCGACATCCGGACCCTCGGTGGCACTCACCGACACATCGCCCGGCGGAATCACCGAAGAAACCTCTCGGGCCTCCTCACCCAGAACAACGACTTCCTGGGGAACAGTCGCCGAGGCAATACAGGCGGGTTCGTAGACGCCGAAGGGCCGGCCATTGCCTGGCCCACCCCCCACCCCGAAGAAGCCAGGAATCGTGGCCAGCGCGAGATCGCCCATCCCGTTGGAAAAGGCGCGGCCCACCTTGGCGGAGTCGGGGTCCTTTACGCTGATCTTCAGGATAGCCACGGCCTCCTCGTTAGTCTCGGGATCTTCGCAATCGTTGCGCATGAGCCGAGTGGTCGCCTGGGCGTAATCGTCCGGGCTATAGGGTGACGCCAACCAAAAGGCCTCTTCGATCAGAGCGGCTTTGGCTTCGATATCCAGGCCAGTGAGACAAACATTGACATCATTGCGGAAACCTCCGGCGCGGTTGATACAGACTTTCAGCGTCGACGGCGGGGGTTCGCCCTGGATCCCATGCATACGAACGCGATCGGTCTCAAGCTGCTCGAGTTCGATCGTATCGAAGCGGGTAGTCACATCGGGCCCAAAATATTCGGGGCCGCCGATTTCATAAAGGAGCTGGGACGTCACCGTACCAACGGACACTTCGCCCCCGGTGCCGTCGTGCTTTCCGATCACAGAGGAGCCATCCTCGGCGATGTCTGCCCATGGGAAGCCCGTTCGAGTCATGCCAGACACTTCGGTGAAAAAGGAATAATTCCCACCCGTGGCCTGGGTCCCGCATTCGATCACGTGCCCCGCCGTCACAGCACCCGCCAGGGCATTCCAATCATCGCGCGCCCAGCCGTGATGGAAGGCTGCGGGCCCGCAAACCACCGCGGCATCGGTGGTTCGGCCAGTGATCACGATATCCGCGCCCTGCTCCAGGGCATCGACGATTCCCCAACAGCCGAAATACGCGTTGGCCGTCAGAAAAGAGGCTTCCTTGATGGGCTCCCCCGTCTCAAAATGGCGGAGCTGATCCGTGGCGATGAGATCGTCCATCCGCGGCATCAAATTATCACCCTGCACGTAGGCGATTTTTGGATTCAGTCCCAATTTCTGCGCCACCTCGGCGACAGCTTCGGCGCAATTGTCGGGATCGAGGCCGCCAGCATTTGTTACAACCTTGATTCCCTTATCGAGGCAGGTGCCCATCACCTCTTCCATCTGGGTCACAAAGGTGCGTGCGTAGCCCGCGCCAGGCCGCTTGGCCTGGGTTCGCGCCAGGATCAACATCGTCAACTCAGCGAGCCAATCACCGGTCAGAAAATCGATGGGACCCCCTTCGACCATCTCTTTCGCCGCCGACATTCGATCCCCGAAAAAACCCGAGCAGTTCGCGACTCGAACAGGGTTGGTCATAAAATCTCTCCTTCTCAATTCACATTTATCTGAACGGACGGGCCCAAAGCCTCATCTACTATTCTTCAGCGGCTTCGGGCTCAACCACTAGCAGCAGTGTTCCACTCTCCACCTGGTCTCCCAAAGCAATGCGCACTTCAGAAACCACGCCATCTTCCATGGCACTCATGGGGTGCTCCATCTTCATGGCTTCCAGGACCACCAGGGTTTGGCCCGCTGAAACTCGATCGCCGGCCTGTACCCGGAGATCGATCACCTTCCCGGGCATCCGTGCCACGAAGCCTCCCTCGGATTCATCGGAACCCGGCAGGACGAAGCGCGGCTGAACGATGAATTCCAGATCGCCTCTCGGGCCGAGCACGATGATCCGATCCCGAGTTCGGGTGACCCGGGCGTGGCTTCGACGCCCGCCGATCTCGACATCAATGCCCTCTTCGCTCCAAGAATGGATGCGGGCCTCAGCTCCCTCGGAAAATTTGAATCGGCCATCTCGCAGGGTCCGGTAGCGAACTTGCACCTGCTCTTCGCCGTAGGCAAGGACCAACTCCTGATCGGGCATCCGGGCATTGCGCCAGCCCGAGGGGGTCTGGGCCAGGACTCCGGCGTTGGACCTATTCGCTTGGCTCACCCAGAGCGCCGCCATCTGAGCCGCGCGCTCGAGTTCCGCCGGTGAGGGCAAAAGAGATCTAGGCGGTGCCACCCGCTCGATGAAATCCGTTGTCGTATCGCCCGCCAGGAACTCTGCATTACGGAGAGTCGCCGTCAAAAAATCCCGGTTGGTGATCAACCCGCCGAGATGTGTGCGCTCCAGAGCCAGCGCCAGACGGCCGGCTGCCTCGGCCCGGGTCGGACCGTGAGCGATCACCTTGGCCAGCATGGGATCGAAATCCACACCGATGACCGAACCCTGAACGACACCCGAGTCCCAGCGCACTTCGGGCGAAGCAGCTGGCGCGAAGGCTTCCAGTGTTCCGGTGGCGGGAAGGAAATCATTCTCCGGGTCTTCAGCATAGAGCCTCGCTTCGATCGCTGCGCCCTGGAAGCCGATATCGGACTGGTCATAACCGAGGGGTTCGCCCGCAGCGATCCGGAGTTGCTCGCGGACGAGATCCACTCCGGTCACCGCTTCGGTGACGGGATGCTCCACTTGGAGACGGGTATTGACCTCTAGAAAGAAGAAATCGCCCGTTTCATCATCGAGCAGAAATTCCACGGTTCCCGCCGACTGGTATCCAAGAACCTGGGCCAAACGAAGAGCGGCTTCGCCCATGGCCTCGCGCGTCCCCAGGTCGATTCGGGGCGAAGGGGACTCTTCGAGAATTTTTTGGTGTCGACGCTGAATCGAGCATTCACGCTCGCCCAGATGCACCACCGATCCATGAGAATCGCCGAGAATCTGGATCTCAATATGCCGAGCGCGCGCCACGTATCGTTCGAGGAAGACCCGATCATCACCGAACCCGCTAGCGGCCTCGCGCTGGGCTGCAGCGACAGACTCTTCCAGGTCGTCCGCCGAACGAACAACTCGCATACCCTTGCCACCACCGCCCGCAGAGGCCTTGACGAGAAGGGGGTAGCCCACGGCATCGCCCTCCGTGGGATCTTCACTGCCAGGCAGCGTGGGCACCTCGGCCTTCTGGGCAAGCGCCTTGGCCGTGATTTTGTCTCCCATCTGCTCGATGACTTTTGGAGATGGGCCCACCCAGGCGATACCCGCGCCGGTGACATCGGCGGCAAAACTCGGGTTCTCGGAAAGGAAGCCGTAGCCGGGATGGATCGCACCGGCGCCCGTCGCCTGAGCGGCCTCCAAGATCGCCTTGCCATCAAGGTAGGAAGTCGGCAGGCGAACGGCCTCGTCCGCATCGTCGACAAAGGGCGCGTCGGCATCGGCGTCGACGTATACCGCCACGGTTCGAATTCCCATAGCCCGTGCGCCGCGAATGACGCGCCGGGCGATCTCACCTCGGTTGGCTACCAGAAGCGTTGAAAAGCTCACAGTCTGAATACCCCGTATCCTTCCGCACCTTCCACCGCCTTGGCCCGAACTACGGAAAGGCAGATCCCGAGCACCGTCCGGGTGTCTCGGGGATCAATGATGCCGTCATCGCTGATTGCGCCGCTGGCCTCAAGAGCAAGAGAGCCCGCATCTTGGGCCGCTTCCACGCCAGCCCTAATTTTCGCATCCGCGTCTTCGTCGAATTCTTCACCTTTGCGCATGGCCTGCCCTCGTCGAACCATCGACATGACGCCAGCGATTTGTTTGCCGCCCATCACAGCGATCTTCGCGCTCGGCCAGATGAAGGTGAAACGGTTGTTGTAGGCCCGGCCAGACATGGCATAGGTTGCCGCCCCATACGAGTTTCCGAGAATCACCGTGATGTGCGGAACCGTCGAGTTCGTCACTGCGTTGATCATCTGGGAACCCTTCTTGATGATCCCGGCATGCTCAACTTCTCGCCCAACCACGAAGCCTGTCACGTTTTGCAGGAAGAGGAGTGGTACATCGATCTGATTGCAGAGTTGGATGAAATGCGCCGCTTTCTCCGCTGCTTCTGGGTTGAGAACCCCATTATTTCCGAGGATTCCGATGGGGTAACCCTGGATCGATGCCCAACCGCAGATCAGCGTAGTGCCGTAACGGGGCTTGAATTCCTCGAAGCGCGATCCATCGACTACCCGAGCCACCACATCGCGAACATCGACCGGCCGGCGGAGGTCGGCGCTCATGATCCCCAGAAGGTCTTCGGGGTCGTAGACCGGCTCCTCGGCTTTCAGGCTGGGAGGCGGGCCGGCCTTCTGGAAATTCAGATGGGAGACGACCTCCCGGCAGAGACGAAGCGCGTCGGGTTCGTCCTCGGCCAGGTATTCCCCCAGGCCCGAAATCTCTGCGTGCATTTTGGCGCCGCCCAGAGTCTCGTCGTCTGACTCCTCGCCGGTTGCCATCTTCACCAGGGGCGGACCCGCCAGAAAGATTTTGGATTGCTCCTTGATCACGATGTTGTAGTCGGACATCCCGGGCTGGTAAGCACCACCCGCAGTCGAAGATCCAAAAACCACACAAACCGTCGGAATCTCGAGCTTTGAGAGCTCGATCATTTCGTAGAAAAAGCGACCCGTCTCGGCAAAGTGGTCCACTTTCGCAGGTCGGCTCTTCTTCTTTTTATTGTCTCCGCCGTCGCCCCCGCCTCCCCCTCGGCGGAGATCGGCACCCGCAGATTCGACGAAGCTCACGTAGGGAATCCCGTTATCACGTGCGATCTCGAGGGCACGCATCCACTTCTTCCCGACATAGGGGGTCAACGCCCCGCCGAGCACCGTGGGGTCATTGGCAAAGATCACGCACTCGACCCCCGCAATAACGCCGATTCCCAACACCGCACCGCCCCCGACGACGTAGTCCGAGTTGTAGCCGGCCAGGGAACTGATCTCGAGGAAGGGGCTGTCGGGGTCCAGGGCCAGGGAAATGCGCTCCCGAACCGGCAATTTCCCGCGCTTCGCCAGGCGCTCGTGATGGGCCGGGCCTCCGCCGGCCTCGGCCTCTTCGAGAAGGTCATCGATGACCGACAATTTTTCGAGCATCGCGTCGCGGTTCTCACCGAATTCATCGCTGCGCGTATTGAGACTCGAATTCAAGGGGGGAGCAAGCAGGGAGGGGTGCATTCGCTTCTCGTTATCCTTTGCTGGGGTCCTGGGAACCGGATCGGCTCGCGTTGACGGACAGGTAACGCTTATGGTAAGAATAGGCAACAAATATTACCATCTCCAGGGGGCCCAATGAGCCAGTCAGAGCCGAATGCAACCCATCAGGCCAAGGACTTTTCGGAGGAACTCCGGGTCGAACGATCGGGAAACGGGGTCGTCACCCTCACCCTCAACCGACCCCATGTGAAGAATGCCCTCACCTCCGAAATGTGGGAGCCCCTTCGTCAGATCTTCCACGAGGTACGTGAGACCTCGAGCGATCGGGTTCTCGTCATCACCGGCGCGGCGGGTGCTTTTTGTGCCGGCGCCGACTTGAGCGGAGGCTCGGCAACCGGCGGGCACGCTATGGAGTCGATGCACAGTGTCAGCGCCGCCGCCCTGGCGCTTCACACTCTGACCAAGCCCACCCTCGCCAAAGTTGGCGGTGATGCGGTGGGGGCCGGTATGAACCTGGCCCTGGGTTGCGATCTCGTCGTGGCGGGCGAAAGCGCCCGCTTCTCGGAAATCTTTGCCCGGCGCGGTCTCTCGGTCGATTTCGGCGGAACGTGGCTACTCCCACGACTGGTGGGGATCCACAAAGCCAAGGAACTCGCCCTGCTCGCCGATATTGTCCCTGCACGAGAAGCCATGGAACTCGGCATCATCAACCGCGTCATCCCCGATGACGAGCTCGATCTCTTCGTGGACGATTGGGCAAATCGGCTGGCAGCTGGTCCCCCTCTCGCCCTTCAGATGACCAAGCGCATGCTCGCCAACTCCCTGGGATCGAGTTTTTCCGAGGCCCTGGATGCCGAGGCCTGGTCCCAGACTGTGAATTTTGGAAGCAAGGACACCATCGAGGGCATCGTGGCTTTCGTTGAGAAGAGACCTCCCCAGTTCAAGGGGTGCTAGATAATTGGAGCGCTGATGGAACCCGTACGAGTCACGACCGAACACGGCATCATGACCGCCACTCTGGTCGATGTCGACAACCGCAACGCCTTGGGATCCGCCCTTCTCAACGGCCTCATCGACGCCATCGCAACGGCCAATGCCGACCCCGATTTGCGCGCGGTCGTTATTACCAACGAGGGGTCGACCTTCTGCGCGGGTGCGAACCTCAAGGAACAATCTGGCACGGTCAAGACCCAGGGAAATTCCAATATAGGCTTCGGTGATCTGCTTGAGGCCATTCAGCAATCGCCGACTCCGATTCTCGGAAAAATTCGCGGACACGTAGTCGGGGGTGGCAACGGACTCGCTGCAGCCCTTGACATTTCCATTGCCGATGAAGCTGTCAAATTCGGTTTCACCGAGGTTCGTTTGGGCGTGATTCCGGCGATTATTTCGGTGGTCTGTCTGCCCAAAATGCGCGCCGGTGAAGCCATGGAAGCCTTCCTGCGAGGCAATCGGTTTCCAGCCAGTCGAGCTGCCGAGCTCGGACTTATCAATCGCGCGGTCCCCGCCGATCAACTCGACGCCGCCGTGGAAGAAGTACTCGCCGACCTTCGCAAAGGGGGGCCGAGCGCCCTGGGACTCGCGAAGCGCCTCGTCTACGAGGTCCCTGCCATGGAACAGAAAGAAGCTTTCAAGTACACGGCACGACTCTCTGCGAAACTTTTTGCAGGGGAAGAGGCAAAGGAAGGCATGGCGGCTTTTCTCGGGCGACGCAAAGCCGCTTGGGCCGAAGAAGATGATGCCTGACCCCCGCGCGAAACCCATGCCATTGCCCTTTGGGCTCGTCCGACCTCCTACACAAATCGAATAGGCAAAAACCCGTCAAGGCCGCGCTCCGGATCTCTCGGTACCGCGACAAACGGAGGACCCCCCCAGATGCGATCCAAGCTGGCCCAGGATATGGGCCTCGAGTTTCCGATTTTTGCTTTTACCCACTGCCGTGACGTAGCCGCCGCTGTCTCGAAGGCGGGCGGGCTCGGCGTCCTGGGGGTAGCGGGCCATTCGCTGAAAAACCTCAGGATGGAACTCGAGTGGATTGAAAATGAAGTAGGCGACAAGCCCTACGGTGTCGACCTGCTCCTGCCCACCAAATTCGCAGGGAGTGATCGAGGCGGCTTCGACGCTTCGCAATTGGATGAGCGGATTCCCGAGGAGCACAGACGTTTCCTTGACGACCTGCTGGAACAGCACGAAGTGCCTGAACTGCCCGAGGATGTCCGTCTGGCCCCAGAATTTGCCGTCGGCTACGAGAAGCAACGCGACGTCATCGAACTCGTGTTTGAGCACAATATCAGCCTGATCGCGAGCGCCCTCGGCCCGCCTCCGGCATGGATGATCGAACGGGGCCGGGAAAAGGGCGTCAAGGTCGCCGCCCTCGCGGGAACCGTAGAGCATGCCCGTCGCCATGTAGAAGCGGGCGTGGATATCGTGGTCGCCCAAGGCTACGAAGCCGGCGGACATACCGGCGAAGTCTCTACAATGGTTTTGGTCCCCGAGGTCGTCGACGCCGTGGATCCGGTGCCTGTTCTGGCCGCCGGAGGCATCGGCAACGGGCGACAGGTAACAGCCGCCCTGGCCCTGGGAGCTCAGGGCGTTTGGGCCGGTTCTATCTGGCTCACCACCGAGGAAGCCGAAACACATCCCGTGGTCAAGGAGAAGTTTCTCGAGGCCACCTCGAACGACACCCTTCGCAGTCGCTCTCTCACGGGCAAACCCGCCCGGCAGCTCCGCAGTGCCTGGACCGATGCCTGGGACGACGCCTCCAACCCAGACCCCCTCCCCATGCCCCTACAGCCCCGGCTCGTGCGCGAGGCCCGGGCGCGCATCTCACGATCCTCCCACAAAAACCCCGGGGCGCGAGCTCTGGACAACTATTTCGTGGGGCAGATCGTCGGCTCCATGAATCACGTGAAATCGGTTCGCACAGTCATCGAAGATCTCGTTGGCGAGTACGCCGATACCATGTCACGCCTAGACGATCTGGCGGACGACTAGCCAGGAGCTGGCCATGCCCCATACCCTCGGTGGGCCAACTCCTCGAATAAAACGAGTCCATCCATGAGCGACGATCTTTACTCCACCCCCGAACACGAACTTTTCCGAGCGACAATTCGCCAATTTGTCGAGGACGAATTACGACCGCGGGCTAGGGAGTTTGATGCCCAGGGATACTTCGACAAGTCTCTCTACAAGAAGATGGGCGACCTCGGCATGTTGGGCCTTCGCTACGACGAGAAGTGGGGAGGTGCTGGTCTTGACTGGTCCTTCTCCGCTGTCCTCTTCGAGGAGCTTGGCCGAAGCGACAACGCCGGCGTCACCATGGGGATCAGCGTACATACCGATATGGCCACGCCCTCTCTCCATCAATTCGGAAGCGACGAGCTGAAGAAGCATTTTCTCGTGCCCTCTATTGCCGGAGAGATGGTCAGTGCAATCGCTGTCACCGAACCCGACGCGGGCTCAGACGTGGCCGGGATCAAGACTCGCGCGGTCCTCGATGGTGATGAATGGGTAATCAACGGATCGAAGATCTACATCACCAACGCCGCCACTGCCGATTGGCTCTGCCTGCTCGCGGTTACGGATCCCGAAGCGGGTTATAGCGGTTACTCACAGATTATTGTCCCAACAGACTCAGCCGGTTTTAGCTACGAACTCCTCGACAAGATCGGCAATAGAGGGTCCGATACGGGCCAGCTCTTTTTTGACAGCGTCCGGGTTCCCGTCAGCCACACCATCGGCGAGATCGGCCGAGGCTTTCAGCAACAGATGATGCAATTCCAGGATGAACGCCTGGTCGCCTGCGTCTCGAGTGTTGCCGCTGCCAAGGATGTCTGGGAAGCGACGAGGAAATGGGCCGAAGAACGCGTTCTCTTCGGGAAACCTCTCTCCAAGATGCAGAACACCCAGTTCAGGTTCGTCGAAATGCTCACCGAGATTACTGCGGCTCACGAGCTCGTCCGAGCTTGCGTGCGCAGAGTGGTCGCGGGCGAGGATGCCACCGAGATGATCAGCATGGCGAAGCTGTTCTGTGCCCGTGTATCCCGGAGCGTCGCTGACCAATGCATCCAATTCAGCGGAGGGTATGGTTATATGCGAGAGAGCCCGGCCGGACGCGCATTCGTCGACTCCAGACTGGGAAGCATCGGCGGTGGTTCTGACGAGACAATGATGCATTATCTCGCCAAACAACTGGGCTTTTAGAACCTTTCGTTGGCAGGATCCCGCCCCATTTCCACGAGATTCAACTCACGATCCCACAGAAGGATCAGGAGAAAAAATGCTACAAGAAAGTGCTGACCTCCTCGCCGAAGCCGAAGAGCTCCACGATTTCCTACTGACCCTAGACCCAGAAGACTGGGATCGTCCGACGGGCTTCATGAACTGGACCCCCTGGGATGTGGTGGCCCACCTTCATTATTTCGACCTGGTCTCCCTAACCGCGCTGGAAGGCGAGGAGCCCTTTATCGCCAAACGAGACGCCTTGATCGGCTCCATTGGCAAGGGCATGACCAATGCCCAGGTTGCCCGAAGCGAGTTGGGTGAAATATCGCCTGAGGAGCTCCTCAAACGGTGGATCACCACGTGCCGCCTCATGGCGACGGAATTGGGAGAATCCAATCCCAAAAGACGCCTGCCCTGGTTCGGCCCCGATATGGGCGTGCGCATGTTCACCACCGCACGATGTATGGAAACCTGGGCCCATGGCCAAGAGGTCTACGACCTCAAAGGCGCGCATCGTAGCTATAACGACCGAATCAAAAATGTGGCCGCCATCGGGATACGAACTTTTGGCTGGACCTTTATCAACAGAAAACTCGAGATCCCGGGCCCTCCCCCCTATGTCCGCCTGGTTGCACCATCAGGCGAAATCTGGGAATGGAACGACCCCAGCGAAACCGACTACGTCAAGGGGAGCGCCGCGGAGTTTTGCCACGTCGTCACCCAGGGAAGAAATATTGGGGATACCGCCCTCGAAGTCGGCGGCGAAGTCGCCAAGGAATGGATGAGCATCGCCCAGTGCTTCGCAGGCGGCCCCGTCGACCCGCCTAAACCTGGCGAACGCCAATAAACGGAATGCACGCCTGACCAGGCGGACGACAACCCGTACATGTAAGACGTGAGAATTGAGACGTGACAAGCGAGACGTGACAAGCGAGACGTGAAAGGAAACCCATGGATCTATCATACGGACAACAATACGAGAATTTTCGGAGAGAGGTCCGATCCTTTCTCGAAGAGAACAAGCCCAGCCAGGGTGAATCACCCCTCTCGAGTGGCCGACGACAGCGACTGGTCGAATGGCTGAGCTTGCAGATTGAGCACGGATATTGGGCTCGAACCATCCCGAAGAAATACGGTGGCTACGGCGCAGAACCCGACTTGCTCGAAACCGTGATCATGGATGAGGAATTCAACCGCGCGGGTATTCCCCGCGGAATGTCGAGCCAAGGGCCTTCGATGCTCGTTCCCACTCTCCTCGAACACGGCAGCGAGGAACAGCGACTTCGCTGGATCTCTCCGACCATGCGAGGCGAGATCATGTGGTGCCAGGGTTATTCCGAGCCTGGCTCGGGTAGCGATCTTGCCAGCCTCCAGACTGCTGCGAAGGAAGACGGCGACGATTTCCTGATTAATGGCCAGAAGATTTGGACGAGTACTGCAGACCGATCTCAGATGATCTTTATCCTTGTGCGTACAGAACCCGACGCACCCAAGCACTCGGGTATCAGCTACATCCTGCTCCCCATGGACACTCCCGGCATCGAGGTACAACCCCTTCGAACCATGTCCGGGGATTTGGGCGAAAATTCGTTCAATCAAGTCTTCTTTACCGACGTCCGAGTGCCCCAAGCCAACGTCGTGGGTAAACGAGGAGAGGGTTGGCGCATCGCGAACACCACCCTGAAGCATGAGCGAAATAGTCTCAACGCGAATAGCGAGGGGACAATGATGAAACTCATGCGTCTCATGGAGACGGAAACCTGCAACGGTGTTTCTGCCATGGCGAGCCCAGTATTCAGAGATCGCCTCATGCAACTGCAAGCACGATCCATGGCGATGAAATTTCATGCCATGAGGATGCTCACATGCAGCCTCAAAGACGAAGCTCCCGGAGTGGCTGGCCTCATAACCAAGCTCAGAAACTGTCAGCTGAACTTCGACATCTCGTCCCTAGCCATCGACGTCATGGGCGAACTCGGAGCACTCTACGACCATACGCCCTACGAGCGAGATTTGGGCTACTGGCAGGCTCAC
The DNA here is from genome assembly GCA_029243605.1 of Myxococcota bacterium. Taxonomy (GTDB): domain Bacteria; phylum Myxococcota_A; class UBA9160; order UBA9160; family UBA4427; genus JAZXM01. The sequence continues at coordinate 70,539 of JAQWRT010000045.1, forward strand.
TCGTTCTTCTCGCTCGGCCTGATCATTGGCGGCGGAACAGCCCAGATCCAAAAAAATATCATTTCGGAGCGCGGCCTCGGGATGCCCAGGGAACCAAAGCCCGCCAAGGCATGATGGGCTCCACCGCAGAATACCCACTCCATTCCTGGGCAAATGAACCCCGAACGAACCGCGCACGCACAAGGAAAAAAAATGGACTTTGGACTTTCGGAAGATCAGATTCTACTCGAAGAAACTCTACGTAGTTTTCTCTCGGATCGTGTACCCATCGAAAGGGTTCGCGAACTCCGCCATGAGGATTGTCCGAACGATCCCGAAATCTGGGGCTCCCTCGCCGAATTGGGAATGACCGGAATTCTTTTGCCCGAGCAAAGCGGCGGTAGCGAATTGGGCCTGCTCGACGCCTGTATCGCTGCGCAGTGCCTCGGGCATGCCGTCACCCCAACCCCCTTTCTCGGCTCTGCAGTCATGGTGCCGATGGCCCTGGCAAAACTCGACCACCCGGAAATTGGCACTTGGCTTTCGGGCATAGGATCGGGTGAACTGCGATTCGGTGTCGCTATCACGGAGACATTTTCGGTCCGTGAGGGAGCAGGCCTCACCATTGAGGGCGGAAAAGTAAGCGGCAAGGCGATGATGTCCTGGGATATCTGTGGAGCCGATTTCATTCTCGTCGCTTCGGGGTCGGATCGCTTGGCCGTGATTCGAGGCGACGCCGATGGAATAGGGCAAACCCGGCTCGCGACCACCGACGAAACCCGATGCACCTCGGAGTTGACCCTCGAAAACGTCGAGTGCGCTGCCATCTTTGAAGATGCGAGCGAATCGATCTCGCGCATGCTCGATGCTGGGCGAATCGCCTTGGCGGCGGATTGCCTTGGCGCTTGCGAGGCCATGATCGAGCAGGCCGTCGCGTACGCCAAGGAACGCAAACAATTCGAGCGTGTGATCGGATCTTTCCAGGCCGTCAAGCACATGTGCGCCGAGATGATCAGCGAACTCGAACCCGCGCGCGCCCTAGTCTGGTACGCGGCCCATAGCTTTGACGCCTCGCCGAGTGAGACCCCTCTACTGGCCTGCCATGCCCTCTCCCACGTCTCCGAGATCGGACGAGAGATCGCCAGCGTAGCGACACAGGTACACGGCGGGATCGGTTGGACCGACGAGCAGAATCTGCATTTCTGGTTCAAGCGAATCGGCGTTGCCCGGGGGCTTCTCGGGGGCCCGCATTGGCTTCGAGAGCGCGCCGCGAGCCTGCAGAATCTGGACAAAGCCAGCTAAGAGCGCCTTAAACCCGCCCTCCTCCCCGGATTCGCCAAGGCGATGCGGCGAGAGGAGTGCAGCTTCGACGCAGAGAAGACGCAAGTCGCTGGAAAGTTCCGGCACTCTTCTGGCACCCCCGAGAGCGAACTCCCTAGGCCGGAAATTCAGCAAATGACATGTGAGTTTCTTGTGTGGGCGACGCCGTCTGCCGATAGACTCTGTAAGGGTTTACACCCAGCGATTTCCGACTTCCGTGCCCGGATTGGATCGCCTTGGAAGTGAGCCTGCTGAAGTGCTCTGTGCCTTAGGGGAACGATAGCTTTGAAAATTTCGTCAATCGCCGCAGTTTTGTCCGTGCGTACCGGGAAGCCCGGGCCTCGGCAGAGCGGTAGGGGGGAAACCGCGCTTTCCTGGGCGCGGATTGGCACCGCTTGCTTCCTGACGGCGATTTTCTGCACGGCCTTTGCTGCGCAAGTCTCCGCCGATCGACGTGGCCGGGGCGGAGATAGAGCAGAACGCAGGGAGCACTATCGCTCCATGAGCCACAAACACGTCTACCTTGAGCACAAGAGGCTCGACCTCGAGCTCGAAGACGTCGAAGATTTTGAATACGAAGGACACGAATCGAAACACAACGCGACAACCCACATGAATCTCCGGCAACGCATCCGGGGCGTCCCAATCCGCGGCGCCAACATGGGCCTGGCGGTCCGAAAGGACGGCCGAGTCGTAGGGCGCTGGAGCGATTTCATTCCCCGCGCACGGGGGCGCATCAACCGCATCGATCCCGACTTGGATGCCGAAGATGCTCTCTCTTTGGTCGCCCCCCTACTCGGCCTATCCGCTCCGGACGAGATCGTTATCCTGGAGTCGGCTGCGGGGCCCATGCGCTCGAGCGTCCTGGAAGGCGGCACCCTCTCTCGAGATCCGATCCCGGCAAAGCTCGTCTACCAGCCCTTGGGCAACCAGCTCCGGCTGGCATGGGATTTTGTCATCCGAACCCCCGACGGACGACACTGGTGGAATATTCAGGTCGACACTGAAACCGGGGAGCTACTCGAAAAAGTCGACTGGATCGCACACGAGACCTACAGGGTCTTTGGCCCAGCACCAGTCTTGACACCCGACGAGGGACCACACGTTATTACCTCACCCCCCTCGCTGGTCAATGCGCCCATACCCTCTCCATACGGCTGGCATGACACGAACGGAATCCCTGGGGCCGAATTTACGGACACCCGTGGAAATAACGTCCACGCCCAGGAAGACCAAGACGCCAATGATACTGGCGGCATCCGGCCAGACGGCGGCCCGGGGCTGGTTTTCAATTTCCCCTTCGCTTCAGGCCTTGCCCCTTCGACCTACCAATCGGCCTCGATAGCCAACCTCTTCTACTGGAATAACGTCGCCCACGACCTCTTCTACCAATACGGCTTCGACGAAGCCAGTGGGAATTTCCAAGTCAACAACTACGGCCGCGGGGGAACCGACGGCGACCCGGTTCGGGCCGACGCCCACGACGGTGGAGGGACCAATAACGCCCAATTCGGAACTCCCCCGGACGGATTCCAGGGCATCATGGAGATGTTTCTCTGGACTGGCGCCGTACAGTTGGCCGTCATCTCGCCCGCTCCCATCGCAGGTGTTTACTCCGCAGCCGGGGCTGCCTTCGGTCCCGAATTGCCGAGCCCCGCTCTCGGGGGTTCTGTAGTCGCCGGCCTAGACTCCGCGAACCCGGCTGGCCCAACCTCCACCGATGGCTGCTCGGCGTTCACCAACGTGGCTTCCGTCAATGGTAATATCGCCTTAGTCGATCGAGGGACTTGCGATTTTGTCGACAAGGTGGCAAATGCCCAAGCCGCCGGAGCGACCGCTGTGATCGTGGCTAATAATGCCGGCGAAAACCTCGTCAGCATGGGAGGCACGAACCCATTCATCACGATCCCTTCCATTTTTATCGGGCAAAGCGATGGAGCCCTGATTCGATCTAATCTTGGTTCTGTCGATGTAAGCCTCAATCCCTCGGTGATGCGAGATGGCTCGATGGACGCGGGTATTATCCTCCACGAATACGGCCACGGCGTCAGCAACAGGCTCACCGGTGGGGCAGCCAATAGCGGGTGCTTGTCGGCAATCCAAAGTAGCGGGATGGGAGAGGGCTGGAGCGATTTCTTCGCTCTCTTCATGGGAACCCGGGTCGGGGATATCGGTACGGGTACCCGACTCTTGGGAAGCTACATCCTGTCTCAGCCGCCCAACGGGCAGGGCCTGCGCAGCCAGCCCTACAGCACGGACATGACCACCAACACCCTTACCCTGGTCGATATCGAAACGGCAAACCAGCCCCACGGTATCGGCGAGGTATGGGCAACGGCTCTCTGGGAAGTCTTTTGGGAACTCGTCGACGCGCACGGATTCGATTCGGATGTCTATGAGGGCACAGGTGGAAATAATTTGGCCATGCAGCTGGTTATGGATGGGCTCAAGCTTCAGACTTGCAACCCCACCTTTATCGAAGCCAGGGATGCGGTTTTGCTGGCTGAGTCGAATATCACTGATGAGATCAACCAATGCCTGGTTTGGCGGGCGTTCGCCAAAAGAGGTCTCGGAGCGGCCGCCACGGTTTCATCGAATCCATCGAATCTCGTCACCAGTGAGGATTTCACCCTCCCCGCCACGTGCTCGGAGTTCTGCGCCGATGGGGTGACGAATGCCGGAGAACAATGCGACGATGCCAACTTGATCGACTTGGACGGTTGTTCGCAAACGTGCCGGACCGAGGAGTCCTACACCTTCCAGGGTGTCGCAGCGGGAGGCACGGTTGAATTCGTCATCGAAGGCGAAAGCGTGATAATCATGACCCTTCCGGGCGAGACAGCCGCCGACGTTGCTCTCAAAATGGCCACAGAGATTTCGGCGAATGCTAGCCTGGCTTCCCTAGGCGCCACCGGGCAAGCCAACGGGGACGTTGTCGTGGTCGCCGGAGCGATTTCGTCGACTATCATTTCAGATACTGGTCTGGCACCCGCAGTCCCTCTTGGGGATTGGCTGCCGGGCATCCTGGCGCTCATCCTGCTCTTCTCCGGCATCTCGTGGCTACAAGGACATAAACTCCGAAACCATGACCAGCCAGAGACCCACTAAGCCGATTTCCACATCACCGGAATTCACCATCCGAGGCGCGGCATTTCTGGCTCTCCTGACCTTTTCGCTCTCGGCGATGTCTCCCGAAATAGCCCTCGGCCAGGACAGCAAGGCTTTCGTTTCCCCTCCCGGCACCCTCGCCTTCTCCGCCTCTCTGCAAGCTGCATTGGCGAAGAAACTTCAGGAAATGGGCCCCGACTACGTCCCACGAACGAAGAACCTCGACAAGGACGGCTCGCCCACCTACTCCAATCGCCTCCTCCTCGAAGCGAGCCCGTACCTCCAACAGCACGCCCACAACCCCGTCAATTGGCATCCCTGGGGAGATGAAGCCTTCGCCACAGCGCGCGAGCGGGGCGTTCCTGTCTTCGTCAGCATCGGGTATTCGACCTGCCACTGGTGCCATGTCATGGAGGAAGAATCCTTCGACGACCCCGAAGTTGCAGAGTTTTTAAATGCTCATTTCGTAGCCGTCAAAGTTGACCGCGAAGCGAGGCCGGATATCGACGAGGTCTATCTCAGCGCGGTGGAAGCCATGGGGATCAGTGGGGGATGGCCCCTCAATGTCTGGGTCAACCCCGACCATACCCCCTTCTACGGGGGCACCTATTTCCCGCCCCAAAGCCAACCCGGCCGACCGAGTTTTAAAGCGATGCTCACGCGCATATCAGAGCAGTACACGAAGAACCCGGAGCGCTTCCAAGCCCATGCACAAGCCGTCGCGAAGGAATTAAGCCTGCGCTTATCCGGCGATGCCAGCCAATCGAGTTCTTCTCCCACAATAGATAGCCTCAAAAACGCGGCCCAAATCTACTCCGAGCGATTCGACCCCGATTGGGGTGGCTTGCGCGGCCGAATGAAATTTCCCTCGAGCCTCCCAATTCCCTTGCTTCTCCGATGGCACGAAAAGAGCGGGGAGCAAAAATCCCTCGACATGGTGAACAAGACCCTCGGTGCCATGGCCACCGGAGGCATTCGAGATCATCTCGGTGGCGGATTTCACCGCTATTCCACCGATGAGCGCTGGGTCGTCCCGCATTTTGAAAAGATGCTCTACGACCAGGCCCTGATCTCTCTCGCCTATATCGAAGCCTGGCAGAAAACCGCAGAACCTTTATTCGCCGATGTCATCTTATCCACCCTCGACTATGTGATTAGGGAACTCGGAGCCCCGGGAGGAGCTTTCTACTCGGCCACCGATGCCGACAGTGCGGGACCAAACGGAGAAATGGAAGAGGGACTTTTCTTCACCTGGACGCCTTCTGAAATCGACTCGACACTCGGCCCCCAACTCGGAAAACAAACACGTGCGTGGTTCGGGGTCGGTTCCACAGGCGATGTCGACGGCCGAAGCGTCCTACGCACTTGGCGCGACCCTGGAGAACTCTCGCAAGAACTAGAACTCCAGCCCTCAGTCCTTTTGGAGAATACGGCGAAGGCGCGAGTCCAACTTCTCCAAGCCAGGGCACTCCGCCCTGCTCCACTTCGCGACGAAAAGGTGATCGTCGAGTGGAACGGCTTGATGATCTCGGCTCTTGCCCGGGCGGGTTTTGCACTGAATCAACCTCGCTATTTATCGGCAGCACGGAATGCTGCCGACTTCATTCTGAAAAATATGCGCACGGGAAACCGACTCCAGCGCGTATGGTTGCATGGTCAGGCCGCCGGCCCGGCTTTCCTGGGCGACTACGCTTTTCTCATCGCCGGGCTTCTCGACCTCTATGAGGCCTCTTCCGAGCCTCGCTGGCTCGATGCAGCACTCGGTCTCCAAGCTGCCCTCGATGCGCATTACGCCGACCCCCTGGGCGGATATTTTCGAACCGCGGACGACTCGGGGGTCGTTCTCGTACGCTCGAAACCCGTACGCGACAAAGCCATCCCATCGGGAAATGCTGTAGCGGCCCTGAACCTCTTGCGCCTGAGTGCCCTCACCGACAACCCAACGTTCAGGAGCCAGGGCCTGAAAATTCTGACCTCCGAGGGCGAGACTATTCGCAAGAGCCCCACCCGTGTGCCGGGTCTTCTCGTCGCTCTGGATTTCGCCCTGGATACCCCGAAAGAGGTTTTCCTGATCAAGGGCAGCAAAGATGATCCCGAGAGCCTGGTCGGAGTCCTACGTGAAACCTTCGTCCCCAACCGGGTGATGGCCATCGTTTCGGACGGAAAAGAGCGTGAAGAACAAGAGAGACGAATCCCTCTGCTCCGCTACAAAACCGCCCTGAATGACATGACCACCGCCTATGTCTGTCAGAACAAGGTCTGCAAGCAGCCCACCTCTGACCCCGAAGTCTTCAAAGCCCAACTCCAGCGTAAAGCCAAAAAACAAGCCTCCCCCTGAGCGGCGAACTCCCACTGTCCGGGCGAAGAGGGAGAGAAATGAAAGTGCCCAAGTCTTTCGATACCCTTGCTCTCGGCGGGTAAATGACCCCGCGGCCTAGAGGCACTTGAATAGAAGTCGAGGCACAATGATGCTCGGACTGGCGTTGATTCTTTTGGGGGCCTTCGGCTGGTGGTTTTGGGAAAGCCGAAACCGTCGCACCCACGCCGTGGGCCCGGGCTACCAGCCCTCGATCGAGCTCCCCCACGAACAGGCATTTGAGCTCTACCACAATGCCTTTTCGCTCTGCTCGAAAAAACTCCGGGTCTGTATGGCCGAACTCGATCTCGACTATGAAAGTCATCCTATCGACTTGATTGAGACAGGCTCCTACGAAACCCTCTCGCGGCATTTTCTCGCCGTCAATCCCGCGGGCACGGTGCCTGTCCTGGTCCACAACGGCCATCCCGTCTACGAATCTCATGAACAGATTCGCTATGCCGCGGACCACGCGGGCGAGGACTCCGAAGCGCTCGTACCCGAGGAAGAGCAGCTAAGGCGAGAGATGCAGATTTGGGTGGACCTGGCTTCGCTCACCGGAGACGATCCCCTGGCCGCCATGGCCGAAAGCGCGGGCAACTGCGTCCCTGGGATCACGCTCCCGCTCTTCGCTTCAATGCTGAAGGAGATTCCGACTCACCGAATTCTGGTGGGCCTGCTCTTTCACAGGCTTCGATTTCGACCTTTTCTCTTCCTGCTCATGAAGGCGGCTGGCCTGGGAGGACTCAAAAGGGTCAAGCCCCTGACCCAAGCCATCGAGCGCTCGATCCACCACATGAACCGCCACCTCGACGACCTTGAAATTCAGCTCGAGGAATCTAAAGGCCCTTGGATTTTGGGCGAGTTCTTCAGCCTGGCCGATATCAGCTGGGTTGTGGTTTTCGACCGTATGCGGGAGGCCGACTTTACCGACGTCTTCCTCGGTGAGGGGCGGCGAGAGCGCGTTGCGGCTTACCGAGATCGCCTCTTCGCCCGAGAAAGTTATTCCAGGGGCATCTGGAACCACGAGCACCCCACGGTCCGTCGAGGCACCGAGAGACTTCGCGAAGCCAAGGCAAACGACCCCAGTCTCGTCGCCTTGCTGGGCGGGTCCATGGCCGCTGGCGAGAGCAGTTCCTAAGGTGCGAGGCGCGCACCCCCGCCCAGGTAAAATCGGCTAGAGTGCTCGGCCGTGCCCACCGACCCCACGACTCTCGCCCTGACCCTCGCCGTGGTGGTTCTGGGCGCTGCCCTGCAGGGCGCCGCGGGCTTTGGAATGGCGCTGATCGCGGCGCCGCCCCTGATGATCCTCGCCCCCGAGCTCATTCCGGGCCCACTCATCGCTTCCGGGGTGGTCCTTACGGGCGCCGTGGCGCTTCGGGACCGAGGGGCCATCGACTTTTCCGGGCTACGCTATTCGCTGATCGGCCGAGCCTTCGGAACCGCTCTGGCCGCGCTCTTTCTCGCCGTGAGTTCGGCCCAAGCGTTTGACCTTGCGTTCGGCCTCTTCGTCTTGACCGGCGTCGGGCTCAGCGCTGCGGGAATTCAGCTCCGACTGAGCCCACTTTCCGCCGGCTTTGCGGGGCTGCTTTCGGGACTCATGGGAACCATCTCCGCCATCGGCGGGCCCCCCATGGCGTTGCTCTACCAGCACTCCGGGGCCGAGCGGCTCCGAGCGACCCTCTCGGGATATTTCGTGCTCGGCGTTGGGTTCTCACTCCTCGGCCTAGCCGCCGTGGGGCGCTTCGGCTGGACCGAGTTAAAGCTCAGCCTCCTGCTCAGCCCCGCCATGGCCCTGGGCTTCCTACTCTCGCTCCCTCTGCAAAGCCGACTGCCCGAGCGCATGATTCGCCCCATCATTCTGATTCTCTCCCTGGTCTCGGGGGCATGGGTGATTTACCGAGCGGCCTAGGGCACAATGGTTCCGATTCCGATTGCCCGAAAGCTTCTCAAATACGGGCTCGATGCTTACCGTTCAAAGGAGAAATTATGGATCTGGTTTCGCTCGTCGTAGGACTCGCGTTGCTCGAGTATCTCGTCTTTGGAATGCTCGCCGGGAAGGCGCGAGGTGAGCATGGGGTCGAGGCTCCGGCAATCGTCGGACACCCCGACTTCGAACGTAAATACCGGGTACACCAGAACACCCTCGAACAGTTGGTGATCTTCGTACCCTCGATCCTGCTCTTCCAGCTCTTCTGGAACCCGAACCTCGCGGCGCTCATGGGGCTGGTCTTCATCGTCGGCCGTATCCTCTATTACAGGGGATACGTAAAAGATCCGGCCAAGCGAACCCTGGGCTTTGCCGTCGGTTTTCTCGCCCAGGCTGTACTCCTACTCGGCACACTCCTGGGAGCCAGCCTGGCGATTCTCGGCTAAGGACCAACCGACCCACACGACTACTTAGCGGGCTTCCCCCATCTGTAGGCGGCGGATGCGCTCGTCGATGGGCGGGTGGGAAGCGAAGAGTTCCATCATCCCCCGGCCGCCGGAGATTCCCGAAGCGGCCATCTGCTGGGGAAGAGGCTGGGCCCGATCCGAAAGGCCGCCGAGCCTCTGAAGCGCATCGATCATCCCCTGGCGACCCGCCAGCCTCGCTCCTCCCGCGTCGGCCCTAAATTCTCTCTGCCGGGAAAACCACATCACCACGATACTGGCCAGCGCACCCAGAACGATCTGAGCAAAGATGGTGGCGGCGAAATAACCCATGCCGCGTCCGTTCTCGTTGCGAAAAATCGCCCGGTCGATGAACTCGCCGATGATGCGCGAGAAAAAGAGAACAAAGGTATTGAGCACACCTTGGATCAAAGTCAGGGTGACCATGTCGCCGTTGGCGATATGGCTGACCTCGTGCCCCAGAACCGCCGAGATTTCGTCACGATTCATGTTCTGAAGTAGACCGCTACTCACAGCGACCAGCGCGGCGTCCCTGCGAGCCCCGGTGGCAAAGGCGTTGGGGGCATCCGAGGGAAAGATGGCCACCTGGGGCATCCCGATCCCTGCGGCTTGAGCGTGTTGGCGCACGGTTTCCACGAGCCAGTGCTCCGCGTCGTTCGAGGGCGACTCGATGACCTGGGCGCCGGTGGCCCGGAGGGCCATCCATTTGGAAATGGCCAGGGAGATAAAACTGCCTCCCATTCCGAAAACCCCGGCAAAGATCAGAAGACCCATTCTTTCGAATTCAATGCCCTCCTGGGCGAGGTAGCCCTGGAGCAGGGAGCTGACGATTCCGAGTAGGACGAGAATCGCTAGGTTGGTGGCGACGAAAAGGATGACTCGCTTCATAATTCCCTCTGTGCTGGATCGGATTGGGTTCTTGGCCTGGGGGTGGCGTCCAAAGCCACCCGCCGTAGCCCGGAGGCTAAACACATCACCCCGGGATGCAAGCCGATGCGCCCTTGCACTTTTTCCCTCCCCTAAGGGAGCGCGGGAAGGGAAGCCCTGGGCTCGGGATTCCGGCCTCGGATTGCCCCGGCCCATGGGTTAGGCTTGCCATTCAATGACACTCGGGGCCTCCCCGGGTCGTATGAGCAACTCGGTGATCAACTAGGCGAAAGGCAAGAGATGAGCAAATCTCAGACCGGAGAACCCGTCGACTACATCGCGGAAACCCGCGCCACCTACGATGCCCTGGGTTTTCCGCCCTACCAGTGGGTCGAAAGCGAGGGAACGCCACCCTGGTCTCCCGCCGAAATTCCTCTGGAGGACGCCAAGGTCGCACTCCTCGCATCCGGCGGAATCTACCGGCGAGGTCAACGCGCCTTCCACTACAAGGACGATGCCTCGTACCGGGTGATCGAAACATCGGTCCCGAACGAGGACCTTCGAATCAGCCATTTCGCTTACGACGTCAGCGATGCTCGGGAGGATCCGGGCGTGGTCTTCCCCGCGGCTAGCCTGCGATCACTCATCGACGAGGGAAGCCTCGGATCCATGGCCGCCGAGGCCTTCACGTTTATGGGTGGAATCTACTCGGCGCGCAAGGTACGCGAGGAACTCGCGCCCGCCCTGGTGGAACGCGTTGTCGACCAGCGGCCCGATATCGCGCTGCTGGTTCCCGTCTGACCCGTCTGCCATCAGTCGGTCGGACTGATCGCCAGGCAACTCGAAGAAGCCGGAATTCCCACGCTCTGTATGACGAGCGCCCTCTCCATCACGCGCTCTGTGGGAGCGCCCCGGGCAGCCTTCGTCGACTTTCCCCTGGGCCACACCACGGGCAAGAAGAACGAACCCGAAATGCAGAAACGATTGATCAAGAACGCCCTGGGAGCCTTCCAAGAACTTCAGGAGCCCGGAGGAATAAAATTTCTCGACGAACGCTGGTCCGACGATTCAGCCTGGCGCGAAAATCCAATGAGGGGAAGAGAGTCCAAGGCCGACGGCCCTGGGGACGATTTCCGAACGCCCCGACTCGACACTCCTCAATACCAACTCCCTTCCGACAAGGCCGAGGCCGAGGCGCAGCATAGCCAGGGCGGCTGCGGCAGCTGCGTGGGGGCCGAGTAGCGGGATTGATCCTGGGCCCCGTTCTGGCATCATTGACCAAGCGATTCATTTAGCAGGAGAGCAAGTGAAGATTCTACTCGCGATCGCCACCGCAGTCCTCCTGCTCTTCGGCGTTGCTCGCTGGAGCGATGGCCCCCTGGGCATTGTGGCCGGAGGGCCTTTGACCTCCGGTCCCTTACTCGCCTCTCAGGGCGTCGACTTTTCGTTCGCCAGCGACCTCGACACCATCGAGTTCCAGCTCATGGACCCTCCCCGCTCCCGGACGACCTGGGTCATCTTCCACGAAGGCGCTCTCTTTGTTCCCGCCGGGTTCATGGATTTACCGATCTGGAAGCAGTGGCCCCACGAAGCGAGCAAAGATGGCCGGGCCATCGTCCGAATCGAGGGAACGCGCTATCCGGTTGAACTCGAGCGAGTCGAGGACCGGAAGACTTGGCAACGCGTTGGGCTCCTCGCCGCGCGCAAATACAACCTCGAGACCGCCGATTTCGGCGCGGATCCCAGCGCCGAGGATTGGGAGCGCTTCTGGGTTTTCAAGCTCTCTCCCCGACCCATCGACTGAAGCCTGGCCACACCCAGGAGCTTCAAATCCGCGGGGTCTCTCCCCAAGCGTTCAGCGGCCCTTGAACTCCGGGGCTCGCCGTCCGAGGAGGGCCGCGATCCCTTCCCGGGAGTCCTCGGTTTCCGCTGTCCGCGATTGCACGTGGGCTTCGTACCGTGCGGCCTCCCGAGGAGCCCAATCCAAGCCCCGATAGATCGATTCCTTGGTCCAGCGCACCGCCAGGGGGGCTGCAGAGGCGATTTCACCCGCGATTTCCAGGGCCCGGGGAAGCACCTCGTCGACCTCCACCGCGTGGTTGGCCAAGCCGTACTCCGCCGCCTCGGCGCCGTTCACGATGCGGCCGGTCAGCAGAAGCTCTACTGCCCGAGGCACACCCATCAGCCGAGGCAGGAGATAGGTGGTCGCCATACCCGGATGCAGACCGAGTTGAACAAAGTTGGCCCCATAGCGAGCCTCTCGGTTTGCCACCCGAATATCGCAGACGACCCCCAAGCCAAGACCGCCGCCGATGGCATGCCCCTGCATCGCCGCGATCACGGGAACCTCGATTTCGAGGAGCGAAAGGAAATGTGAATACATGGCAAAGAGGCGATCCTGGGGAGCTGTATAACCGTCTTCCTCTTTGCTCCGTCCGCCGATCGGACCCGCCTTGAAGTCGGCACCCGCGCAAAAACTCTTGCCTCGTCCAGTGATAACGAGGCAACGCACCTCGGGGTCTTCGCGCACCCGGTGCACTGAGTCGGCCAGCCCCTGGAGAACGTCCGGCGTCATACTATTCCTATTATCCGGCCGATTCAGAGTCAGGGTGGCGACCCTGTCCGCAACTTCGTAGAGAACCGGAGCTTCGCTCATAGTATTCCTTCCCTCGGTTAGTTCAGTTCCGGGGGAACTGAACGAGTTGACGGGCCATGACAAGCCGCTGGACCTGGCCGGTCCCCTCGACAATATCCATCGCCTTCACGTCACGAAAGAGTTTTTCGATCAGGTGGTCGCCCCGCCCCCCCACCGTGCCGATCACTTCCATCCCAAGGCTCGCGGCTTCCAGAGCCGCCGTCGGTGCGGCTGCCTTGGACATGGAGGCCTCGAGAATATTGGGGCGCCCATAATCCGCGAGCCAGGCCGCGCGCCAACAGAGTAGGCGAGCGCTGCGGAGCTTGCGGCGAGCCCGTTCGAGCCGGTCTCGAACCCTTATATCGCATAGCAAGTCGTTTTCGCGCGCGAAATCCGTCGTCGCATCCAGGGCCGCACGCCCGATCCCTACCGCCATGATTGCCACCAGGGGTCGGGTCGCATTGAAGGAGCGCATAGCCCCTTTGAAACCTGCCTTGCGAGCGTAGTGTTCTTCGCCTCCGATAAGGTTGGCCGCCGGTACTCGGCAATCGTTCAGACGGAAAGAAGTCGACTCATACGCCTTGAGGCCCATCTTTCTCTCAACCTGAAAATCTTCAAGACCCGGCGTTCCCTTTTCAACCACGAAAGCGCGATGGCCTTCACGCCCCAAGGACGAATCAACGGTGGCCCAGACAACGATCCAATCCGCCCGGCTCGCGTTCGCCGCAAAGGACTTGGCCCCGTTGAGGATCCAATTTCCGCCCTCCTTCTGGGCACTGGCCTGGATGCCTGCGACATCCGAACCCGCCCCGGGCTCGGTCATGGCAAAGGATCCCCAGCGAGGACGGTCGGGTTCGATGAAGGGCGCCAAAAATCGCTGCTTCTGATCCTCAGTCCCCATAGAAATTAGCGGCGGCTCCCCAAGCCCGGGCCCGGGGAAGGAGACCGCAACGCCACGATCCCAATACGCCATTTCCTCGGCGAGGCAAAGAGTACTTCGCGAGGATCCGACCTTCGAACGGCGCTCACCCGGGGCACTGGCCTCGGGTGCTCCGCTCCATCGCGTCCGGCCCTGCCCCCCCTTCACCAGCCGCTCGAAGAAAGGATGCTCGGGCGGGGTTGGACGACCCAGACGATCGGCTTCGAGGCCCAGAGGGCGAATTTCGCTCGCGCCCAGCGCGCGAATTCCCTCGAGACGGGCTCGAGTTTCGTCATCAATGAACAGGTTCATGAGAGATCTCCCAGGGGCAGCAGAACATCTCCTGCCGTTCCAGCGAGTTCTCGCATGGCGCACTCGCGTGCCGTATCCACACCGCCGAGGAGCAATGAGAGACTTCGCCCCTCGCGCATAAATTTTTCGACGGGGTGATCCTGCATGAACCCGTGCCCACCAAGAATCTGGACTCCGTTGGGCCCGATGAAGGCGGTTTGCTCGGCCGCTTCGAGAAACGCGGTCGCGCACGCTTCGTCAGCGCGCAGCCCGGTATCCAACCGCCAAGCCGCCTCCCAGGCCAGCAGCCGCGCCGATTCCAACGCGGTGGCCATGTCTGCAATCAGGAAAGCCAGGGCTTGGTGGTGAGCGATGGGCCGGCCGAACGCCACCCGATCTAGAGCGTAATTTCGCGAGTAGTCACAGGCTTCGCGCATAACACCCAACATCAGGGAAGCAGTATGCAGCCGCGCACGGGCCAGGGCGCGCCGGGCTTCGTCTTCACCTTCCCATTCGGCCACAACCTCGGCCCCCTCGAAGATCACTTCCGAAGCTCCGGCGGCTCGCAAACCCGAACCCCGCACCCGACGAAACTCCAAGCCACCTCGAACCACCCGTGCTCGCGTTTCGTCGAGAAGAATGAGCGAATCTACCCGGTCCGCTGGGATCCAGGGGACGCTGCCGCTAACCCTCTTCCCCTGGTCGGCCAGGGATGCACGTCCGCCCGCACCCACCCAAACCAAAACCGAGCGAGCTCCAGGCGAAGTCAGCAGGGGCTCGCCGTAGCGGAGCACCGCCTCCTCTCCCCCGAATTCCAATAATGGATAGAGGGCCGCACCCAAAGGCTCCAGCGCCAGAGCGGCACCCGGGTCAGCCGCCGCTAATTCCTCAAGGACGAGAGAATGAGCCAGAGCACCCAAGCCCCCAGCCTCTCCCCTCTCGGGCCACTCGAGGCAGGCGAAGCCAATTTCCCCAAAAAGCTCCCAGGCCTTGGCGCCCAGGGAACGCGCCGACTCATTCTCGCGCATGCCCGGACGAAGATGGTCGTCCGCGTAGTCTCGTGCCGTCTTGCGAACGAGCTCCAGCTCATCACCGAGTTCAAAGTCAATCATGGGGGCCCACCTCTCGCTGAGCAATCAAGTCTACCGAAGTCCAACCTGGAAGAGTCCAGCAGAACCCAGCCCCAGCAAGGTAGGGGAATTTTCAGTCTTGCAGGCCGATCTTTTCAGAGTCGATCGCTGGCGAGAGCTGCCCTGCCGGGCTTCTAACGAAAACATCAGTCGCTGGACGACCAATAACAAGTCAGCTGTGCCAGCCTTTGCCGGGGCCCCTTAATCCGTGGTCTCATTTTTTCCAACCCGGGAGTGCCGCAATGATCGTGACCAAGACCACCCAAGGCGAGGCTTCGAGCAGAACGACAAAGAACCCCGCATTTCCCTTGATGCTCGCATTCGGGATTTTTCTATTGCTTGCTCTTGGAGCTTCAAGCATGGCCCCCGCCGCTGAGCCGACGACGCCCAACGTGCTGATTCTTCTCGCCGACGACCTGGGTTGGGCCGATGTCGGTTACCACGGCAGCGAGATCCAAACGCCAGGGATCGATCGACTCGCCCGGGAAGGCGTGCGCATGGAGCGATTTTACGCAGCGCCTATCTGCTCGCCCACCCGCGCCGCACTCATGACTGGCCGCGACCCCCTCAAGCTCGGGATCGCCTACGACCAAATCCACCCATGGTACAACGCGGGCCTGTCTCCCGACGCCAACACCATTGCCCAAGCCTTTCAATCCGCGGGATACCAGACGGCGCTCATCGGAAAGTGGCACCTTGGCCATACTCAGGAGCACCAACTTCCCAATGCCCACGGTTTCGAACAATTTCACGGGCACCTGCACACCAATACGGATTACTGGATACACGAGCGGGAGGGGGCGCACGATCTCCAAGAGAACGGAAAATCGCTCTCCCTCGATGGAGAATACCTGACGCATATTCAAGAGCGCGAAGCTATTCGTTTTCTTCGCGATCGCGACCCCAAGCGCCCCTTCTTTCTTTATGTGCCCTTCACCGCACCCCATAGCCCCATGCAAGCTCCAGAGGAAGCCATCGACCGATACAAACATTTGACCAACCAAAAATATCGACGGGTCTACGCCGCCATGGTCGATGAAATGGATAGAGCCATCTCGGCGATCCTCGAAGCTCTCGATCAAGAGGGCCTGGCCGACGATACCGTCGTACTCTTTTTCAGCGACAACGGCGGCTTCCAAGGATTTGGAGGCAGCAACGTTCCACTCCGAGGGGAGAAGGGGCAGACTTTCGAGGGTGGAATTCGCGTCCCCGCGGTCCTTCGCTGGCCGGGGCAATTGCCCGCTGGAGGGATTGAGAACGCCCAGACGACCGTGATGGACGTCTTCCCGACCCTAGCCGCCGCCGCGTCTATCGAACTCAAACCCGACGCCCCTCTCGATGGCCGTAATATGTGGCCGGTCTTCCACGGCGGAGTACCCGCCAGTCCGGCTCCGCCCATCTTCTTCGCTTCAGAGATCCCACTACCCGGAATGATTCATCTGGCTGTGATCGACCCGCCGTGGAAACTCGTTCAAATCGTCATGGAGCGGCAAAACGAAATCCAGATTCGCAATTTTCTCTTTCGTATTCTTGAAGACCCCAACGAAGAGAAAAACCTAGCCGCCGAAAAACCCGAGGTGGTCGAAAGACTCGCCGGCGAAATTAGGGCTTGGCGAAGTCAACACCCCATGGCAGGCACTCGCGGCACTCTGGTCCCTCACCCGGGCTGGGTCGCTCCCCACGACTGGGCGGACGCGGTCACTCCGGCATCCACTCTGCAACCCACCTGGAAAAACGAACTCCCATTCAACAAGGCCCTACTCGACGCGACCGCAGAGCGCGGTGTCCTTGTGGACGACGCGACGCGCAAAAGGCTCGAAGCCGAGGAGCAAGAACGAAACAAAGCCTGGCAGAAATAATATTTCTCGGCTTTTTCAGCTCGTCGCGCCCTCGGCCGCCACAGGCGATCGTTCCGCTTCCCCGGCGGGATGAGGGAAAACCTCAATAGGCGGCAGTTCCCGGCTCATCAGGGACCAAAAGACCAGGGGAAGCTCGAGAGTGACCCCCAGGAAAACCAGGAACAACACTCCGCCCCGAGCCACACGACTGGCCAGCTCGTTGTCGGGCAGCAGGCTGTACACCGCCCACAGAGCGATTGCCGTCGCGATAAAACCCCCAACGGACATCACCAGAAATTGTGCACGGGTATTCTTTCGACGATCGAAGCTGAAGATATAGGCTGATTTCAGGCCCGAGGGCGGATGAACTACGCCGCGTGCTGCAAAAGCGCCCGCCAGATGCCCCCACTCGTGGAACACATAAGCGCAAGCCGCCAGAGCAACGCCTGCCACAACGCCGGTGAAATCGCTGAGCATGCCCGTGCCCATCGAAAAATTCGAAAGCCACCACCAAAGGCCCGCTGCGACCAACACAACCAACCCGTCTCGAACCGCCAACTTCAAGAACATGCCCCGAATCCTCCTCTGCTCCGCTCGCCCGGGCACAATAATCCAGCTTTCAGCTCCCCGCGATCCGCTGTCAACGAAAGGATGCTGAAACGCTTCCTCTCCTCGCCTACTCGGGAATTTCGTAGAGAAGGATCGAATAACCCGGCTGGGCCACCGGTTCACGATCGAGAAGCCAGTCGTAGCAGCCTGGAGGGGCGCTCACGAAAGGGTTTTCCACCGAGTAAAGGCCCCGGAGCAGGGTCGCGCTGATGGCCACCGTGCCCGTCACCGGGGTGCAACCGGGCAACCGTTTCGCCTGAATACCGTAGCCCTCGGGTGGCTCTGGACCGAAATAGCCGAGCCACACCGGAGGGTTTCCCCGGGCCTCGAGTTCATCGGCCAATGCGGCCAGGGACTGTCCCCAGTCCAGATTCGAATCCACTAGAAAACGGTGGGCTCCAGCGGGGCCTCCAGCCAGTCGATTAAAGTGCGCGAGATAATGGGGATGAATTGCCGCTCCGGCGATCGCCAACCAGGTCACCAGGAGACACGTCGCCCCGAGCCGAAACCCTTGGCTGGGCGCTATGCGGATGCCGATGAAAAAGGCGATGAGTGGAATCACCGGCAATGCGTAACGCAAACCCAGGGGAACACGCAGCCAGAAGACTACGATCCCCAGAAAGATCGCAACGGCCACAGCCACAATGGCCAGGGCGGATCGCTCTCCGCGCCGGGATTCTTGACACCCGGATTCCCGGTCCTCGTCATCGCTCTTGGTTTTCGCGAGCGGCGAGCCCGGTGCCAGGAGCGCCCAACCCAGTAGGATCAGGACAGGCACGGGAGTCTTCAGGGCCCACGCCACGGGGATCAGGTGTGGAAAATGACCACCCTGCGCGATTTCTCCGAAAAAATAGATCGGGCGGCTTTGGGCATTGGCTTCCACGTCAAACCAGAGGGCCTGAAGAATTGACGGCAGGAGCAGGCCCGAAAAAGGGCCACCCTGGGCAGCGGTGAGCTCCAAAGAGAATCCGTAGCCCACCCAGATCACCGCCGTCGCCATCGCGATGAGCCCGGCCAGACGGGAGGTGGCCCTCATCCCGGGAAGCCACAGGCCCCGAGTTCGCCATCCCCCAGCTTCCCGATCCGCCGCCGATGAAAACGGCGGCACACCGTATTCGATCGCGAGTAGAAGCAGGCCGAAACTGGGAAGTAGAAGAAGAGCGCTGAGCTTGGAGAGCAGTGCGAGGCCGAGGGAAAGGCCACAAAGCGCAAAGCGAAGCGCTCCCGGCCGATTCCACCAACGCCAGAATGTATAGAGCGCCTGGACGAAAAAAACGGTCACTGCAATATCCGAGTGGACCAGAAAGCCGTGGCCTAGGAGCGTGGGGGAGAGGCTATAGAGAGAGAGAGCCAGTAGGCCAGCTCCCGGGCCGGCGACTTCCCTCGCCCAAAGGAAGATCAGAAAAGCCCCCCAACAAGCGAGGCCCACGAAGGGAAGCCGTGAAAGCCAACGGACACGCTGGGGTTCCGGATCGGAACCCGAGAGAAGCTGCCCGCCGATCCCTCGAGTGATCTCGAGCGCATCGTCCAACCAGGGGAGCAGGGCGAGCGAGGCCAGATGATGAGTCAGCGGGGGATGAAAAGTCAGCGTCTTTGCAAAGTCGTAGTCTCCTGACTCCCAGAGGTAGAGCCCGACACCCACATAATGGGGTTCATCGACGGTCAAGGTATTGCTCTCGGCCGCATCGAGCAGTCGCAGGCCGAGCACCAGGATAAGGATCGCCGCCATTCCGGCGACAACCGCCGAAAAGTTTTTTTTCACAGGACCCATGAATCGATTCCGGAGCCCACCGGCGGTGGAGTCAGCAAGAGGTTGCTTTCCGGACCAACCCCAGGCCCCGGAGCAGGGCCTCGACGATACGGGGGCCTGCGTCGCCCTCTCCAAAGGGGTTCGGAATTTCTGCCACGCCTCTAATCCAGTCGCTTCCCCCATGGGCCAGCTCGAGTTCCTCACGAAGTTCGCGACCCGCCCCGGACACCAGGCGAACCACTCCGCTCGTGATCGCTTCCGGGCGCTCGGTATTCTCCCGGATAAGGAGCAGGGGCTTTCCCAGAGAGGGCGCCTCCTCTTGGATCCCTCCGGAGTCCGAAACGATCAGCCACGAGCATGCGAGCAGGTGCATGAAATCGACGTACGGCAGGGGGTCCACGAGCCGGACATTTTCGAAGGCCCCCAACAAGCGTCGGGCCCGGTCACCTACCTCGGGATTGGGGTGGACGGGAAAGATCAGCCCTACATCTTCGCGCTCGGCGGCGAACTCCGAAAGCGCTTCCATCCTCGACTCCATCACCGGACCAAAGCTCTCGCGCCGATGGGTGGTCAGCAGGAGCATCTTGCGATCTCCGAGCCAAGATAGAATTTCATCCACTTGAGGCGAACGGGTGTGGTGGGCCAGCGCCCAATGCACCGAGTCGACTACGGGATTTCCCGTGATCACAACGCTCTCCTGATCGACGCCTTCGGCGACCAACTGCTCCCGATTTTGACCCGTCGCCGCAAAGTGGAATTTTGCGAGTCGCGAGATCAGACGCCGGTTCATCTCTTCCGGGAAGGGGCTTTCGGGATTTCCCGACCGAAGCCCAGCCTCCACGTGACCCACGGGAACCCCAGCGTGGAACCCCACCAGAGCGCCGGCGAGTGCGGTTGTGGTATCGCCTTGCACCAGAATCGCGTCCGGCTCAAGCTCGTCCACAAGCGGCCCAAAGCCCGCCAAAACCCGCTCAGCAATTTGGTTGGGCGTCTGCCCTGGGCGCCCCACCCCCAAGTCGTGATCCAGACGAATCGACAGTTCTTCAAGGAAAGGGGGCAGGATATTCGCATGCTGCCCCGAGGTCACGTTCAGGCTCTCGAAGACATCGGGCCGAGCCTCCAATGCACGAATAACGGGGGCCAGTTTGATGATCTCCGGCCGCGTCCCAAATAGGGTCAAGACTCGGTAGGCGCCCTCTCTCGGGTGCATGCTCGTTCCGGCTGCCATTTTTCCTTCCCCCGTGATTTCCGGAGAGACGCCCCCTCGCATCGCCCCTGGGCCGAGCGCGGATAGGGCCCAGCCACGCGCTATCAAGCATACACCCCCTGCTCGCCAAGAAGTAATCATCCGCAAAGCAAAAGGATGGTTTCCCATTCTACGCAACCCCCTTACCCTCTCCCTTCAGGAATTGGGACCGGGAGCGCATGTCCAAGGCAAATCGCGAATGGGTTTTCTGGGTACTGCTGGGCGCGGCTATCTCGCTATGGGTGGGCTTTCATTTTTCAGCCCTCCTGGCTTGTCCGGGAAGCTGCTACATCGACCTGGGCGCTCTGCACGGTTACCCGGTAGGCCACCTGGAACTCGACGATACCCGGCTGAATACCTGGATCCTGGCCTGGAGCCAGCATGCCATCCTGACTCCGGGAGCCTCGTTGTTTGATGCCAACGCGCTCTACCCGGCCCCGGCTACCCTGGCAGGTTCCGAACACCTCCTGGGCGAGGCCCTCGTCACCCTTCCCTTGCGTGGGTTCACCGATAACGCCGTATTGATTTACGCCATCGCCCTGATGGCAAGCTACGCGATCCTCGGCCTATCCACCGCTCTCTGCGTTCGCTGGCTACTGGGCTCCAAGTCCACGAGTTCCCTAGTCATCGCCATCGCCTCGGGGCTCGTCGCCATGGCGATGCCCTGGCGAACTGCCGAGCTCAGCCACCTGCAATTGCTCTGGGCTTGTTGGTTCCCTCTGATCTTCGGCCTTGCCATGCGACTGCTCTTGCGCGAAGGCAGCTGGCGAGAGAGCACGCTCCTGGGCGTAGTGCTGACCCTGCAACTCCTGTCTTCCTATTACCTCGCCTACATGGTGACCTTCGTTCTGGCGATCACATCTCTGGTGGTCATCGTTATCCATGGGCTCGATCGGCCTTCTCTGCTCCGCCTTCTGGCTCCGGCTCTCGTTCCCTACGGAATCCTCGGACTCCTTTCCATGCCCTACCTGTCTCGCTCGGCCCGAGGCGAAATTAGCGTCACACTTGACCCCGACAGGCCCATGGCAGGCGACCATCTCGGAAACGCGATCGACATGCTTCTGCCGCGAATCGATACCCTCTGGCAGCAGAATCCCGACTTCGAAATTGCCTATTCCATCCCCGCCAGCATTCTTGCCCTGGCTTTATTCTCCTGGCTCCGAATTGACAATCGCAAAGACAGGCCGTCCTTCTTAAGTCAATCATTCGATCGAACCCGAAGCGCGAGCCTGGCTCTCTGGCTCAGCTGCCTCGTCGCGTTCGTCATGACCCTCGGCTCCCATATACGCCTGGGCGAGAGCGATTTCAGACTACCCAGCTACTGGGCCGCTATTACTCTTCCGGGCTTTTCAAACCTTCGAGCACCCCACCGTTGGGCCATCGTGATCGGCACGCTGATGCCCTTGCTTGCCGCTCTCGGAGCTGCGGGTTTGATCCAGCGGTGCGCCTCTTGGACGAGCGGGAGAAGGTGGGTCGCTGCGACCCTCGGGCTCCTTGTCCTCGTCAACTTTTCGTGGACTCGACTTCCCACTCTTCCCGCCTTCCCAGAAAACACTGCGAGGGACGCCCTGTACGCCAAACTCGGCGAATTGCCATTCGGGCCCGTTCTCGAGATTCCCTGGCCCCTCGACTCTTTGAGCCGGAACTCGAAAGACTCGGGCTACATGGTGGCGAGCACCCGGCACTGGCGACCGATCCTCAATGGCTTCACGGCCCACGTACCGCCAAGCTTCGCGCTCCTCAATCGAGTCGCCCAGGGGCTCCCCTCCCGGGAGGCTGTCAAACGTATCGGTGGCCTGACCGACCTACGCTGGGTCGTGGTGCATTGGGACGAACTTCGGCCTCACCAGAAGGCCGCCTGGTGGGGGGACGCCCCCGGCGGACTCGAACTCATCTATCGAAACCAAGAGGGCGCGATTCTCGAAATCCCCGAACCTCCGGCGAGGGGACGCTGGATGAGAGAACTCCTCAACGAGGCCCCGAGTTCGCTCACCCTCACGGGCCTCTCCCGTGAACCGCTCGGGCCTCTCCCTTCGGACGCTGGCATTGTCTCGGTCAAAACCGGACCCACTTTCCGCTATATGGGCGTCCAGCCTCTCTTCAGGAGACTCGAGGTTCAGATCGCGAACCCAGGGCCAGAAACCTGGCCTGGCCTCGACCTTCAGCCCGAAGGACTGATCAAGCTCCGCTACGCGTTCTCCGACCTCGACGAGAAAGTCGTGGAAACGGGCTCTCTCTCCCTCGACGCCGATATGCCCCCGGGCCTGAACACCCTATTCCCAACCCTCTCTCCTCCCCCCCGCTCGGGTCGCTACATGCTCTGCCTTGACCTTATCCAGATCATCGACGGAAAGGCCATGAGGCTGCCCTTGGACGCGACCGAGTTGGAGGTTCAGGTCAGCGGGGTGGCCGAAAATCGGGGAGATGCACTCGAGAGGCTCGCCACCACCTACCGAGCGTACCGACACAAAGAACCCCAAGAGATTCGATCCCGATGCGCCATCGAGCGAGCTAGGGCAGCTCGGGCCTCAGACCCAGCGGCCCCCGGCCTCTAGCTCTCCCCGCCTGAGGCCGGCGATGAAGCACCACCGGCCCGAGCGATGCCGACGACATGCGCTCCCATACGGGCCCAGGGGGACCTGCGGTGATAGGGCCAGCGCCTGGCCTCGGCTCTCGCCAACGCCAGAGTGGAGCGCGAAAGCCACCCGTCCTGGAAGAGGCGGGTCTGGGCGTTGAGGCAAAGCACGCCCACCCCGAAATACTCATCGAGTTCGAAACCCTGCGCGGCAAGAGATCGTCGAATTTCAGGTAGGGAATAAGTCCTTGAAATCATGATGCCCTGAGCATTCAATCGCCTCCGAAGCCAACGATAGGCATTGCCCAAAATTCCGTAGGCGGACTCACTCGCCACGTAGGTAAAGACGAATTGGCCGCCCGGCGAGAGGAGCGAGCGCATGGACGCGAGCGCTCCCTCAAGATCAGGCAGGTGATCGAATAACTCCATGCAAAGAACGAGATCAAATTCCCCTTCATCGAGGACCTCGAGTGCATCAGCGCTTCCTTCACGAAAGCGCATTTTATCCGCGACGCCTGCCTCTTTCGAAGCCTCACGAGCGACTTCGAGCATTTCGCGACTGATATCAACCGCCAAGACCTCACAGCCCTGCTTCGCCATATGAAGGCCAAACCGACCCCGCCCTGTTCCTACATCGATCACTCTTAAGGCAGGCGAGACAGCCAGATGATCGTCGAGAATTCTCAATTCCGCATCGTAATGAAAGGCAAGCGGCCCTTGGTGAGGAGACCACCAACGCTCGACAGTCCCCGGATTCGAAAAATATTCGGGGACGGCATCCTCATCTAATTTATCTGCCATCAGCCAAGCCCACTTCGCCTTGAGATGACCAAGCGAAGAGTTTCCCCGATCGTTCGAATCACGATCATCTTACTCGCTCCAAATTTTTGGTCGTAACGAAGAATCAGAGGGACTTCGCTCATGATTGCATTCATACGCCGGAGTTTCAGCAAGATATCGACCATGCATGAAAAACCGCTCTGAGCGACGAAGGCGTCGCCGTATTGCTCGAAGGCCCGGGAGAGCACCTCGGCTCGGTAGGCTCGAAAGCCACAGGTGAAATCTCTTACGTTCGGTGTCGGAAAGAGAAGACCGAAAACCACTCGAGCACCAAAGCTTAGGAGCCGACGGTAACGAGGCACGCCGCGAATATTCGCTCCCTGCCGATAGCGCGACGCGATGACGACATCGTTGCCCTCTCGGATCCCTCTCACCATCCGGGCAATGAGTCCAGGCGTGTGGGTATTATCCGAATCCATCGTTACGATGATGTCGTGGGGCTCTGCTCCCTCCAGTGCTGACAGAAGCCCTGTCCGGATAGCTTCTCCCAGGCCGAGATTCCCCGCATGCTCAATCAGTTCGATAGGCATTTCGCCCGCGAGTGCGGTCACCACCGAAGACGTATCGTCCGTACTGCCATCGTTCACGACGACGACGCGATATTCGATCTTATTTTCCTGCATCGACTGACGGATGGCAGCGAGCAGAAACGGTAGGGTCTCAGCCTCGTTGTAGGCGGGTAGTGCAATGATGACCATTCCCTAAAGACCTCTTTGCCGGTATCTGGCTGGGCAGCTTCCCGCATTTCGGACGGCAAACTCGACTCACTCAAGAGTAGCACGGGGCCTAGCCCCGACTGCGGGGAGGCGCACGGCCTCAGCTCGTGGAGTTGTCGCCCCCACCGGGCGTGATTCCCAATCTCTCGACTGACCGAACCAGGTCTTCAACTCGATAGGGCTTGGTCAGAAAAGCAACGCGCTTCGCGTCCTTGACCATCTCGTGCAGGTCGATATCGGAGTGACCGCTAGAAATAAGAATCGCTATGCCGGGAAAGTGTAGACGAAGGTGTTCAAAGGTCTCTTCAAAACTGATATCCGGCATCATAATATCAATAATGACCGCCGAGTAATCGCTCCCGCGCCATTCCAGAAACTCCTCGAGCTCCGCGCGTTTCACCGCTGTATCGACGGTATAACCGGCATGCTCCAGACCCCTCCTGACTGTATCCAGCACGATCAACTCGTCATCGATCGCAAGAATTCGTCCAGCGCCCACTGAATTGAAATGCTCTTCGTCGGACGAGTCGGATGCCTCGACTTCTTCAGGGGCATGGGGCAACAGAACTCGGGCTTTCGTTCCCTTGCCTAAAATGCTTTCCAAGGTCAACTCGCCGCCATGGCTCGAGACTATCCCCTGGGCCGCCGCCAGCCCGAGGCCACGCCCCACTCCCTTCGTCGAGTAGAAAGGCTCGAATAGACGACTTCGATCGACATTCTCAATCCCGCCGCCCTGATCCTCGACCTCAAGAGAAACGTAAGCCCCTGGCTCTAGAGAGCTGACTCGACCCCCCTGGTTGCTCTCGGGTTCGGGAAGAGTCACAACGCCGGTCCGCACGACGAGTTCGCCTCCCTCCGGAAGCATCGACTCCAAGCCGTTTCGGATTAGATTTAGAAACAACTGCCGAAAGCGTGCTGAATCACCCCAAACCACGGGCAGATTCTCGGTTAACTCCACCTTGACCAGCACTCTTGCATTGATGGATGAGCGCATCAAGCTCAGCGTTCCCTCGACGGTCTCGGTCAGATCCACTTTTTCGAGATGAGAGGACCCCCGACCGCAGTAGGCGCTCAATTGTTGGGTCAGAATCGCAGCGCGTTCAGCCGCCTCTTCGACATCCTCCAAAGCTTCACGAAAATCAGAAGCCTCATCGGGCCCCAAGCGCCTGGCATAACTCGAGTTTCCGAGAATACCGACCAAGAGATTATTGAAATCATGAGCTATTCCCGAGGCCATGAGTCCGACGCCTTCAAGCCTCTGACCGTCGACGACCCTACCCTCCAAGCGTTCCCGCTCGAAAACAGAAATCCGGGCGACCTCTTCGGCTTGCTTGGCGTTCCGAATCGCTTCGGTCATATCTGTCGCGGTCGATAGAAAGACATTCGAGCACATAAGGACGAATAGCGAACCGCCGAAGAAGATCGTCGACACCAACAGGTCCTTGGTGCCCGCCTCCTCCACTTGCAGCAGGTAGCGAAAGAACGCCAGGTAACCCACGAGAAAGCCAGAAATCATGAAGGCCAGAACCGCCCAATGCCAGCTTTTTCGAAAGTCTCTTGAGATCGAATAAACCAGTCGCAAATTCCGCAGCGAGAGCAGGAAGGCCCCGATCCCCACCCCAACGAGAATGATCTCAAGAACCAAGAGCACATCTCCTCGTCAGACGCTCCACAACGGATACCCCGACGCTGTCTCCAAGATAGCGAATCTCTGAAGTAGGAGAAATCTACCATGGCCCAACTCACCGGAGCCAAGAGAAGTCAGGCCTTGGGACCCACACCCGGTCGCGAAATCTGAGGCCTGAACCCAGACCGGAGCCACTGCTCCGCCTCGTTTTCTACCCTCGACCAAAACCCAACCCAGGGAATCGCGGATCCACGGGTCTGCGCCCCGGAAATAAATTGGGAACGCCGCCTTCTTCCCGGGGGAAGTGAACGGTGCAGCGTTCCGGGACACGAGTCGACGCTGCAGAGAGCCGTGGGCTTCTTCTCTCCCCAGCCGTCCAGAACCGGATGAGTCCAGTTTCCACTCCTTAGAGGGCCCTCTTGTCGAAGCCCTCAAAGGGGGTCCCCGGAATAACGATGGCGTCGGAAATCCCAGCGTTCCTGTGCTTCGTACTTCGAGAATGGCTCTGTCCCAGGATCATGTGTCTGAATGCCATCCGGGAAGGCCAGGCGACCAGGACAAGCTGTGACCATTGGCGGGCGAGAGGGTGATCCGAGTCTCCGTTCAAAACCGCAACGGGCGTGGCGATCCAATAGAAATTTCCGCCACGACGGAAAACCTGAATCGCGGCCCTCCTCGCATAGCGCTCGTAGGCCGCGGCTCCGGAGGAGACCCTCTTGCCGTCATCCTCCCCATCTATCTGATATTCAGCCCGGCTCTTGAAACCGTGCAAGCTGACCATCGTGAACGGAGACCACTGTTTCGACTGATAGAAAGTCGATATTTGTGCTTGATCCGCACTCAATCCATCCAGCGAAACGTTCTTGGGGTAGTCGACCTCGGGAACCTCACGAACTTTGATGGGGCGTAGCAATCGGATCAATCTGCCCGCCACCGAAATCATGCGGTGGACGAACCGTGAACTCGGGGTCAGGGCCATGACGAAGCTCGCTTGAAGGCCCATCTCAATATCAGAGTCGGATTTCGCCATGACTTCGATTGCAGCTTGCCGTGACGGATATTCCTCGATAATGAGCCTTTCGAAACTCAGAAAAGATCGGCCGTAGACAACGTCCAAAGCCCCAGCGTAGATACGCTCCCCTCCCACGTCCTCGATCCAGTGACGACTGGTCTCAAACCAGGCGTCGTGGAGGCTGGCGTTGCCTATCCGGAGAAAACGGACAATACCGACGCGATTACCGTCATCCCGTTCAAGAAAATTCTTGAAACGCATTTCGTTCACGACGCCTTCTCTCCCACGGTTGGGCAATCAAACGACCATCTCGAATATCAGCATCAAAAGCCGGAGAGCGCAATCCAGCGTTTCCTGGCCAAGACCGCTTTTACCGGATTCTTTTCCAGGAGGAGATAACGAGACTCTGGCGGGCCTAAGGGCTGGAGCGAACCCGGTCCCACCCTCGGATTGGCCGGAATTCACCGAAAAATGGGAATTCTGGAAAAATCCCGGCCCCCATCGGGATTATAAATCGAGTAGGAGAACGGGACAGGCCCCCCCGTCTCCAGCATGTGCTACCCGGTAGAAGGTGGATCGACGAGCAGAGGGAGATGCGGAGCACGCGAGTTTAGGGACCCTATTCGCGTTCGGCACCGGATCTCTGGCGGTGGGCACGAAGAATATAATTTTCGGCTCTTGGCTGATGCTCTACTACAACCAAGTCCTGGGGATGAAGCCCTACCTCGCGGGACTCGCCCTGGCCATAGCCCTGGTCTTCGACGCCGTTAGCGATCCCCTGGTGGGAGCCTGGTCGGATCGGGTTCGAACTCGCTGGGGTCGACGACACCCGTTCATCTACATCAGCCTCCTGCCCTTCGCGGCCTCCATCTACGGGATTCTTCAGCCCGTACCTGACCCTACCCAGTATGAGCTTTTCTTCCGGTTGCTCTTTTTCTCGGTGGCGGTGCGGGTCTCCATGACCTTCTACGATGTTCCAAGGAACGCGCTCGGGCCGGAACTCACCAAAGATTACGACCAGCGAACTCTGATGGTGGGTATCTCCACAGCTTTCGGCTGGCTGGGTGGAGCGGGCATTGCAGCAGTAGCTCTTGGACTGCTTTTCCCGGAGTCTCCCGGATATTCCCAATCCCGGGCCCTCCTAAACCCCGATGGCTACGCGAATCTGGCGGTGATTTCTGCCGTCGTCATTTTTGTCTCAGGCCTGATCTCTACCGTCGGGCTGCATCGGCAAATTCCCCACTTGCATGTTCCTGACAAGACCGAAAAAATCGAGGTTCGCAAGATCCTCAACGAAATCTTCGAGACGCTCTCGAACAGATCCTGGCTCGTCGTCTTTCTTGCCGGCCTAGTCTTTGCACTGTTCATCGGCCTGCAGTCTGGGACGGATCACTACTACAACATCTACTTCTGGCAGTGGGTCCCAGAGAAAATCAGCTCTTTTCCCATCGTCCAGGCGTTCGTCGCGATCATCTGCGGTTTTTCGGCCAGCGTGATTTCAAAAGGTCGGGAGAAGAAGAAAATCGCGGTCCGACTCTTTTCCGCAAGCGTCGTACTCGGCCCCCTCCCCGTCGGCCTTCGGCTCATGGACGGTATGTTTTCGTTCTCGACTTTTCCCGCCAACGGAACGGATTTCCTCTGGTGGACGATGCTGCTCCACAGCTGCACGATGATCGTGCTGGCAACCACCGGATTCATCCTCATCGGTTCGATGGTGGCGGACATCGTCGAGGAAAGTCAGGCGGAGACCGGGAGGCGAAGCGAAGGGTTGCTGAATGCCGGCCCCGCACTCGCTCAAAAGACCATGAGTGCCGGGGGTGTTCTGATCACCGGCATCATCCTTTCGGCCTTCGGCTTCGACGTCCCCAATCCGAGCGTCGAATCGATGCAAGAACCCATGACCAAACTAGCGACCGCTCATCTGATTCTCGGCATGACCCTACCCGTTATTTCGACGTTCCTGATCTCGAAATATACGATTACGCGATCGGATCACGAGAAGCGGGTTCGAGAGCTCGGTTATTCCTCAGACGATCAGCCCTAGCCCCAAAAGTCGTTCACAAGCCCCGCGAAGAGCGAAAGCCTCATCCCAACGAAAACTCTGGAATGGCAACTCGTATGCTAGCGTCCGCAGGCCATGAAACACCGACTCACCATCGCCGCCATCTTCAAGCACGAGAACCCCTACCTTCGTGAGTGGATCGAATACCACCGAATGGTGGGTTTCGATCATTTCTACCTCTACGACAACGATGGCGGAGAGGATGCCCAATCGATTCTCCAGCCCTATGTCGAGCTCGGAATCGTTACCCGGCACCCCTGGCTCCACTTCGATGGCTCAAAGCATGATCGCCCCACTCATTTCTTCGGGCAGGACAAGAATCACCTCGCTTTCGGACACGCCGCCCGGAACTATCGTAGTCAGTTCGAGTGGATCCTGAAAATCGACATCGACGAGTTTCTGGTCCCGCTCGAAGGCGAAGATTTACGCCCGATCATCGCCCGCTACACCGAAGACCCCAGGATCCGTGGCATTCGCATCCCCCGAATCGATTTCGGATTTTCTGGCCATCGGGACAGGCCACCAGGGCTCGTGATCGAATCCTACACACAGCGAGAAGCCGAAAACTCAGATCACAAAGATCTAGCGCGGGGCGCTTACCTCACCAACAACGCTTACTCGAATAGTGCCCACAGTTGGCACTATCGTCTATTGAGCTTGGGACGAACTGTCAAAGAGAGCGACGTCTCAGACATGCGCGTGAACCACTATTACACCAAATCTCTCGAGGAATGCCTGCTTCGACAAAACATGATGCAGACACGCCCCGTATCTGAAGAGCAGTTCAATCGGCAAAACGATGGACTCAATGTCAGCTCTGACAACAGCATGCTCCGCTTTCTTCCCGAACTGAAGAAACGCCTCTCGGCGCCACCTCGCTAACCAAGGTTCTCCCCGAGTACCCGAATTATTGGAGATATCGATGCGCTCTCAATGGAAATGGTATGGCCTGATACTGCTGATTTTGGCGGCGGGTATTATCTACGCATCGGGCAAGGGTGCTTTCGTGCCGACTCCCAGGGCTGGTTCTCCCGAGGCACTTGCACAGAGCCCCGAAAGCATTGCCCTTCGTGGCCGCAAAGTCAGCGAGGCCGCGCGAGCGATCGGAGTCGCCACACCCAAACAAATTCTCTTCGGTGATTTGCATGTTCACACCACGTTCTCCTTCGATGCTTTTCAACTGAGCCTTCCCATGGCGGGAGGAGAAGGCGCTCATCCGGTAGCTGATGCCTGCGATTACGCGCGGCATTGCGCAGCCCTCGACTTCTGGTCGATCAACGACCACGGCATCACCCTGACGCCGCGTCGATGGGCCGAAACCGTAGAGTCAATTCGGGAGTGCAATGAAGTTAGCGGTGACGGAGACAACCCCGATCTGGTCAGCTTCCTGGGATGGGAGTGGACTCAGGTCGGCCCCACTCCCGAAGAACACTGGGGTCATAAAAATGTGATCCTTCGCGACCTCGAGGACGAGGCGATTCCGACGCGCCCCATCACCGCGGGCCTACCCCCGGGAGCCCCGGGGATAGAAGACGCCATGCCCTCTCCGTTCTTGATGGGACTCTACGCCCTGGCGACGTCTTCGGGGGGCGGGGACGAGTTAGTGGAGTATACGGCGGAAATTTCTGGCATCCCCCGATGCCC
This sequence comes from Myxococcota bacterium, assembly GCA_029243605.1. Classification (GTDB taxonomy): domain Bacteria; phylum Myxococcota_A; class UBA9160; order UBA9160; family UBA4427; genus JAZXM01. The sequence continues at coordinate 101,457 of JAQWRT010000045.1, forward strand.
CGACGGAGTCCCGGTCCGCGACCTCCCGAGTGATTGCATTGAAGCAGCCCCGACGCCTGCCCAGCTCTTCGACAAGCTCGACGAATGGGGTCACGCTGCCATGGTCATCCCGCATGGAACGGCATGGGGGTTCTATACGCCGCCCGGATCTTCTTGGGACAAGCAACTGACTTCGGAGCAACATGACCCGAAATGGCAACGGATCATCGAGATTTACTCCGGGCACGGAAACTCTGAGGAGTATCGACCCTTCAGTGAAATCAGCATTGCCGCTGATGGAAGTCGAAGTTGCCCCGCGCCCAACAACAACTATCTCCCCGCCTGTTGGCGAGCCGGCGAAATCATCGAAGAAAGGTGTCTCATCGAAGGCACGGATAGCGCCGTGTGCCAAGAACGAGCGACGGAAGCACGTCAGTTTTTCGTAGATGCCGAGCGCAATGGTGGTCCGACGGTTGTCCCCGGAACGACGGTGGCCGACTGGCAGGACGCGGGCCAGTGTCGGGACTGTTTTCAATCTGCCTTCAATCTCAGACCGCGCAGTACCGCCCAATATATTCTTGCACTGGGCCGAGATGGTGCGGAGAATGACGCAGATCAGTTCCGCTTCGGTGTCATCGCCTCGAGCGACAACCATTCTGCTCGACCTGGCACAGGTTATAAGGAGGTCGCTCGCGATGAATTTACCGAGGCTCGCTTCTCAAATTTCGCAGACACGCCGCTGGGCGATGGGGAGGAGCGCGAGCCCGCAGCGACCGCAGAACCCATGGACACGACCTATACACCCGCAATATTTTCTATATTCGAAACTGAACGCGGGGCATCCTTCTTCCTCACTGGCGGACTTGCCGCGGTCCATTCCCAGGGAAGAAGTCGCGAGGACATTTGGGATGCATTGCAGAGGCGGGAGGTGTACGGAACCAGTGGGCCTAGAACTCTTCTCTGGTTCGATCTTCTGAACTCCCCGGGAGGCGCCTCTCTGCCCATGGGAAGCGAGGTCGCGCTTGGGACAAATCCAATTTTCCAGGTACGAGCAGTTGGCTCTTTCGAACAGAAGCCAGGCTGCCCCGCCGATACCATCAACGCGATGGACACCGACCGTATCGCCCGACTCTGCCAGGGCGAATGCTACAACCCGGGCGATCGACGGCGAGCGATCAGCCGCATCGAGGTGGTTCGGATTCGGCCTCAAAAAAATGCACAAGAAGAAATCAGCGCTCTGGTGGAGGACCCCTGGCAGGTTTTCCCCTGCCCGGGCGGGACCGAGGGCTGCCGGGTTGCCTTCACGGACCCCGATTTTGAGCGCTCGGGTCGCGATGCACTCTATTATGTTCGCGCCATCGAGGAGGGGAGTCTGGCCATCGGAGCCGACCCTCTCGGATGCGCGAACTCGGCGGATGAGCGCTGCACAGAGATCAGCGCCTGCTCCAGCCTTCCCGATTCAGAGGAATGTCTGGCAGAGACCGAACAAAGGGCCTGGTCTTCACCCATCTTTGTCGGGCAGCAGGAAAGCTGAAAGCGACCGAGCAGCCAACTAAGGCCAAGCGACTCGACTTAAAACGGTGCCATCGCTCGCGCGTCATTTTCTCGAGGCGTCAAAACTCCAGATTCCTGACCCCTCGGCTGAGATGAAGAGGAACGCGAAGCAATAGAGAACTGCCAGTTCACCCCCATTTTCCTGGGGGAGAAATGCGGTCGTTCCGTGAGCCATCCAATAAGCGGCCGCCATCAACCCGCTGGCTAGAAAAGCCGCCCAATGGGTCATGAAGCCAATCGCGATCATAAGGCCGGCCACGATTTCGATGGGCCCTGCGATATAGGTTATGAAGTCTGGAGTTTCGGGACGAACATCGAGGATGATCCCAAATTTTTGTGCCCCATGTAATGCGAACAGAAGTCCGAGAACGATTCGAAGAAGCGCATAAACCTGGGGCCGAAAAGAGGACATGAAGTGGGTCATTATTACCTCCTTGGATTTATTGTTCGGGGCCAACTCAACTCGCCCGGTATAAAGGATCGCTAGCAAAAATCCAAGCGATCAAGGGCTATCAGGGCAGTGAGCCCCCACTAATTCCCTCGTAGATGCGCTGCCGAAGGCGGATAATTTCGAGCGAAGGCTTGAACATAGGGCTCTCGCCGCGAAATTGATTGCTTATATCTAACCAGAAGAGGGGAGATCTCGAGGCCGACAACCTGTGCCCACCCCAGGCAGGTCTCCAGGAGAAGGTCAGCCGCTGAAAATTCGTCGCCCATGAGAAAAGGGCGGCCATCATCAAGGCGACGGTCCATCTCGCCCACCTGGCGTAGGAAATACTCTCCGGCGGATCTCACCGCCACCGGCGATGCACCATAGACCTCGGGAAGTCCGCCATGCCTGCGGATGATGTAGAGGACGGCGTCGAGTTCCGTCAGTGTGAAGAAGCAGAGATCATCGAAGACAGCCCGCTCTGGAGTCCCCGACAGAGGGGCCAGGCTGCGGCTGTCTCGGTAATGATCGGCAAGGTAGAAAACAATGGCTCCACTCTCGCCGATCACTAGCTCTCCATCTTCAAAAACCGGAACCTTGCCGCGCTGATTGAGCGATTGGAAAGCCTCCCCCTCCATGCCTTCAGTGCGCGGGAGAATTTCCTGAAATTCGTAGTCGAGGCCGAGCTCGGCGAGCATCCAATGCGCCCGCATGGTTCTGGGCGTCCCCACGCCCCAGACTTTTCGTCCGCTGGTCACCACTCCTAGCTTCCCCCCAACACTCCGCGTGCCCGCAACGCTTCGATCCTCTTGGTGTCTACGCCTAATTCGGCCAGGACATCTTCTGTGTGCTGCCCCAGAGTCGGAGCGGGGCGAGAGATTTCCGAAGGTGTTCCATCCATTTGCTCCGCCGGCCTCGGCTGACGAACCAGCCCCGCGACGGGGTGCTCCTGCTCAACGATGATTCCATTGGCTTGCACCTGCGGGTGCAGGTGAACGTCATCCCGCCTCAAAACCGGCGCGCATGGAACGTCTTCCCGATCAAGAGCCTCGAGCCAATCCTGCGTCGTTCGAGTCTTGAGGACTTCGGCCATCAGGTCGAGACGCTCTTTCGCATGGGTCACCAGCCCTGCAGTATTCTGGAATCGTGGGTCTTCCAACCACTCGGTGCGTTCCGCAGCGCGGCAAAAGGCCTGCCACTCTCGATGGGCAACGGTGGAAGCGATGATATATCCATCGGCGGTGTCGTAGACCAGATCTCGGCGGGCTACGGGTTTGGTCTTGGGGACATCCGGAGATATAAAAGTGTGATAGGCCATCGCTTCGGGCCACACGAAAGCCAACACCGCGTCCAGCATCGAGAGACGAATATGCTGCCCTTCGCCCGTGCGCTCCCGAGCCAGAAGTGCTGCGGTGATGCTCTGGGCTGCGGTCAGTGCCGTGACCTTGTCGGGCACAATGACGCGCACCAGCTTGGGTCGGTCGCCCTCCCCCGACTGAATATCGGTCAGGGTCGACATTCCCTGAATCAGAGGGTCATAAACGCGCTTATGGCTATAGGGGCCCTCTTCCCCAAAGCCGCTGATGGACACATAGATCAGTCTGGGATTGATGGCCCGAAGCTCCTTCTCTCCGATTCCCATCCGTTCCGCAATCCCGGGGCGACTGTTCTGAATGAAGACGTCCGCCCCGGCCACCATATCGCGCAAGAGAGCGAGCCCATCCTCGTCCTTCAAGTCGAGAACAACCGATCGCTTGCTTCGATTCGTTGTCGTAAAGGTCGGCGACAAGCCATTAATGCCGCCCATATGGCGGAGAATATCCCCCGAAGGCGGCTCGACCTTGATGACGTCGGCGCCCTGGTCCGCGAGGATTCTCGTGGCGAGCGGGCCGGAGATCACCTGGGTAACGTCGATGATGCGAAAGCCCTGTAAGGCACCCGGCATGATAGATCCCTTTCGATAGCTGACGCCCAACCAATTCTAGTCGGACTCACCGGCGAATGCCCGATGCTCTCCAAACCAGGCTGGGGAAAGCTAACCCGCCGAAAGGCCTATGGAAGCGAGTTGGGTTCCGAAGGCCAGCAGCAGTCCCCCGCTGATCACGCCAACCACCAGCGCGGCCACGAGACCCGCCGCCAAAGGCCTCAGACCCAGGCCGCGCAGCCGGGAGAGTTGCGTCCCCAGTCCAACCGACGCCATGGCAACCGTGAGGCACCAGGCCGAAAGCGTCGAAGCGGTCTCGATGAGGCCCTGCCATTGCTCGGCAGAGATGAGGCCGCCCCACGGAACTTCTCCCATATCGCCAAGGCTTCTCAGGCAGGCCATACCGATAAACCCGAGTACGAACACGGGAATCAGATCGCGATAGGGAACCCCGGGCTTGCCTTCGGCGCTGGACTCACCCCGCTGGTAGGCAAGGGCCATCAGCGGGATCACGGCGATCATAAAGATATTGCGGACTAGCTTGGTCACCGTTGCGATATCCAGGACTTCCGGGGCCGCGAATTGTTGTCCGTAGAGGAGCCCCGCACCTGCCACCTGTGCGGTGTCATGAATCGCGGTCCCCAGGAAGAGCCCCGCCTGAAAGCTGTCACCCCCGAAAAGCGCATGCGCGACGAAGGGGTAGACGATCAAGGCAACCAGACCGAAAACCGTAATCGTTCCCACTGCGTAGGCAATCTCATCTTCGCTTGCCTTAATCACCGGACCGGTCGCCACAATCGCCGTATTTCCACAGATTGCTGTCCCGACGGCGACGAGAACCCCCAATCGACTCGGAAGCGAGAGCGCCCGGCTGACCCAGCTGACAATGGCCAGAGCAGAGACGATGCAAGCAATGATGATGGGCAGTGCGGCTAGACCGATACTGCCCACCCCAGCGAGGCTCAGCCGGATCCCGAGGAGTGCGACGCCGATGCGCAGGACCTTCTTCAAACAAAGTTGCAGGCCGGATTCGTAAACCGAGGGCAGCCCAAGCGTGTTGCGAATGACCAGCCCACCCAGGATGGCGATCAAGATCGGCGAAATGGGAGACTTCTCAAGGCCCAATAGGCCGCCTCCCAGCCAGCCTGAAACCCAGCGCCCGACCACCGCGAGCAGAAATGCTAGGAGAAGCCCAGGTGCGATTCTTCCCATGGCTTCGAGCCGTGAATGGCCCGAAGCGCGCCAGCCTTCACGAGCCGCGCGCTCGGCGGGAGTCTCGGCCAGATCGACGAAATCAGGAACGCCCTCCATGCTCCCTACAAACCGGAAGAGATCCGGGTTCGCATAAGGGTCGCTTGAGGGGGGGATGGCGCCGGTCATACTGACATGATGCCACAATCCGGAACGATCCAACCATCCCCCGCTCGGATTAAGCTTCTCCGTTGCCTCCGAGCCGGCAGGATACGAGTTCGGAGTGCTTGCCGAAATGTCTCATCTCCGCTGAAGGCACTCTCTCGCTGATACCGAATCTCGGGGCGATCGAGGGATGACTCCATGGCTTGGGGCAAGTCCACTTCTGCTTGGCGAATCGCTACATTTCCTCAAAGCCAACCGGTGATCCAATTGCCGAAGGCAGAAACCCACGGCCTGCAGGGAAATACTCATGAAAATTGCCACTTGGAATATCAACGGACTGCGAGCCAGGCTCGATTTCGTGCTCGCATGGCTGAACGAACGCCAGCCCGACATCGTCGGGCTCCAGGAACTCAAGATGACCGATGACCAATTCCCCTCTTCTGCCTTTGAGGAGGTCGGCTATCACGCGGTTAGCCACGGCCAAAAAGCGTGGAACGGCGTAGCGATCCTGAGTCGCGATGCGCCGGAGATCAGCGCCCAGGGGCTTCCAGGCCAAGGGGATTTCGGCGCCCGCCTGATTAGCGCCCGGGTTTCGGGGATCGAGTTCAGCACGGTTTACTGCCCGAACGGCAAGAACCTCGACCACGCGGACTACACGCGAAAGCTTGACTGGTACCAGAGCCTGAGCGACTACCTCGAACAAGAGCATAATACGAGCTCTGATTTCGTCCTCTGCGGTGATTTCAATATCTGCCCGGCGGCTCTGGACGGTTGGCAGGGCGAGAGCGCGAGCGGGGCGCTTTTTCACACAGATGCCGAACGTGCGCGACTTCAAGCCGTGACGGACTGGGGGCTAAGCGATCTTTTTCGGCAGAAATACCCCGCCGAAAAGGCTTTCTCGTGGTGGGATTATCGCGGGGGATCTTTCCACCGGGGCCACGGACTCCGCATTGATTTCCTACTCGGTACCCAGAGCATTATAAACCGGCTAGAAGACGTCAGCATCGATCGCGAATGGCGCAAGAAGAAGAACGACATGACGGCATCGGATCATGCCCCGGTCATCGCAACCCTGAGATAACCGAACTCAGCTCGGCGTTGGCCGCCATACCTGGGTATAGGTCTGGAACTCGACCTGCCCTGCCCTCTTCGCCATCTCCACGAGTTCCTCGATGGCCTGACGAACGGTCCCACCCCCGACGTTTTTTCTTTCAAATGCGTGGTAGTGGGTCGCAAGAACGAAGAGTCCGCCCACCCCATGACAAAGCTCGAAAGTACGCTCGAGCTTCTTCAGATCGGTTTCGGGCCCCACCGTCTGGTAGGGTGCCTGCTTGAAACCTGCGAAGGACTGAACTTCGAAGGGGGAGTATCCGCCCCACTTCCGTCTCAGGGCATAACTCCCGGCAAGGGCAAAATCCGCGAGAGCCGAGGGGGATCTTGGAAAACCAAGAAGTCGCCCATAGGGTTGGTTGTTCACGACGTTCATACCCGCGGACGCGACCGCCCTAAAACCCTCGAGCCCCATTGTATTATTAGGCGGAACGAAAGTCGCCACCTCGCAACCCAGAACCGATTCGAGGTATGCCCGGCCATGGCGAGTCTTTTTTTCAAGGTCATCGCCGGCGACGTACTCGGGCTTGCCCAGGGGCCGGGTGTGGTTGTACCCATGCATGGCAATATGAACTTTTCCCGCTCGAATCAACTCGCGCAGAAAACGGACGAGGGGTTGGTTGTCTTCCAGAGGGATTGGCTCTTCTCCTCCAAAATGCGCCTCGGGAACCCCGAGACCCGTGCCCGGAATCCGAAAAGGTGTCACGGATAATCCCACCGGAATCGAGTCCCAGACCCCGCCCCAACACGCCTCCAACTCATCGGGGAGGGTCATCGCCGAAGGATCATCGTCGCGAATCACGAACCTCATCGTTCCCCCAGGAGCCGCCGGGTCTCTTCCCCGCTCTGGCCCCGGCTAGACCCCGTAGTAATCCCGATACCACTCGACGAACCTTGCAATTCCCACTTCGACCGAAGTCGAGGGTTTATACCCCACGTCTTCGACCAGAGCATCGACGTCGGCGTAGGTGTCGGGAACATCGCCCGGTTGCAAGGGGAGAAGATTCCTCTCGGCCTTGAGTCCGAGATTTTCCTCGATCAACTCGATAAAGCGAAGCAGCTCGACGGGATTATTACTCCCGATATTGTAGAGCCGATAGGGGGCCTGGCTTGTCGCCGAATCGGGCCGATCGCTGGACCAGTCCTGATCGGGAGAGGCCACTCGATCGAGAGTTCTTACGACGCCCTCGACAATATCGTCGATATAGGTGAAATCACGACGATGATTCCCGTAATTGAAGACGTCAATCGGTTCACCAGCAAGAATTTTCTGGGTAAACAGGAACAACGACATATCGGGGCGACCCCACGGACCGTACACGGTAAAGAAGCGAAGCCCGGTCGTGGGAAGCCCAAACAAGTGGCTGTAGGTGTGCGCCATCAACTCGTTCGCCTTCTTGGAGGCGGCGTATAGGCTGATGGGATGGTCGACATTATCGTGCACTGAAAAGGGCACCTTCGTATTGGCACCATAAACCGAACTGCTCGATGCATAGACGAGGTGTTCCACTTCGTTATGCCTGCATGCTTCGAGAATGTTTACGAATCCGACCAGATTGGCGGAAACGTAGGCCTGGGGATTCTCAAGGGAGTATCGAACGCCCGCTTGGGCGGCAAGGTTCACCACCCGTTCAGGTCGATGTTCGGAGAAGGCCCGAAAAACCTCGTCGGCGTTCTCGATATCGAAGCGAAGATCCACGAATCCTGGATACCCGGAAAGGCGTTCCAGTCGCGATCGTTTGAGTTCCACATCGTAATAGTCGTTGAGATTGTCGATTCCAACGACCTCGTCGCCCCGCTCGAGCAGGTACTGGGCCAGGGCGGATCCGATGAAGCCTGCCGTCCCCGTTACAAGAACCTTCATTTCTTATGCAATGCCTCCAATTTCCGGAAGGTCCGAGATGGTCTCTCGCCTGAGCAGAGCCCCATGACTCGATCGAGAAGGGTAAAGAGAAAGTAGTGAGCGTGGGCACGGTGCTGAGATGCGTTGCGAATGTCGACCAGAGTTTCCCCGATGAATTCCTGGAGTCTTAAAAAATCGGAGTTGCTGGACATCAAGTCTTCGTATCGAATCAGAAGAGCATCTAACTCGGATTTTTCGACGGCCCTCATCATACCCTGATTGTAGATCGACCAGGCCCGGAGAGCACGCCAAGCGACCCTGAGATCGCGAAGGGGACGCCGACGAAACGGACGACGGTAATGATTAACGACCTCGACTGGATTCCGGTAGACACCAATCACCCGGTGCGGAGGAAGCACCTCTTTCCACTGCTGATACGTCAAGCACGTAAGCGGCTCCTTGAACCCCCAAGGCCCACCGCCAGCTTCCAAGGCATCGACCATCCCGCGCATTGCTTTTTCCTGGGCGGAAGGGAGAGGGCGGACAATTTCCTGGAAGTGATCGAGGCTGAAATAATCTTCCTCGCGGCAGCCGATCAAATCCAAATTGATGACGAAGGCTTCCCGGCGCTCCCATTGGTTGCCCTGGTCGTAGCTTTTTCCGTTCTCGAAGTCATCGCCCATATCGATTCCGGAGCGATGGAGAAGCTGGGACACAAGCGTTGTCCCCGATTTGTGCATGCCAAGGATGACGTAAATCATGAGAGGAGGAACGCCTCGAAAAAATTCCCGTCTCCCAGCCCATCCCGTGAGAGCGACCGAGGGGAGCGACCGAGAGAACCCCACACCGTCAAGCCGGAGCTCCTGGGCCGGTCAGGGAATCCTTGGAGTCATGCTCCTCAAAGAACGTCCCCACGAGAATCCCAGCGAAGAAGACAGCGTAAACCGGCAACTGCTGAATCGTATGGGAGAAGAAACTGTAGTAGAGAATCTGCGTGGTAATCAGAATCGGCGTCCAGCTCTTCTGGATACCGAAGCGAAAGCAGCGAAAAAAGGCGTTCCCGATTAGAAATAGGTAGATGAGAAGGCCCCCGACGCCGTACTCAACAGCAGTTTCAAGGAAGGCATTGTGCGAAAAAATCCCGTAGAAACGAGGGGCTCCGATTCCTTTGCCGGACCAGAAGTTGTCCAGGAACTGAGAGAGGGCAAACTCGAATCTCACAACCCTTCCCTGAGCAGACCCGTCGTCGAAATCCAGAGTCAGAAGCGATTGAAGGCGCCAAGCTTCCGCCGTATCAATGTCAATCAGCAAAGGGGTTATCAGGACCAACCCGACGATGAAGACAAGCCCTATCAGCCCAACACCGAAACGGGCGAAACCCGGTAGAGTGCCCGGCCCCCTTGGAAGCAGGAGGTAGGCGGCGAGGAGAAAAACGGCAAAGATCATGCCCGAACGACTCTGGGTAGAGATGATGGCGAGAACAGAAATGCCCACCACGAGCAGTCCCTTAAAGCTCTGCTTCGTGACGTCGACCGCCAGTAGGAGCAGCGCACCAATGGCCGCCGCCGATGTATTCGCATCCGCGTAGAGGCCGGAGGTTCGACCCGTCTCCTCAGAGCGGTTGTAAGGATTTTCAAAAACGAGATCCGCGAAGCTGAGCAGCACCGCTGTCGCCAGGGCTATTCGCGCGGCCGCCCGTAAGGTCTCGGCGCCCCGGGGTGCCGAGAGGAGAACGGCCGAGCCCGCAAACGCGGCGAAGATCGTGGTGCGAAGGGTCGCCGAGGACCAAGCGAACGGGTTGGCGGACCCTCCGGAGAAATAGAGCAAGAGCGGGATCAGCATGGTCAGAGCCCAGACCCAGAAGATGGGCTTCAAGGCGACCTCGGCCAACTGGAAGGGGCGAGCCATGGCGAAGTAGAGGAGAAAGACGCCAACCACCAGATAAAAACTGGGGATGGGCAGGTAGTCATCGGCCACCACATAAAAGCCGGTCAAAAAATAGACGAACCAAGCGCTCTCGAAGGCACCCACCAGGCCTCGGCCCTGGGCGCCACCCTCCGACAACACCGATTCTGATGGGAAGGCTTCAGCCAAACCCGCTCTCCATCCCAGAGGCGCTGAGGCCCCCTATTCCCGTTTTCGCCCAGGCCCACCGGGGCCGCTGATCACCCAGAACAAAACGGCCATAAGACGCCGAAACTGAAGCCGTTTCTGCATACCGGCGCCCTGCCCTTCGGCCGCATGGACCCCCTCGCCATTGCCCCCTCGGGGCCACCCTCGGGCCCGAGGCTAGCAAAGCCCGGCGGCGGCAACCCTCCGCGCCTACCCCGGCGAGCTGGCCGAGGGCGTGCCCAAGGCCCGGTACGAGGTCAGCAGGGAGGGGGCGTGGGCGAGTGCTTTGGGGGCGCTAAATCCTGCCCAGGGGACGCTCGAAGGTGTTTTCGTAGGGGGTCTCGACCAGAACTTCCCGAGCCGTCCCCACCTGCTCCACCGCGATGGTGATGGGGAGGGAGACCACGAAGAAGCCAGCACCCGCCACGGTGGAAAGCACTCCGAGGGGGCGCAAGAGGGCCGCATCCACGACCTTGGAGGTCATATCGGGGCCCGGAGCTTCGGCGCTCGCGGAACTCGTCGCCGATCCAGAGAGGCCCACCGCTAGGGTGGCGGCAAGAAAACAGCGGGCGGTACGCCTCTTGGTCATGGCACGCATTCGTCGCATCGAACCTATCCTCCACGAGCGTTTCGCTCATTGCTCATTCGACCCGAAGCTAGCTCAAGACAAGACGCCGGGGAATCGGGTGGGCCGCGCCCAAGGAGCCAGACGCACACACCGGGCGCACAACCCGGGCCCAGAAAAGAGAAACGCCGCCTGACCCAAAGGCCAGGCGGCGACTCCGCTCATAGGAGCATACTCTCTGTCTAACGATGGAACTGAAGCTCTAGGACTGGCTACCCGCGAAGGTCCGCCGGGCCATATAGCCACCCGCCAGAAGCATCAGGGTCACAACCGCGCCAATCGCCGGAGCCGACATCGCCGGCACGGGGCTGGTGAAGTCGAGGCGAACCGCATCGAGCGCCGTAAAGTTCTTTCCCGACAGCATGCGGTGAGTAACGCCACCCGACACCATCACAATCCGACCGTTACCGGCACCTGTGCGGTTGTCGTAGCCCATCGCGCTGAGGGTCTCACTCGACGCAGCACCCATGCCGGTGATGCCTGTATGGATAGCCGTTACCGTCCCCGTGGTCCAAGGGAAACCAAAGTTGATATTGGAATCGCCCGGGAGCGAGAGCGGGAAATTCATGATCGTACCGGCACCCGGTGTCGGGATCGTCGGGAAAGTCATCTGCGGTCCGTGGGTAGTGATGTGCGAGCAGCTTACCGGCGTCGGGGGCAAAGCGTTCGGAACGCAGGGCGTGTTGATCGCAAAGCTGTTGTACACGGGCGCAGGAGCGAACGCGTTGGTCCTTGTCGCCGCGTACCCGAGCCCCATCCACTGCGGGCGGAAGATCGTCGTGTTAAGGGGGTCACCGAAAATCTGGTTCGCCATGGCGAGGGGAAGGCCCGGGGGGTAACCGAAGGCTGTCTTGTCGAGGGCCAAGGAGACATAGCCACCCGACGCTGACATCATGGCCATGGTGCCACCGAAGGCATTCGGGTTCGAATTCTTGTAGGTGATCTGCCCGTTATAACCAGCGACTCCGCCCGTTGCCAGGTTCGGAGCGGCACACGCAGGACCGCCCACTCCGGGGCACCATGCGAAGCTCTTCGCCAAACGAGCCGCCTGACCGGAATCTTGCGAATGAGCATTGGCCTCAAACTTGGCATTCCAGTTCAGCGAACTCAAGCCCGAAGACATCGAGGTTCCGGGAGCCCGGAAAACCATGGTCGTCGCCAACTGCTGCACCGTTTGGTTGATGGGAAGTGCCACGACCTGCTTGCCGGCATTCTGGGCGAATGCGTGCGGGGGGACGGTGAAGGTAGCGGGAGCGCCGCCAGTGACATTCGCCGCCTGGGGCGCCGCCGGAACGCCGCCATTGGCCGCCTTGAACATCACCTGGCCTACGGCCATGCCGGTCGCATTCACGCCGGGCTTGTTGCCGAGACAGCCACCAATTCCGATCGGCTCACCGACACCGCCGAAACCACAATAAACCACGCCGCCATTGATCGGGATATCGACCAGCTGACCACGGTTCTGAAACCACTCACCCGACATGTTCAGGGTTCTCGCCTGGGCTCCGACCGCAACGGTCAGAACTGCGGCAGCGGCCAACGCGGCCACCTTCAATCCGTTCAGTCCATTCATGAACTTCATTGTGTTTTGCTCCTTGAGCTAGAGTTGCTTGGCTCTTCCGAAATTTCCAAATCTCAAAAAATCCAAGGTGTGCCGATATAAATGCAACATTGGGGCCATCGGCGGATAAATACTCAATCTTTAATAAAGACTATGCAAAACAGGCCTTTAGGCTTCCGCTGGGAAAACCATCCACCCCGTGGGAATGGTGCAGTCCGCACCGAAAGTTGAGCCACTCGCTCCAGGGGGGGGCGGTATTCAAAAAATTCCTTTAATTACAATGACTTGAAGGTCCACCAACCCCCAGCGGTGCGAAATGCAGCAGTGCGGTAGTCTGAGCCACGGGCCACAGACGCGTGCGAGCCTCGAAGAGTGCCGTCTTGGTCCGGGGAGAGCGCTGGATTTCCGAACCCGAGCCGTCAATCCCTTGACCCCTTGACGCGAACCCGACCCGGCGGAGTGGGGCCTTCAAGGAGCCTGAATGGGTTCGTTGGTTGGCCCGCTTAGGGAGGCTTAACCTGGCCGAGGCTCGACGATCACGCCCCTATCGGGCTACCGTGCGCCGCCATGAGAACAATTCTGATCGGGCTCGTGATCGCCCTCTTTGCCTCGGGGATCTCCTATCGACTCGCCTACGAACGGGGGCAGGCTGAGGGGCTCGCCGAGGGACTCGAAGCCGACCGCTTGGCGCGGATGGTCGAGAAGACCCAAGACCTGGCATTCCCCGGCATGGCCGGAGAGATCCGCGACGTCCTGCTCATCCCCGACCCCATCGAGCGAGTTCGAGTGCTCGCCGAAATCTTCAGCGACCTCCCCCCCTCCCATCTCGACGCGGTCCTTCACGCGTACGACACCGTCATTTTTCAAGCCGGCGACCCCGAAGTCATCCTTGTCGCCCAGTGGTGGACCCGTTTCGACCCCGAGGGAGCTTTTCGATGGACTCGACGCCACTGGGAGGCACGCGTTCCCACCGTGGTCAGCGCGGTGATCCGGGAATGGGCCCGAATTGACCCGGAGCAGGCCTACGAGATCGTCGGTCCCCTCAACACGGGCGAACACCCTCTGGCCCCCTATGTGTACGCCCTTGTCGTGGGTTGGGAGGAATCGGGCAAACCGGGCCTCGACGACCTGATGATCAAAATGAGTGGGCCCCACGCCCAGAGGGCAACCACTGCGACCATGCGCCGCAGGGTTCGTCACCTGGGCGCCGAGGGAGCGATTGCCTGGGCCGAGGCGCTCCCCAAAGAGTCGCGAAATAATGCCTACCAGCGGCTCGCCAGCGCGCTTGCCGAGATCGACCCCCAGCAGGCCACCCAATTCGCCGAGCGTCACATGGGAAGCGGCGAAGGCCGATGGCTTCCCCGCCGGGTGGGCACCCGTTGGGCCAAATTTGACCCTCAGGCCGCCATGATCTGGCTCGCCAGCCTGCCGCCGGGCGAGGAGCGCGACGACGGGATCACCGAAAGCTTTCGTCGCTGGCTCAAAGGCAATCGCTCCGACGCCCACGCTTGGGTTCGTTCCCTTGCCGGCCGGGAGGAGGACTCGGCCTGGGCCGAACCCGCGTTCGCACTTTATAGCCTGGACATCGCCGTGGAATCGCCCGAAGAAGCCGTCGCCTTCGCCGACGCGAATATCCGGAATTCCGAGCGGAGAAAACCCGCCGTGGGCAACCCTCTCCGGTATTGGCTCCTCCAAGACGAAACGGCAGCGCTCGCTTGGCTCGCCGCATCCGACTTCGACGAGAAGACCAAGGCCAGGATCGCCACGATCCCCGACGGATTACGAACCAACTACAAACTCTTCCTCAAGCAACAACACCAGAAACCACAATGAAGAGCCACCCCGATGCCTAGCTAGCATCGAGCGCCAGCCGCTCCCTGAGGAACTTCGTGGCTTCGGGTCCGCCTCCGAAGCGCGCGGCCCTCACCGCCAGGGCCCGGGCGGCCTCGGCTCGACCCGCCTCGGCCTCCAGCTGTGCAAGCCTCAGAGCAGCGCCACCATGGTAGGGCTCGCGCTCGAGAGCCGCGCGCAAGAGCGCAGCGCCCTCGTCCGCACGACTCGCCTGGGAGAGAACCTCCGCCGCTGCCAGTAAGGCCGAAACATCCCGCGGCTGAATCTCGGCCAATCTCTTGTAAACTCGAATCGCGGAATCCGTCTCCCCGCTCTGCGCGTGAGCCTGGGCAAGAGCCTCGAGCGCCATGGGCTCGTCCGCATCCAATTCGAGGGCCCGGTCATAGGCAATTTTCGCCGCCGAGGCCTCTCCCAACTCCGAGAGGAGGAACCCCTCGAGCCCACGAAGGCCCGCCGAAGAGGGGTTCGCTTCGAGGGTCTCAGCCAGTTGCGACTGGGCAGACTCGGGCTGGTCGCTTGCTAGTAGCGCGAGCAACAGACTTTTGAGGATCGGCAAATTCTCGGGCGACGATAAATCGAGAGTGCTCGACTGGAGAATCATCTCCGCCACGGCGGGCTCCCCCCCCCTATGTCGCGCGCCTTCGATGAAGATCAGCGAAGCTCGGGTTCGAAATTCGGAGGACGGGGCAAAACGAGAAAGGTGACCCGGTACTGAACCCTCGGTCTGCCCAAGTCGCTCCATCAGTGCGAGTTCGAGCAGCGCCTCCTCAAATTCGGGAGGAGTCTTCTCGGAATCGTGGCGGAGCACGGTCAGCGCCTCACCGTAGGCCCCCTCGGCGAAATAGAGCCGGGCAAGACGCAAGCGAGAGTCCGTCTCAGAGGCTCCGGCGCGCATGGAGTAGCGGTATTCGTCGATCGCCCTTGGAAAATCTCCGAGTTCCTCGGCGGAGAGCCCTACGAGGTAACGCACCACGAAGTTATTGGGCCAGAGAACCAGCCCCTGATCGAAGTGCTCGAGGGCCTTGGCGTAATCCTCTTGCTCGAAATAAGCCCTACCCCTGATCATTTCCTTGTGCGGCTCTGAGGCCATCCTATCGGCCAGGGCAAGGACGTCGTCCACTTTCCCCGCAACAGCCAACGCATCGCCATAAGCAAAGAGTAACTCGGGGTCGCGCTCACCCCGAATCTCGATGGTCTTTTCGAAACTCGCGAGCCCCTCCTCGGTCTTTCCGTGGGAAATCTGGAAAGCGGCCAAGTCCCAGAGCGCCTGGGCCGCCAGGGTGGGCTGCTCGAATTTCGTTGCTTCGCCAAGCAAGGCCTCGGCTTGATCGACCCTACCGATCACATCAAAACGGCGGGCGAGAGCGATGCGGATAGCCCGGTTCCTGGGATTGAAATCGAGTGCCGCTTCGATGATCTCGTTCGATCTGGCGATCTCCCCCCTTTCGTCGAGGAGTTCAACAACTTCGCTCACCAGGACATCGTTTCCGGGGTGGCGCTCAAGGCACTCCAAGTAAATTTCCTCGGCGCGCTCGGGTTCCCCCTTCTCGAAGGCGAATTTCCCACGAATCGCGCAATACCTTCCCGCGTCGTGCCCCAACCCCATATCGACGAGTTCAAAGTGCTCGGCGGCGATCTCAATGGCCTCACCCGCCTCCTCGACGCGCTCCAGAGCGAGCAGAGCGAGCGCTCGGGCCACGAGGCCGGCGCTGTCCTCGGGCATCAATTCCAACACCCGATCGGCATCCTCAAGGGCCTTGTCGTAGTCCTGGCGGCTGTTGATCAACGCCATGGCTCGAATCGCGTAAGCCCCCGCCAGCTCCGGATTCACCTCGAGGGCCTGGCTCGCTCCTTCGATCGCGAGGGGGTAATTCATACTGCGCAGCCCCCCCGAAGCGATCTCGACCGCAGCGACCCCCTTGTACAGGGGATCCTCCATCGCCTTGCGGAGAGCCCAAAGCGCGGGGGTGAGCCTGCCCGTCATGGACAGTGCACGGCCGTAAAGGTAGAGAACCTCGGGATCCTCGCGCCCACCCTCTTCCTTCAAAAGAAGCCTGAGGGGCTCGATCGAATCTTCGAAGCGCCGCTGTTGCTGCAGGCTCTTCACATCCTCGATGGAGGGCGAACCGCCACAGCCGGCAACAAGCATGGCAAAAATGAGGACTGCGGCAGTGACCGCCTGCCACGGCAGCAGGCCGATTCGGTTGACATCGACAAGACTTGCTCTCATAGAACAGAGCCTAGCCCAGGGTCCGGATTTCGCGCGAGTCTGAAAACCCGAATCGACATGCGGTGTGCTAGCCTCGCCGATCCTATGAGCCAGATCCGCAAGATTTTGGGTCAACGCTGGCCGTGGTTCGCCGCGGCCGGATTAGTCGTCGCCCTTTACCTCGCCCAATTCGTCCGAATCTCCTTGGAGCTCCCCGCACCGGAGCGGCCCAACGGGACCGTGGCCGACATCGAGAAACTCTCGGATCGCGACGATGTCAACGTGCTCTTCATTTTGGTCGACACCCTCCGTGCGGACCGTCTGAGCACCTACGGGTACGAAAGGCCGACGGCGCCCTTTCTCGATAAACTGGCCGAGAACGGGGTGTTATTCGGTAGCCACCTTGCCCAGTCCTCTTGGACCAAATGCTCCATGGCGTCCCTGTGGACCGGGCTCTACCCGGTGCGTGCCGGGGTCACCCGCTTCGAGCACGTCCTCTCTCAGGACGCCCGGATGCCCGCCGAGATCCTCTCCGAAAACGGCTTCTTCACCGCCGGCCTCTACCGCAACGGGTGGGTAGAGGGCTACTTCGGATTCGATCAGGGCTTTGAGGTCTACACGCGGCCGACGAGTAAGCTCGTGGACGCCTCCATCCGGCTGGCAAACCCCACCCTGAAGGGGGGGGGAACCGACGAAGACGCGGTCCTGGCCGCCATGGAATTTCTTCGCATCTATGGCGATGAACGCTGGTTTCTTTACTTGCACCTGATGGACGTGCACGAGTACCTCTACGACGAGGATTCAGCCCAGTTCGGCACGGATTACTCCTCGGTCTACGACAACTCGGTTCTCCGAACCAATCTAGTCATGGACGAGTTCTACAAGTATCTGGAGCGGGAGGGCTACCTGGAGAACACCCTGATCGTGATCACGTCGGACCATGGGGAAGCTTTCGGAGAACGCGGCTCTGAGGGCCACGCGCGCGCGGTCTATCGCGAAACCACCGAGGTGCCGATGATCATGAGCCTTCCCTTCAAGATCCCCGGCGGAGTGGTCGTCGACCAACGTACCCAGAATGTTGATGTCTGGCCCACTATTCTCGACCTCCTCGGCATCGAGGGTCTGGGCGAAGTGGACGGCAAGTCCCAGGTTCCCGCTCTGCTCGCTGCAGCGCGCAACGAATCACTCGACGATGATGGCACTTCCTTCGCTCACCTCGATCAGAACTGGGGTCGACGCGGGGCCAATATCGCCGACAACGTAGCCGTGCTCAAAGACGGCTATCGCTACATGCAAGAGAAAAAACCCGACGGCAGCCTGAAGGAAGAACTCTTCAATTCCCGAGAGGACGCCGCAGAACTCACCGACCTCATCAACGACGACGCCGAGACCACCGAACGCCTTCGAGGCCTCGCCGAGGGGTACTTGGAGCGGACGCCGCCCTGGGACATCCCCGATATGCTCGAGATCGACGAGATCCAGCTCAACCAACTGCGAGCGCTCGGCTACTCGATTCCCTGAACGAACCCCGTAGAGAATCGTGCGCAAGGCGCTCCGGGAGGCGCTAGAAGTTCAGCGCGAAGTCGATCCCGAAGGAGCGCGGCTCCCCGACGAAATTAAGAATCACACTGTTGAACGCAGTGGCGTCGAAAGCGTAACTCTTGTACCGCTGATCTGTCAGATTTCGCCCCCACAACGAAACTTCAGCCGTGGAGTCCGCGTTGCGGTAACTCAGTCTCAAGCTGTGGATCGCGTAGGCTGGCTGGCCCAGAGTCAGTTCGGGAAGTTTGCCGAACCCGCCTTGACTGTTCTTAGCGACACCGATGCCATTGCTCGGATCGAAGTAGAGATCGTCCGTCCAAGCGAAATCGTAGCGGGGAATCACGACGCCAAGGCTGCCCAGGTCGAAATACCACTCCACCGTGGCGCTTATCTTGTAATTGGGCGAATTGGGAAGGCTGTTTCCGCTGTAATCAATGATATCCGTGACGACGCCCTCCCCGACCACCAGAGCCGTCCGGCGATTGGTGAAATCGAGGAAGCGGCTCTGCAGCCAACTGAAACGCCCTGTGATGGCCAGCCCCGACCACTCGTCGGCGATGAGGTCACGGAGAGGCTCGGCGGTGAAGTTGAACTCAGCTCCGTATTGCTCGCTTTCCGCGGCATTCTTGATGGCCAAAGACGGGGGGCGACCGTACTGATCGTCAAAAAGAAAGACCTGGTAGTTGTTGTACTCGTAGTAGAAGACCGATGCGTCCATGGACAGCCGACTGTCGAGGAAAACCCCCCGGAACCCCGCCTCGATGGCATCGATACTCTCGGGGTCAGCGGGCGGATCGTTTATATCGATGCTGTTGAAGTGCCCCGCTTTGAACCCGTGTCCGTATTTCCAGTAGATGGCCATGGAGTCATCCACCCGGTAGGTGAGACTGATCGTTCCCGTCGGCTCACTCCACGTTTTGCTCCGAATCTCGCTCTGCCTGATTCCACCCCGGTCGATGAAAAGACCGAAGTCCTTACTCTCCCAGTTGTAGCGGGCGCCGACTTCGAGAATCAGATCTTCAACGAATTCCCATGAAAAACCGGCATTGAAAGCGAAAGCCGTCGTCTTCTGGTCGAAAGATCGTATCCATACCTGGCTAACCCCGGGAACAAGAGGCGATCGAATGAACTGCTGATTCTCAAATTTCAGATCCTCGTAGAGGAAATAACCACCCCCGGTCAAAGTGAAAAGACCCGCGTCGTCTTCGTACGCGACTTGGGCTTCCTGTGAAAACTGCCAGGCCGAATCCGTCAACACCGCTTCGAAGAGTTCCAACGAGGTGAAGTCCTGATCGGTTTCACGAAAGCGGTCGTAGCCCTCGTAACCCGAAATTAAATGCACCTCGACGCTATCGAAATAGAGCTTTCCGTTGAGAGAGGTGCCCCATGTGTCGAGTTTTGTCTGGCCCACTCGATTGTAGTCACCACGATAGGGTCCTGTATCGAGCGGCCTGCTTCGCGACAGGTCTTTTTGGAGGGTCGCGATCGCCTCGTTCTTCGCCTCCTGGACAAGCGGGTCATTGCCCGTCGCAGTGCTCTTGTCGATATTTCTTGCTGCGGCGGCCCGCTCAAAGAGAGCGGTCATATCTGACGCAATGTCGCGCTCGGTGTAGAACCCCGAGATGGCGCTGCCTGCGGCCCCACCCATTTGAGACTCAGACTGAGGGTTTTCGATGACACCGACGTTCCAGCCGTTGCCCGGCTCCACCTGAGGCCGGGCGGTCCCCATGGCCTGCCCCAGGGTCGATTGCTGGTCAACGCGCCCCCCGTGCATGTTCAGAATCCAGTCCATATCCACCGGGCCGTCTAGGGGCTGGTAGCGGATCTGGTTGCGAACACCCCAATTCCCCTTGTCTCCCACCGCGGAGGGGAGACCTTCGGGCGTTGGGTCGCGTTGGAACAGAGGAATGTCGAGATTGCCACAGAGCGAAATGTCTTCCGGCATCAAAGAAGGCAGTGGCACCTGATCAAAGAACGGGAAAGTACCCGTAAAGTTTTGCTTCCTGTCGTCCACGGGGGGCAGGCCTCCGCACCCATTATACTGGTAGGGATCGTTGGCCTGGAGCCGAAAAGCCATACGCGTGGAAAGTTCGTCTTCTATGATGGGCATCTCGATGGCGCCCTCGTAGGACTGAATCAGCGCATTGCGAGCATCATCGCTCTGGTAGCGCCCGGTAGTTGTCTTCAGATCGGCTGAAAAATTCCCGGTGGGTTTGCGCGAAGAGATTTTAATTGCTCCCGCCGTCGCGTTGCGTCCGCTCCCCCCGCCCTGGGGACCGCGCAAGACCTCGATCCCCTCGACATCAAAAATCTGCCCCAGCTGAATCGCCGGGGAGTTAAGCGCCACGCCATCCTGATAAATCGCCACGGCGCTGGCCGCATTGGCGCTGAAATCTGCCAGGCCTACGCCGCGAATGAAGAAGTTGGCGCTCGTCGCACCCGAGACCCGGATCTCGAGATTGGGCGTCACCTGGGAGATATCAGCGATGTCACTCACGCCGAGGGCATCCAAGTCAGCGGAATCAAAGGCCGTGACCGATTCCGCCGTGTCCATCTCGACGGCCTGGCCGCGCTTGCCGCTGATCTCCATGGTTTCAATCCCAGAGAGGGAATCAAACTCATCCTCTTCGCTTTCATCGAGGGGCTCAAACTCCGCAGCATCGAGTTGCGCGTCCTCGTAGGAAGCCGCCGACGTTTGGGGGGCGACGCTTTCGCCCTCCAAGGGGGCGGGCTGGGCGGATACCACTCCGGGCATCAGCCCGAGGAAAAGCGCCCCAATGCCCAGGACCAAGCGACAGCGCCATGTCGCCGGGGCGCTTTGTTTTCCAACCCGAGTCCCTGCTCCGATCGTCCTCTTCCCAACCGATCCCGTAATCGAGCGAGCGACAGGCGGGCAAACTCCACCATCGCCAACCGGCCACGGCAGGCCCAACACGAACCGCTCGCTCATTTCGTTTTCTCCACGCCTCGAAACCCGAAGGAGGCGATTCTCGTCTGGGTAGGGTTCCAGCGAATTGGGTCAGTACGTGTGCATATAGTCATGCGGGAGAACGCGCCTCTGGGTAGCTTGTTGCACCAAACGCGCTGAGGGGCCATCCTCGCGTGGATGCATCAATTCGTCAAGAGACTCGAATCGAAAGTCGTGCGGGGGCTTTTTGTCCTCTGCCTCAGCTTAGCCACCAGTATCGGCTTGCCCGCCGCCGCCGAGAGTGAGAAGGCGTCTGCGAGCCTCTACCGCTGGGCGCCCGCGATCGCAATTCAAGGAGGAATTTTCGCTCAGTCGGCATCGGGCTCGATTACGGCGAGCGAGGTACTCGGCGCCCAAACTCCAACGGTCGAATTTCAGCCGGCTCCGATCTATATCACCAGTCCCTACCTGACTCGGTCGGGTCAGATGACGACCGGTGAAGGCGACCGAATGATGAACCCCTATTTTGGAGTCGCCGTAGAACTCATGTCGCCTGCGATTCGCGACTGCCACTTCTGTTCCGAAATCGGCAACCCCCGGCTCATGATACACGCCGACGTGGACTATGGGTTTGCCCTCGACCGTAGTATCGCCACTACGGGCTCGGTGAGCGACACGATGACCTTCGCCAATCTCCCCAGCCAATACTATGCAGACAACACGACGAACGGCAGTTTGACGTATAACGAAACGAGCTTCCTCGGCCAGGGAGCGCACGTTCGTGTCAAGACCGAGGCACTCGTCGTCGCCGCAGGGGCTGGCATCGCCTTTACTTTCAAAGTCGGGGGTCGAACATTCAGGCTCAAACCGAGCTTCGAATATATGCGCGAGGAACTCCAGGTGTCGGGCCGGCTGCGAAGGGCAACTCAAGTGTCCAACAGCGTCCTTCCCCGTAACCTCGAGAATTATGTACCGGTGGGACTCTTCCAGCCGGGAACCGGTCCCAATAATAACCTCATCTACGCTCCCAATGGCGACCCGTGCTACGTCAATGGAACGTGCGTTTTCGTGCCGGTAGGGCAAACCCAAAACGTTTTCGACGGAACATCTATCCCCCAATTGTCCGACGACGCCACCCCCACGGACGCAGGCTTCCGTGAGATCGAGTTGGACATCCGAAACTCAAAGGTCTACCACGGCATCGGCCCCGGTCTCGAACTCGAGTTGGATACGGGTCGGCTTGGCGAGTTTCAAGTCTCTCTCTATGGCGGCTTGCGCGCCTACCGGTTCATGGGAGACCTAGAACTGGATGGACGGGCCCAGAACGATGCCCAGACCAACAACTACACGACCGGGGACCCCATCACCGGCCCCTTTGGCCCCGGCTCCAACATCGAACGAAATAACGTCAACTACGAGCGCAACTGTGTCATCGGTGACGCCAGTCAGTGCGAGTACGCCGATTTTCACTTCGAGAAGGAGCGCTGGGCCTATACGGGCCACTTGGGCATCCGGTTCCGCTGGTCGCCCGAATAGGGGACAACTCCTATCCTCTCGCCATGAAGGATTCGTCCCTCGCCGAGAAGATCCCCGCCTGGATCGCCGGTGTCGCTGGCTTGGCCTTGTTGGGGGCCCTACTTCTCGCTGTGGGCCAGCCGATCCTCAGCGACGATCTCTGGATCCACCTCTCCCTGGGCAATGCCTACCTTGCCCAGGGGCCCTGGCTGGGAGGCGACCCTCTGCTCGCCGATGCCTTGGGCGCGCCGCTGCCCGCCGCCTGGGGGACGGATGTCGTTTTCGCCCTCACCCAGCAATTCGGGGGCTTCCAAGCCCTCCGTGTCCTCCACGTCCTACTCGTCGCGATCCTCATCGGTCTCCTCGCCTCTATCCTGGAGCGCGCCGGTCGCTCGCCCTGGGTCACGGCGCTGGGGACCGGAGCGTTCATCACTCTGGCCGCCTACCGCCTCGTCCAGATCCGCCCTCATCTCTTCAGCATGCTCGCGCTGCTCATTCTCTACCGCCTGCTCTTTGAGCATCGCAGGACCCCCTCTCCGGGACAGATCACTGGAGCCGTGATCGTCTTCGCCCTCTGGGCCAACCTTCACGCCTCCTTCGTGCTGGGGCCGATTCTCACCCTGGCCGCTCTCGCAGGCATCGTCCTCGCCGGCCTTCTGGAAGGGAGCATCCGTCGCCGAGAGACGATGAAGCGCGCTCGAGCCATCGCTCTTGTGGGTGTTCTTGGAACCCTCGCCACACTCCTCAACCCCAGCGGCTTCGAGCCTCATCTCGCCTACTGGATCGCCGGCGAAGAAACTCCGAGCCTGGCTCGGGTCGCCGACGAGTGGCGGGCCGTAGATCTATTCGCTTGGCCCCAAGCCCGGCTTCCCCCGGCCCCGCTGACCTGGTTGATCCTGTGGCTTCTTTGGCTCGTGACACCTCTGGTCGGGCTCGCGAGTTTTTTCCAAACCTGGCGCACCTCGAGGAACGCCGCGGAAACCGGCGATGCCAATGACAAAGCCCCAGCCCCGCCGGGCTTGGACCCAGCCCTGGTCGTGATGGCCGGCGCCGCGCTGTGGGCACCGCTCATCGCCGTTCGCTTCGCGTGGCTCGGGGTGCTCCCCCTCATCGTCCTCGCTCAGGCGAGTCTCGGATTGCGCCGCCGACTGCCCGGGCGCTCCCAGGCCCTGAACTGGGCCGGCGCTCTCGCGGCGTGTGCGCTCGCGGTCGGCTTCATGGGAATCGGACCCTGGCCCATGGTTTCCGGGATCATGCCGCACAGCCTCTCGGGCTACGCCGCCCCCTACCCCGCCGCCAAATACCATACTCAGGCGACCTGGATGCTCGCCGATGCCAAAGTCGAGGGAACCCTCTACGCCGAGTACTCGGCCGGGGGATTTTATGGCTTCTGGCTCTCGCCCGAGGTGCAAAATTTTCTTAACGGCACTCTGAACGTCGAACCCGAGAATATCGCGGCCAATCGCCCCATCCTCGAACGACGCGGTGAAAGGCCCGGAGAGAGTTTTAGCCAACTCCTCGACCGGCACGGGATCGACCTCTTCCTCGGGGGCCGTCTACCCGAGCAGGGGCGACAAGATCGTCCGTGGTACTACACCGCTGCTCACCTCGAACGCACCCCCGGTTGGACCCCCATCTTTCGTAACCTGAGCAGCGCCGTCTACCTCCGCACCAATTCCGCCAACCAGCAGAACCTCGCCCGGGTGGCCGCCTTCTACCGACGCCAGGGCATCCCCTTCGACCCTCAGCGTGGCTTTGAAATCGAGCGAGTGATCGCGGCGCAACCCCAATGGGCGATTCAGAACGGCGTCGTCCCGATCTACTTCCAGGATCTCCTCAAGCGTGGCAGCGTGCCCAAGAGCGAGGAGGATAACGCCGCGCGAGAGCATCTTGCCCTGCTCTTCGCGACCCTGGGCCTCTACGAAAAGGCCATCGCGCTGGACCGCAGTCGGTTGGACGCGCACCCCAACGACCCGAGGGCTCGAAGGCGGCTGGCTTGGGCCCTGCTCCGTTCGGGCGACGCCGCCGCCGCGGCTAAAATCGCTGCGCCCCTTGAAGCCAGCGGAAACGCCCTCGCCGAAACAATTTTTCGCGCTGCCCAGGCGGCGGCGGTGGGCGACCTCGCCCCTGGGCAGGTGCAGATTCTACCTCTGCTCACCGCCACCGAGGCCGCAGGTCTGAGCTCGGCCATCGTGCGCCCCGGGGCTCGAACTTCGAAGAAATAATAACGAAGTGCGGTGAAGCGGCCTGCTTCAGGGAGCCGGGCGAGCGCCCCGAACCAAGCGCCCCGGAAGCTCGCCGGTCAACTCGCCGTCCGCGCAGATTGTCTGACCCGCCACCATTGTCTGGCGATAACCCAGTGCCTTCTGGATCAGTCGCTTCCCACCGGTGGGCAGATCGAAAGCCATCTCGGGGGAACCGAGACCCAGCCTCTGCCAATCGATCAGGTTCAGGTCGGCTCGGAGCCCCGGAGCCACTCGCCCCCGATCTCCAAGACCCATCAGCGCCGCGGTATCCGCCGACTGCATCTTGACGAGATCTTCCACGGGGATTTTCTCGCCGCGCGAACGATCCTTGCCCCAATGGGAGAGCAGAAATGTGGGGAAACTTCCATCGCAGATCATCCCGCAATGAGCACCCGCATCGCTGAGGCCTGGCACGCTATTGGGATCGATCAGCATCTGCCGGCTCACCTCGAGGTCAAACTCGGTGTAATTGAGGAAGGGCCGATAGAGCAACGCCTTGCCCTCCTCTCCGAGCATCAGATCGTAGGCGAGAGCGCTTGCCTCCACTCCCAGAGCCTCGGCCCGGGCCTGTAGGCTGGTCTCCGGCGCGGGCTCGTATTCCGGGGGGCTCCCGAGTTCGAAGAGCCGATCGAACCCACCGAGCAATCCCTGGAGGGTGTCGGGGGCCTTCTCCGCCAGAATGCGCGCGCGCACGCCCGGATCCCTGAGCTTTTCGAGTTGCTCTGCATGGGGCAGATCGGCCACCTCCTGGCGGAACGTGGGGTGCCCGCCAAAGGGATTCAAGCTCGCTTGGAGTCCAAGCATTATGCCGATCGCCCGTGGCGGCACCTGAGCCCGCATGGGCAATCCCTCGGCCACCGCCTCGGCGATCAGGTCGAGCAGCCGACGCCACTGGCCCGGAGCCGCGTCACTCTGGGCCACGGTGATCGACATGGGAAGACCCGATACCTTCACCATCTCACGCAAAAGGGCGAACTCGCCTTCGAGGTCGGCAAAGTCGGCGACCATCTCGAAGACCCCAAGCCCTCCCTCACCCAGGGCCGCGGCAATGCCCAACATTTCTTCGGGACCCGCCGTCAGACTCGGCGTCGGTTTCCCATCCCGAGTCCGATGGTTTCGCGTCCGCGAACTCGTGAAACCAAGGGCCCCGGCAGACACCGCTTCCCGCGCCAAGCGTCCCATCTCGGCGATCTCTTCTGGGCGGGGCAATTGAGTGTGATCCGAGCCACGCTCACCCATCACGTAGGCGCGCAGAGCGCCGTGGGGAAGCTGCGCGCCAATATCGATGGCGTGGGGAGTCCGATCGATGGCGTCGAGATATTCGGGAAAGGTTTCCCAATCCCAGCGAATTCCTTCGGCCAGTGCAGTGCCCGGGATATCCTCTACCCCCTCCATAAGCCCGATCAACCAATCGTGGCGGGAGGGCTCCGCCGGCGCGAAGCCAACGCCACAATTACCCATGACCACCGTCGTGACGCCATGCCAAGAAGAGGGGGTGAGTCCCGGGTCCCAGCTCACCTGGCCGTCGTAGTGGGTGTGCACATCGACCCAGCCGGGAGTCACCAGAAGGCCCGTCGCGTCGATCTCCTCCCGGGCGGCCTCGGTCACCTCGCCCACGCACACGATCAGACCGTCTCGAATCCCGACATCGGCTTTCCGGGCAGGGCTTCCCGTGCCATCGACCACGGTGCCGCCCTTAATCAGTCGATCCAACATGCGCACACCTCCTCGGCTTCTAGGGAAACGTCCAAGGGTACGCCGGATCGCGGGGCGCAACCAACTCCCCTAATCTGGGGCATCAGGAGGCCCATCATGCCGAACTCCCCTCAAATTCTCGAAGGCCATTGTGAATGGCGCTCCCAGGACGTCGGCGACAGCTCTCAGTGGATTGAGCAACTCGACCCCGCCGAAGTCGATGAAATCGATGCCGCCCTGGGGCATGCCCTGGCGCACTCCGAGGACGTCCTCGAAACCGAGCGCGAACATTTCCCCCTTCCCAATCTCCAACGAAGGCTGAAAAAAATCGAAGCCGAGTTGATCAACGGCCGGGGCTTCACTCTGATACGCGGGGTTCCCCGGGACAAATACTCCCAGGAAGAGATGGAGATGATCTACTGGGGAATTGGCATGCACCTGGGCAGCCCCTGGCCCCAGAACCAGTACGGCCACGTGCTGGGGGATGTCACCGACCAGGGCGTCGCCGGCAACGATCCCAACTCTCGGGGAAACGAGATCGGCGCGGTGGCCTTCCCCTATCACTCGGACGGATCCGACCTCGTCGGCCTGCTCTGTCTCCAGAACGCCGAGAGCGGGGGAATTTCTACCGTCGCCAATGCCCTGGCGATTCACAACGACCTCGTCCGCCATGAACCCGAACTCGCGGCCGCGCTCTACGAACCCCAACCCTACGATTTCCGCAATGCCGAGCCCCCCGGTAGCCGGCCCTGGTACACAATGCCCGTTTTCTCCGAATGGGAAGGGCGCCTCTTCGTCCGTTATATCCGCCCCTATATCCTCGCATCCCAGCGTCATGCTGATGCACCTGCTATCGACGAAGTGGCCGAGCAGGCCATGCAGCGCGTGGATGCCATGACCCAAAATCCCGATTACAACGTCTTCATGGATCTCGCACCCGGCGACATGCAATTCGTCAACAATTACCATGTGCTCCACGCGCGTACCGCCTACACCGACAACCCGGCGACGGGCCAGGTTCGCCACTTGAAGCGCCTCTGGCTCGCGACGGAAGTTCTCGAGGAACGCCCGCCCTATTTTCATCGCAACCTCAGCGATCACTGGGGCAAGCAGCGAACAGTCAGTGCCCTGAAGCCCAGTTGACCTCGGCTTAGGCGGCCACAGAGTCGCCGAGCCCGAGGATCCGAAACCCTCTCGAGAGCTGCCCCGAAGCCAAGGATAAATTCCGTCATGACCCCGGAGCGCCTCGAGGAAATCCTGCTTCGCGCTCGGCTCCCGCGCCCCGCTTCGGGAGGGATCGAGATCACCGGAACCGACCCGGCCCTGGCTTCGCGCTACCCCGCGGCTGAGGCCGCGGCCTGCGCCCTGGCCCTGGCGGCGAATTCAGCGGCCCGCCTCCACGAGCAAAGGGGTGGCCCGCCCCAAGACGTTCGGGTCTCTGTCGAAGCCGCCGCCCAGACCCTGCTTGGGTTCTTCTTTCTTCGCTCGGACCGCGACTTGGATCTCGCGCGTCAAATAACCCCCCTGACCGACCTCTACGCCGATGCCCGGGGCCGCTTCATCCATCTCCACGGCGGCTTCCCCCATCTCGCCCAGGGCATCCTGGATATTTTGGACAGCGCCCCGGAGCGCGGGGCCATCGCCCGGGCGGTGCACCAGCGCGACGCCTTCGAGCTCGAAGAGGAGATCGCCGAAAAGGGATTTTGTGCGGGAGTCGTTCGCGGTCACGAGGAATGGGCGAGTCACCCCCAGGGCTTGGCCATGGGGACTCAGCCCGCGGTGGAGATCCTCAAGATCGGCGAGGCCGAGCCCCGCCCTCTACCCCCGCTCGGCGCCCAGCCCCTCGCCGGCCTGCGTGTCCTTGACCTGACCCGGGTGCTCGCCGGCCCCACCTGTGCTCGGACCTTGGCCGATCATGGCGCGGAGGTTCTGCGCGTCGGCGCCCCCCACCTGCCCAGCGTCGAGCCCTTCGTCATCGAGACCGGTCGGGGCAAGCGCAATGCTTTCCTCGACCTTCGCAAGCCCGAGGATGCCCGAGAGCTTGGCGTCCTATCCACCGGGGCCGACGTATTCTGCCAGGGGTATAGGGCGGGTTCCCTCGAGAAGCGCGGGTTCGGGGCGGAGCAATTGGCCGAGCAATCTCCCGGGCTTATCTACGTATCGATCAATTGCTACGGCCACCTCGGCCCTTGGCGCGCCCGAGCCGGCTGGGAGCAACTCGCACAATCCGTGAGCGGGATCGCCCAGGGAGAGGGAGGCGCCGAGTCACCTCGCCTGATTCCCGCCGCCGCCACCGACTACACGACAGGCTACCTGGCTGCCTATGGCGTCATGGAAGCTTTGCGGCGGCGCGCCCGGGAAGGAGGCACCTGGCACGTCCGCGCCTCCCTGGTACAGACCGCCATGTGGTTCACCCGGCTGGGCGACGGCCTCGACCCCGAAGCGGCCCGGGGCCTGGGCGATGCCGAATCCCGGCTAATGGAATCCGACACGCACTGGGGAAAATTGCGTTCGCTAGGTCCCGTGGTGGAGATGTCCGCAACCCGCCCGGGTTCGGGAATCCCTCCCTCTCCTCTGGGCACGCATCCCCCACGATGGCTCGAGCCCAGCGAGCAATGAACCGGGGTTATTTCCGGGGCCGGGTGAGCAGCCCAAGCAGGCCACCGAAGCGCTTCTCGGTCATGGCGCCCTGGATGACCCCATCGAGACGAATATTCGGTGCTCGGGCGCACTGACCGAAGCAGCGGAAGGGCTCGACACGAAGCCCCGACTCGGGCGTGGTCTCGAAGAGTTCTATTCCCAGATCCTGTCTCGCCTGGCGGATCAAGCGGGCTCCGCCGCGCCGAGCACAAGTCCGACCCGAGCAAATCTCGAGACGCCGGGCGCAGTCGGGCTCGAAGAGAATTTCTGAGTCGGCCTCGAGTTTATGGCGAAGGGACTCTTCGTCGAGGCCCATCTGGCGAGCCAATAACTCCAGGGCATGCGGGGGCAGGTAGCCCAGAGCCGCCTGGACCGCGTGGGCCAGTGGGTGTGGATCGGATTCTTTTTGACACCGTTTGAGAACCCGGGCTACGCGCTCGCGCTCCAGGTTTCGCGGCTCCCGAGATTTTTTCACGGGTGCCAGCATACCCCGAAGGTTTTTCCCGAGCATCTCGCCGGCTAGAGCGCGAGCCAGTGCCGCATCCAGCCAGCCCAGGAGAGGCCCGAGGGAGGACTTGCCTCGACCTCCGCCGCGATGGCACGCGCAGCGGGATGGCCACCGCCCACCACCGCGAGTTGCTTCAGGGTGCGCGGGCTGCCGTGCTGGGCCGCGAGCCCCCAATCGATTCCGAATTGCTGGCCCGGCGGACCCCAGACCAGCTTGAAACCCGGAGCCAGGCCCGTCGCGCCTGCCACCCCGGGCAACTCGAGCAGCCGGGCGTCGCTCACTTCGCCCACCACCAGCGCGGCGGTTCCCTCGTGATCGATCTCGATGTCCAAACCCCGGGCCGTAGCCTCAGCCGCGAGGTCCACTGCCCCGGGTTCGACCGCTTCGTGATCGTGATCGCTCACCACGATCGCCAAGGTGTCGTCCCATTCCGAACGGAAGCGCTCGAGTATTTCAGCCAGGGCCGAGTCCGTGGCCCGGCACTGCTCGAGTACCGCGTCGCCGAAGGGCCCGGAGAGATGGCGCGCGGTATCGACTTCGTCGAGTTGCAGAAACACGAAATCTGCCCCGGCCAGATCCAGAGTGTCGAGGCCCTGGATGACCGCGCGATCGGCGCCGTACCCGAGTTTGCCCTTGGGTGCACCCGCGGGCAGGATACCCTTGGGAGGCCAATGAACATCGGCCTTCTCGGCGCCGCAGACCCCGACGAGATTTTGATCCCCAAAAGCCGCCGCGGTCTTCAGCCCCGCCGCCCTGCATTCTTCGAAGAGGGTCGAAGCTCGGGGGCCGACCTCCTGGGCAGGTCGTTTCCCCTCGGCCGACCAGGCTCGATTCGTGTAGACACCGTGCTCCCCAGGCCCGACTCCCGTGATAAAGGTCGCGTGGTTCGGATAGGTGGCCGCGGATAAGATCCCACGGCCGCCGTCCCGGGCCCACCCGCCCTCGGCCGCCAGGGCGAAGAGTGTGGGTGTCAGGTCCCTGTCTACCAGATCATGAGGGAAGGCATCGAGGACGATGAAAAGAATTGTGGAGGGACGCTGCATCCGGTGGAAGGATACGCGCGCCATCCACAATCGACCAGCGGCACGAAAGAGCAAATGGCCAGATTCCGGCAAGGGAGCGATGAAAGGCGTATGCTCGTCAGCCTCATCGCAATCGGAGTTAAATCCTTGATTCGCTTTCTCTTGCGCTTCGTACTCCTGCCCCTGGTCGTCGTGATTGCATTGATCTCTGCCGCCGTCACCTGGGTGGCCGAGGGGGTCGGTGGACGTCTGCAAAGTCGGGGAGAGATAGCCACCCAGCCCGTTCCGAACGCAGTCGTGAGCCAACGAGGTCGGATTCCGGATGTCGGCCTCCCGGGTGCAAGAGCTGACGCCTCGAGCCAAATTCTTTTCGGCGACCTCCACGTCCACACCACCTATTCGGGGGATGCGTTCATATTCAGCCTTCCCCTATTCCAAGGAGAAGGGGCACACCCCCCGGCGGATGCCTGCGATTTCGCTCGATTCTGCTCGGGCCTCGACTTCTACTCGATCAACGACCACGCCGAGAGTATTACCACCGAGCAGTGGAGCGAAACCCGGGAGGCTATCCGGGAATGCAACGCGGTCACCGATCCCGAGAACCCCGACCTGGTGGCGTTCCTGGGCTGGGAGTGGACCCAATCCGCAGCCCCGGGCAACGCCTCGGCGCGCCCCCATTACGGCCACAAGAATGTGATCCTTCGCGATACCGCCGAGGGTTCGGTTCCCCGGCGACCCATCGGCGCGGGCGATGCGGGACTTTTCGAGCAGCCCGTCCCCCCGGCGGCATGGGCGGTGGTCCGGGCCGGCATGGCGAGCCTGGATCTCGGAAACCTGCAGCCCTATCTCGACTTCAACCGCTTTGCCCGAGTCGCTCGCAGTATGGCCAACTGCCCCAAAGGCGTTCCCGTTCGTGAATTGCCCGACGATTGCCTCGAGGGCGCAGAAAGCCCGGAAGAGCTTTTCGCGAAACTGGACGACTGGGGCTATCCGAGTCTCGTGATACCCCACGGCACGAGTTGGGGGATTCACGCGCCACCCTCGGCCGGCCTCGATCAACAACTTTCTCGGGCGAACCATGCCCCCGGGCGTCAACGACTCTTCGAAGTCTATTCGGGCCACGGAAGCTCCGAAATCTACGACGAACGCCGGGATGTGGCAATCGACGAGCAGGGAGGGCGAAGCTGCGCGCCACCCCAGGACGGTTATTTACCCTGCTGCTGGCAGGCGGGGGAAATCATCCGCGATCGCTGCGAAGACGATCTGGCGACAGAAGTCTGCGAGGAGCGCGTCGAAGTCGCTCGCCAACGCGTCGTGGACTCGGAAGCCCCTCCCTACGCGTCGATCCCGGGAACTCGGTCCGATGATTGGCTCGAATGCGGCCAACTCCAGGACGCGTTCATGCCCGCCTTCAACTACCGACCGAATATGAGCGCCCAGTACGGCCTCGCGCTCCGAAGCGAAGACGGCTCCACCTACCGCTACGGACTGATCGGGTCGAGCGACAACCATAAGGCCAGGGCGGGGCCGGGATATAAGGAAATCGCCCGAAAAGCCTACGGGGATGCCTACGGATTTCGCCGCGACTGGTTCGACCTGATCAGTCGGCCGGAGCCTGCTTCCCCCGAGAGCCTGGCCGAGCCCCGAGTCGCCGGGGCACTCGCACTGGCCTTGGAACGGGGATCTTCTTTCTACTACACAAGCGGCCTCGTAGCCGTCCACTCTGAGTCGCGGGATCGTGACTCCATTTGGCAAGCCCTGGAGGGACGCAACGTCTACGGCACCTCGGGCGAACGCATACTCCTATACTTCAACCTGCTCAACGGAGCCGGTGGCCCCCAACCCATGGGCAGCGAGGCCACCCTCAACTCACCCCCTCAATTCGAGGTGCGGGCCGCGGGCGCCTTCGAGCAACTGCCCGGTTGCCCCGACTTTGTTCACCAAAGACTCTCCCCCGAACGACTGGAAAGGCTCTGCCTGGGGGAGTGCTACCACCCCAGCGACCGCAGACGACCCATCGAGCGCATCGAAGTCGTGCGAATTCGCAAACAGAAGAATCCCCAGGAGTCCGTGAGCGAACTCATCGAAGACCCCTGGCGGAGCTTTGAATGCCCCGCATCCCAAGAGGGATGCAGTATTCGTTTCGAGGATCCCGACTGGGATCCACAACGCGAGACGGTCTATTATGTACGGGCGCTTCAGGAAGCCACTCCGGCTGTGGGGGGCGACCCTCTGCGCTGCGAGCGTGACGAGCACGGCAATTGCTTGCGTGCGCACTCCTGTCCTGCAGCGGGACCCCGATTCGACCCCAGCGACGATTGCCTCTCGCCCACCCAGGAAAGAGCCTGGTCCTCGCCCATTTTTGTGCGAGGGACCTAGACCGGATCCAAGCTTTGAGCTTCGGGCGGTCGCAAACTCTTGAGTAATTCCTCGGGCTCGTAGGGTTTCTTCAGGAAGCCCGAGAGCCCCACATCTGCGAATCGAGCCATGGCAGCCCGCTCGGGGTACCCACTACACAGCACCACTCTGACTTCGGGTCGAATTTCCCGAAGCTTCGTATAGGTTTCCACCCCATCCATATTGGGCATGGTCAGATCGAGCAAGATGCAGCCAAATTCGTCGGGTGCAGCCCCAAAAATTTCCAGGGCCCCGAGGCCATCGGCTGCCTCGACGACCTCCAACCCCGCCCTTTCAAGAACGATACGAGCCAACTCCCGGGCGGACTCCTCGTCTTCGACAAGGAGAATTTTCCCCTGCCCTCTCCATTCGCCGACGGTGACTGTCCCTGCCCCGGGCTTCGAACCCACCCCGACCTCCTCCGAGGCCGGAAAGAGCACTGAGATTGCACTGCCCTTCTCGAGTTCGCTCTCGATCTTAACCGCTCCACCATGGGCGCGAACGATTCCTACCACGGCAGCGAGGCCGAGACCCCGACCGGTGAATTTTGTCGTATAGAAGGGTTCAAAGATCTTCTTTCGCGTGGCCTCATCCATCCCGGAACCGGTATCGCGCACGGTCAACGCAACGAAGTGGCCGGACACCAAGTCCTCGGAAAATTCCATCGCGCGCAGCCCTTCTGAATCGCAATGCAGGCACTCGACCACCAACGTGATTTCACCTCCCCTTTCGCCAATCGCTTCAGAGGCGTTGGTGATGAGGTTCAGTGCCACCTGTCGGATTTGACTGGCGTCTCCCTTCACCAACGGCACGCCCTGGTCGAAGCTGTACTGAATAAAGGTCGACGAGGGGATCGAAGCCCGGAGCAAATCGCCCATCTCCTGAACGACTTCCTCGAGCTCAATCAATTCGGTCACGAGTGGAACACTTCCCGCGTAGGCGAGCATTTGGCCGCAAAGTTCCGCGGCCTGACGGGCCGCTTTGACGACGCTCCTCAAATTCTGACGAACCGACGAGTGGGGCGATAGGTCGTTCTCGGCCAACCGCGCATGACCCAGCATGGCGACGAGCAGGTTATTGAAATCGTGGGCTATCCCGCCGGCAAGAACCCCGAGGCTTTCGAGCCTCTGAGCCCGCTGAAAACGCACTTCCAGAAGCAGCCGTTCCTCTTCGCCATGCTTCATTTCGGTCACGTCGCGGCTGACGCCGTCGAGTCGCCGGCCAGCCTCGAGACGCGTTGTCCGAACGCTGTCGGACATATAACGAATGGCCCCATCCGGGCGAAGCAACCGGTATTCGAAGTCGGCTTGTTCGTCAATCCCCGCGATGACTCCATCGACGATCGCCGCAAGCCGCTCCCGATCTTCGGGATGGACGATTTGGAGCCATTTGCCTGGGGAACCGTCCTCGAAGAACTCCATGGGACGACCACTAATTTGACCCAGGACCGCGGACATCCGGCGCGGCTTGTATTCGCCCTCTTGGGTAACCATAGCGCTCCACACATGGACGGGAAGCGAGTTCAGGGTTTCCTCCAACTCGCTTTCAGTTTCCGCGCGCGCCCTCTCGGCGCGATCGCGCAGAGTCATTTCTTTGCGCAGCCTCTGGTTGACCAGCTCCATTCGGCCCGCCTTCTGGCGACTATCCACCCCCATGAAGAGGGCGAGTGCGGTCAACAGGCCGACAAAAGCGCCTCCCAGTCCAATGGAGAAGGGCAACCAGGTGCGATAGGTCGCCACCACTGAGGCCCCCGGCGAGACCGTCACCTCCCACACCATTTGAAACGACGAGGCAGAAGCACTTCGATGGGGCACATCCGGCAGCGAGTCCGGTGAACTCGCCCAGAGAGGGCTTCCCTCATCAGTAATCGCCACCCGGAAACCACCGGCCCCGGTCTCAAAGATACCGAGGAGTAGGCTCTCGAGTCCATACGACCCGATCACGTAACCCCGGTCCACTCCCTGGCGCGAGAGCACAAGGTGCACCAGAAGAATTTTGTCTCCTTCGCTGTTCTCGGTCACAACACCAACCAGTCGCCGATCCTGCTCGGCTCGTGAAAGGGCTGCGAGGACCTCTCTCCGCCTGCTCTCCCCCTCGATGGAAAATTTTCCCGCTTCGGGGGGCTCCCCGACCAGGATCGAGTGGTCTTGATCGAGCCAAACAATTCCCCGAAGCCGGGGGCTATCCTCGATCAGTTGCCTCGCCTCTTTGCCCCACTTCTCGCGAATGCTGCCTCCCTGCCAATCCCATTTCCACGCAAATACGATCAGCCCGTAGAGTTGACGATCGACTCCCTGCTCGATTTCGGTGGTCACGCTATCGAGGGCGGCATCGACGGCGGACTCAAGGGCCCGATCCTCAGAACGCCGGATCGTCGTTGCCGCCAGCAGGGATACCAGCAGGATCACGAGGCCAACAAGCACCGGCAGCGCATAGAGGTTGCTCGAGCGGGAGAACCGCTCAGCCTCATCGAGCCGACCCTCGCGCTCGTTGTCGCGCTGGGCCTCGTTCTCCGATTCATCCAACGGCATGCTGGAGTACCCCGGGGTTGGTCGAATGCCCTGAAGGATACTGCCCGTCGAGGAGGATGGGGAGCCTTATTCGAAAGGACCCAGCTTTCCCCTAGAACCTCATGCGCCAGGGCTCTCCACCTCTCTGGGCGCAACCAGCGGCTTCTGGATGCTAAACCAGCCTGAATTCCGGCGGGGGGTCTTCGAGGGTCCCCTCCTCAAGCATGGTCTCGACCTCCTCCCGGGAAAGACCCAGGAGTTCCGAGGCCACTTCCCGGGTGTGCTCTCCAATCAGCGGGGCCTGCTCGGTAATCACTTCGGGGAGATCACTTCCCAGGAAAGCTGGGCCCTCAAGCAAGACCGTACTCAATTCCTGCTGCTCGACTGGCTTGGCATAATCCCTGTGAATCATCTGGGGGTCGCTCATATGGTGGCCCGGATGCGCCACAATTCCGCTGGGTACTCCGACGGCCTGCAGCGCCTCCATCACTTCCCTAGGCGAACGCTGTCGGGTCCAGGCTTGCACCCCTTCATCGATGGCCTTGCGCGCGGCCATTCGCCCATCGGCGCGATGATAAGAAACCTCTTCTGACCAGGCGGGATGACCGAGGACTTCCTTGAGGCGACTCCACTCCTCGTCATCGCGTACCGTGATGACACACCACTCTTCCTGTTCATCGTCTGCACAGCGGTAGCATCCCCAAGGCGCGCCTCGGGTGCTCGCATTGCCCTCGGGCACGACGCTACCCGGATCGAGACTTTCCCGGGCGAAGAGATCGCCGAGCAAGCCGATCGCCACCTCGAATTGCGCTGAGTCGTGGTGAGAACCCTGGCCGGTCCGCTCCCGAGCGATCAGCCCAGCCATTAGAGTCATCGCGCCGATTCTGCCGACAAAATGATCAGGATAGACCGCGGTCGACCCGGCTGGCCTGTCGGCATCTTCGGGGTAATTCCAAAGATATTGGAGGCCACTCACGGGATGCGTGTTGGGCCCGTATCCGATCCAGTCTTTCCAGGGGCCATAGCTCCCCACCAATTGGCTCGAGAAGGAAATCATTCGTGGATTCAGCTCCCGAAGATCGTCCGGACCAAAGCCCATTCGCTCAATCGCGCCAGTCCCATTATTTTCGATCAGGAAATCGGCATCTTTCACCAAGCGAC
Source organism: Myxococcota bacterium (assembly GCA_029243605.1). Lineage (GTDB taxonomy): Bacteria > Myxococcota_A > UBA9160 > UBA9160 > UBA4427 > JAZXM01. Next base: position 138,155 of record JAQWRT010000045.1, read on the forward strand.
GAACGAGTTCCCGCCCCTTCTCGTTCTTAACGTTGACCCCGAAGCTCCGTTTCGTCCGGTTGGAGGATGCGAAGGAGGGGTTCATGTAGCTGCTCATGATGACGCGGATGAAGTCTGGCGCGTCGCTCGTTTCGATCTTGATCACGTCGGCACCGTATTCAGCGAGAAGCCGCGCAGCTTCGACGCCCACGGCGCCCACACCAAAATCGATCACCCGTAGACCGCGTAGTGGGTAACCGTCCGGGCTGGCCCCAGAAGGGGAAGCGAACACCCCTTCGAAGGCGGTGCGATCCTCTTGTCGGGAGAAGCCCTCGTCTCCGGCTTCACCCAACTCGGGAGCACCCCCAACGGGGCCGACGCGCGCTCCCTCGATGGTCAGAAAACCCGAGGGGACCTTCGCCTCAAACCCCGACCCGATGGAAACCGATGCGAAGGTTTCCCGGCCCACAGCATGCTCATTGCCGAGAACCTCGCCCGGATGCAAGAGCGGGGTCGCGGGAATTCCCCGTTTCTGGGCTTCCCGAGCGATCTCAACTTTATTCTTGTCCCGAAAAAAGCCTTCGAGCACCGGCACGATCTGGTCCAGGGCGACGAGTCGGTTGATGAACTGATCGTAGTCCGGATTCATCAACTCCTCGGGGCTCCCGACCCATTCCACCAGGGCCCGCCAGTGCCGGAGTACCAGAACGATCATTCGCACATACCCGTCGGCACAGCGATAGAGCGTATAGATCCCCGATCCCATCCGGGTTCCAACCGTGGGGTTGAGCGAAAAATTCGGAAGCGACCAGTCCGAGAGATTGGCCACCGCGTCCATGGCAGAGACGTCGATGTGCTGGCCACGGCCTGTCTGGAGACGCTTCCAAAAAGCGAGAAGGGTCGCGTAGGCCGCCGATCCCGAGGCCACGTCATAGGCAAAGCTTCCAGGAATCATCACCGGCGGTTTTTCGGGAATCCCCGCCCGGTACATCATCCCCCCCATGGCCACCGCCACCATGTTGGTGGATTGGTAGCCGGCATAGGGACCGTCCTGCCCGAAATCGCTGATCGAGGTGACCACGAGATGCGGATGCCGCTCCAGGAGATCCGTTGCTCCAAGACCCAACTCGGCCAGCCGCCCCGGCTGATTCGACTCGATCAAGATATCGGCCTCGGCGAGAAGGGCCTCGAAGGCGCTGCGGCCATCGGGGCTCTCAAGATCGATGACGCGGCTTCGCTTGCCCAGGTTCCGAAAACCGAAATAGAGACTCGTGCGCCCATCCGGGGCAAAGGGAGGAAGATCCCGAGAGACGGCTCCCCCGGGCGGCTCGACTCGAATGACCTCCGCCCCGAGGTCAGCGAGCAGGCGCCCGCAGAGTTCGCCATTTTCATCGGCCAGATCGACCACGCGAAGCCCGCGCAGGGGTTGCATGAATATCTCCTTATTATCTCGGATGTTTTCTCGGGGGTTTTACTCTTCCGCCCCGGGAGGCGAAATTACCTGCTCCGAGTGACCGACTCGGCCGGATTATACCCCCCTCAAGAAGGCAATCGCGGCCCGCCCGCAGATGCCTCGAAAAAATTTCGGTCCGCCCTGCTCGGAGCCCGGATCGGTTAGGATTTATGATCCTGGGCTCGTTGCCCAACCACATGCGAGGAGTAGCGCCATGCCCATCAAAGAAGGGGAAAAGATCCCCGATGTTACGGTCAAGACCAGCGACATGAAGAACATTACCACCGAGGAACTCTTCGGAGGCAAAAAGGTTGTCGTCTTTGCAGTTCCGGGCGCGTTCACCCCGACCTGCTCGGAACAACATCTGCCCGGCTATATCGAGCATGCCGACGCGATCCGGGCACGAGGAGTCGACGATATCCTCTGCGTTTCCGTCAACGACGCCTTCGTCATGGGCGCCTGGGGACGCGATAGCGGTGCCGGCGAGGCGGTCACCATGATCGCAGACGGAAACGGCGACCTCTCCAAGGCGATCGGCCTGGATTTCGACGGCTCGGGAATTGGTTTCGGCCTTCGATCCCAGCGCTATGCCGCCATCGTCGAGGACGGCGTCGTGACCAAGCTCGCCGTAGAAGAGCCCATGAAATTCGAGGTCAGCAGCGCCGAGGCCATCCTCGAAGCACTCTGAGAATTCCTGGCCCGAACCCTCGGGCATGCAGGATTCCAGCGCACCCGTCCCAGGGATCCGGGCCATAGCTCGGGTCCCTGGTTTCGTTGCGTCCGCTCGAGCGGCGCAATGAGTCCGAGAGAGGCGCCTAGACGGGTTGAACCAGGGAACGACCGTTCTCCCCCATGATCATGCGGATTTCGTCGGACGAGAAATCGGCGAGTTCATCGACGAAGGAGAGCGGATCAGCCAGACCCTCGGCGTGGGGAAAATCCGAACCGAAGAGAATGCTTTCCGCGCCAATCTGGTCACGAAGCAGATTGATATCGTCCTCGTAATACGGCGCCACCCAACAATGAGACCGCAACGCCTCGACCGGGTCGCGCTTGTAGGCACCCGGCAGTTGGCCGTAGGACTTCTTGAGTTTGCGAACAAGCGAGGCCACCCAGGTGCTGCCGCACTCGATGCTCGCGATTCGCAGCCGGGGGTGACGGTCGAATAGGCCGTGGCAAATCAGGGCGGCAAAGGTGTCGTGAATCGGCTCGGGCGAAAGGCAGCCCAGTAGGGCGTCGTACTCAAAGGCGCGAAACTCCCGGGTGCCCCCCCACGCCTCGGCCGTAAAGGCTCGGTAGCCCGCATCTCCGGCGTGGAAAGCTACCGTGACCCCCGCCTCATTAATCCTCGCCCAGACGGCGTCGTAGCTGGGGTCGGCCAGAGAACGGCTGGCATCTCCCAGCGGCACCGGCCCGGGCACCATGGAGATCAAGCGAGCCCCTCTCTCAATCAGGCGGTCGGCTTCCGCCCGCGCCCAATCCGGATCCATCAAGCTCAGATAGGGGGCCGCGAAGAGACGATCGCCGTAGGCAAAGCCCCAATCCTCCTCGAGCCAGCGGTTGAAACCCGAGAAAGCCGCACACGCGGCCTCGGGATCGTGGCGCATGCTCTCCTGCATTCCCACGCCCAGAGTCGGAAAGAGAAACGCACCCCCCAGCCCCTGGGCATCCAATTGCTCCAGACGCACATCGCGGTCGCGATAGGCCGGACTGATCGGCTCCAGGCGGCCGAAAAGCTCGCGCATACTCTTTCCTTCGGGATTTCGGCCCCTAAAAAAATCGTCGAGACAGCCCGGCGCGGCGACGGGATCGAATGTCGGGTTGGGGATGAAGCGATTGATCTTCCCTCCCACCATCAATCGCTTGCGTCCCTCCACCTCGGCCCACTGCATGCATCGAGACTGCATGCGCCGGTCCACGTGGCGGATGAACGCATCCTCGGCCTCGTAATAGTGATGGTCCGCATCGAAGGCGGAAAAACCGAGTTCGTGCATTCTTTTGCTCCCTGGCCGCCCGGATAGGCGTCATTGGTCCACCCACCCAGGGTGGAGATTTCTGGGGTGAACTTCAATGAATATCTGATATAAAATATTCAAAACCCCATGACCCCCGAATTGACCGACTCCCCAGGGAAAACCAACGATCCCCGCCCCGACGCCCGGCAAGACGAAAGCCGGCGGCGAAGGGCTCAGATCCTGCAAGCCGCTCGGGCTTGTTTCGGCGAGGAGGGGTACGCCGGGGCCACGGTCGCCCGGATCGCGGTCCAGGCCGGGGTCTCGAACGGACTCCTCTACCAGTTCTTTCGCAACAAGGAGCACCTCTTCCGGGTGGTGCTCAAGGACCTCGTCGGCGACTGGGTGCGAGCCATGGTTCCCCGGGACGAAGAACCCAGCGAAGCCCTCGAGGGCATGTTCCGCCGCTCCGTGGATTTCTGCCGCACCAACCCCCTGCTGCCCGCCCTTCTCTCCAGGGACCCTGCGCTCCAGCTCCAACGCATCCAGACCGCCAGTTCGGATCGCATTGAGCCGCATCGCGATCTCGTCGCCTCGATTCTCCAGGCGGGGGTGGAGACGGGAGAATTCAAGGCAGACCTCGATATCCGGTCGGCAGCCGATCTGATCTGTCAGCTTCAATCCGATTACTCTCGCCGCGCCTATGCAAACGACCCCCGGTTCCCCCTGACACCCGCGATCATCGAGGCCGCGGTGCGCTTCATAGACGACGCAGTACGAGCCCATTGAACCCGATCCTCAACCGAGATCCAGGAGACTGATCTGCCATGTCCGAGAAGAGTCCAGCAAGCGTCATGCCCAGCGATATCCCCATCATCGATCTGATGCTGGGAATCCCGAGCGAGGATGCCAAGCGAAGCTATGACTTCATGCGACCGCTCTTTCGCGACAAGCAAAGTCTCGAGAGCTTCGACTTCCCTGTCGAGTACATGTTTAAAGACGTCCCTCAATTCTCGAGCCTGGGAGATCGCATCAAGTACACCCTGGATGAGATGGACAAATACAATATCGAGAAGGCTCTGATCGGGGTCTCCCTCAGCGATGACGTCGCCCAGAGCGCTCTTCGCCAACATCCCGACCGATTCCTCGCTTCGTGTGGAACAGAGCCCAATAACGGCATGGAGGATGTTCGTAATATTGTCCGGCTTCACGAGGAGTTTGACCTGAAAGCAGTGGGCGCCTTCCCTGCTGGCTGCGTCCCCCAGGTGCCGATCAATGACAAGCGCTTCTACCCGATCTACGCCAAATGCTGCGAACTCGATATCCCCATATTCGTCTGTGTCGGCGTTCCCGGACCCCGTATCCCCATGGCATGCCAACATGTCGAATTGATCGACGAGGTCATGTGGTTTTTTCCCGATCTCAAATTTGTGATGCGCCACGGCGCGGAGCCGTGGACCGAGCTTGCCGTCAAGCTGATGCTCAAGTGGCCAAACCTCTATTACTCAACCAGCGCATTCGCCCCCCGCTATTACCCGAAGGCCATCGTCGACTATGCGAATACCCGGGGTGCCGACCGGATCCTCTATGCCGGCTATTTCCCCATGGGCCTCTCCCTCGAACGAATCTTTGCCGACATGCCGAATGTTCCCTTTCGCGATCACGTCTGGCCGAAATTCCTACGCGAGAATGCCGAAAAAGTGCTCGGGCTCTGAAAGAGAATTTTTAAAATTCGACCATGAAAATGAGATCCCGTAATCAACCATCGAGGACGCCCTGATGAGCGACGCGCGAGGAGTCACCCACTACGACCAGATGCCCATCCCTCCGGTGGAAGCCCACACCACCCTCTTCGAGGCGGGAGTCATCGCCATCGGCGTCGAGTACCGGCTCCTCGACGATGCCATCGCAGGGGCCAGCGCCATGGAAGCGGCCTCTGGGAGCGCCTCCGGCGGGCTCCACTTCAACGACTCCGGGGTTTCCCTCCACGTCTTCGGCGGTCTCGGAGACCGTCGGCTCGAATTGATCCGCTTCGACTGCTTCGACGAGGACCCCCACTACCACTACGTCAACTGGCAGGCACGCAGTAACCAGATGGTTCATATCGACCCCGATGCCCAGGGCGATCCCGCGACCTGGGCGATCGAAAGGATTCGGTCGCACCTTCCCAACATGCTCACGCGCGCGGGCGCAGGGGATATCGCTTCGTCGGTCGACCGCTCGGCCATCGAAGCCATCCTTCCCGCGGTCGAAAAGGAAGTCCAGCGCGCTCGCCATCACCACGACCCAGACGCCATTCGGCGCGCAGCTCTCGGAGCGAATAAATCATGACCAAGGCTCCAATCGGAAGTCGCGCCACGCGCTCAGCCCGAATTCGCTCGCAACTCGGCCACCCCGTGGTGGACGCCGACGGCCACTGGATCGAAACCGCACCCGTTATGAAGGAGTTCTTCCTCGACTACGTCAAGAACCTGGGGGGTTCTGAGCTGGCCGCCCGCTTCGAGGCTGCCGGCGGGCTCGACTACGACGACACTGTTCTCAGACCCTGGGGAGCCCTGAGCGCCGAGCAACGACGGTCGGGATGGGTAACGCGCCCGCCCTGGTGGACCCTCCCAGCGGCCAACACCCTCGATCGAGCGACCGCCCACCTGCCTGGACTCCTCGCCGAACGCCTCGATGACTTCGGGATCGACTTTGCCGTCCTTTACCCGAGCCGCACCCTCACAACACCCGCCATTCGCGAGGACGAGCTCCGCCAAATCGCCTGTCGAGCACTCAACGTCTACCACGCGGAGCTCTACGGTGGCCACCGGGATCGCATGACACCGGTGGCGATGATCCCCATGCACACCCCGGAAGAGGCCATCGCCGAGGTTGAGTACGCCGTCAACGAACTCGGGCTCAAGGCCATCATGATCAACGGCTTGATTCATCGCCCCATTGGCGAGGACGAAGTCAGCGGCGGAAAGGGAATGCCCAATTGGGGCTCGGGCTCCGGTGAGAGAATCGACTGCCTGGGCCTGGACAGCGCCTACGATTACGACCCATTCTGGGCCAAATGCGTCGAGTTGAAGGTCGCCCCCGCATCCCACACGCCGGGCATGGGGTGGGGGAGCCGGCGTTCGATTTCCAGCTACGTCGCCAATCATATCGGCTCTTTCGGAGCCAGTATGGAAGCGCTCTGCCGAGGTCTCTTTCTCGGTGGCGTAACCCGGCGCTTTCCCGAACTCTCGTTCGGAATGCTCGAGGGCGGCGTCTCGTGGGCCTGTGAACTCTACGCCGGACTCGTCTCCCACTGGGAAAAACGGAACGCTGCGAGCATTCATGAGCTTGACCCGGCTCGGATCGACGGTGAGTTACTCCTCGAACTCTTCGACCGCTACGGCAACGAGCGCATGACGCGCAACGGGCCAGCGATCGCCGACTCCTTCAAGAAACTCGAGCCCGTCCCTCCTTTGACCGACGAGTACGCAGCCTGCGAAATCACTCGAAAAGAGGATATTCGGGATCTCTTTATCCCGCGTTTCTACTTTGGTTGCGAGGCCGACGACGGCATGGTGGCCTGGGCTTTCGACTCCCGGATCAATCCTATGGGGGCTCAGCTTCGCGCGATGTTCAGCTCGGATATGGGTCACTGGGATGTTCCAGAGATGTCGGGCATTCTCGAAGAAGCCTACGAGCTCGTCGAAAAGGGACTCGTCGATGAAGAAGGCTTTCGGGATTTCGTCATGACTAACCCGATCCGTTTCTATACCAGCGTGAACCCCGACTTCTTCGCCGACACCCGAATTGCCGAAGCCGCCTCGATGATTGCCAAGGAGAGTTGAAGCGATGTCAGACCTGAAGGGTCGAATCGCCGTGGTCACCGGCGGGAGCCGGGGAATCGGCCGGGGCTGTGCCATCGAGTTGGGAGCCGCCGGAGCAACGGTCTACGTCACAGGACGAAGCACCGAGGGCGCGGGGGGAAAGCTCCCGGGCAGCATCGACGCCACCGCTCGGGAAGTCACTGCGGCCGGAGGTCGAGGTATTCCCGTGGCCTGTGATCACCGAGAGGACGATGCGGTCGCCGCGCTTTTCCAGAGGGTCGGGAAGGAAGCGGGACACCTGGACATTCTGGTGAACAACGCCTTCCTGATCCCCCCTGAACTCACCTCGGGCAAGAATTTCTGGGAGGTGCCCCTCTCGAACTGGGACGACATGATCAATATCGGGACGCGCTCGGCCTACGCGGCCAGCCACTTCGCCGCGCCCCTGATGATTCCCCAGGGCTCGGGCCTGATCGCGAATATCAGCTCCTCGGGCGCGGCGGAATACGCATGGCATGTCGCCTACGGAGTGGGAAAAGCCGCACTGGATCGCTTTACCCGGGATGCGGCCCACGAGCTTCAACCCCACGGAATCGCGGTGATTTCTCTCTGGCCCGGACTGGTCCTGACCGAAAGAAACGCTGGGGCCCGGGACGCGATCCCCGGGCTCGACTTCACGGGGGCCGAATCCCTCCGCTTCACCGGGCGTGCCGTGGCCGCCCTGGCCGGTGACCCCGAGGTTCTCACCCGAAGCGGTGAAGCCTTGACCTCGCGGGACCTCGCCGATCTCTACGGATTCACCGATACCGACGGGAGCCTTCCCAAGGGGCCGCTGCATCGCCGGCCCGGGTCGGGGGAATAGAGCCGACTCCGCCCTGCCCCAAGGGTACTAGGAGCGGCACCCGCTTTCCGTCTCTCGGCATCGAAGTATGCTCTCGGCATGGCATCTATCAGCCACCCCGACAAAAGCCGACTTCTTCGATCCTCCTTCCTCTTCAAGGAACTCGACGATCAAGAGATCGACACCCTGGCCTCGGCAGTGAGCTTCGTGAGCCTCAATGGTCGGGAAGAACTTTTTCACCAGGGCAGCCAGGGCTCCCGGCTCTACGTCGTGGCCCGTGGGCGCCTCAAGGTGCTGACCACCTCCTCCGAGGGCAACGAGATCGTCTTCAACATTCTGGGGCCCGGCGAAGTGGTCGGGGAACTGGCGATCCTGAACGAAGTGCCCCGGAGTGCCACGGTTCGCGCGATCGAGGTCTCCGAACTCCTCTCCTTGCACCAGCGCGATCTTCTCACCTTTCTCCAGGCCCACCCCACGGCCGGCCTGAAGCTCGCACGGGTCCTCGCCCAGCGCGTCTCCCAACTCAGCGAACTGCTCAGCGATATGCAATTTCTCAAACTCCCCTACCGGCTCGCCAAGAAATTGACCGCTCTGGCGCACAGCTACGGCAGCCCACAAGAGGACGGCCTGCGGATCAAGCTGCGGCTCTCCCAGGAAGAGTGGGGCGACCTGGTAGGCGCGACCCGGGAAAGCATCAACAAGCAATTTCGGACGTGGACAAAGGAAGGGCTTATCCACGTCGACCGAGGCTGCGTGGTGCTCGATCGACCCGAAGAAATAGAACGACTCGGAAGCTACGAGGGCGTATAGGCTGGGGCTTACTCGGCCCCGATCACCACTCCTGCCTGGGTCAGCAGGGATCGTCTCCTGCCCAGAGCATCGGGGTCGCCGGGGTTGGCTTCCACTTCATCCGCGAGAAGCTCCAGGGCGTCGTACCAGAGCCCTTCGGCTGCAAGGCCCCGGGCTTCCTGGGAGACGTCGCCGTTATCCGCAACGCGTTCGACGAAGCCCTGGCTCACGCGATCTCGGGCACGGTTGTCCATGTCGGGAACCAACGCGATGGACCACGTGTAGGACTCCCCCAAACGCAACTCGACTCCGTAGGAAGCCAAGCGAATCCGCTGAATCCCCGCCTGGATCGGGGGCTCGAGTTCGGTCTCGACCAGGGGAATTTCACCCTTCTCGTCGATCAGGGTAAAAAAGACTTTTACGCCGTCGGGGGCCGCGTCGTCGATATGCCAGAACAGCGAAGGCGCCGCCTGCACCGTCAAGCCCGGGTTTCCCGGGGCAAGCACCAGCGGGGTCGCCAAATCGCTACTGCCTCTCACCGCACCACCCACCCGGCCTCCCGGAGCCCCCGCAACCCGCGGCTTCCAGACGATCGGTGCCCGCTCTGTCTCCTTGGGGCGAGTCCCTGGGTCGCCTTTAACCGGCGGGGAAGAACTCTCGTTGGCCAGGGCGGCGAGCTGGACGGGGGCTCGCTCCTCGAAGGCCTGGGCCATGGGCAGTTGGCCCAGAAAGAAAGCCGCCAGGAAGAGGCCGCGAATAATGACTGACATGAAGAATTCCTCTTTCTGCTGGTTTCACTGCCGAGTGCGGCACCCTCTCGCCTCCCCGGGAACCCATAAATAGACTTTTCGCCCAAGGGCCGAAGTGATCTAGCCCACAGCCCGATCACGGCTACGGATCCGCCGCAGGCTCACCGGCTCCTGACGCCCCTTCAGGGCAATGGGTTCGAGGGGCTCACTATCGACCCCGTCACCGAGGCGAGCGCAGGTGTCCTCGCTGGCCAGAATACGGCAGGGCTCACGTTCGAAATCGTGGGGCACGGCATCCGTCGCCTCCAGCCTTTGGGCTGTCACCACCACATCCCCGACCACGGTGTATTTGAGGCGTTCGGCGGCGCCCAGGCTCCCGGCCACCACCGAACCCGTGTGGATACCGATCCGCATACCGCATTCGGGCAAGCCTCGGCGGCGGTAGTCCGCGTTCAATTCTCCCAGGGCCTGGGCCATGGCCAGGGCTGCATCCACCGCACTCCGCGCGTCCTGATCGACTTCCTTCTCATTCCGTCGGGGGACGGGAACACCGAAATCTGCCTTGATGCCATCCCCGAAATAGTCATCGACCACCCCGCCGTGACGCGAGATCTCGTCGGCCATCCGCTCCATGAACTGCCCCACCCATTCCATCAGCAGAACCGGATCCATGGTTTCGGCACGCGCGGTGTACCCGCGCAGATCGACGAAGAGCACCGTCGCCATCAGGCGTTGGGGCCGGGGGCGACCGTCCGCTAGGAACGCATCCCGGTTCTGCCAGATCTCCTCGGCCACATCCAACGAGACGTGCCGGGCAAAAATTCGCATCAACTCCTCGCGCTGAGCGGTTTCTCGACTCGAAACCCAGGCGGTGAGCAAGCCCGCCGAACCGAGCCAGGCCACCATGGGCGGGGCAACCGGGACCCAGAGCCCCGCCTGAAAAGCCAAATAGCCGAGCCCCAACAGAGCGAGCAAGCCCGCCAGAACGGCGCCGCTGAGCGAGACCACCCCGAGCATCGACCGACCGGCGCTCCCCACCCCGAGCAGTGCCCCAAGGAGGCTGACGACCAATACGAGACCCCCTTCAGCCCAGTCCCCCAACGCCTGCCGGGGAGCGCTCAGGCCCCGGGCCATCCGCATCAACTGGTCGACCACGTGGGCATGAATGCTCATTCCCGCAAGTCGGCCGCCCAGGGGGATCGGCAACTCGTCTCGCAAACTCTTCGCGCTGGCTCCCAGAATCACGATGCGATCGCGCAGGGTCGAAGGCGGAAGATCCCCGGACAGCAGCTCCGAGAGGGAAATTCTCTCGAAAGCCCCAGCGCCGTAATCCATCATGATCTGATAGCCCCGTGCATCGAGATCCCGGTAGCCGCCATAATGCGAAGAGAGGGGCGGAAGCGGAGAGGCCCCGAGGCTTAGCCAGTCGGCATTCTCTGGATCCGGGCCCGGAAAGATCCCTTCGGCGGCCAGAGCGTGTTGGGCGAGGAGCATGGCGAAAGACGTCTGGGGCCCCTGGACATCCGTCATATAGAGAGCGGTTCGACGAATAGATTCTCCCACCTCGTCGGGCAGGAGATCGTTGAACCCCAGGCGACCCGACACCTCGAGGGCCTGGGGGCCGGGTATCCCTTCGAGCTCGGGATCTCCGAATTTCTTGACCGCGATAATCCGAGGCTCGCTGGCCAGAGCGTTTTCGAGGAGTTCGACTCCGGGGGAAACGGGCAGGTCCCGGTAGAGATCGAGGCCGATGGTGCGCACCTCCGCGGCGACCAACGCGCGAAGCGCCTCGGCCAGCCGGCGATCGCTGAGCGGCCAATGCCCCTCGGCCCGAATATCGTTCTCTGTCACCTCGAGGAGCACGATATCCGACTCGCTGAAGCGATCTCCCCGCTGAAGGTATTGATCCCAGAGGAGCAGATCGGCCCGCTGAAACCACCCCTCAGCTCCGAGGAGCAGGGTCAGGCCAGCCACCACCAGGGCGGCAAAAAAGGAGAAGAGGATCTTGCGTCTATCTCCCATGGTCTCCCTCCCGACACCCGGGGAGCCAACCGCGGCCCCGCTCAATCTTACCCCCCCCAGTCGCGCACGGTGACCCCTTGGGCTCCGGAGGCGCGAAAGCGGGCCTCGACGGTCCGTCACCCCGGGGTATCTGCCCCGGATTTGTCCGGCTTGTGAGCTGCTTCACAGCCACCCGCCCCGCTCTTGCCGACTCTACCCCCATGGTCAACGAGAGCAAAGAGCCTCGAAGGCCTGAAATTCACGAACCCAGAACCCAGGAGTCCTCAAATGCCTAACTCAAAAACGATCACCCACTCGCTTAAACTCACCGCCGGATCCGTTCTCGCCGCCCTGGTGGCGACCTCGAGCTTCGCCGACGCCGGACCCCAAGAACCCCCCGAGCCCATGGCCTGGGTGGTGTCCGAGAGCCCCGCCGAACTGGTCGAGACCGCTCGCACCTCGCTCCACTCGGAGATGAGAGCCGAAATGACCGCCGCCCTCGAACCCGAATCGGCGATCTGGGCCGGAGCCTTGGACGGCCAGCGGGTGGCCGAACGAATGCGGATCCAGCTCGCCCAGGAGACCGCGGGCGACATGGCCGCGGAAATGAAGGTCGCGATCACCACGATTCCCCTGCAGGGTCACTCCGAACCCGTTCACCAGAAGGTCCGCCGGTCGACAGCGACCTGGGGGCCGCAACTCGCCGGGCAATTCGAAACCGCCCCCCAGCCCGCCGGGACCGATTGGCCCTGAGTCCACCCCCCCCGAGCCGGCGGAAGCGCCGCTGCGGGCGTTCGGACCGGGCTGGAGACCGAGCCGAGAGGGGGGAGCGCCCCTCTCGGCGGGTCTCGCCCCCCGCCCCCCCCCCCCACACGCCCCCCCCCCCCCCAAAAGCCCCCCCCCG
>JAQWRT010000081.1 GCA_029243605.1 Myxococcota bacterium
GCAGGGCCTTGGTCGGAATGCAGCCCCAGTTCAGGCAAATCCCACCGAGGTGTTCTCTCTCGACGAGAGCAACGCTCAGGCCGAGCTGGCGCGCACGAATCGCGGCGGGGTACCCGCCAGGGCCACCACCGATTACCACCACGTCGTAGGACGCTCCCGCCATGCCTTGCTCCTATCTCTTCCTCGAACTCTCCCTCGAAAAGCGGCGCCTCGCATTCCTGAGCCGAAATGCAGCCTCCCGCGTGTATCTCGAAGAGTTGGGCATCCGGGAGCTTGGCCCCCCTGTCCCCCGACGCTGCGATGATCCCCACCCGGGAGTCGCCACCGTGGAGACCGGCGGCGGAGATTTATTAGCATCCCGCCCCTAGCCTCGCCTTCCGGGTCTCTCTAACGAGCCTGAGTGATCGGCTATGATCGACCCGGGCCCACACTCCCCAGAACACAGCCCACTCTTTCCCACGAGGAAATACCCATGCCCCAAGCTGGCTTCGACACTCTGGACATCGAAATCCTGCGCAAGCGCAAGAGCGAAAAGTGGCACACCTACCCGGCGGATATTCTGCCGGCCTGGGTGGCCGAAATGGATTTCCCGCTGGCGCCGCCGATCCAAGAGACTCTCCAGGAGGCCCTTGAAAAATGGGATACGGGCTATCCCATCTCACCGGACAAGACCGGTATTCGCGAGGCCTTCGCCGACCGAATGGGGGAACGCTTCGGATGGGCGGTCGATCCCGGGGATGTCACGGTCCTGAGCGAAGTCGTCCAGGGTCTCTACCTTGCCCTGGGAAGCCTCACCGAACCGGGCGAAGGCGCCATCGTCCAAACCCCCATCTACCCGCCCTTCCTCGACGCCGTGGAAAAAACCGGCCGGCAATTGGTGGAAAACCGATTGATCCGGGGGAGCGACGGCTGGGAAATCGATTTCGAGAGCCTGGAAGCGGCCATTGCCCCGAACACCCGGGCCTTCCTCCTCTGCAATCCCCATAACCCCTCGGGACGAGTCCTCACCCGGCAGGAACTCGAGCGCTTGGCCGAGATTGTGCTCGCCCACGACCTCGTGGTGGTCGCGGACGAAATCCACTCCGACCTGACCTTCGATGGCCGAGTCCACATCCCCTTCGGTTCGTTGGGGCCCGAGGTCGCCGCCCGCACCCTCACCCTCAACTCCGCCAGCAAATCCTTCAATATCGCCGGCCTGCGCTGTTCGGTGGCCCACTTCGGAAGCCCGGCTCTGCGCAAGCGCTTCGACAGCCAACTCCCCCAGCATATTCGAGGGGGGATGGGGATGTCCGGTCTCTACGCCACGATCTCCGCCTGGCGAGAGGGCCAGGAATGGCTCGACCAGGCCGTGGCCTACCTCGAGGGCAATCGGAATTTCCTCACCCGGGAATTGGCCGAGCGATTCCCCAAGATCAGCTGGGCACCCTGCCAGGGCACCTACCTGGCCTGGCTGGACTGCGGCGAATTGGGCTGGCAGGGATCCCCGACCCGACGCTTCCTCGAGCGCGGAAAGGTGGCGCTCTCCGAGGGAGGCAACTTCGGCTCGGGCTTCGAACAGTTTACCCGGCTCAACTTCGCCACTTCTCGCGAAATCCTCGCCTCGGTCCTCGACCGCATGGAAAAGGCGCTGTGATCGGCCGGCCAAGCTCCCGCTCTCCCGGCTAGTCGCCTTCGCCCGCTTCACCTTCACCCCAATAAAGAGGCCACTCGGATCGGCCCTCGGGCCGGGTCAAGCGCTTGAGCTGGGCGGGGTAAACCCGGGCTTGAGCCAACATCTCGTGATCGGCCCAGACCACGCCGACCTGGCGAGCATCGGGCTCCGTCCCCAAGCCGGCCTCGTAATCCTCAGAGACCCGGCACTCGAAGAAGACCTCGAGCTGGTGCGCCGCCTCGTCGAGATAGGAAAAGGCGTGGTGAGCGACGATGTAATCGCGCACGAAGCGCAGGCCCACCACCTCGATCTCGGCGCCAAGCTCCTCCCGGCACTCCCGAACCAGAGTCTCGGGCAGGCTCTCGCCCTCGTGCTGACCGCCTCCCGGGGCCATATACCAGTCCCCGTCGGCATCCCGGCAGCGGGCCAGAAGCAGCCGTCCGTCCCGGAAGATCAGCGCCCGCGCCGCCGTTCGAATCGCCCCCAAGTGCCCTCTCCTCCCGCCACGGGCCTGGCGGCCCCGCACGAAAATACCCGCCGGACCCTAACCGATCCCGACCGCCCCGGGACGGCCAGCGGCTTGCCGCTCCCGAGCATTGACGGTATCGTCACCAACTGACATGTCTGTCAATCCGAGCCAAAACTCCTCCGCTCCGAAGCCCTCGTCGCGCACGACCGCGGGCGAGCGTGCGCGAGCAGCCACCCGGACGCGACTGCTCGAGAGCGGCCGGACGCTCTTCGCCGAGAACGGCCTGCATCGGGTCACGAGTCACGACATCGCCGCCCACGCCGGGGTCGCCGCCGGGACCTTCTACAACCATTTCAGCGACAAGGCCGCCCTCTTCCGAGAGATCACCGACGAAGCACTCCGAGAGTTGATGAAAAGCCTCGAGAG
This sequence comes from Myxococcota bacterium, assembly GCA_029243605.1. Taxonomy (GTDB): domain Bacteria; phylum Myxococcota_A; class UBA9160; order UBA9160; family UBA4427; genus JAZXM01. The sequence continues at coordinate 2,547 of JAQWRT010000081.1, forward strand.
CGCGGCCGACGCGGGCGCGGACCACCGGCAGGAAGTGCGCCAAAGGGCTTCGGCCCTGGTCGGTTTTGCGGCCGAAAACCGCGAGCTGATCCGGATCCTCTTCAGCCGGGAGACCGACGCGACCACCGTGCAGAGCGATGTCTTGCAACACATGGCGAGCAGAGCGTCCGCCGTCCGGAAGAGCCTCATCCACGAGGGCAGCATGCCGGCCGAGATCGACCCCGAGGTCTTTGGCCAGGCGTTGATCGGAATGTGGGCGCGCGTCGTTGCCTGGTGGGCGGAGGACACCGACCGGGCCTCGCGCGAGGTTGTCATCGAAACCCTCACCCAGATTCAACTCCACGGTACCCACCCGAACCACAACGATCCCGAATAGATCGCAGGAGAGAGCCATGACCGAACGTATCATCAACTACGACCCCATCTACAACACCGTCGATCGGGACAATTTCGAAGCCCTGGTCGAGGTAGATCGATACGCAGATCGCTCGGATGCTTTCGATTCGATCATCTCGGCAACAGAAGAGCATTTCTGGGATCCCCAGGACCCTCGCTACGTCGACTTCAAGAGCGAGCCCTTCAATCTCGCCGAAGAGACGATCATGCCCCGAGAGTTCTGCATTGAACTGCAAACGGCCGTCGCCGATAAACTCGACGAGCCCGAGAAGATTCGCCTCGCAAACCAGAGCACGCGTTTCATCCTGTCGAGTATCCTGCACGGCGAGCAAGGAGCCCTCTCCCTCTCCGCCAGCCTGACCTCGGTGCTCCGGGATCCCGGAGCCCAGGAATACGCGGCGAACCAAGCTCGGGAAGAAGCCCGCCACGTCACGGGCTTCTCCAATTATATCTCCACCCGCTGGGGTACCCCCTTGGCGTCGGGGCAGACCCTCCGCTCACTCCTAAGCCAGATCGTCCAATCGGATGCCGTCTATAAGAAACTCGTGGGCATGCAACTCCTGGTCGAAGGCTTGGCCATGGGGGCGTTCGCGACACTCCAGCGCGATACCCGGGACCCCGTTCTGCGCCAACTGATCCGCTTCACCATGACCGACGAAGCAGCTCACCACAAATTCGGAAAGATCTGGTCCGACCGAACCATCCCCAAGCTCACCGAAGAAGAACACGAACACGTCGAAACCTGGGCCGCCGAATGCTTCGAAGTTCTCCTCTTCAACCTCGTCAACTCCGAACAGAAGCAGGAGATCTACCAGGAGTTTGGATTGGATTGGCAGTGGGTACGAAGCGCCGTTCTCGAGGCCTTCAGCGAGGAAGATCGACGCAAGGACATGACGAACAGCACGAATATCTTTCGGGTGCTTATCAAGACTCTCCTCAAGGCCGGCATCATCACCGATCGAACCCGCTCGACCTACGCACAATGGGTTGACATGGATGAACTCAACGCGGAAAGCGACGAGGTCGCTGGAGCAGAAGTTGCCGCGGAGGCGACCCTGGATCTCAAGGACATCAATGCGGACAGAATCAAACACGGGGCCCACTACAGGGTTTAGCTAGGACTCGCTGAGGAACTCTCCCATGGCCGACTTCGAAGAGCCACCCTCTCCTGAAACGGAAAGTCCGCTCAAATTCCCCTGCGAATACCCGCTGAAGGTCATGGGGGTGACGGGTTCTGAGTTTCAATCCGAGGCCTTCAGCATCGTAGGGCGCCACGTGCCCGACCTCGACGGATCTCGGGTGGAGACCCGGAAGAGCCGGGAGGGACGCTACGTGTCCTATACCTTCCACTTCACGGCTCAACGACGCGAACAACTCGAAGCTCTCTACACCGAGCTCAACGCATCAGAACTGGTCAGAGCGGTCCTCTAGGCCTCAGAGTGCCCACCCCCCGGCAACCCCCAGAAACCGACCCCAAGTTCATTCTCAAAAAAAATAAATGAAAGCCCGACCATGAGCGAAGAAATCGCCTTCAAGAGCCCCGACGGCCTCACCCTACGAGCCGAAGCCTGGGGCAACGTCAACGACGAACCGGTTCTGCTTCTCCACGGGGGGGGGCAGACCCGACACGCCTGGGCTGCCACCGCTGCCACCCTGGCCGACGAGGGCTGGCGCGCCATCAGCCTCGACCTTCGGGGGCACGGCGAGAGCGACTGGTGCCCACGCGGGGATTATGGGCACCCGGCATTCGCAGCCGATGTCACCGCTGTGGCAGAAGCGCTTCCCAGCCCGCCCGTTCTCGTCGGGGCATCCCTCGGCGGAATGTCCTCGCTCTTCGCCCTGGGTTACGCCCAGGCCGAAGGCCGGCCGACCCCTGGATCAGCGCTGGTCCTCGTGGATATTGCCACTCGCATGGAGATGGGGGGCGCCCAACGGATCATGAACTTCATGAAGCAAAAGCCCGATGGCTTCAAAGATCTCGAAGAAGTGGCCGACGCCATTGCCACCTACAACCCCCATCGCAAGAAACCCAGCAACCTGGAAGGCCTAAAGAAGAATCTCCGCCTCCACGAAGATGGCCGCTACCGCTGGCACTGGGACCCCGCCTTTGTGGAGGGACGCCTGGGACCCGATCGAAGCCATATCCTCCGGGATCTGGACAATGCGGCCCGGGGACTCTCCATCCCGACCCTGCTCGTCCGGGGCCGCATGAGCGACCTCCTTTCCCAGGAGGGTGCCGACGAGTTCCTGGCCCAGGTTCCCCATGCTCAGTTCGTCGACGTATCGGGTGCGGGGCATATGGTGGCCGGCGATCAGAATGACCTTTTCACACGGTCGGTCCTCGATTTCCTCACCCGCGAAGTTCGGGACAAACCGAGCAAAACTGGATGACGCTCTAATCCTCGCCCCTAGGATTCAGCGAGCTTCAGGAATCACCCGCACGCTCTTCCCGCCTCGAGTCAATCAGAAGATCCCAACGTGTCCGAGCGAATCCGCCTTGACCTGAAAGCAGGCGTCGCCGACGTCCGACTCAACCAACCCGAGAAGATGAATGCCATCGATCCCTTCATGTTCGAGACCCTGGCCGAGGCGGGGCGCTCCCTCGCCCTGGAACCCGGCCTCCGGTCGGTGGTGCTGAGCGGAGAGGGACGGGGCTTTTGTGCCGGGCTCGACATGGCCAGCTTTGCCGCCATGTCCGACGAGCGCCCGAAGCAAAAAGGTAAAGGGGGGGGGCGGTGGAGAGAACCTGCTCGCTGAGGGCAGCGTCGGACCGGCCAATTTTGCTCAGAGCGCAGCCTGGACCTGGAGAACTCTGCCGGTTCCGGTGATCGCGGCGATTCATGGCGTTGCCTACGGCGGGGGACTTCAAATCGCCCTGGGTGCGGACATGCGGATCGTCACCGCCGATGCCCGACTTTCGGTCATGGAAATCAAATGGGGCTTGATCCCGGACATGTCGGGAACCCAGACCCTTCGCCACCTGGTGCGGGACGATGTGGCCCGAGAATTGACCTTTACCGGTCGAATCGTTTCGGGCGAAGAGGCCCGAGAACTCGGCCTGGCGACCCAGGCCCACGAAGACCCACGGCAGGCCGCCTACGATATAGCGATGGAAATCGCCTCGAAATCTCCTGAAGGAATTCGGGCGGGCAAGGCCCTCCTCAACGAAGCTTCCCTGGTCAGCCTCGAAGAAGGTCTGCAGTTGGAGGCCAGCCTTCAGAAGGGCTTGATCGGTACCTCCAACCAGGTGGAGGCGGTACGCGCCAACCTTAAAAAACGCGCACCCAGTTTCAGCGACCCCGAATAGCCCCGCCCCGTACCGGAATTATCAGGCGGGAGCGATCGGTCAGAGCAGCAGATAACCCGGCCGGGCCAACATCCGTCCCAGTCGGGAGGTGAAGCGCGCAGCGGCGGCTCCGTCGATCACTCGGTGGTCGTAGGAGAGCGAAAGCGGCAGGACCGCCCGGGCTCTAAAATCGGCCTCGGCCCCTGAATCGGTGCCTCCAGACCATCGCGGAAGAACCTGAAGCTTCGAAAGTCCGAGAATCGCAACCTCGGGGACGTTCACAATGGGCGTAAAGGCTGTCCCGCCAATTCCGCCCAGGCTCGAAATGCTGAAGCACGCCCCCTGCATGTCGCCGGGCCCAAGCCTCCGAGCCCGGGCGCGCTCGGCCAACTCAGCCAACTCAGCCGCCAACTCAAAGACGCTCTTGCGGTCGACGTCACGAATGACCGGAACCACGAGACCATTTTCCGTGTCCACCGCGACGCCCAGGTGGAAGTAGTCCTTCACAACCAGGCTTTCGCCCCCCGGCGCCAGGGACGAGCGAAAATCCGGAAACTCGGCAAGCACTCGGGCCACCGCCTTGAGAACAAAATGCAGCGGAGAGAGCTTCAGCCCGCGCCGATTCGCCTCTTCTTTGCAGGAGCGGCGAAAATCCTCGAGTGTCGTGATGTCGGCTTCATCGTGCTGGGTGACGTGGGGGGCATTCAGCCAACTCCGAGAAAGATTCTGAGCGGAGACCCGGCGAATTTTCGCCAGCGGTTCTTCTCGCACCGGACCGAAGCGTGAAAAGTCCACAGGAGGCACCGGCGGGACGCCCCGGCCCACCCCAGCCTCACCCGAACTCATCGTACGGTGAACGTGGTCGGTCACGTCGGACTCCAGCACCCTGCCCAGGGGACCACTCGCCCCGGTCTCGCCCAGAGTCACCCCCAATTGCCGGGCGTAACGCCGAACCCCGGGACTCGCGTGAACGCCCCGCCCGGCCGCCGGCATGGGAGCCTCGGGACGCCCTGGGGACGAAGCCCCGCTGGCCGAGGCGACGGGCGCGGGCTTGACCTCGACGGGCTCGGCCTTGACGTCGACGGGCTCGGCCTCGACGTCGACGGGCTCGGCCTCGGCCAGGTTGGGGGTCGGGCCGGGCGATTCCTCGTTCCCATCCGCCGTTTTTTCGACCGCGTCGCTCTCCATCACCACCAGGGCATTGCCCTCGGAGACGGATTCGCCCAGGGAAACCCGGATCTCCAGTACGCGACCCGCAACCGGCGAAGGGATTTCCATCGTGGCCTTATCGCTCTCGATACTGATCAGAGGGTCTTCGACCGCGACCTCATCCCCCGGAGCGACCATGATTTCGACGACTTCGACGTCTTCGAAATCGCCGATATCCGGCACGCGTATCAGGGTTTCGCTTGCCAAGTGGCCCTCCAAGCCCGGCGACGCATCACGATATTCGCGGATCCGATTTATCGGGATCGAGGCCGTAGCGGGCAATCGCCTCGCTTACCTGACTCGTTTCGATTTCGCCTGCATCCGCCAGGGCCTTGAGGCTCGAAACCACCACATAGCGCCGGTCGACCTCGAAAAACTCGCGCAGCTTTTCCCGCGTATCACTGCGTCCCCAACCGTCGGTTCCGAGAACCGTATAGGAACGCCCGAGGTAGGGTCTAATTTGTTCGGAATACGCCCGCACATAGTCCGTGGCCGCGATCACCGGGCCGGCGCAACCCTCAAGTTGACGCTCGAGATAACTACGCCGAGGCTCCTGCTCGGGGTTCATTCGATTGCGTCGCTGCACCTCGATGCCATCCCGAGCGAGTTCGGTGAAACTGGTCACGCTCCATACATCCGCAGCGATGCCGTAGCCTTCCTTGAGCATGGAAGCCGCCGCGAGAACCTCGCGAAGGATGGCGCCACTGCCAAAGAGCTGGGCCCGCGGCCCCTCGCCGGCAGCCTCGTGTACCCGGTAAAGACCCGACAGAATCCCCTCTTCGGCTCCCTCGGGCATCTTTGGCTGAGCGTACTTTTCGTTCGTGATCGTGATGTAGTAAAAGACGTTCTCCTGGTCGGCATACATTCGTCGCAAGCCGTCTTGAACGATCACCGCCAGTTCATACGCGTAGGCGGGGTCGTAGGCCACGCAATTCGGGATCAACGCGGCCTGGACGTGGCTGTGGCCATCCTGATGCTGCAGGCCTTCGCCATTCAGGGTCGTGCGACCCGACGTACCCCCCAAGAGAAATCCCCGGGCTCCGGCGTCGCCCGCCAACCAGGCTAGATCGCCTGTCCGCTGAAAGCCAAACATCGCGTAATAGATGTAGA
>JAQWRT010000006.1 GCA_029243605.1 Myxococcota bacterium
CTCTCGTCCTCGGGGTTGTTGATCGCATCGAGTTCATCGACTTCGCCCTCGGGAAAATTGTCGATAATGACCTTCAGGGGACGCAGAACTCCCATCACCCGGGCCGCCCGTACGTTCAGATCCTGGCGAATACTGTGCTCCAGGCGGGCGAGTTCGATGGTGTTGTCCCGCTTGGTCAGACCGATCCCGGTACAAAATTCACGGAGTGCCTCGGGGGTATAGCCCCGGCGCCGCAGCCCGCGCAGGGTGGGCATACGCGGGTCGTCCCAGCCGCTCACGTGCCCCCCGTCCACCAACCGCTTCAGGTTTCGCTTGCTGAGAACGGTGTAGGTCAGGTTCAATCGGGCAAATTCGATCTGCCTAGGCTTCTTCTCAAATTCCAGAGCATCGACGAACCAGTCGTAGAGCGGCCGGTGACCGACGAACTCGATGCTGCAGAGCGAGTGAGTGATCTCCTCGATGGCATCGGACTGCCCGTGGGCGAAATCATAGAGGGGATAAATCGGCCAGGTGTCTCCCGTTCGATGATGCCGAGTCTTCTGGATCCGGTACATGATGGGGTCGCGCAAGGTCAGGACCGGCGAAGCCATGTTGATCTTGGCCCGCAGGACCCGGCTCCCCTCATCGAATTCACCCGCCCTCATCCGGGAAAAGAGGTCGAGATTTTCCTCGACGCTGCGCTCGCGGAAGGGGCTATTCGTGCCGGCTTCGGTGAGGCTCCCCTGATTGGCCCGCATCTGCGCGGCATCCTGGTCGTCCACGAAGGCCAGGCCCTTTTCGATCAAGCGAGTCGCCATGGCGTAGAGCGAGTCAAAATAGTCGGACGTGAAGTGGAGGCGATCTCCCCAATCGAAGCCCAACCATTTCACGTCCTCGATGATGGCGTCGACGTGCTCCTGCTCCTCGGCGCCGGGGTTGGTGTCGTCGAAGCGCAGGTTACAGGTGCCGCCAAACTCCTCGGCGATACTGAAATTCAGGGTAATCGCCTTGGCGTGGCCGATATGCAGGGCGCCGTTGGGATGGGGCGGGAAACGTGTCGCCACCTGGCCACCGTTGGTTCCCGAGGCAATATCTTCGGCCACGATCGCGCGAATGAAATCCCTGGACTCATTGGTTTCGTCGGTGGACACGGAAAACTCTTTCTGACGCGACAGCAAGCCGAGCCTGGCTACAGGGGTTGAAACTCAGGCGGGCGAGCTTAGCACCCCCGTCGCCGTATTCAGCCGTCGCCCTCGGCTGAACCCGAACGTCTCGAGAGCAACCGGCTCCCCGACCCCAGCAGAAGCACAGCCCACACGACCAGGGCCCCGGGCGAGAGCATCGGGAGAGCGACCGGGGTGGCGAGGGTCTGCCCGCTATTCACGGCGCCCCGGGTATGCGGGCCCGGCGGCGCCCAGCTGAAATCCGAACCCTGACTGCCGTGCCCCTGGCGCTGGAGCGAGTGCCCCACCGGCACCGAACCGCTCTCGCTGACGCCGATATCCGTGGAGGTGAGGCCGTCAGCGGGGCCGCCCACCCCGACCACCACGCCCTCATAGCTCAGAAATTCGAGCACATTCCCACCCGGATCCACCAGAGCCAGGGCATCGGCGGGCCCATTCTGGAGCGAGGTCGGGAAGAAGAAGAAGAAGCCGTAGCCGCTGCCATCGTCGGGCAACACCCCGCTCAAGGCGACAGAGGTGATCACTGCCCCGCCGCTGCCGTTATACGTCACCACCTGCCAACCCGACAGGTCGGTTCCCGCGAGGCCAGCGATCTCGAAGCCCTCGTCCTGGTCGCTGCTGGCATTGTCGTAGTGAATTTCGTTGATCCAGGGCGCCGAGTTCACGGCGACGGCCAACTCGAGACTGTCCGCCGACTCCTCACCCCCCGTGTTCTCTGCCGTGACGACGTAGTAGTAGAGCCAACCGGACTTGGCCGAGTGATCAATAAAATCGCTCGTAACGAGCAGGCCCAGATTCAAGTCCACGTAGGGGCCGCCCGGCGCCAATCCGCGCTTCACCCGGTAACCCGCCAGATCGGGTTCTAGATTGTCGTTCCAATCGAGTTCCACCGGCCCCTCGGTCGCCAGGGCCTGTAGCCCGCTGGGCGCACCGATCCCCCCGCCACCGCCGCCGCAGAGGCCGGCAAAAAGGCAAGCCGCCCATTCCGGGTGGTCGATGAAAGGGTTGCGATTGCCCTGATAGAGTTCGATGACGTCGTTGCGCAATTCCTCCCGGGCATCCACCGGGTCGGCCGCGTGCCAGGCGAGGAGAACCGAGAGTTCACCCATATAGGCCAGGGAGGCATTCGTCCCGCTGACGACCACGAGGTTCGGATCATCGGTCAGGACCAGATCCGGCTCCGCAGCCCCCGTCGTCCCGTGGTTGCCCCCCTCGTAGCGCACATCCAGATACATGAGCGCCCGGGCCACATCCCCCTGGCGCTCGGACCAGGTTTGCCAAATTCCAGTGGTCGTCCAATTCGAGTACCCGGGGAAGACCCCACTCGTCCCCCCGACCCCGCCGTTGGCCACGGTCACGCGTTCGGCGCAAGCGGCATCGCATTGCCCATAGAGCTTGTTGCTGCGCGAGCTGTTGTAGCCATCGTCGGAAAGAAAGAGGTGATGGGCATCCGTGTAGGGATAGTTGGTACTTCCGTCGTTCGGAAAGCCGTAGGAACTCGGCCAGGTATGCTCCCGGTTATACCCGCCGCCGCCGCCCCCGTTCTTGGGGAAACTGGCGTTCATGTAGACGTCCAGGATCTCCGAAGCATTGGCCGGGTTCTCGTCGGCCAGCTCGAGGATGTCCCAGGTATCCGTCGCGGCGGAGGTATAGGGAAAGCGTTGGTGACCCTCGATCACTCCGTGAAGAGTGGCCCGTAGGAGAGCGGGGCTCGAAGCATTCACCGAGGCGTAATAACCCGCCGCCGGGCCGGCGCGCGCCACCGAGAGCGGCCCGAGCAGAAACAACACGGCGGCCAGGCACAGCAGCCGAGGGGCAAACGATTCGACCACAAGCGCCGAAAAGCGAAACGGGAATAAGCGGCGAGCGAAGGGCATCGACAAGTCGTGGCGGGACCACGCCTCCTGGCTCCCATCCTACGCCTTCCGGCCCGTCAATAAAATAGGAACTTTGTTTCGAGATCGAAGACTTCTGACATACCCTGGGGCCCATCCGTGACGATTGTCAGAATCTGAACAAGAACCACCAGGAAGGACGCTTATCCCATGCTCGAGTTCCTAGCCTCTCCTTCGCCTGGCCTCTATGGATTCTTTCTCGCCCTGCCCTTGGCCGTGGCCGGCGCGATCATCCTCGCCATCGCTCGGGCCTGCGGCCCCCAAGCGGGACGCCGTGCCGCGCTTGGAGCCGGGGCCTGGCTGGCCTTCACGGGAGCCCTTGGAGCGAGTGAGGTCCTCGACGTTTGGGCGCCACCTCCCGTCTTGCTCCTTTTCGGGGCCATGCTGATCTTCCTCGCCTGGGCGGCAAGACGCCCCTGGACCGAACAACTCGGCACGCTTCCCCTGCAAATCCTGGTGGGCTTCCAGGGCTTCCGACTCCTCGTGGAACTCGGCCTTCACGCGGCGGTCAACCAGGGGATCGCCAACCCCACCATGACCTGGACGGGCACCAATTTCGACATCCTGCCGGGCGTGAGCGCCCTCCTTCTGATCCCCTGGGTCCACCGTCTCGACCCCCGGGTCCTTCAGGCCTGGAATCTCACCATGGCCGGCATTCTGGTCGTCACCGTCGTCACCGCAATTCTCGCCGCACCTACCCCCCTGCGCCAGATCTTCGGCGATCCAGCCAACGTGTTCATCGCGAGCTTCCCCTTCATCTGGCTGCCCACCGTGTTGGTCACATCCGCGTGGCTCGGCCACATCGTTCTCTTTCGGCGTCTCCGCCGCGAGCCCGTCTAGCGCCGACTGAACACGACAGAGCAAGCCGAGCCCGGGACCTCCCGGCCCGAAGGAAAGGCCGGCCCTCGAAGCAGGAACGTTCATCGACGGCTAGTATTTCGGTCGAGAAGCATCCCGGCCCTATTCTCCAACCACCGAGCGAGCCCCATGAATTTCCTGAGCCCCGAGCAAATCCAATCCCTACGCGCCGAGTACGGCACACCGCTTTACGCCTACGACCAGCGCAGCCTGGAAGAGGCGGCCCGGGAGGTACTCGCCTTTCCGAGCGCCTACGGCCTGACCGCTCGCTACGCCATGAAAGCCCTGCCCACCGCCTCGATTGTTCGCCTCTTCAGCGACATGGGGCTTCATATCGACGCCAGCAGCGGCTTTGAAGCCCAACGAGCGATGCTGGCCGGGGTGCCCGGCGAGCATATCCAGATCAGCGCCCAGGAATTGCCCCAGGATCTCAAGGGTCTGGTGGACCAGGGCGTCCGTTTCAACGCCTGCTCCCTCGGCCAACTCGAGGCCTACGCGCGACTCTTCCCGGGCGGCGAGGTCTCGGTCCGTATCAACCCGGGCCTGGGCACCGGGCACAACAACCGCACCAATACCGGCGGCCCCGCCTCGAGTTTCGGGATCTGGCACGAACACCTCGACCGTGTCCGCGCGATCCAGGAAGAGACCGGCGTCCGCATCACCCGGATGCATACCCATATCGGCTCGGGGGGAGATCCCGAGGCCTGGAAGCACTGTGCTCTACTTTCCCTTGCCGTCGCGGCGCAAATGCCCGAAGTGACCACCCTCAACCTGGGGGGCGGCTTCAAAATCGCGCGCATGCCCGGGGAGGTCACCGCCAACCTCGAAGAGATTGGCAATGCCCTGCTCGACGAGTTCCGCGACTTCGAACGCCAGCACGGGCGGGCGCTCCACCTGGAGATAGAGCCCGGCACTTATCTGGTCGCCCGGGCTGGGGCCATCATCTCGAACGTCACCGATGTCGTCGATACCGGGAGCGAGGGCTACACCTTTGCCAAGGTCGATACTGGCATGACCGAATTCCTTCGGCCCAATCTCTACGGCGCCCAGCATCCGATCGACCTTTTTCCCCGCGATGCCGATGCAAACCGCGAAGAGGTCGACGTTTTGGTAGCGGGCCATTGCTGCGAAAGTGGTGACATGATGACGCCGGAACCCGGCGACCCGGAAGGCCTCGCTCCCCGGCGACTACCCCGCCCGGTCCCGGGCGACTCGCTCGTCATCGGCGGCGCCGGCGCCTATTGCTCGGGACTTGCGGCGAGCAACTATAATTCCTTCCCTCAAGCGCCCGAGGTCCTGATCGGCCTGGACGGCCAACCTCGACTGATTCGAAAGCGGCAGAGCCTCGACCAGATCCTCTGCAACGAAATTGACGACTAGGCACCCACACGCCCAGGCCTTTCTATGACCCAAGACGAGCCCCGCATCGCACGCCTGCTCGCGGAGCTGAGTCTCGAGGAAAAAGTTGCCCTCTGCGCCGGCTCGGGCCCCTGGCACACCACGCCGGTGCCGCGCCTGGGGATCCCCGCCCTCAAGGTCAGCGACGGACCCAACGGGGTCCGGGGAAACGGAATCAGCGGCGCCAGCGCGGCATGCTTTCCGGTGGGCGCGGCCCTGGCGGCGACCTGGAACGTCGACCTGATCCGGCGAGTGGGCGATGCCCTGGGCCAGGAGGCCCAGAGCAAGGGAGCGGGACTCGTGCTCGGCCCCACGGTGAATCTCCATCGCCATCCTCTGGCCGGCCGCAACTTCGAGTGTTATTCCGAGGACCCTCACCTCTCCGCCCGAATTGCGGTGGCGTTCATCGAGGGCGTACAGGCCACGGGAGTCGGAGCCTGCATCAAACATTTCGTGGGCAACGACTCGGAATTCGAACGCCATAGCATCAGTTCCGAGATCGCCGAAGCACCCCTGCGCGAACTCTACCTGCCCCCCTTCGAAGCTGCGGTTCGCGAGGCCCGGGTCCTGGCGGTGATGTCGGCGTATAACCGCATCAATGGAACCTACGCATCGAGCCACGAGGGATTGCTCCGCGGCGTTCTAAAAGACGAGTGGGGTTTTCGCGGATTGGTCATCAGCGATTGGGGAGCCGCCACGGAAACCGTCGCCAATGCCAACGGGGGCCTCGACCTCGAAATGCCCGGTCCGCCCCGAGCCATGGGCGAACGCCTGCTCGCAGCGGTGCGCTCGGGAGAGGTCGAAGAGGCTCGGGTGGACGACAAGGCCCGGCGCCTGCTCGGAATCCTCTCGGCCTGTGGGCTCCTGGACAACGACCAACCGGAAGCGGACGAGCGTGCCGAGAATCGACCCGAGCACCGAGCCCTGGCGCGGCGGGTCGCCGCGGAGAGCATCGTTCTCGTGCGCAACCGCGGCGTATTGCCCTTGGATCCCCGGCGGATTCAGCGGCTCGCATTGATCGGGCCCAATGCCGAACGCGCCCAAATTCAGGGGGGCGGGAGTTCCATCGTCCGGGCACATTATGAAATCCACCCCCTCGCCGCTCTGAGGGAATGCCTGGGAGAGGACGTCGAAATCCTCCACGAGCCCGGCTGCCGGATCGACAAAACCCTGCCCGCCATCGATCCGGCTTCCCTGCGACCCGCCGGCGGCGAGGATCGCCCCGGGCTCCTGCTCGAATACTGGAACGGCGAAATTGCTGAAGGCCCGGCGGTGGAAACCCGGATCGTCCGGCGCTGCCGCGCTTTTTGGATGGGAGAATTTTCGCCCCGGGTCGATGCTCGAAATTTCAGCGCGCGTTACTCGGGCGCGTTCACCGCCGAAACCGGGGGGCTCTACGATTTCGGCTTACAGAGCGCCGGGGGCAGCCGCCTCTTCATCGACGACGCGCTCCTCATCGACAACACCCGGGATCAAGAGCCCGGAGACGCATTCTTTGGCAACGGGTCCGCCGAGCGCCGAGCACAGATCCAACTCGAGGAAGGCGAATCCTATGCCCTTCGTGTCGAATTCCAGAGCGACCCCAACCTGACCAGCGCGGGGCTTCAATTCGGAGCCCTGCCCCCCCAACCCGCCGACGGCATCGAGCGCGCGGTGGCCGCCGCCCAGGCGGCGGATGCCGTGGTGCTGGTGCTGGGCACCAACGGGGAGTGGGAAACCGAGGGCAACGACCGCCGGGACATGGCGCTTCCCGGACGCCAGGACGAGTTGGCCGAGCGCGTGCTGGCCGCCCGTCCGGATGCCGTGGTGGCGCTGAACGTGGGCAGCCCGGTCACCGTGGACTGGATCGAGGCGTGCGGGGCCCTGCTTCAGATCTCCTTCGGGGGCCAGGAACTCGGGCACGCCCTCGCGGATATCCTCTTGGGTGAGATCAACCCCTCGGGCCGGGTTCCCACGACCTGGCCCGTCCGCCTGGAGGACAGCCCGGCCTTCCCCCACTACCCGGGCGAGAATGGGCGCGTCGAATACGGGGAGGGTCGGCTCATGGGCTACCGCGGCTACGAGCGCCGGGGCGTCGAGCCGCGCATTCCCTTTGGCCACGGGCTCTCCTACACCGAATTCGCCTACGACGAACTTCAGGTGCCCGAATCGGCCCGAGCGGGGGAAGAAGTGGAGGTCTCGGTCCGGGTCACCAACGCGGGAAACCGGGCGGGCCAGGAGGTTGTCCAGGTCTACGTGCGCGAACCCGGAGCCGGCGCCGAACGCCCGGACAAGGAATTGCGCGCCTTCGCGAAGATCGACCTCAATGTGGGCCAGGCCGAATCCATTCGTCTCAGGTTACCGGCCAGGGCCTTCGAGCACTGGGACGAAAACGCCGGAGCCTGGAGAGCCGAACCCGGGCCCAGGGAAATCGTCGTCGGGGCCTCATCCGCAGACCTTCGCGTCCGAGCGCCCCTGGAAATTCTCGGTTCGAACTAGCCTCGGCGCTTCTGCTTGCGCTGCTTGGCCCGCATACCCCGGTGGGTTCCGGGCTGGTATTGGCGCATGGATGCTGGGGGCTTTTCCAGCTTGAGCGCGTACCAGGACATTCCGAATCGCTTCATCGAGAGCTTGCGATTATTTTGCAGCCGCAGCAGGTTTTCCTTGCTGGCCTCGTTGCTCGACTCCACCTTGAGACAGCGCCGAAGCTGCTCAATGGCCTTGTCGGTATCCCCATTCTTGTTGAGCATCCAGGCGTAGGCGTGGTAGGGGAGAATCTGTTTCTTACTCCCGCGAATCGCGATTTCCATCGCCTCAAAAGCCTTGTCGGCATTCTTGCGACGAAAGTAGATCGCCGCGAGAGCCATGCGGGCATCCGGAGCGCGCAGCGCCGATTTTTCGAGGTAGCCGACGGCGAGGTCGTCGTTCTCCGCGCCATACGCGAGGATGCCGAGCTGGGCATAGATCTGCCCGGTCAACATCACCTGCCAGCGTCCGAGGGGCAGTAAATCTTCGAGGGTCTGCATCGCCAGAGTCGTCGCTCCAGACTGCAGCTGCTTTTGGGCCTGGAGGAAACGCGGCTCGAATCGCTTGGAGAGAATCCGCGACAAGAGCACGAAGGTACCCAAGGCCAGAAGCACCCCGAGGATGATCCCCATAGCCCAGGTCTTCCAAAATCCGAGCAGGTTATAGACCACGCCCACGAGGGTCCCCACCAAGAGCGATATCAGGATGCTGTACACGAAAATCACTTTCTACCGGTGGCCGGAGGGGCCCGGGGGCCGAACTCTACCCAAAGCCTCCCGCAGCCGCATTCTCCCGGAGCCACCCGATCCAGCTCTCGGGCCTTCGGGCCTCCGCAAAGCCGACGAGCGAGCTAGAATGACCCGAACCCCCCGTCTCCAAAGGTGGCCCAGCGTGTCCGAAATGTGGGTTCATGCCCTGCCCTGGCTCAAGGCACTTCACATCATTGCCGTCATCTCCTGGATGGCGGGTCTCCTCTACCTTCCCCGCCTCTTCGTCTATCACTGCGAGGCCGAGCCGGGCTCCGAAACCTCGGAAACCTTCAAGGTCATGGAGGACAAGCTCTCGCGCCTGATCCTCTTCCCCGCCATGCTGGCCAGCGTCGGCTTCGGACTCGCCATGCTCTGCGTGCCCGGCTATCTCGCCGGCGCCACGGCCGGGGGCAGCCTCTGGCTTTGGCTCAAGCTGGGGCTGGTGGGTGGGCTCCTTTTCACCCATCGCCAGATGCTTCATTGGCGCGATGATTTTGCCGCCGACCGAAACCAACGGCCCCAGCGCTTCTTCCGAATCGCCAACGAGGTGCCCACTCTGCTCATGGTGGGCATCGTCATCTTTGTGGTGGTCCGACCCCTTTGATTCATTTACCGCTTGGTCTGAATCTTCGACGCCGAGGCTCGATGCCGTTCTCCCGGGAACGGGGTCTCGCACTTGGTCTGGCCCTGGGGCTCATGCTGGCCCCCAACGACGCCTTTGCTTTGGAGGAGAGCTCCCATGAGCACCGCCTCGGCTACGGGCTCGCCATCGGCTACGGCTACGGGGTGGCGCCCAGGGACAACCAGCGCGGAAGCGACGTGCAGGACGTGCGCACCCTGGCCATCGAGCCCAGCCTTCGCATACCCCTCCACACCTTTGGCGATGGCGAGGCC
Organism: Myxococcota bacterium; assembly: GCA_029243605.1. Lineage (GTDB taxonomy): Bacteria > Myxococcota_A > UBA9160 > UBA9160 > UBA4427 > JAZXM01. The sequence continues at coordinate 9,463 of JAQWRT010000006.1, forward strand.
TGGTACGACGGGCGCCTGGACGGCCTACTCCAAGCCACCGTGTTGGTCGAGCTCGACCCCCGAAGCGGGACCGCTGCCGGGGGGAGCTTGGGGCTCCGCTACCTCTTCAGCCCGAACTGGAAAACCCGACCCTATATCGAAGGCAGTCTCGGGGTGGGCGACCTGGATTTCGGCCTTACCGGTCAGGATGATGGGGTGAGTTTTTTCATCCATACGGCACTGGGCATTCGTCACCCCATAAGCGACGATTTTTCCCTGATCGCCAGCGTGCTCTGGCAACACGTCTCGAATGCCAACAGCCATCCGCCCAACCTGGGCATCGACACCGTCGGATTCAGGGTCGGCCTCGAACTCTGGTAGCACCCCCGGGCGCAACCGCTCCGAAACCGGGCCGGGGGGAAGCGAGCCTCCACAACCCGACTCAGAGCTTGGCGATCACCTTGTCGGCGAAGCTCTTGAGCGAACCGATCTTGTGATCCAGGGTCGTCACATCGGCCTCGTAGGCGTTGCGGAAACCGACGATGGCGTCGGTCACCCCCATATCCTCCAGGCGCTTGATGCCGTCGAGGGTAAAGGCGTCCATGGAGATGACGTGAATCTCGAAGGGCTCCTTTTCCCGACCGTATTCCCGGCGCAATTCAGTCAAGCGATCGAGCATCCCCTGGAGATCTTCGGGGGCCCCTCCCGCGTGCATCCAGCCATCGCCCACACGCGCCGCCCTGCGCAGGGCGAGTTCGGCATGGCCGCCGACCAGGATCGGGACCCGCTGACTCGGGGCGGGACTCATTTTGATGCTCTGAAAATCGAAATGATCCCCGTGAAACTCGAAGAATTCACCGGTTTCCAGGCCCCGGATGATGTCGATCATCTCGTCCATGCGCTTACCCCGCGCGGCCAGGGGCACGCCGGTCACGGCAAAATCCTCGGGCCAGGGAGAGATCCCCACCCCAAAGCCCAGGCGGTTATTGCTGAGCACCGCCACGGACATGGCCTGCTTCGCCATCAATACCGGGTTGCGCACCGGGAGCTTGACCACAAAGGTCGTGAAGCGCAGGCGCTCGGTCACCGCCGCCAATGTCGCGCACAGGATCATCGGCTCAATGAAGGGTTTGCCGTCGAGAAATTCGCGGTTGCCGTCGGGCGTGTAGGGGTACTTGCTGTCCGAGACTTCCGGGTAGCAAATACTGTCGGGAATCGTGAAGGAGTGATAGCCGGCCTCTTCCGCCGCGATCGCTAGGGGGATATAGCTCTCGGGTGAAACCATGGATTCGGCGATGGTAAAGCGCATTCATTCGTCCTCACTGGATGTTCCGCGTTGGATCAATGCGAGGCATCACTCCACGGCTCGGGTGAGCGTCCGACTCGGGCGAGTCGTCCTCCGCATTGCGGACGGAGCATCGCATAGACGAATCCGGGCCGCCCATATTAGAGGAGCTCCCCTTGACAAGGGAAAGCCTGATCTCAAGACTCTCTCTAACCCGGCGGTCAGACATTTGTACAGATCCGGCCGAGTACCTGTACTAACGGAGACTGAAGTGGCTCAATGGTCCAACTGGTCGGGGCGCCTTCGCGCCGAACCCGATTCCATCGTCTCGGTCCAGGACGAGTCCCAAGTCGTCGACGCCATTGCCTCCGCCCAGCGGAATGGACAGCGAGTCGGAGTCGCGGGCGCGTGCCACAGCCATTCCCCCCTGGTTCGCAGCGAGGGCGTCCTGGTGGACGTCACCGGTCTGACCGGGGTCATCGCCGTGGACCGCGAGGCGGGCTCGGCGAGGATCCGAGCGGGCACACGCATCTCGGAGCTTGGCGAACCCCTGCGCGGCCAGGGCGTGGCGCTCATCAACCAGGGCGACATCGATCGCCAGAGCCTGGGCGGGGCCCTGGCCACGGGAACCCACGGTACGGGCGTCGGCCTGGCAAACCTCTCGGCGGGGCTGCTCGGCGCGCGCATCGCCCTGGGCGACGGCCGCGTCGTCGAGTGCTCGGCCGATCAGGAGCCCGAACTCTTCCAGGCCGCGCGCTTGAACCTCGGCGGCCTCGGCGTCGTAACCGAGTTGACCGTGGCCGTGAGGCCCGCCTACCGATTGCGCGAGCGGCTCTGGCTCGAAGACCTAGACACGGTCCTCGACCGCATCGAGCCCCTCATCCACGCGACCCGGCATTTTGAATTTTTCTGGATGCCCGGTAGCCAAAGGGCTGCCTGCAAGGCCATCGAAGAGACCGAAGACGCACCCGTCTACCCCCTGGGCGAGGAGGGCAAGCGGGTGGCTTGGAGCGATCAAGTCCTCGCCAACGAACGCCCGGACAAGCACTCGGAGATGGAGTACTCGGTTGCCCGGGAAGACGGCCCCGAGTGTTTTCGCCAGCTCGCCGAGATGCTCCAGCGCGATTTTCCCGAACTCGCGTGGCCCCTGGAGTACCGAAGCCTGGCCGAAGATGACGTCTGGCTCTCCACTGCCTACGAAAGGCCCACGGCGACCCTCTCGGTTCATCAGGGAATCGACGCCCCGGACGAACCGGTTTTCCGGGCCAGCGAGGCCCTCTTCAAGGAATTCGCCGGCCGGCCGCATTGGGGCAAGGTGCATTACCGAACCGGGGGGGAGCTGGCCGATCTCCACCCGAGATGGGCCGACTGGTGGCGGGTTCGCAACGCCTGGGATCCCGAGGATCGATTCCTCGGCCCCCACCTCGAATCCCTCCGCGAATCGGGCGACTGATCGCCCGAGGGGCGAGTTGCCGCGAGGCATCGTCTATGGTTCGGCCATGGCTGCAGACGAATTAATTTTTGACCCGGGCGTGCTGAAAGACGAAGCGCTCTGCGAGTTCCAGGGCTACGGCGCCGCCGAGCGCCACGGAGGCGTCGCGATCCTCCCCTGGCGGGCGGCCTGGCTTGAGGCCACGGCGGCGGGGGTAGCGGCCCTGGGCTCGGCCCCCTCCCGGGACGAAGGAAGTTTTCGCCAGGGCCTGGTCCACCTGCAAAAGAGCCGGGCGGCCACCTGGCGGGATCTCGGCCACGCGTGGCAGCTCATCGAGCCTGGCGGACGGCTGCTCGTCTGCGGCGGAAACGAATTGGGCATCCGCTCGGCGGTGAAACGATTGAACCGGGAATTGGGCCAGGAAGCCCGGGTGCTCGCCAATCGGCGCCATGCGCGCATCGTCGCCTTCGAGCGGACGGAATCCTCTGCTCCCGAGGCCGCTCCCGCGAGCCAGATCGTTTTATCTCCGCCCGGGGGAGATCGTCAGGCTCTCCATGCCGAACCCGGGGTCTTCAGCGCCAAACGCCTGGACGTGGGCACCCAGCTCCTGCTCGAAGCCCTCGCCGAGCAACCCCCTGCCCGGCGCGTGCTCGATCTCGGTTGCGGCATCGGGCCACTGGGCCTCTCGGCCCTGCTCCGCTGGCCCGATGCCAGAGCCCTGCTCCTCGACGGTGACCTGCGTGCCGTGGCCAGCGGAACCCGGAACGCCGACAGCTTGGGGGTCGCGTCGCGATCCCGAGTCGAGTGGTGGGATGCCGAGGAAGCCTGCCCCGAGGACGACTTCGACCTGGCCCTGGTCAACCCTCCCTTCCACGGCGGAAAAGAAGTCGACCTGCGCCCCGCCCGGGCCATGTTCACCCGCCTGACCGAAGCCCTATCCCGGGGAGGTCGCGCGCTGATCGTCGCCAACCGAACGCTTCCCTACGAGCACAGTCTCTCGGCGGCGGGTTCCATGGAAATTCTTCGCGCCGAACGGGGCTACAAGATCATCGGCTTCACTCGGGGCCGGGCCAGCACCACTCCGGGATCCGGCCGCTCGAGAGGGGGGCGGTCCCACTCGAAATCACGTTGAGACCAACCCGTGTTTCGCGTGGGATGAGCTACCCTCCAAGCGCTCCGCGTCCTCTCGACAGCGAGCAAACACCGAGGTCAAATTTGCCGAATAGACCCCATATCCCCAACTTGCGGCCGGCCTCGGCCCTCCTCGGCCTGGCCCTCGGTCTGGCCGCCGGGCTACTGCTCGGGCTGAGCACCCCCCCCACGGCCTCGGCCCAGCTCAAACAACGAACCGTCGAAGAGCCGGGCACGTCGGACCGGATCAAGTCGAGTCGCCAACGCGAACTCGCCAGTACGCTCTCAAGGCGCCATCTCGGCACCCCCCTCACCGGCGGAGAAATTCGCGACCTCGAAATCCTCCAGCGCCTGCTGGACAGTCGCGCCATCGACCGGGAAGACGTCTTCGAACAGCAGGCTCTGGGCCTCGCCCTCGGCGATGTCATGGCCCAGAACCTGGACCTTCATTGGGTGGTGGTGGACGACGATTACGGCCGAAGCCGAGCCCTTCGCTGGAAGGAGGAGCAAGATCTCTTCTTCCCCGTGACCCTCTTCTCGAAACGGATCCAACAGGGTCGACCCGTCGAAGTGCACGAACTCTACGACGTGGTCGCCGACCGGGTTGCCACGCTCAAGGCCCGGTCCCTCCCCCATCGACGCGGGCGCGTCGTCATCCCCGCCCGGCCCGAAAAACAAAGCGACTAATCCTCTGGCGGTTATGCGCCACGGCCCGATAGACGAGTTCGACGCCCCAGACCAGGGGAACCGAGCCCAGCACCCGGGCGGTTCGTGGATAGCCGAGGGCTCCGAGAATAAAAAGCAGCGCTCGGCCAGCCCGCAGCACTCCCCCCTCGCCGTCGATCACATGGAGCGCATCTGCGCATGCCCGACGGAGAGATTCGGTCATGGGCGGCGATGGAGCGTCCTGATAGGCGACGACTTCGAGCCGGTCGGCCACGTCGATCTCCTGGCACCGTTCAGCCGCCCGGCGACACAAAGCGCATTCGCCATCCCAGAGAACCAGGGGGCGCCGCGCTGCCGAGTCCCGCAAGAGCTCGCTCATGACGACCAGCGTAGCCGAGCCCGTCCTCGAGGCACAGGAACTCAGCCCTCGAGGGCGTCCTTTGCCTTGAGATCGGCGACCAGGGTCCTAGCCGCCAGGGCGTAGTGGAGCACAGACCAGGCCGCGAAGATGACGACCACCGACAGCAGCGCGTAGCGCAAAGACTCGATGCCGAAGGAACCCTGGAGCAGATCGCTCAGGATGCCGACGGCCTGAGGACCGAGACCGAGGCCGATGAGATTGATCACAAAGAGCAGGATCGCCGAAGCCGTCGCCCGCATCCGTGGCGGAACGATGCTCTGGGTCGTCGCGAAAGTCGGCCCAAGATACATGCCACCGAGGAACGAGCCCGGAAAAGAGAGGAGCAAAGCCATATGACCGTCGGGCCACAAGTAGAGGAGGAATGCGAACGGGATATAGATCGCCGTGGCCACCGCCGGCACCCACATATGCCAACGAAGATCTCGGACCGCGAGCCGATCGCTCAGGAACCCTCCCAGATAGGTGCCCGCCACGCCGCCGGTGAAGCCGAGAGCCGCCAGCCAGGTACCGAGCTCGCCGCTCGGGATACCGTGGGAGCGCATAAAGAACGAGGCGACAAAGGCGCTCGCGCCATAGCCGTAGAAGGCGTGGAGCGCGGCCCCGAAGGCCATGTGGCGGAAGGAGCGAAGGGAGAGCATAAAGCGCAGAACCTCCCGGGTATTCCCTCCTGCATGGTTGCTCGCCACTCCGTCTTGAGCGCCCCGGGGCGGCTCGGGCAGAGTCAGCTTCACGATGATGGCTAGAAAGCAACCCGGGAGCCCCACGACCATGAAGGCCACGCGCCAATCGAATAACTCGTTGAGCCACCCCCCCGCCCAGAACCCAATGGCCCCCCCAATGGGGATTCCCAAGGAGTAGATCGAGAGCGCCGTCGCTCGGCGCTCGGGCGGAAAATAATCGGAGATCAACGAGTGGGCGGGCGGGCTGCAACCCGCCTCGCCAATGCCCACGCCCACCCGCGCAATGGCGAGATGGGCAAAACTACGGGCCAACCCCGTGGCCGCCGTCATCGCACTCCAAATAAAAACGGCCAGAGCGATGATCGTCGTGCGCTTCCCCCGATCGGCCCAGCGCGCGATGGGAATCCCCATAACGGTATAGAAGAGCGCGAACGCGATGCCCGACAGAAATCCAAGATAGGTATCCGAAACGTCGAAGGTCTTCTTGATATCCTCGAGCAGGATCGAGAGAATCGAACGGTCGACGAAATTAAAAACGTAAACGACCACCAGCAACGCCAGGGCGTATCGACTGGTTCCAACCGAGATGGGCGCGGGCTCGACGGTGCGAGGAGCCGTTGTCTCAAGCGGGGGCATCGCAAAAGCCTACCACCTTCCCTCCTCGTTCCAGTTTTTTTCTTTACAGAGCAAGATCCAGGCGTGAGAAGACGGCTGGCGAGATCCAACGCGTTGGGCGAGCCTATGCACCCATCAACCACCACCGGCAGCGGCCACGAATCAGCGAACGGAATCATGAGCGGCAAAGAAGAAAGCGACAGCGGGCCAACCGCCCACGCCCAGTCGACCCGAGAGATCATCATCGTCGGTGGCAGCGCGGCGGGGCTCTTCGCAGCACTCGCCCTTTCCCGCCAGGGCCATAGGGTCACCGTCCTCGAGGGCGAATCCCTGCCCCCGTGTGATTCCCCCATGGAGGCCTTCGACCTCTGGGAGCGGAGAGGCGCTCCCCAGACGCGTCATTCCCACGCCTTCCTGGCGCGCCTCCATAACGGGATCCGCGATAGGGCGCCCAAACTCTATCAAGAATTGATGGCCGCCGGAGCCGAACCCCTGCCCTTCAGTGATCTCGTCCGGGGCACATTCGAAGACCCCGAACTCATCCCCGAAGACGATGAAATCGTCTTGCTGGCGTGTCGACGAATCACCCTGGATTGGACCCTGCGCCGACATATCGAAGAGTCGACCACGGCTCGCTACCGGGCGGGCATCAAGGTGACTGGACTCGTGGCCCAGCGCGACCCGGCGTCCGGGCTGCCCCGAGTGGAGGGCGTCGAAATCCTGAACGCCGAGGGCGAGCAGGAAACCCTGCCCGCGGACCTGGTCGTTGACGCCTCGGGCCGGAATACCCAACTCGCCCAATGGCTCGAAGCCATCGGAGCCGAAGCCCTGGAGAAGGATTCCGAGGGCTGCGGAATTTTCTATTGCTCGCGCTTCTACCGGGTCCTCGAAGGCGTCGCGCCGCCCACTCTCGATGGGCCCATCGGCGGTGACCTCGGCTACCTCAAATACGCAATTTTCATGGGCGACTCGCAGATCTTCTCGATCACCCTGGCCGCTTCCCCAAACGACGATGCCCTGCGCAAGGTCCGGGACGCCGACACCTTCCAGGCCGTGGCAAAATCTCTTCCCACCACAGGTCCCTGGGTGGCGACTGAAATCTCCGAACCCATTACCGATGTCTACACCTACGCCAATCTCAAGAACACCCTCCGGCACTTTGTCCGAAACGAGAAGCCCCTGGCCTTGGGCATCTATCCCATCGGCGACGCCTTGATGCACCAAAACCCCATATCCGGCCGGGGCTGCACCTCGGCCTGGGTTTCCGCCTGGCTACTCGCCGACGCCTACGCCCACCACCCCGACGACGCCCTGGCCTTCGCCCAGGAAGTCGACGCGGGCATCGCCAGAGAACTCGTCCCCTGGTACGCGAACGCACTCGAGCAGGATCGCGCGGCCAAGGAGCGCGACAAGGTCGACAACCGGGGCGATGACCCCTTCGCCTTCCAGCGCGAAGACGGCTCCATCGACCCCAAAGCGTATATGCGTTCGGTCCTCGTCCACGGCCTTGTTCCCGCACTGCGCGAGGACATTGTGGTCCTTCGCGCCTTTATGCGAGTCTTCAACATGCTCGACAGCCCCCAGGACCTGATGGCGACCCCAGACCTGCTCGCGCGAGTCCTGGCGATCTGGCAGGGCCGAGAGGAACGCGAACCGCTCAAAATGGGCCCGGCCCGAGCGGAGATGCTCGAAGAAATCATGCCGCCGTCGGCGTGATGGGCTGCTATTGGTAGGGACGCCGATGACCCAACCCGCCCCTCCCCTTCAAGAGTCACCCCGCACCGCCATCGTCACCGGCGCGTCGTCGGGACTCGGCGTGGCCATCGCTCGGGGACTCGGCGCCCTGGGCTGGCGGGTCGCCATCGGCGCCCGACGAACGGATCGCCTGGAGGACACCGCTCGGGAAGTCGAGGAAGCCGGGGGGCGGGCATTCGCCCACGCCCTGGATGTCGCCGACCCGGAATCCGTCGACCGCTTCTTCACCGCCGTGGAGGCCGAATTCGGACGGGTGGACGTGGTGGTCAACAACGCGGGGATGAGTCACCCAGGCTTGCTCAAGGACATCGAACCCGGGAAGATTGCCGAGGAAATCGCCGTCAATCTCGCCGGGGCGGCGTACATGTGCCAGAGAGCCCTAGGCCCCCTCTATGCCGCCCGGGCACGCGGTGATTTCGTCTTCATCAGCTCCGATGCCAAGCGCTCTCCGAGGCCCCACCAGGCGATCTACACCGCCACCAAGGCGGGCCTCGAAGGCCTGGCGGCGGCCCTGGCCCTGGAATTCGAGGGCACCGGCCTGCGCTCGACGGTCATTCGGGTGGGCCCGGCGATGAGCGAATACGCCGCGAATTGGGGGGAGGCGGTGATCACCGAACTCGTCCAGCGCTGGCAGCATTTCGGTTTGCAGCGCCATCTGGCGATGATGCCCGGCGAAGCCATCGCCCGGGCTGTCGTCACCGCGGTCACAACACCCGAGGGCGTTCGTATCGATACGCTCGAGGTACAACCCGAGGCGCCCCGCGATCCCTGACCGCCTGCGCGCCGGAGTTCAAAAAACCGAAAGGAAATCATCATGGCCGAGAGCGACCGCTGGGAACGTGGACTCGAGAAGTTCAAAGAGGTGTACTGCGGCGATGTCGCCCCTCTGCCCAAGGGGAGCAGCGATTTTTTCGACCTGATGATGGAAAATCTTTTTGGCGATGTCTGGACGCGCCCGGCCCTCAGCCAACGCGACCGGCGCATGCTCATGTTCGGCGCCATCGCGGCCCTCGGCGAGGGCATGACCTTCGGCATCCAGGCCCGGGCGGCGCTCAAGAACGATGAGCTCTCCCCCGAACAACTTCGCGAGGTCCTGATCCACCTGACCCAATACGTCGGCTATCCCCGAGTCGCCCCCTTGATCGCCGTGGTGGAAAAGCAGATCGCCGAGGTCGCCGCCGAAGAGGACTGAAGCCGCAGGGGGGGGTCGCTCAGCTCGGCCCGGTCTTTCGGCCTCGAAAAAAACCTCGAAGGCTCGCGGCCACCACCCCCACAAGACACACGTAGGGGAAGAGCCAACCCCAGCGCGCATAGGGCGTCGGCGAATCCGCCGTATTCCGGGGCAGGAGCACGTCGGCGACCAGAGTCTCCGGCGGGTAGAACTCTGCCGTTGCCGCCTCCACCGGGCGCAGGGGCAGGTGGGCGACTCGCCGGCCGTTATAATCCACCACCGCACTCACCCCTGTGCTGGTGCTGCGAACCAGGGGAACCCTGTGCTCGACGCTCCTGAACTGGGCGAGGGCCAAGTGCTCCCAGGGTTCGGCGGTATCGCCGTACCAGGCGTCGATGGTGGCGTTGACGAAGAGTTCCACCCCACCCGGCAGGCCCGCCACCCGGCGTACGAAGCCCGGGATGATGTCCTCGTAGCAGATCAATGGGCCCAGGCCTGTCACCTTCCCCGGGCTCTCCAGAACAAATCGCACCGGGCCGCTCCCGGCTTCCAGGTGGGCGATCCCCGGGATTCGTTGGGTCAGCCAATCGGGATCCACTAGGGGCACCGACTCGCCCAGGGGCACGAGGTTGACCTTGTCATAGCGGCCGACCACGGCGCCGGCGGGGTCGAGGAGGTAGGCGCTGTTGTAGCCGTAGCGCGCGTTGGGCGCGATGGAGCCGGCCCCCAGGAAGGTGGGCACCCGGTGCTGGGCCATCACCCTCCCCTGGCCCAGGGCACGATCCCCGGGAAAGGGGCGCGCGACGCGGTAGGGGAAGGTTCCCGCTTCGGGCCAGACGATGAATTCGACCCCCCGGCCGGCCAATTCCGCCGAGGGCGTGCGCAGCCGATGAAGGCGCTCGGACGCCGACATCCCCCCCACTGGAATATTGGGCTGGACGATCCCGACCCGGAGCGAGGGACCGCCCTCCGCCTGGGCATCCAGGGCGGCCATACGGGCGCTCCCGTAGCCGAACATCAGGGTTGGAATCAGCAGGACCGCGGCCCCATTCCCCAGCCGAGTTCGCCAACCCGCGTACATCATGAAACCCGCCGCGGCGACCGCCCACACGATCACCAGGGCCTCGAGTAGGGGCACTCCCCCGAGTTCGGCGAGTTGCATGAAAGCCGGGGCCTCGGCGAACCCGATCAGCGGCGTGTAGGGAAAGACGTTGGGCCAGCTGAATTGCAGACTCACAAAAAGGGCTGCGGGCCAGACGTAGGACGCCCAGCCCCGCCAGGGCCCGAAACGTAACCCCAGCGCCCAAAGCGCGTAGGGGATGGACATCCAGAACGCGAAGAGCCCGAGTCCGATGATTCCCAAAGGCCGGGGCATCCCCGCAAAGCGCACGAGCAACTCGGCGATCCAGGAGAAGCCGACGAGCCCGATTCCCAAGCCGCCCACCAGACCCAGCAGCAACGCCTCTCGCCCGCTGACCTGGGGACGGCGAGCGAGCAGTAAAAGCGGCACGAAGCCGAGCCAATGCCCGGGGATCCAGCCGGCGGGGGGAGCCCCCAAAGCAATCAGCAGGGACGATAATGAGGCCAAGACCAAGCTCGGCCCAAAGCCCAATCCAAGAATCCAAGCCTGCATTCCGGGAGCGTGGACGATCCCAGCCGTCGGCGCCAGCACCCCCTATGGTTCTCCGATCCCAGTGGGATTCGTCGGGGTTAGCGTCGGATCAGTGCAGGGTGCAGGCCACGAAGATTCGGGTCAGAACATCCTTGACCTTCAATTCTCCGATGTCTGCTCCGGCCTCGTAAAACTGGATCCGGAAATTCGGCGGCGCCTGGGCCGGAAATTCGTCGGCGAAGGCTCCGGCCAAGCGATCGAGAACCTGAACGGCCTGCTCGCGATCCACGTCGGCGAGGTGCACCACCGCGCGTTCACGGGTCATCCGAAAGATCGCGTCCTCCACCCTCAAAGCGCTCTGGAGGTAGTGGACATACTCGGGAAAGGTCGTGTCGCCCTCGTCAGCGACAAGGCCAACGATGACCGAGGGAACCGAGTACTCGCTTGCGAGTTTGGAAACTCGGGACACCAGAGCACTGAGCTTGCGGGGATCGTCTGCCAATTCGTCGGTCATAGGAGTCTGAAACATACACCGAACACATCGGACGCGATCCTCCAAATCTTGAGCCAAACTTGAAAAATCCCATCGGGGTATAATCCCCCGTAATTCCAAGCCGCTTCCCCCACCTGGGCCCCTGGGATCGCGGGCGGGCATTTGGTGGGGTGCTAAACAGTCGGCCCAGCGAACAGGAGGAGTTCAGTCCCCATGCGCCCCCACGAAATCTTTGCCTCGATGCCCCCGGAACAGACCACCGCCTTCTTCGGCGCCCTGTCGGAGCAGTGTCCCGCGGTCTTCCAGCAGGCCGTCCACGCCGCCTCCCTGGCGATGAAGAGCCGGCCCCAATACCTGCTCAAACAGCCCCTGGACAAACGCGCCCTTGCGGTTCGCCGTTCCCTGGCCCGAGTGGCCGCCGGCCCCCTCGCCGAGGAGATCCTGGCCTCCTATTTCATCGAGTGCCGCAAGGATGTCCTGGAGACCTGGCTCGATCGGGTCGGCCTCGAACACGAGGAGGGCGTGCTCAAAGAGGACGCTCCGGCGCCCCCTGACTCGGCCAAGCTGGCCAAGCACGTGGCGGGCTACCTCGACGGGTCCGACGACCCGGACCGCCCGCTGCTCCTGATGGCCTTCGGCGCCCAATCCTCCATCGATTGGCCCGAACTCGACGGACTGGTCAAGGCGCACCAAGCGAAGGCGTAGAGCCCGGCCGCGCGCGAGCGGCAGCCGGGCTCAGGATTCCTCGCCTGGGCGATCAGTCGCGCAGGGTGATGGCCGCGTTGCTGATGAGCACCTCGTCGCGCTTCTTCGAACGGGCCTCGATCAGGATCTTGTTCCCCTCGCGCCAATACGAGGTCTGGTAGGTCTCCCCCGGGAAGCCGACTCCCCGGAAGCGCGCCTGGTATCGGCCCACCCGATCGGTATCGCCTTCGAGGGCATGGTCCACCACCGCCTTGCAGACGATGCCGAAGGAGCAGAGACCGTGGATGATGGGCTTGTCGAAGCCCGCCATCTTGGCGATATCGGGGTCGGCGTGCAGGGGATTCTTGTCGCCCGAGAGGCGGTAGAGGAGAGCCTGCTGGGGGAGAGTCGGCGACTCCACCACACCATCGGGCTCACGGTCCGGACGGACGTTGCCCGCCTTGGGGCCCGGCTCGCCCCCAAAGCCGCCCTCGCCCCGCAGAAAAAGGCTGAAGCGGTTCGTGAAGAGGGGTTCGCCCGCCTCGTCCGAGGATTCGACCTCGAGCACGCAGAGCGCCGCCTTGCCCTTATCCCAGAGCTCCGCGACCCGGCTTCGGTTGGTGACCTTGGCGGCGGTGGGCAGGGGTTTGTGGAGCGTGATGTCCTGTTCGCCGTGCAGAAGCATGGCGAAATTGAAGGAGAGTCCTTCGACGGCGCCGATCCCCCCCATCGCCCCAAACACGGGAATTACGCCGAAACTCGGCAGAACCCGCAGGTTCTTCTCGTAGGTATACGCGAGCTCAGCCTCGTCCGTGGGCGGAACACCCGCCCCGATGCCAAGGTGATAGAGAATGACGTCGTCCTGGGTCCACGAGTACTGGCCTTCGCCGAGTTCGGCGCCCAGGGCCTTGCTGGGATCAATGGGCATCTTCTTCTCCTAAGAAAAAATACAAAGCAATATCCTTCCTCGAGTCCTTCGAGGAAGGAGCTTCAATCGGACAGGGACTGGGCGATCAACCGCATTTCGTCGGCGATGCTGCCGGGAATGGTGTAGTCGCCAGGTTCGTGGATCTGGGGAAAATTCGCCTGGATATCCTCGGCGGTGGGCGTCCCCGCCTTGTCGGTCCAACCCGGGGCCAAACCGATGAAGATCCGGGCGAAGCGACCGCCACCCACGGAGTACACGCAGTGGGTTTCCTCGTTGGCTTCCGAAGCGAGGTAGACCACCAGGGGGGTCACCTTGTCGGCCTCCACCCGGTCGGCCATGGGGCCGAGCAGTTCCTCGGTGAGCCGGGTCTTGGCGATGGGGGCGATCACGTTCGACTTGATGTTGTTCTTGGCTCCCTCAACGGCGAGCACATTGGACAAGCCCACCAGGCCCATCTTGGCGGCGCCGTAATTGCTCTGCCCGAAGTTGCCGAAAACCCCGGCGGCCGACGTCGTATGGATGAAGCGGCCGTAATTGCGCTCCTTCATCGCCCGAAAGGCGGGCTGGGAAACGTAGAAAGCGCCCTTGAGGTGGACGTCGATCACGATTTCGAGCTCTTCCGGGGAGAGCTTGACGAAGGATTTATCCCGCAGGATCCCCGCATTGTTGACCACGATATCGACTTGGCCAAAGGTATCGAGAGCGGTCTGGATAATCGCCTCGCCGCCTTCGGGGGTGGAGACCGAATCGTAGTTGGCCACGGCGGTGCCGCCGGCTTCTTCGATTTCCTTGATCACCTGGTCGGCCATGCTGCTGCTGCCACCGGTGCCGTCCGAGGCGCCACCCAAGTCGTTGACCACGACTTTTCCGCCACGCCGGGCAAACTCCAGCGCGTAGGTGCGACCCAGGCCGCCGCCGGCGCCCGTAATCACAGCCACACGATCATCGAATCGAATTTCACTCACGGTTATGCACTCCTTTGATGAAAACCAAGGGCCCGCGGCGAGACGCGCGGACCGAGCATCGGACCCGAGAGACCGGGCCCGGGGGATCGAGAAACGATCCCGGGGCTTCGGACGCTAGCTCGCCTGAAAAAAGCGTCTACCCCGGCCCAGGCGCCGTAGGGGCCCTCTCCGGGCTCAACTTGACAAATGAGTTGTCAATATTGGATATTGCTCCGACTCGGACCCGGCGCTATCCACCCCGACCGAAACCGGGCAAAGCCCCCATTCCCTCCACTCAAAAGGAAAAACTCGGCTTGGCGCAAGAGCAGGGAATCGCCGAATACCCCGGGCAGCAGCGCTGGAGCGGCGACGACTTCGCCGAATCCCCGCTGGGCCAGCTCACCCGGGACCGGGTGAAAACCCTTCAGGTCAATATCGGCAAGCGGTGCAACCTCGCCTGCCACCACTGCCACGTCGAATCCTCCCCCAAACGCCGGGAGAAACTCTCGCTCAAGGGCTGCGCCCGGATCCTCCAACTGCTGGCGCAAAACCCCGAGGTCGAGACCCTGGACCTCACCGGGGGCGCCCCAGAACTCCACGAGGGATTCCGCGATCTCGTCGCCGGTGCCCGCGCCCTGGGCCGACGCGTCATCGACCGCTGCAATCTGACGGTTCTCTTCGAGGAGGGCCAAGAGGACACCGCCGAGTTCCTGGCGGATCAGGGCGTCGAGATCGTCGCCTCCCTCCCCTGCTACACCCCGGAGAACCTCGAGGCCCAGCGCGGACGGGGCGTCTTTGCCGGAAGCATCGAGGCCCTTCGTCAACTGAACGCCTTGGGCTACGGAGCCGGCGATCGAGAGCGCGTACTCGACCTCGTCTACAACCCCGTCGGCGCGCACCTGCCCCCCCGCCAGGAAGAACTCGAGGCCGAGTATCGGGTCCGGCTGTCCGAGGATTTCGGCATCCGCTTCGACGGTCTCCTCACCTTGACCAATATGCCCATCAAGCGCTTTGCCCACGACCTCGCGCGACGTGGGCAGATGGAGGCCTACATGGCCCTGCTGATTACCCATTTCAACCCCGCCACTCTGCCCGGCCTGATGTGTCGCAGCCTGCTCAGCGTGGATCACCGGGGTCACTTCTTCGACTGCGACTTCAACCAGGCCCTCGATCTGCCCGTGCATGGCCCCAAGCGGGATATTTGGAAAACCGATCGCCTGACGGATCTCGCTCGACAGCCGATTCGAACCGCTCCCCATTGTTTCGGGTGCACGGCGGGCACGGGTTCGAGTTGTGGCGGCGCCCTGGTCTAGGGGCGGAACGACACAGACTCAGTAGAATGCCGCCACCCATGTCCCCCTCCCCAAACGAATCCCCGCCTCCGTCCGAATCCGGGCCCCGGGCGGCCAGCCAAATCGCCGCCCTGCGAAAACCCGCGCTCGCCCTCGTCGCGGTCGCGGCGCTGGTTGTCCTGGCTCGAGGCGCCGGGGACCGCCTCCCGGAAGCCGTGGCCTGGGTCGAGGGATTGGGGCCGCTTGGGCCCGCCGTCTTCATCGTGCTCTACGTGTTCGCCACCGTGTTCTTCATCCCTGGATCGATTCTGACCCTCGCCGGGGGAGCCCTCTTCGGCTTGGCGGGCGGATTGGTCTACGTCTTTATTGCGGCTTTCACGGGCTCGTCCCTCGCGTTTCTGATCGCGCGCTACGGCGCTCGCGCCTGGGTCGAGGAGCGACTCGGGTCGAATCCCCAATTCGAAGCCCTCGACCGCGCCGTGGCCGAAGAGGGGCTCAAGATCACCTTCTTGCTCCGCCTGTCTCCGGTCTTTCCCTACAATTTTCTGAACTATGGCCTGGGACTGACCCGGGTCAGTCTGCGGGACTACATGATCGCCTCCCTGGGCATGCTTCCCGCCACCTTCTTGTACGTCTACTCGGGCCGGGTCATCGGCGACGTGGCCCTGCTGGCCGGGGGCGCGAGTCCCGAACGCGGTGCGGGGTACTACGCCCTTCTCGTTCTCGGCCTCGCCGCGACCGTGGCGGTGACCGCCGTGGTGACGCGCACCGCTCGCCGCGCCCTGGCCGACGCCAACCCGGCCCCCGAATCGCCTGATGAGGATCGATAGACCATGCTTTCCCACAGCGACTCCGACCGCCGCCTGCTCGACCTCGTCCACCCCCCGGAGTGGCAAAACCCCTCACCGAAGGGGCGCTACAACCTGGTGGTGTTGGGAGCTGGAACCGCCGGCCTAGTGACCGCGGCCGGGGCGGCCGGCCTGGGCGCCCGGGTGGCCCTAGTGGAACGGGCCGAACTCGGAGGCGACTGCCTCAACGTGGGCTGCGTGCCCTCGAAGAGTCTCCTGCGCAGCGCCCACGCCGCGGCCGAACTCCGGGAGGCCGAGGCCCTGGGCGTACGCAACAGTGGCGGCGGCTCGGTGGACTTTGCCGCCGCGATGGATCGAATGCGCGCCGTGAGGGCCCGCATCGCCCCCAACGATTCGGCCGCCCGCTTCAGTGAGGAATTGGGCGTCGATGTCTTCTTCGGCGAGGGTCGTTTTAGCGGCCGGCGCCAGCTCGAGGTCGCGGGTCAGACCCTCAATTTTCGCAAGGCGGTGATCGCCACCGGGGCCCGGGCCGCGGTGCCCCCCATCCCCGGGCTCGAAGAAGCCGGCTACCTCACCAACGAAAATGTTTTCGATCTCGAGGAATTGCCGGCCAGGCTCCTCGTGCTCGGGGGCGGGCCCCTGGGCTGCGAACTCGCCCAGTCCTTTGCCCGCATGGGAGCGCGGGTCACCCTGGTGGAACTCGCCGACCAATTCCTCCCGCGCGAGGATCCCGAAGCCGCCCAACTGCTCTTCGAACAACTCGAACGCGATGGCGTCGAGGTGCGACTCTCGACCTCTCTGGCCCGGGTCCAGGGCCTACCCGGCGGAGAAAAAAACGCGCTTCTGGCACGAGCGGGCTCCGAGGAGAATGTGGCTTGCGATCAGATCCTGGTTGCGGTGGGGCGGGCCCCCAATGTCAACGGCATCGGGCTCGAAGCCGCGGGTGTCGTCCATGACCGAGTTCGGGGGGTCCACGTCGACGACACTTTCTGTACGGCGAACCCGAACATCTACGCCGCAGGCGACGTCTGCATGGCGCACAAATTCACCCACGCCGCGGATTTCGCCGCCCGAGCGGTGATCCAAAACGCGCTCTTCGCCGTCGGTCCCTTCGGACGCAAGAAGCACAGTGACCTGACCATCCCCTGGTGCACCTACACCGATCCCGAGATCGCCCAGGTCGGCCTAGGGGAAGCCGAAGCCGCCGAGCAGGGGATCGAGATCGAGACCTTCACACGCCCCTTCTCCGAGGTCGATCGCGCCATCGCCGACGGGCGCGATGCCGGCTTCGTCAAGATTCGGGTGGCCCGAGGAAGCGACCGCATCCTGGGTGCCACGGTGGCGGGCTACGGAGCCAGCGACCTGATCGGCGAAATTGCCGTCGCCCAGGCCGCAGGTCTGGGGCTGGGTGCCCTGGCCGCGGTCATTCATCCCTACCCGAGCCGGGCCGAGGCCATCCGACAATTGGGCGACGCCTATAACCGAACCCGGCTGACCCCCTTGGTCAAGCGACTCTTCAAGGGCTATCTCGACTTCCTCCGCTGATCCCCCACCCGCGCGAAGGCCCCCGAGCGATTGAGCGGGCCACCTCCCGCGCTACCCTGCCCCGCCATGCCCCTCCCTATCACCGTCGTCAGCGGCATCCCGCGCTCGGGCACCTCAATGATGATGAGCATGCTCGGAGCCGCCGGCCTGCCCCTGCTCTCGGACGACAAGCGTGCGCCCGACCCCTCGAACCCACGGGGCTATTTCGAATTCGAGGCGGTCAAGAGCACGCAAAAAGACCCGCGCTGGCTCGAGGGCGCGGCGGGACACGCGGTCAAGGTCGTCCATGCCCTGCTCCATGCGCTCCCCGAACGCTACGCCTATCGAGTCCTCCTTATGCGTCGCCCCCTGGAGTCGGTGGTCGCCTCCCAGAACCGGATGCTCCAGCGCCTGGGCCAAACCGGGGGCGGAATCGACGACGAGCGTCTAGCGCAAATCCTCTCGGCCCAGCTCGACGAGTCGCGTCAACTCCTCGAAGAGCGGGCCTGTTTCGAGTGGATCGAGGTCGACTACCCCGGGCTCATGGCCGACCCCCTTTCCAAGTTGCGACATCTCGGCGATTTTCTCGACCTCCCCCTTGATTCAGCTTCCGTAATCGAGTGCATTAGACCCGAGTTCAACCACGCTACCAGCCCGCTCGCCCCAAGGGGCACTGCGAGTGATGGAGATCTTTGATGACCCTGCCCAATCAGCCAGACCGTCCACGCTCTGCGTCCCTGATCCTGCCCGGGCTCTTGCTGAGCCTGACCCTGCTGGCGCTCTCGGCCTGTAGCCCAGGGGGCCCTGGGAGCATTCGCGCCGTTAGCCAAGCCGAGGTTTCCGAAAGCCTCGGCGATGCCGGAGCCCCACTCCTGCTCGACGTTCGTACCCCGCGCGAGTTCCAGAGCGGCCATATCCCCGGCGCCGTCCATATCCCCGATACGGAAATTCTCGCGCGCCTGGACGAGGTTCGACGGGAGAGCGCGGACCGAGGCGTCATCATCTACTGCGAGAGCGGGGGCCGAGCCCTCCGAACCGCGAGCACCCTGCTCGACCAAGGCTTTACGAATGTCGGCCACCTCGACGGGGACATGTTGGCCTGGCGCCAAGCGGGCCTACCCACCGCGCCCTAACCCCTAACTCAAGCCCTAACTCAAGCCCTAACTCAACCCCTAACTCAACCCCGGCCGACCCCAATGGTGGCCATTCAATCCTGCGCCAGCCCCCCTATCGGGACTTTCGATTGCGGAGACAAAGAAGACCATGCCGAACCTCCTTCGATTCATCGGACTGGGCCGCAACACCGGCCCCAGCGCCAGCGAACAGGCCGACGAGGCCCTACACCCCATCGTGGAGGCCCTGGAAGGCCTCAAGCCCGAGAGGGCCCGCTTCTTCGCGGCTTTCGCCTACGTCCTGGCGCGGGTCGCGGGTGCCGATTTGCGCATGGAGGCCGAGGAAACCGAGTCCATGGTGGCCACCCTGGCCGAATTGACCGAGGTCTCCCAGGACGAAGCGCGCCTGGTGGTGCAGATCGCGAGTGCTCGCATGGACGACCTCGAGGCCACCCACAACTATTTGGTCACCCGAGAGTTCGGGAAACTGAGCGATACCGCCGAGAAAATCCAGTTGCTCGAGTGCCTCTATGCCGTCGCGGCCGCCGACGGGACCATCACCGGAGACGAGAGCAACGAGGTCGCGAGCATCGCCGAAGAAATCGGGCTCTCGCGCTCGGATGCCGTCGCCCTGCGCTCACGATTCCGCGACAAACTCGCCGAGTTCCGAAAACTCGAAGGCGAGCGAACTTCGGCGAAGGACTAGCTTCGCACCAGGAGCAGGGTGCGCGGGTCGAGGCCTACGTGGAGGTCGTGAAGGTCCTCGTTCTCGTGGTCCTTGATGGCACGCAGGGTAATTTCGTCGCCCTTGGCTTCCAGGGTCACGATGACGTTCAAGGCCTCTTCCACCCCGGAAACCGAGGCCAGACCCTCGCTGCCCCCCGTGGTTTCCAAGGTCAACCAGGCCTCGGCTGCCAAATCGCCCACCATGGAACGAATCCCCTCGAGGTCGTCCTGGGTAATCTGCTCCGCGTCCAAGCCGTCGAGTACGATCAGAGTGGGCCTGGCACCCGCCTCGATCTCCACTTTGAGGGCATCGCTGAGCTTGCCGACGCTGAAGCCATCCTTACGGTAGGAACGGATCCGGCGGTGGTCATCGATTTCGGCGTGGCTGGCGGTGGGGTCATCCAAGTGCGTACTCGCCGCCAGAGCCAGATAGACCGTGTCGTAATAATCGCGCACGTGGGAAACCGTCTGGTCGAGAACCACGTGGAGCACCGTACCGCCCCGCAATAACTCGTCGATGGCCACGCCAACCAGGAAGCATGATTTGCCAACGCCGGGGCCGGCGATGCAGGCACCGACGTTGCCCACCCCGAGGCCTCCGTGAAGGCCTTTCTCGAGCAGTCGCATCGGACTGCGCGCATTTACGAATTTTCTATACATCGGGCCAACTCCTGGCGCCCAACGCGACTATTCCTCGTCGTCGGGAATCTTCGAGTGGTACTTCTCCTTGAGTTCCTTCTGGACCTCAGACGGGGCGGGCGAGTACTTCGCGAATTCCATGGTGAACTCGGCCTTGCCCTGAGTCATGGAGCGGAGATCGGTGGCGTAACCGAACATCTCGCTGAGCGGCACCTCGGATTCCACCCGGGAGAAACCATCCTCTTCGGTGGATCCGATGATGTGTCCACGACGCTGCATGATGGTTTTCAGAATAGCACCCTGGAATTCGCCGGGACCCTCGACCTCGAGCTTCATGATGGGCTCCAGAATCTGGGGCTTTGCCTCTCCGTAGAATTTCCGGAAAGCACCGCGGGCCGCGGCCTGAAAAGCCATTTCCGATGAATCAACGCTGTGGGACTGACCGTCGTTGATCACCACCCGAAGGCCAAGAACCGGGAAGCCAATCAGCCGCCCCTTGTCCAGGGACTGCCTGAAACCCTTCTCAACCGCGGGGATATACTCGGTGGGAATCGAGCCGCCTCGGATCTCGCTGATGAACTGGAAGTCCTGGTCGCCGTCGTCACCATCGGGAATCGGCTCCACGTAGCCCGCAACCCGGCCAAATTGACCCGAACCACCCGTCTGCTTCTTGTGGGTGTAGGTGAAATCGACCTTCCGAGAAATCGTCTCTCTGAAGGCCACCTGGGGCTGCCCGGTTTCCACTTCGCAGCTGTATTCCCGCTTCATCCGCTCGACGTAAACATCGAGATGCAATTCGCCCATTCCCGAGATGACCGTCTCATTGCTCTCGGGATCGACGGCCGCACGGAAGGTCGGATCCTCGCGCACGAAGCGACCCAGGGCCTTGCCCATATTGTCGGTGCTCTTCTGATCCTTCGGCTTGATGGAAAGCGAGATCACCGGGTCGGGCACATGCATGGAAGTCATGGCCATATCGATTTTGCCGTCGGTAAAGGTGTCGCCGGAAGCACAATCGATCCCAAAGAGGGCCACGATATCGCCTGCCGAGGAGGAATCGATCTCCTCCATCTCGTCGGCGTGCATCCGAATCAGTCGTCCGACCTTGACCTTCTTCTTGTTCCTCGAGTTGAAGATCGTGTCGCCCTTGGCCAGCGTTCCCTGGTAGACACGCAGGTAGGTCAGCTGCCCGTAGCGGGTATCCTCGAGCTTGAATGCCAGGGCCACCAAAGGCTGATCGGGGTCGCTATGAACTTCGATCTCAGCTTCATCGTTCGAGAGATCAACGCCCGTATTCTTGATATCCAGGGGACAGGGCAGATAGGCCTTAACCGCATCGAGCAGGGGCTGAACGCCCTTGTTCTTGTAGGCCGAACCGAGGAAAACCGGGGTCAGATCCATGGAAAGAGTGCCGACTCGCGTGGCTTCGTGGATCAACTCCTCGGTGACGTTCTCTTCGAGAATCGCCTCCATGAGTTCATCGGAGAACATCGAAACTGCATCGAGCATGGTCTCCCGCGCGACTGCGGCGGCATCCTTCATGCTGTCAGGAATTTCTTCCTCCACGATCTCTTCACCGTTGTCGCCGAGGAACATCAGTGCCTTCATGCGGATCAGATCAACCACGCCCTCGAACTCTGCCTCGAGGCCGATAGGAAGCTGAAACATCACGGCATTATGACCGAGCTTCTCTCGCAGCTGGCCCGTGACCTTGGCGGGATCGGCGCCCGAACGATCGAGCTTGTTGATGAATGCGATCCGCGGAACCTTATATCGCTTCATCTGACGGTCCACGGTCATGGACTGGGACTGGACACCCGCCACGCCGCAAAGAATCAGCACGGCTCCGTCGAGGACGCGCAGAGCGCGCTCCACCTCGATGGTGAAGTCGACGTGACCGGGGGTGTCGATGATATTGATCTCGGAATCGCCCCAGACACAATGGGTCGCCGCCGACGCGATGGTGATTCCGCGCTCGCGTTCGAGCTCCATGGAGTCCATGGTGGCTCCGACCTCATCCTTCCCGCGAACCTCGTGGATCGCGTGGATGCGCCCGGTGTAGAAGAGCACACGCTCGGTCAGGGTCGTCTTGCCCGAGTCGATGTGTGCGCTGATTCCGATATTTCTGACTTTCTCGATGTCGTTAGCCATGATTCGCCTCGATATAAGCACGGAGCGGAGGGCAAACAGTGCCACTTCCGACGGGTGGTCGATCTCAATACCGCGCAGTTTCGGGGGGTTATTGGAAGATCGAGCGGGCGCACACTAGCCAGCCAGCGCCGACTCTGCGACCCCGAAAACGCCAGATTCCACTCGCAATTCACTCTGCCCCGCGGGAATCGCCGATTAGGGCGCCCGATCCGCCGTCCAACCCTGGGATTCGGCGACGCTGAACACCGCCACAGGCCCAGGATCCAGCCCGGGAAGGCGGGGCGTGAACGCCTAGGCGAGGACGTCCCCGGCCGAGAGTCCGGACTCTCCGGCGCTGACCTTCTTGCCGCCGGGGCCGCGTACTCGGCTGATTCGTAAAACAATTTCCCCCGCCCCGGCCACGCTCATGGGCCCTTCGGGAGCGACTTCGAGCACGGTTCCCGGCTCGGCCCCGTGGGCCCCTCGCTCGGCCACGCAGCCGAAGAGCCGATAGGTCTCGCCACCGAATTCGGTCCAGGCGGCGGGTTGGGGGTCGCAGCCCCGAATCAACCGATCAATCTCTTCCCCGGGCCGACTCCAGTCGATGCGCGCGACCTCATCGTCCACCAGCCCCTGAAAACTGGCCCCGGCGGCGCTCTGAGGGGTAAAGGCGGCGCTTCCATCGGCCACCGCGGCCACCGCCTCAGTCATGGCTTCGATGCCCAGGGGGTAGAGTTCGTCGAAATAGAGCGATGCACTCGTGGCCCCAGGACCAATGCTCACCCCGCCCTTCTGGATCACGATGGGTCCAGTATCCACCCCTTCGTCGGGCCGAAAGACCGTCACCCCGCTTTCCTCGGCGCCCTCGATGATCTGCCAGGCCAGGGCGTTGCCCCCGCGAAAAGCCGGAAGCAGAGAGGGGTGGAAACAGAGGGAACCCAAACGCGGCCCCTCGACGATCTCGGGCGGCAGGATGACCGTGGTAAAGGCGAGGACATTGAGGTCGGCCTGGTGCGATCGGTACTCGTCCACGCGTTCGGCCAGGGCAATGCCCTTACGGCGGTAGGCCTTGTGGCGATAGAGCGGCCAGCCGCGCTCTTCGCTCTCGGCGGCCAGGGGGTCTACCCGACCCCGCGCGTCCGGGGGGACATGAACCGCCACCAGTTCATGACCCGCTTCGGCCAACTGGATGGCCACATCCCGCCCGAAGGGGGCCTGTCCAAAGAGTGCGATACGAAGTCCCATAGCCGCGGAGACTAACACGCCGCAGACCCGGACACTCCCTGGCCCGGCGCTCGAAGACGCCTAGATGGGAACTCGGCTGCGGTCCCCAACCAGGCCCTTGGGCCGGGCGGGAGAGCCAAAGGCCAACGAGTGCGCTGGGATCGAAGACGTGACCAGGGAGCGCGTTCCGATCACGCTATGGTCGCCGATGGTCACCCCAGCCAACACGGTCACGTCGGCGGCCACCCAAACATGATCCCCAATTTCCACCGCTCGCGGCCTCTCCGGGCGTTGCTCGTCAATGGCGTGCTGGTCCGAGTCCCAGACCCGGGTGCCCGGCCCCAGCCAGGTTCCCCGGCCCAGGCGAACCCCAGCCTTGGCGGAAACCTGGGCGCCGTTGAGAAAACCCTCGGCGCCGATCTCCAGCTTCGCTCCCTGGTAGGCGTTCAAAATCACCGGGCCAAGATCACTTCGCAGCCAGGTGTTCTCGCCCACCACCACCTCGCCCCCGCTGCGAACCGAAATACGGACTCCGTCGGGACGCCGCTCGGTGGCCACCCCGGCCCCGATGCGAACCCTCGCACCCGGCTCCAGGGCAAAGGTCGCCCGGGCGAAAGCCGACGATGCGGTGGGGTGAATTTCGAGCCCAGGATGACGGCGCATCAGGGTTCGGATCCGCCGGCGATCGGCGGCAGCCACCATGCGCATGTAGAGCCCCAGCCAAAAATTGCGCATGCTCGACACGCCTCGACCGTGCGCCCGGGAAAGACTCAGCCCCTCATTCAGGGGGCGTTCTGGCCTTCGCGCAGACGGAAGGTGATAAAACCGTGGGTGGGGTCATAAGGGGAGAGACCCACTGTGACCCGATCGCCCGGGATCACGCGAATTCGAAATCGGCGCATACGGCCGGAGAGCTGGGCGGTGACCACCTGGCCCGACTCGAGGGTAATCTGATAGCGACCTCCGCCGAGGATCTTATCGACGCTTCCCGTCGCCTGAATCAGGTCGTCTCGAGCCAAATGCCATTCTCCATGAGTTGCCGGTTGAGGATCATACCAGAAAGGCCTCAGGAACCCGGCGGGCCAGAATTTCGGCGAGCAGGCCGGAGTTCTTCCTGGGCCGCCGGCACCCTAGCACGGGGGGTTGGGTCCGGCGAGAAAATGACCGCCGGATGGGCAGCATCCCGGGCCCGGGGTGCTAATTTCCCGCCCGCTGGAGAGGTGCCGGAGTCCGGTTGAACGGGCCTGATTCGAAATCAGGTGAAGGTGCAAGCCTTCCGTGGGTTCGAATCCCACCCTCTCCGCCATGGCCGCGCCGCACCCCGTCGCCAACCCATGTGCCGGGTCCGTTTGACCCTGGGCCGACACGGCTGTACTTTCGCCTTCTGTGTGCCGAGGGGTGACCGCAGGGTCCCGCTCGAGTTTGGGACCCTGTGAACCCGGTCAGATCCGGAAGGAAGCAGCCGTAGCAGGATATCGGCTGCGAGTGGGGGTGCCCTGCGGTCTCTCATCGGCACACACTGACTTCGCCCCGGAGCCGGGTGCATCGGCGTCCGGGGCCCCACCCCTTCAAATCTCAACTCAACCCCACGGTCCCGGGTCTTTCGGCTCAGAACCCAACTCAAGCAGAGAGTTTTCGTGAGCTATCAGGTCATCGCCCGAAAGTGGCGCCCCCAGACCTTCGACCAGGTGACGGGCCAAGAGCACGTCACCCGTGCGCTTCGCAATGCCGTCCTTGGCTCGCGGATTCCCCACGCCCTTGTCCTGGCCGGACCCCGAGGCGTGGGCAAGACAACCCTGGCCCGAATTCTCGCGCGCGCGCTCAATTGCGACGACGGCCCCACCGATAGTCCCTGCGGAACCTGCGCCCCCTGCACCGACATCATCACCGGCAACTCGTCGGATGTTCAGGAAATCGATGCGGCCAGTCGAACCGGGGTCAACGATATCCGCGCCGTGATCGAAGCGATCCGTTACGCCCCCTCACCCGGAAAGCATCGCATCTTCGTCATCGACGAGGTGCATCAGCTTTCCAGCGCCGCCTTCAACGCCCTGCTCAAGACTCTCGAAGAGCCGCCGCCCAGCAGCCTCTTCGTTCTGGCCACGACCAACCCCGAAAAGATGCCGGCCACCATCCTCTCGCGGTGTCAGCGCTACGACCTGCGGCTCTTTACGACCCAGGAGGTGGCGGATCGCCTCGCTGAGATCTGTCGCGAAGAGGGCATCGAAATCTCGGCGAATAGCCTTCGCGATCTGGCCCGGGAGGGCCAGGGCTCCATGCGCGATTCCCAAACCCTTCTCGATCAGGCCCTCGCCTATGGCGGGGACAAGGTCGACGACAGCACCATCGCCGAGATGCTCGATCTCGTCGATCGACACGTGCTCGAAGAAATTCTCGCGGCGTGCATCGATTCCGATGCGGCCAAGGCCCTAGAGGTGGCTCATAAAGCGCTCAAAGCCGGGGCCGACCCCAAGCGCATGAGCGACTCCCTCGCCGCATTCCTGCGGGATCTCGTCGTGCTCTCGGTGGCCCCCAACGCCGAAGGCCTCGTCGAGGGCGGCGAGGCCGAACTCAAGAGCCTCGGGGAACTCGCGCGCCGAGGGGGGACCTCACGACTGCGGCGGATGTTCAAGGCCTTGATGGGCGAGCAGGAAGATCTCGCCTGGGCTCCCCAACCCGGGGCAGTCCTCGAAATGGCCCTGGTTAGGCTGGCCACCCTGCCCAGCGGACAGGACGTCGCCGACCTCCTGGATCGGCTGCACCGGCTGGAAAAAGCACCCTCACCCCCAGGCGGGTCAGGGCCTGGCCCAGCGGCCCCGACCGGGGGAGCGACACCCGGCGAGCGCGGGGGAAAGAAGCCCCCTTCTCAAGCCACCCAAGCGCCCCGAGCGAGCGCGCGCCCAAAAGCGCCCCAAGAAACGTTGAAAGAAGCGCCGAAGCAAGCGTCGAAAGAAGCACCAAAAGAAGCGTCCCAAAAGGCGCCCGCTCCCAGTGGCGACCCGCGCCCCCAAGAGGCAGCGAACCCGAGCCCGAGTGCTCAGCCGGCGGAAGCGACCCGAGAGCCCGGGGCCCTGGCTGCGGTCATGGATCGGCTGCGAGTTTTTGCGGCCAAGGACAACCAACCCCTGGCAGCCGCCCTCGAACAGGCCCAACTCATCGAGCACGCGGAGGACTCGCTTCGGATCGCTCCGGCCTCTTCCTTCCAGGCCAAGCGTCTGGGCGACCGAATCGACGAACTCGAGGATCTCGCAGCCCGCTTCTTTCAAAAAGCGACCCGGGTGGAGATCGATCACTTCGCAGAGACATCAAAGAGTGGGACCCAGTCTTCAAAGAACGGGAGTCGTCCGCGCCAGCAACAGGAACGCGAAAAAATTCAAACGGCACTCAACGACCCGGTGCTGAACGATGCCATCAAAGTGCTCGGCGGGGAGATCGTCAAGATCGTCCCCCTGAGCGGGGAGCGATCGACGTGAGTACCCCGGACATGAACGAAATTCTCAAGCAGGCCCAACGCGTACAGGAACGCATGGCCGACCTCCAACGCGACCTGATGCGAAGGCGCTACGAAGCCTCGAGCGGCGGGGGCATGGCCACCGCCGTGGTCAGCGGCCAACTCCGAGTGCTCGAGCTCCGCATCGAACCCTCGCTGGTGGCCGATGGCGACCTCCCGATGATTCAGGATCTCGCCGCCGCCGCGGTGAACGCCGCCCTGGAAAAGGCCCAGGCGGGTGTCCAGGAAGAGTTGCAGCAACTCCAGGGCAGCATGATGCCCCCCGGCGCCGGGAACCGAGAATAGAACGATGGCCGGTGGACACCGCTCCGCGGGAGGCTCGTCCCCCGCCATGCAACGACTCGTGGCCAGCTTGCGACGGCTGCCCGGCGTCGGAGAAAAATCCGCGGCCCGTCTGGCCTATTTCCTGCTCGGGGCCCCCGACGAACTCGTGGGCGAACTCTCCGATGCCATCGCCCGGATCAAGGCGGACACTGTAATCTGCAGTTCCTGCTTCAACCTCGGGGCGATCGACCCGTGTCCGATCTGTGCCAACCCCAGCCGCGACGCCGGGGCTCTTTGCGTCGTCGAAGAGCCTGCGGACCTCTCCTCCATCGAACAAAGCGGCAGCTTCAAAGGGCACTACCACGTGCTGGGCGGAGCCCTCTCTCCCATCGACGGCATCGGGCCCGAGAACCTGCGCATTGCCGAACTCGATAGCCGGGTCCGGGCGGGGGGCATTCGCGAGGTCATCCTGGCCACCAACCCCAACGCCGAGGGAGACGCCACCGCCCACTACATCGCCGAGCGTCTGAAGGGATGTGGGGCCAGTCTCACCCGCATCGCCTACGGGATGCCCCTGGGTGGCGATCTGGAATACGCCGACCACGTGACCATCGGACGTTCGGTGGAAAATCGCCGAAACCTCGAGTAGGCGGCCTCCAGAGCCCCCGCCCCCCCGGGTGGAGCGGCATGCGCAGCCCCTGGAAAAGGGCCCTAAAGCCCCGGGGAAATTAGGCCGATCACCCCCAGGCGAGTTCTTCAACCCTCGCCCCCATTCCCAGAGCCGATAACGGGCTCGCGCGCTTCGAGCGCGGGCGCACTCGAGTCAGTCAGCCCGAAAAGACCCGCAAGAGGAGCGCCTTCCCCGATGTTCGAGTCCCCCTTCGCCATGCGAGAAAAAGACTTCGCGGCGATCCAGGTGATCATCGACGGGCTCGTGGAGGAAACCGGAGCTCGAGGGGTCCTGGTCATCGACCGGGTCGGCCAACTGCTCTCTCGAACCGGAAGAATGGAGGAATTCGACACCACCAGTCTGGCCAGCCTGGCTGCGGGGTGCGTCGCGGCCACTGGGGGCCTGGCTCGGCTGCTCGGTGAGGATGATTTTCCCTCCCACTTTCACCAGGGAGAAAGCGGTAGCCTCTATATCAGCCGAGTGGACGAAAGGGGCATCCTGATCGTATTTTTTGATCGCGCCAGTTCTCTCGGGCTGGTGCGCTTGCGGGCCCGGAAGGGGAGCGCTGCTCTCGCCCATGTCTTCGAGGAAGCTCAAAAGGAGAACGAGGCCAGGGTCTCCCCGGACCACTCGGCCTTTGCGAACATCACGGACGAAGAAATCGACAACCTTTTCTCGGACTGAGACCCCCCACCCATGTCATTCATCAACTACGCGGCGCGCGAGATCAACTGCAAGATCGTCTACTACGGGCCAGGCCTGTGTGGCAAGACAACCAACTTGCAATACGTCTATCAAAAGACCAACCCCGATCTCAAGGGCAAGATGATCTCCCTCGCGACGGAAACCGAGCGCACGCTCTTTTTCGATTTCCTCCCCCTGGCCCTCGGCGAGATTCGGGGCTTCAAGGCACGCTTCCACCTCTATACCGTGCCGGGCCAGGTCTTCTACGACGCAAGCCGAAAACTCATCCTCAAGGGCGTCGATGGCGCGGTCTTCGTCGCCGATAGCCAGCCGGCCCGAGAGGAAGCCAATATCGAAAGCCTCGAGAACCTTCAGAGCAACCTTGTGGAGCACGGGCTCGAACTCTCCAGCCTTCCCTGGGTCATGCAGTACAACAAGCGCGACCTGCCCGATGCCATGCCCGTCGAGGAAATGCGAAAACTCCTCAACCCCACAGGCGTCCCCGAGTTCTCTGCCTGCGCAACCAGCGGCGAGGGTGTCTTCGAAACCCTCAAGGGAGTCGCCAAAGGCGTCCTTTCGAGCCTGCGTAAGCTGGGCGTCTGATCCGAACCCACCGCCGCGTTTCGCCTCGCCCGGGCCTCCCCGGAAGTGCTCGAAAAGCGTATGCTCGGTGGCAATGACCATCGCAAAAATCCAGGGTCGAAATCTCTACTACGAATCCCACGGAGAGTCGTCCGCCAACGGCGCGCGCCCTCTCCTGCTCATCATGGGCATGGCCGGCTCGTGTTCGGGCTGGCTCCCCCTGCAGGTTCCCGAATTCAGCAAGGACAGGCGGGTCATCATCTTTGACCATCGCGGGATCGGGCAGAGCGAGGATACGGGAGAGCCCTTCAGCACCAAGGATCTCGCCCGAGATGCCCTGGCCCTCCTCGATGATCTGGAGATCCAGAAGGTCGACGTCCTGGGCGCCTTCATGGGCGGCATGACGGCCCAGGAACTCGCGCTCCTCGCCCCGGAACGCATGGGCAACCTGGTCCTGGTGGGCACCTACGCCCGGGCCGACAAGAAACGCCAGATGCTCCTCAAGCACTGGTCCCAGTTGATGGAGACCGGGCTCTCCGCCGAGACCTTCATTTTTAACCGGCTGCTCTGGGTGCTTCACGAGGACACCATCGAGCAGAGCGACTTGATCCAGGCGATGACCGATTTCTATCGCAAGGAGGGCGCGCCCTACACCGCAGATCTCTTCGTGCGCCAGTGCCAGGCCTGCTCCGAGCACGACAGCTTGGATCGCATCGGCGCCATCAGCCAACCAACGCTCTTGGTGGGCGGCGCCGAGGATATCCTGACCCCAACCAAATTTCTGCGCGAAATCGCCGAACGGATCCCCGACTCACGGCTCGTCAGCATGAGCTACGGCGGTCACCTTGTGATGGTGGAGTCCGCCGAGCGCTTCAATCGCCTGGTCCTTCAATTCCTCGACGAAGAGCAGTGACCCCGCCTCCCGAGCCTCGGCATCGCCACTGGCCCCGCCGGGGGTACGGCGCGCGACTCGCGCGGCTCATTCTGCTCCTGGCTCTGGCCCACGCCGTGCATCCGGCAACTCTGGGCGCGGAGATGACCGGGGTCAACCACCGGCGCATCGTCGGCGCCGACGCGGAGCCCGGAAACTGGCTCAGTCACGGCCGGACCTACGCCGAAGAGCGCCATAGCCCGCTCCGCGACATCAGCACCGAAAACATCGACGAACTCGGCCTCGCCTGGGCCTTCGACCTCGGCGAACCACGCGGTCTCGAGGCCACACCCCTGGCCCTGGACGGCACCCTCTACTTCACGGGAACCTGGAGCGTGGTCTACGCCGTGGATGGCGCCACCGGAGAACTCCTCTGGAGATACGATCCCCGGGTTCCGCGTTCCATCGCCCGACAAGCCTGCTGCGACGTGGTGAACCGCGGCGTTGCGGCCTGGGGCGACAAAATCTTCGTGGGTACCCTGGACGGCCGTCTGATCGCCCTCGACGCGAGCACCGGCGAAGCGATCTGGGACGTCATGACGGTGGACCCGGAGCAGCCCTATACCATCACCGGTGCGCCCCGGGTCATCCAAGGCCGGGTCATGATCGGCAATGGGGGCGCCGAATTCGGCGTGCGCGGGTATATCAGCGCCTACTCGGCCGAAACCGGCGAACTCGACTGGCGCTTCTACACCGTGCCCGGAAATCCCGCCGACGGCTTCGAAAGCGAAACCCTGCGGCGCATCGCCGAGACCTGGAACGGCGAGTGGTGGAAGGTCGGCGGCGGCGGGACCGTGTGGGACTCCATGGCCTACGACCCGGAACTCGACCTCCTCTATATCGGCGTCGGCAACGGGTCTCCGTGGAACCGGCGACTGCGAAGCCCAGGCGGCGGGGACAACCTCTTCCTCGCCTCCATCGTCGCCCTGCGACCGGCCACTGGAGAATATGTCTGGCACTACCAGGTCGTCCCCGCAGAAACCTGGGACTTCACCGCGACCCAACACATGATCCTGGCCGATATCGATTGGCAGGGCAGCCGGCGCAAGGTCCTCATGCAGGCGCCCAAGAGCGGCTTCTTCATCATTCTCGACCGGGAAACCGGAGAATTCCTGTCGGCGGAACCCTTCGCCGAAATCACCTGGGCGAGCCACTACGACCCGATCACTGGACGACCGGTGGAGAACCCCGGGGAGGATTACGCCGAGGGCAGCGTCACCGTCCAACCCGCGAGCGTGGGCGCGCACAACTGGCAGCCCATGGCCTATGACCCGGAGACGGGCCTGGTATTCATTCCTGCCATCGAGTCTCGCTTCACCTACAAGGGCTTCGACACCCTCACCGTCGAAAAGGGGCTTCGCAACCTGGGAGTCGACCGCCGGGACAACCCACCCGGGGACGCGCTCTTCCTGAGCGTCCTCCAAAAACGATTGATCTCGGGCCGACTGCTCGCCTGGGACCCCCGCCGCCAGCAAACCACCTGGTCCATCCAATATCCCCTCGCCTGGAATGGCGGGGTGTTGGCCACCGCCGGAGGACTCGTCTTCCACGGCAGCGGAGAGGGCGTCTTCCACGCCTATGACGCCGGGGACGGCGAGGAACTCTGGCGCTTCCCCAGCCAGACCGGGATCATCGCTGCGCCGATCAGCTACCGGGCGAACGGGGAACAATACATCGCTGTCCTCGCGGGCTGGGGCGGATCCTTCGGGCTGGGTTCGGGGATGAAGCCCGCCGAGGGTCCAGCCGGTGGGCGTCTGCTCGCTTTCAAGCTCGGCGGAAAGGCCCAACTCCCCGCACTCCCCGAACCCGCGTCGATCCCTCGGGCCCCCGCTCCCCTCGGACTCTCCGAACCGGTCCTGGCCCACGGCGGCGCGCTCTACGCGAACTACTGCGCTTTCTGCCACGGAGCCGGCATGGTGGCCGGGGGGGCGATTCCCGACCTCCGACGACTTGGTCCGGGCAGTCACGACAATTTCCAGGCCATCGTTCGCCTCGGTGCCCTTGAGGGCCGGGGGATGCCCCGCTTCGGGGACATCATGAGCGAGGACGATGTCCGGGCGATTCAGGCCTTCGTCATCGAGAAAGCCAACGAGGACCAGACCCTGCGCGAGGAACCCGGATGGTGGCACACCTGTAAGCTCGCCCTCTACGAATTCCTCGGCTGGCTCTTCATGCTATTCATCGGAGGCACCAGCAGTTCCGCCTGAGCCGTAACCCCCCGAACAACCGGAGGGAGACTCTCGTTATGGACACCTCTTATCGCCGAATCGCCGCCTACTTGATGCTGCTCTCGGGGGTCACCCATCCCGCCCAGATGCTCGTCTATGGCACCGCGCCCGAAATCAGAGGGCCCGCGACCACCGGAATGATCTTCCTGCTCATCGGAGCGGGGCTCCTCACCCCATGGCGCGCCTGTCTTTGGCTCGCCATCGCTCTACCCCTGGCGGGGGGCCTCGGGGCTCTGTTCCGGATCACCGCGGATGTCCCCACCGCCTTCACCTATTTTCATGCGCTGATCGATTTTGTCGTGGTGGGGCTGGCAGGAGCGAGCCTCGCCGAAGGACACCCTACCCTGGGTCGCTGGCTGCGCCGCACCGCCATCGCCTTGACAGCGGTGGTCGGCGGCGGGTTCATCCTCCTCTTCAGCGCGCTTCGAGACAATCCCGCTCGGCCCTCTGTGGGCGAATTGCGGGTCGCCCAGAGCCCCGAAGCCGACATCGAATATTACGCCGGAGGCCCCCAAACCGGGCACGTGATCGTGCTGCTCCCGAGCTTTGCGCGCTCGGCCGCAGACTTCAACGAATTGGCTACCGCCCTGAGCCACGACGGCTACCGCACCCTCGCCATCCAGCCCCGGGGCGTCGAGGGATCGGAACTTCCGAGCATGCTGGGCACCCTGCATACCTACGCAGGGGACGTCGACCGGGTGTTGGCCGCCGAAGGTGCCGGGGAACCCGTCGTCTTGCTGGGGCACGCCTATGGAAACCGCGTCGCACGAACCTTCGCCAGCGATTTTCCCGAACGCACCCGGGCCGTGATCCTACTGGCCGCCGGCGGAGCGGGCCCCACTCCACCCAAAGTCGGCACGGCCATCCTCCTCGCCACCCTCAGGATCGTTCCCGAGGCCCGGAGGCGAGAGGCCATCGACCTGGCCTTCTTCGCCGAGGGGAACCCGGTGACCGACGATTGGCTCCGGGGCTGGTACCCCCGGGCGGGCATCGCCGAACAGAACGCCAGTTCCGCCACTCCCTACAGCGAATGGGGCGCGGGCGGCACGGCGCCGATCCTGGTCCTCGAGGCCGACGAAGACGCGGTGGCGGGCCACGCCGGCGCCCAACTCCAGGCGCAATTCCCGGACCGGGTCCAAGTCCGCAAAATCCTGAACGCCGGACACGCCCTGCTCAACGAACGTCCCCAGCGAATCCACGACGGGGTGACCGGCTACCTGGCGACGCTCTTCTAGCGCCAGGGGTCCGAGGAACTCATCGCATGAATCCACGGCGCAGGGTGATCAGGGCGGCGTCCCCCTGGCTGATGGCCCTCGGCCTGACGCTTTCCATTCCCGCGGCGGCGGCGAACCCCGAGCCCGGGGCAAGCGGTCTCGAGGAGGCCGCGGAGAGCGACTCCAGCGAGGCCTTCTTCACCCAGGCCCTAAGCCGCGCCCAGGCCCCCGCCACCTCCCTGGCGGAAATTCAGCGCCTGCTGGTTCCCGAGATTCGCGTCTATCGGCCCGAGGGCGCCGGCCCCTTCCCCGGGATTCTCCTGCTCCACGGCTGCAGCGGTCCCACCCCGAGCCACGAATCGGATTGGGCGCGCTTCTATTCGGAGCGCGGGGTAGTCACCCTCGCGGTGGACAGCCTCGGCCCCCGGCAACTCGACTGGGAGCGCGTCTGCAACCTCGAGACCCTCACCGGACGCGAGCGCGCCGCCGACATCCTGGCCGCCCTCGAGTACGCCCGGAGCCTGCCCTTCGTCGACTCCGACCGCCTGGCCCTGAGCGGCTTTTCCCACGGCGCTTGGACGATCTGGGAATTTTTGCTCCTCGCCAGCGACCAAACCCCTGCTCTGGGTCTCGACGAATGGCCCGCGGATGGAGCGCACGGGGTGCGCGCCGCTTTCCTCTTCTATGGCCCGTGCCTGGAAAAATTCAGCGTGCCCGTCGCCACCCTGGTTTTCCAGGCGGAGAACGATCGCTACATCGACGAGGCCGCCTGCATCGAACACGCCCGGCAACTTCAGCGCGATCCCGGCGCCAAGGGCGAAGAGTTCGAGCTTCACGTCTTCCCGGGAGCGACCCACACCTTCGACCATGCCCAACCCAACCCGGCCAATCTCGCGGCGGGTTCGGTCCACGACCCCCAGGCCACACGGACCGCTCAGGAAGCCATCGAGCGAGTTCTGAAAAACCTGGGCGCCCCGGCTTCGAGTTCGACCCCCTGAACCCGCGCCGGGGGTTGGGAGCCCGGCGGGATCCCGACTACCATGCTCAGCGGAAAGCCGCCGGGCCCCGTACCCGCGGCGAGGAATCCTGATGGCCCCGCCCACAGCCAGCGAAGCCGTCTTCGACGGACGCCTGACCCGGCACCAACACATCGCCCTGATGGCCGTCGCCCTTTTGGCCTTGGCGCTCCGGGCGATCTACCTGTGGGGGCAGGCCCAGCACAATCCCTTTTTCGAGGTCGTGCGAGGGGACGCGTACGATCACCACGCCTGGGCCCAGGCCATCGCCTTCGGTCCGGGCATGGACCCCGAGCCCTACTACCGCGCCCCGCTCTACTATTAC
This sequence comes from Myxococcota bacterium, assembly GCA_029243605.1. Lineage (GTDB taxonomy): Bacteria > Myxococcota_A > UBA9160 > UBA9160 > UBA4427 > JAZXM01. Next base: position 44,140 of record JAQWRT010000006.1, read on the forward strand.
CTGCTGGCCGCCCTCTACAGCGCCGTGGGCCCGAGCATCGTCGCTGCCCGGTTGGCGGGCGCCTGCATCGGCGCCCTCACCGTCTACGCCATCGGCCGCTTGGGGGCGGGGCTGGCCGGCTACCGGGCTGGCCTCTTCGCCGGACTCCTGGCCGCCGCATATTGGCCCGCCATCTACTTCGATGGCGAACTCCTCACCGTGGGCCTCGAATCGCTTCTTGAGGTCTGCCTGCTTCTCCTGCTCCTCTCCGCCACCCGCCGAAACTCCATGGGGGGGCTGGCCCTGGCCGGGGCCGCTCTGGGTTTGTGCGCCCTCGCCCGGCCCAATTTTCTCGCCCTGGCCCCCGCCGTCGTCGTCTGGCTCTTCATCGCGCTGCCCGGGGCACGGTTCGCCGGCCGAAAATGGTTGGCCAGTGGGCTCCTGCTCGTGACCGCTGCATCGGTGATCGCCCCGGTCGCGATTCGCAACGCCCGGTTCAGCGACCCCCCGGTCCTCATCACCTACAGCGCCGGGGTCAACTTCTTCATCGGCAACAACCCCGATTCCGACGGCATCTCCGCCGTTCTTCCCGGAGCGCGACGCTCACTGCGCGGGGGCTACGAAGACGCGCGCCGGATTCCCGAGTCCGAACTCGGGCGCGGCCTCGCTCCGGCCGAGGTCTCGGAGTACTGGCTGGGCCGGGGGCTCGACTGGCTGCGCGCGGACCCCGTGGCCTTCGGCAAGCACCTAATCCATAAGCTCCGTCTGTTCTGGAGCCCGGTGGAGTTGCCCAACAACCAGCCCATTCGCTTCTTTGCCGGCCTCTCTCCCATCGCCGCCGGCTTCTGGCTCGGCTTTCCAGTCCTCGCCATTCTCGGACTGGCGGGCTTCGTGATCCTCATTCGAGACGGCAAGCGCTGGTTTCTCCCAGCGCTCTTCCTCCTGCTCTACACGGGAACCGTGGTGCTCTTCTTCAGCAATGCTCGTTACCGCCTGCCCGTGTACCCACTCCTCGCCGTGGCGGCGGGAGCCGGCCTGAGTCGCGCACTCCAATTCGTCGTTGAGGATCAGCGGAGGCCTCTCGCGCTCTACGGACTCAGCGCGGGGGTCGCCGCTCTGGTGCTGGCGACCAATCCTCCCAGCGACCGGGACGCCTTCCACCAGGCCAATCGCGGCGAGGGCCACAAGGCCTTGGGCGAACTCGTGGCCACGGCTCCCCTCAGCGATCGCGAGGCGCACGCGCGTGCCCTGGCGCATTTCGAGGAGGCCGTCGAACTCAAACCCGGCAGCCCCTACACCCATCTCGCCCGGGCGCGGCAGTATTTCATGATGGGACGCACCGCAAGCGCTCGGGACGGCCTTGAACTCGCGGCTCGAAGGTTCCCGGACAACGCCGAGATTCGGCTGGAGTTCGGACGGACTCTCGCCGCCTCGGGCCAGACCCCGGCCGCGCTCCAACAACTGCGAAACGCCAGCGATCTGCAGCCCGCCTACGCCGACGTCCAACTCGAACTCGGCTGTCTGCTCGTGCGGTCGCGCCAACCCGAAGCGGCTCTGGGCG
>JAQWRT010000011.1 GCA_029243605.1 Myxococcota bacterium
CATGAGTTCGTCATAGATATCTTCATGGACATAGAGCCGTTTGGCGGCCACACAGAACTGCGCACTGTTCGCGAAGGCTCCCCAGAACAGGGGTTCGGCGATTTCCTTCGGATCGACATCTGGCAGGACGATGGCCGGGTCGTTCCCCCCGCATTCGAGGGTGATTCGTTTCATATGCTCCGAAGCGCTGCGCATGACAGCTTTGCCCGTTTCGGTCGAACCCGTAAACGAAATCTTCGCGATATCGGGATGAGCCGTCATCCATTTGCCGAGTTCGTCGCCCCCAGAGACGACGTTGAAGACTCCCGCCGGAAAGATCCCGCGGGCCAGTTCACCCAATCTGAGGGTGCACAATGGCGTGAATGGAGATGGCTTCAGGACCATGGTGTTGCCTGCGATCAGGGCGGGCGCGATCTTCCATACCGCCAAGAGGATCGGAAAATTCCAGGGCGTGATCCCTCCCACCACCCCGAGTGGCGTACGGCGAACAAAGACCGTGTGATCGTCATTGTCCTCGATGATCTCTTCTTTCAATTCCTGTTCCGCGATCGCTGTGCACCACGCCGCCGAACCTCCGACTTCCCATTCCGCACCATCCCGTGCTTTGCCCTGCTCGGCCGTGAGCAGAGACATCAAAGCCTCAGCGTTGGCTTCAATGGCTTCGCCGAATTCACGAACCATGCGCTGACGTTCCGAAACAGGGCGGCGGCTCCAGTCAGGGAATGCGCCTTGTGCCGCCGCAACGGCCTCTTCGAGATGCTCGCGGGCTGCGTCGGGAAACTCTGCGATCACCTCTTCCGTCGCGGGATTAATCGCGTCCAGGGCCATATGAGACGACACCGCCCGGCCATTGATCGTCATCGTGAAGTCACCATTGAAGCTCGCCATGAGTGCTCCTTGTCATTGCTGGTTTGGGGGGATTTTAATTCAGTCCGCGCTCGAAGTTTTCGACCCTCTAGCCGAGGGCATCAGTCGGTGGACGCTACTGCGCCTTTAAAAAGGAAGAGGCTCCCGACGAGGACGAAGACGAGGATCAAGGAAGCCGCACCGACATAGATCGCGACCTCTGCTCCCTCGATTGTCCCAGCCAGAATGGCAATAACCACCCCGTTATACAGGAGACCGAAGACGCCCAATACGGCACCGGTGATCTTTGAGCTGACAGAGGATTGCATGAGAGGGCGGGCAACGAGAAGGGCGAAGAGGCTGTAGAGCCAGAAGCCCAGGTAATCGAAGGAGGTGAAGAGCGAGAACGGTGCCGAGACATTCAAAATCGGGAGTAGCGCCTGCGCCATTTCGCTCGCCCCCGAACCCGTGGCAATGGCTCCTGCCAGCATCGGTATGGTCCATACCGCGATAAACTTGGGGATGAAGAAGGCCACCATGGAAATGGCGACCAACGTGGCAGCAAGGATGGCCCGCAACGGGTGCGTGCCCGCGATTTGCCACGCAAGCCCTGCGAGGACTCCGGACAGCGAGACCATGGCGATAATCTGGTTGATCCAGCCAAGAATGAAGGCGCCAGAATTGGCGGACAACCAGGCGACCCGATCCGAAGCCGTCGCTTCATAACCGCCCGGGGCGTCGAGGGGGAGGAAGACCGACACGACCCCGGTGGCCAGAGCGACCGCCGCCGACCAGAAGGCGGCTTGGTTGATCTGCTGACCGAGCGTGTTCGAAGTGCCCATGCTCACTGAGAAAATCTCCTTTGATGGGTCGCGCGGATTCTGAGCCCGCCTCTATGGAGTCCTCGGAGGGGCTTAACTACTCGTGATGGTATCGAGGTAGGCAATGAGCAATTCTCGTTCGGACTTCTTGATGTTCTTCACGCGGCTATCCCAGCTCAAAAAGAGCGAGGAGGATTCCAGTAGCGCCGTGAGCACACGCGCATGCACGCGCGGAGTGGGGATATCCTCCTGGATCAAGGCTTTTTCAACGATGTCGAGGTAGTATCCGTAGATCTCGCCCAGCAAGTCGTTCATGACGGGTTCGACCAGCGCCATGGCCCAGAGTTGTGGGAAGAGCTTCTCCGAATTCAGCACATCACCCGGTTCGTCGTCTAGAATGATCCGGACGATGTCAGCCAGTTTCAGGTAACCCTCTCGATCGCCGAGACCGGCAATCGATTCAAAATATTGGTGCGAAATAGTGTCGGCAATGCCTCGAAGCAGGTCCTGCCAGCGCGGGAAGTGATATTGGAGAGCGCCCAGCTTCAGCCCGCTCGCTCGTGCCACCGCCCTCATGCTGAGGTTGCCGTAGCCCTCCTCCGCAACGATTTTGATGGCTTCTTGAATGATTTGCTCTTTGCGCTCGCTCATCACGTCCCCAGCCCGACCGGCGGCTTTTTCCTTATCCAAGATAATCTAGAACATGTCAGGCGACATGTAAAATGGAAAGGAGAGAAGGAGCAGCCGTCGCGATCGGAGAGCCCACTGATGCGGCCTCACGAGCGATCGGCGATCTCAACTGGGCCGTGGGCCCACGGGCCCTTGCTTTCGTCTCGTCCGATGGAGGGAAGGAAATCACGTGGGCAGAGCCAACACTTCCCCTAATCCTTCGTGGGCTCTGGTTGCTTCTTGCGTAGGACACGACAAAGCGTCTCTTGAATTTCGTTGACTTATTTCTCCAACGGACCGGCATCTGAATCGACTTCGAATGCGAGCAGTACATTACCGGGCGTCGTGCCCAGGATCGAGTAGCCGGAGCCAAAGTAGACCATGCCGCCCACGACAGTGGGCCCGGGGCCACCGATCGAGCCACCGTGGGCTTTAACGCCATTGGTCGTCTCAAAGGGACGATGGGTTGAGTAAGTCCACAGCACGGCACCATCCCGGGTCGAGTACGCGCGCATCGTTCCATCAGTAGAGCCAGTAAAAACGGCACCAGGAATCGCTGTGACGGCGGCTTGATTGGCCGAGGAGCACATTGACGAGTCGGGCTGTGCGCAATCGGTCGGTTTGGCAACCACTGTCGTCCAGGCTTGGCGTCCGTTCTCGGGATCCAGGGCCACCATTCCCCCGTCGCCCGCAATACCCTCTATGCTTTCCGCTACTTGCTCGGTTGCGTAAGCCAGAGGCACGTAGAGAAGTTCGCCGTCATTTGCTGGGCCGAGGTTTCCGCTGAATGCTGTGGAGCGATCCGAGGGAGTACCTCGCCAAATGACAGCACCCTTCCGATCCGGATCGAGCACCGTGATGCGCCGGCTCTCCTGGGATGCGATCAGTATCTGCCGACCGCTCGCCAGAGTGTGCAGGATGGGCGGTGCGCCAATGTCATCGTTGGGGCCCACCTGAGTCCCTGGACAGTTCTTCTGCACTTCCTCCAGCGTACTGCCGCAAGTATAGATATCAGCGTCGTCCGCAAGAAGCTGCTGCGACCAGAGTCGTTTTCCAGAACTCAAATCGAAAGCGATGATAGCGTCACTGGCGCCGCCATCGGGTACCGGCGTGTAGGCATTCGCTGTGCCGACATAGACCGCGTTGCGTTTCAGATCGATCGTCGGCGAACTCCACACGCCGGCACCTGAAGGACCGTATTGCTGAACGCCGCTCGCGTTCTTCCACGTCGGCTTGGCCTCCAGCGCCAAGGTGGGCGCTTTCCAGATCTGGCGGCCGGTCTTCACATCGAGGACAGCCACACCTCCGCGGGACGTACAGCACTCGTAGCTGGGGGACGTGCTCATTACCTCCTCCCAGCTGCCAATGGGCACGATAAGACGCTCACCTTCTGGATCCAGGACGACGGAGCCACTGACCGCCGCAGCATGATGGTCCTCCACCTGGGTCGTCCACACTTGCTCGCCGGTCTGTGCATCGAGCGCATACACGTTGGCGCCAAAATCTCCAAAGTACACAACGTAGCGGTCTTCAGATTCCGCCATCGGCCCGATCGCAATCGAGCTGATCACCGGGCGCGTTGCTTCGAATGACCAGTGCACGCAACCGGTCTCGGCGTCGAGCGCATAAACCATACTGTTGTCGCTGCCCACCCACAGCCATCCGCCACCCACCGTAGGTTGGCTCCGTAAACTCGCAGCGCCAGGCAAGCCAAACGCCCACTTCAATTTCAGGTTCGGTACATCTGCTGCGCTGAGGCCGGCCTCGTCAACAGATTGGAACCGCGCACTGGTCGTCGGATCCGGGCTCCATCCGCTCCAGTGTGCACCGATCAGCGGGTTGCCCAACTTCGCACCTTTGGGGCAGGCATTACTCATGGCCGCGGCGGAGCGGTCGACGTTTTCCACCGGCCGGCCACTTAACCATTCTGCGATCCGACGCACCTGATCATCGCTCAGATCCTTGGCATTCACCGACATCTTGCCAGTCGTCATGGACTCATAGAGTTTCGCAGCCGGCATGGCCTTCAACTGGGCGCGATTTGGAATTTTTTCGTCGGGTGCGGGCGATTCATGGCAGGCGCCACAATACTCTTGAAATTCCATGGGTCCGCGATAGTCAGAGGTCTGTGCGGAGGCAACTGACACGAACAACATCGCGGCCAGTGCTGTGATCCATCGAGTCGATGAAGGAGTCGTTGGTAGAGATACGCTCATCGAAGTCCCCTTTGACTTGTGCAAGACATTCTCACGGCCCGTCTAACCGCCATGACCATCGGATGCGGGCACCCCACGGGACCGGCGGCTACTGCCCCTCAGTATCGCCGGAATAAATCACCCAGATCTTGGTGTAGCCATCTGTTTCCCAGGTGCCGGTCCATTCCTTTGGAACGGTGATGCCCTCACCCGCCTCAATGGTCTGCACCGTGCCGTCGCTGGACGTGAGGGTGACGCTGCCTTCGAGGAAGTACATGAACTCATCCACGCCATAGGGCTCACTGACCTCCAGCCGAGTCTTCCCGGATTTATACATCCCCGAGGTAAATTTTTGGTCGCTGGAGACCAGTGAAGTCACGGACTGGGTCACGTGGCCGTCATCGTGGGTGGTCTCCTTCATGTCGCTACGTTCAAAGATTTCCCCGGCTATATCGGCCTTGTTCAATTCGACAGGTTGCCGCGCGATCTTACTATCGGCGAAAGCCTGCTGTGAAAGCGCGAACAATGCGGGGATTGCGATCAGGTATTTCATCGGTTTTCCTTTTGCCTACGGTCAGAATCTCAAGCCCATTCTTCGCGAATCATCCGAAAGTCTTCCGCTGATTATTGATTCATGACACCGTCACAAGCCAAGCCGCCGCAAAAGAGCACCTTCCACTTCGCTTCACTCTTCATTGGCCTTCCAGGCACGGGCCTCGACGATGATCATTTCACGAAACTTGGACGGCATATCCCAGGTCCCCTGCCAACCCTTGGGCACCACGAAGCTCTCGCCAACCTTGTAGGTCTTTTTTTCACCATCCCGGGAAGTCAGCGTCACCTCCCCCTCAAGCACCAACACGAATTCGTCATAGGGGTACGGGTAGCTGATATCAATCAACGCGGGCTCCGCCGCATAAACCGTCACCACGAACTCGCCCTTGTGCAGGACTTTCAATGCGTGCTCGTTCGTTCCCTTTAGCACCATCTCTGCAGGCCAGGGCGGTATGCTGTCGAGCTTCAATTCCCGCATTTGTTCGACCTTCAGGCCGAGCACTGCCGATGCGGCTTGGGCTTGAACCCCTGCCAACGCCGTCGCCAGAAATAAAGTCAGACTCAGGGTTTTCATGGCTGTTGCCTCTCTCTTTGTATTGGCCCGCAGGCCTCATTGACTTGCCTGAGTCTGGGGGGATCCAGCCAGGCTACATGTCACGTGACATACTGGCACATCACCCGCCACGAGGCTCCTCGTCCGGATTGAACATCACGTCCGAGTATGGCGGCCTGTGGAATTCCGGAGAAAGGTCAGACCTCTACCGGAACTGTTCAACAAGCCCGTCGGCAAGCCCAAGGGCCTGGAACCAGAGCTCATTCTCGCCGTCACCATCGGCGCGCGGCCAGGTCGAGAAGATCACGACCACGATGCCAGCCTCGGGCGCGACCCGCAGGACCTGTCCGTGGATCCCCAGACCTGTCAAATCGCGCTCGGCGTTGCCCTGGCCCCACCAGAAAGAGCGGTAATAGGGATTGTAGTCGGGAAGGGATTCCTCGGTCGCGACCCGATTTGCGACATCGGGTTCCGCGTGAAGGTCTGCGATGAATTCTGCGGGGACCACCTGTTTGCCAAAAGCACTCCCATCGTTGAGCACCAGAAGGCCCACGCGACCGAGGTCGCGCAAGGTGGAACTCATCCCATGGTCGGCGAGGGCGGCCCCTCCGATATCGACTGTGATATCAGCATCGAACTCGGCGCCCATCGGCTGCCAGACGTAGGTCGAAATCAACTCGGCCAGAGGTTTTCCGGTCGCTCTTTCCAGCACCCAACCGATGACATTCGTGGACCCAGAGCGGTAGCTGAATTTCCCGGCCTTGCTTTCGTCTCGCCCGATGGAGGGAAGGAAATCACGTAGACCACGAGGCCCGTTTTCCGGACAGTAGTCGGCTTCCGTCCACCCGATCGCGCAGTCTTGGAGCCGGAATGTCGTCGTGAAGTCAGGGTAGAGTTCGGTGTAGTCGGAACCATCCCGCATATCCAGGACCACCTGAAGTGAATACTGCCCCCATCCGCTTTTGGCGAGTTCGGGTAAGTAGGATGAGACCGGTTTGGCAAGGTCGATGACTTTTTCCTCGGCGAGCTTGCCAGCGACCAAGCCCACCACCGATTTCGAGACGGAGTTCATGAGATGCGGCTTCGACTCATCCAGGTAGCCATAGTATTTTTCAAAAACGATATGACCGTCTTTCAGGACAAGCAGTCCGTCGATGTATTGGCTCTCCACTATCTCCTCGATGGATTGTTCTTGGCCATGAAGGGAGATCGTTAAGTCATCGACATAGCCGGCTCCACGATTGAGGGGGAGTACCTGTTTGTCGTCTTTGGCGATCTTGGCTGTCGGGATGACTTCTCGCATGTGACTGAAGGCCCAGCGGTTCTGGGGGCCGAATTGAAAGTTGGTGAGCGTCAGCGTCTCAGGCCGGTCGGCGATTTCGGCCGCGATGGATGCTCCGGCGAGCACCGATAAACCGAGGCTAATGAGGATGGCCGATTTCTTCACTGTGGATTCTCCGTGAATTCATTGGGTACGAACTCTTCTCCATCATTCATTAAAATAATTATAACCGCCCCGGTCCGAACGTGGTGACAGAGCCGAGCTTGTATGTCCCATCCCCGTACGGCTTGTGCTTGAAGTCGATTCGGCCGTCGAGCCGGGGGGGAGTCTGCCGCGCCCACATCGAGTCCTCCACACTGGGCGAACGTGCAGGAGGCTTCATTCCGCCGCTGCCGATCGCCAGGTCGGAGTCTTCGTCCAGGCAAGGGGTTGTATTGCGTGGGCTTTCAGTGCCGCCATCGATCACTCCCCCCGCTGCGCTGCCATGGCTCCGAGAATGTCCTCCGAGGTCACCACCTTGCCGGGGGCGTGGCCCCGCGGCGCAATGCCCGCGAGCGACACTTCGCGGGTGTCGACGTCCGCCCCTAGCTCGCGCAATGCGGCGACTGTGCACTTCTCGCGGCCGCCGGCCTTCTCGAGACCGTCGAAGCGGTAGAGGCGGAACGTGTTTTGGTGGGTGATCTTTTCGATCTCATCGTCGGGGATGCCGCCGGGCACGCTCTCCAGGCTGCGCCAGACTCCCTCGGGCGTGTGAGGCCACGTACAGTCGGAGTGCGGGTAGTCGACCTCGAGGCAGATGTTGTCCACACCGATGAGGTGGCGGTTGGCGAGACCGACGTCGTCCTCGATGAAGCAGGTGATCACGTGTTCGCGGAAGACTTCGCTCGGCTTCTTGCCTGCGTAACTCTTATTGGTCCAGGCCCCGTGATGAGCGTTCGTGAAGTCCGCTCGCTCGAGCAGGTACGGGATCCACCCGATCCCGCCTTCCGAGAGCGCCATCTTGAGGTTGGGGTAGCGCTGGAAGGCGTCGAGGGTGATCCAGTCCGCGGCCGAGTTGGCGATCGAGATCGGCATCCCGGTAATCCACGCGTCGATGGGCGATTTCATCGAAGGGTAGGGGGGCGAGTACCCGGTCCCGATGTGGCAGTTGATGATGATCCCCAGTTCGTCGCAGATCTTCCACATCGGCTCCCAGGACTCGTCGTGGAGGCTGGCGAGTCCGGCCGCCGCGGGGTTGTCCGGGAAGGTGATCGCGTTGCAGCCCTTCGCGTGCACTCGCCGGACTTCCTCCACGATGAGGTTCGCATCCCAGTGCGGCACGGTTGCGAGCGGGATGAAACGCGTCGGGTGCTTCGCGCACCAGCTGTCGATGTGCCAGTCGTTGTAGGCTTGGAGCACGCGGTAGGCGTTGCTCGGCTCCTTCTCGGCGCGCTGGGTGAATATCTTGCCGGCGAAGCCCGGGAAGGTCCCGAAGCAGAGCGATGCGAAGATGCCGTTCACGTTCATGTCGTCGACGCGCGCGTCGACATCAAAGGCGGCTCTGCGCATCTGATCGAAATGTGCCGGCTCCATGCCCCACTCGTTCTTGGGCCGGCCGACCACCGCGTTCAGGCCGATATTAACGGTGACGATATCGTCCCAGATCCAAGCCTGCTTGCCATCCTCCTCTACGATATGCGGCTGCACGACATCCGCAGGCAGATGCCCTTGAAACATGTCGGGCGGTTCCACGATGTGGTCGTCGACGCTCGCGATGACCATATTTTCCATCTGCATGTCGGGCATGGCAGTTCTCCTTGGTGTGGCGGAATCGCTCGGGGGGTCCGGTTCAACCCAGCCCGCCGCGCTCGCGGAGGGCGGTGATTGCGTCCCAGTCGAACCCGGCACTAGTGAGCACGGACTCCGTGTCCTGTCCAAGTTCGGGTGCCGGGCCTTCCGGTGCGGTGGGGGATTCGTCGAAGTGCATCGGCGGGGCCACCAGCCGGAAGGATTGGCCGTCGTGCCCCGTGATCTCGGGCAGGAATTGATTCGAGTCGACCTGGGGATGCTCGTGGAGCTCCCGGTACGTGATGGCCGGCGCCCATACGCCACTGAGTGCCTGGAGCAGTTCCTGCCACTCGGCCAGGGTGCGCTCGGCGAAGATCGCATCGAGTTCAGCCACGCACTCGGTACGATTCTCGAAGCGCGTCTTGGCGTCGCAGAAGCGCGGGTCGTCCACCAGATCGGGGCGCCCGAGAATCGGACAGAGCTCGGGCCAGAAGCGGTCGGCTTGGAGGAGCACCAGGTAGATCCAGCGCCCGTCCTGGGTCTCGTACCAGTTCGTGATCGGGTTGCCGGGTTCGCGCCGGGACATCTTCGCTGGAGTATCTACGTAGGGCGCACTCACGATGCCGGGGGACAACGTCCACATGCCCACGTTCATCAGCGCCACGTCGACAAGAGATGTCTCCCCGGTGCGCTCCCGCTTATAGAGCGCCGTCCCGATCGCGCCGGCGATGGTGTTCGCTCCCTGGAGGTCGAAGAACGCGGAGGGCATCGGTGCGGGACCGTCTTCCTCCCGCAACAGATGCTGGGCCATCCCCGAACTCGCCCAGGCCGCCGCAAGGTCGTAGCCGCCGGTGTTCCGCATCGGCCCCTGGGCGCCCCAGCCGCTGCCCCGCGCGTAGATGATGCGATCGTTCACGGCGCGGATGTCGTCGACATCGACGCGCAGTTTCTTTCGCAGAGCGGGCAGGAAGCTGGTGAGGAAGACGTCACTGCTCCGGGCGATCTGAAGTAGCGCTTCGCGCCCAGCCTCGTTCTTGAGATCGAGTGTGATGCTGCGTTTTCCCCGATTGGGGACTTCGTTGAAGGGATTCGGTCCGCTATCCGCGAGGTTCAGCATGTTCACGAGGCCACGCTGGGGATCGCCGGTGGGCGGTTCGACCTTGATCACCTCGGCGCCCAGGTCGGAGAGGATCGCTCCCGCTGCGGGAACGAAGGTCCAGGCGGCCACTTCCAGCACCCGAACACCATCAAGGGGCTTGCTCATCTTCGCTCTCCTAGATTTGGACCCAGCTCGGCGATTTCAGTCCTCGAGCTGGATTGCCCGCTCTGGGCATCGGCTTTCGGCACGTTGCACAGTGTCTTCGAGCGCGGCGGGCACCTCTGGGTTCTCGACGACCGCAAAGCCCTGCTCGTCCGCGGAAAAGACCTCCGGACAAACCATCACGCAGGTGCCGTGGCCTTGACACTCGTTCTCTTTGATATGGACACGCAAGGCTGTTAGCCCTTCACCAGCGGTAACGACGCCAGCCCCTTCATTCCGCCGAAGGCCACTGCCTTTTGATCGGGATCCAGATGGTAGTCGGGAAGCTTTCGGTGCAGCACCTGGAGCGCGATACGCAGTTCGCGGCGCGCAAGGTGGATTCCCAGGCAGCGATGGGGCCCCAAGCCGTAGCCCAGGTGCCGATTGGGCGAGCGGTCGTACTGGATTTCGTGGGGGTTGGGGAACTCCTCAGCGTCCCGATTCGCGGC
>JAQWRT010000013.1 GCA_029243605.1 Myxococcota bacterium
CATGGCACCCGGGCTCGCTCGTAAGTGATGGCGCGTGCGGGGGTGAGTCGGATTGTGGGGAAAATATCCCGAGTAATCGCAGGGAGACCCGTAAGGCGGCGAGCTGAGTCGGGGCTGGGTCGCATTTGGGCCGGCTTCGAGGTTCGAGAAATCTGAAGCGCGAATTTGATCAGGGCATGCGGCGCGCCTCGAGCCTTCTTCACGCCGAGATTTCCGGCGGCCGAGCGGCAGCGGGCAGGCGAAAGCGCGCAGCCCGGGGCTCGCGGGGCGCGGATGCGCTCTCGGTTTTGAGCGGCCATCGGCGAAAGCTCTGGGGGGAGCGCAATGGGTTGAGCTACGAGGCGACGCTGCTGCAGTCGGGGCAGATCAGGTATGCCGGGGCTCTGTATGATTCTCCGGCTGCGGCCGCGAGGGCGGCGACGGGCCGCGTGACGAATGGCTGGCGATTCTGGTACTACCCGCTCAGCCGAGGCGAATGGATACAACTCTATAATCTTAAGGGTTGAAGACGAGGCGTTTTGGCGTGCGCGTCGGACGCAGTTGGCTAGTCTTGGCCGCGCACGGACGACAAGTTGTGACAGAGTCGTGACTTGGAGAAGTGGCAAGCCCTGATTCTCGAAGGGTTTTCGGTCGGTTGGCCGAAGGCCGGGAGGGTCTGGGGGTCAAGAGGTCGCGGGTTCGAATCCCGCCGGCCCGACCAAGACGCAGGCGAAATTTGCGGACAAGCCCCCGGTTTTAAAACGAAGGGCTGGGGTTTTATCCGCTCCACCCCACCTTGTTTCGGAGGCCTCAAGACGCTTCGCGAAACACCTTCGGGGTCTGGCCGGTCCATTTCTTGAAGGAACGGCTGAAGTTGGCGGGCTCGGTATACCCCAAGAGCCAGCTGATCTCGCCGATCGATTTCTGGCGCTCGCGCAGGTAGCTCATCGCCAGGTCACGCCGCACCTCCTCGGTCACCTGCCTGAAAGAGGTGCCCTGGTCCGCCAGTTCCCGCTGCAATTGCCGCAGGCTCAAGTTCAGGGCCCGGGCGATGCTGGCCTGGTCGGGCCGCCCATCGACCAGGGCCTCGATCAGATGCTGGCGGACCCGGGTCATAGTGTCGTTCTGATCGAACCTCGCGAGGTAATCCGCAACCGCCTGGTCGTTGATTCGGGTGAGCAGGGGGTTGGCCCCGGGAAGGACCTCAGCCAGGAGCGCCTTGTCGAACTCGAGACTGTAACTGGGCGCGTCGAAGGTCACGCTACAGCCGAAGAAGCCCTCGTACTGCGCCTTATGGGCTCGGCGGTCGTGCTTGACACAGACCTTCACCGGGCTGACGGATTCGCTGAGGGTGATCCGGCACAGCTGCACCACCACAGCCAGCGTGGCATCGGCCGGCGCGCTTTCGAAATCCGGGGCCGCGATCCTGGGCCGGCCGACAAACCGATACGAATCCCCCGACTCTTCCCATTCGAGTTCGGCATTGGTCGAGAGCAGCCGCTGGTAGCGGATCAGGCGATCGAAAGCCGTCTTCAGCGTCGTGCTGGCCATCCAGCCGAGCCCCAGGCCGTGAAGCGCGGCCGGAGGGAAGGATTGGCCCACACTCAGCCCCAGGCAGGGGTCGCCCGTGCGCTTGACGGCCAGATTCCAGAGAGCCTGGTGTTGTTTCAGGGTGATTCGCGTATCCGGGTTGGCTGCGTCGTCGTAGTCAATCCCCGCTCCAGCCAGGACCGCTCGGCCATCGATGCCGCGGTCGTCCAGCGCTCGGCACAGGACCACGGCGATATTGGAAAGCACGGTGTGTTGTTCGGCGGCTCTCGTCATTCAAGGTCTCCCGGCCGAACGATAACGCTTTGGCAGGAAATGATTACTCGATGACTCGAATTCGTCCGATCCTAGGGCCGGATTGGACGGGCAAGACGGCGGGCAATACACAGGCAAGCTCATCAAACGAGCAATTGGGGTGGAAACGATGAAAAAGGCAGGCAGCGTCTCGCGGATTCTCTATCGGATTGAGGATGACGCCCGATACGAGTGGCTCGCCACGGCGGAACCTTTGGCGCTGCCCCTCGCCTGGGATACGGCGTTGCAGATGAAACGCAACGGCATCCAGATTCTGGTGTGTCCCGAGGAAGAGTTCGACGAAAAAGGCCTGCCCGAGACCTACGAGGCAGAGGAGTACTTCACCGAAGAGGTAGGGCGGCCTACAGAAACCTAGACGCCCGGCGAGCCAGATCGATGAAGCACCCGAAGCGTTTCTACTAAGATCACCAAGAAAGCTCCCCATCGAGACTGAAAAGAACCGGTTGGGCGGGTTTTCTACACAAAAACGGGAGAACCCGAGATGACAAAATCAATACGAGCGAAAACAGCAGTCGTTCTTGTGCTGAGCATGGCCGCGGTCGCCCTGAGCGCCTCATCGGTCGGGGCCGAGATCCCGACGCCGGGAGGCCAGTCCGAAAACGTCGATGGATATCTTCGTTTTGGCGTGGGCTTGGGCCTGAATAATGGTCAGTTGGAGGGTGTCGGTCCCGAAATCGGAAATATAAAAGGAGTTAGCGTGGAGGGCGCCGCGGGTCTGACCTTTGACGACAGAGTGCGCTGGGACGTAGTGTCCCTGGCCGTCAATCTTCCGGACGAGGTCGTAAGGGTTGGCGCCCTTGCCGAACACGTCGAGGGCACACGGCTCGATATGACAACGGGGATCGCCTTTGGTGATTTTAGCCCCGATCGAAAGCTTCACCCCTACCTGAGCGTGGGGCTTGGACTCTCAAGGTATACTGAGAGTGGTTACGTCGATTGGGGCTTCGCGTGGAACGCCGGTGCCGGGCTGGAATACCAGTTGACGGATACGTTGTCCGTCGGGCCGCGTTACACCTTCCGGCAGGGCCTCTTCGTCTACGAAGGCCTAGACGCAACGCTGAACACCCACGAGTTCACCCTGAGCGTCAGGTGGGGCAGCACTCGATGAGGCGGGCTGCAGTGCATCGTGCGAGCGCCGGCCTCAGCCGTCGAGTTTGGCGCCGACGTCGTCCACGATGTTCTCGAGTAGATCCGAGCCGCCAAGGTCACCCGCGTGGGCCATGTTTGGGTTGACCGCGAATTGCGGGTCGGCGATGCCCGCAATTTCGCCCGGGGCGCCGGGCGGGGTGTAGTAGCCCAGGGCGTATTGGCCCATGGAGTAGCCGATCAGGCGCTGGAGCTCGGAGTCAAATTCCTTGGCGAGCTCCGGCGGCGCCGAGAGGTATTGGTTCTCCTCTTGGCGGAGCCAGCCCAGGGTGTAGGTGATGTTGAGCCCGATGCGGTCGTCCTGGGAGGTGTTGGCTCCGCCGCTGTGGAAGACCGAGCCCGTATAGACCAGCACCGAGCCCGCCTTCATTTCAGCCAGGGTGATTTCGCCGGGTTCGGCTTTGCGGGAATCGTCCCAGCGCGTGCTGCCCGGGACGACCCGGGTGGCGCCGTTCTCGGCGGTGAAATCGCTGAGCGCCCAGATGGTGTTGAGTTGGGGTTCGACGTGGGCGAGATGGGTGCCCCAGGCCCAGCGATCCCGGTGGATCGGCTGCTCGGTCTCCCCCGGGCGGATCCGGATGATCTGGCCGAGATGGAGTTGGTAGCGCTCGCAGAACTCGAGCAGGAAGCCGTCGCAGAACTCGAGGATCCGGGGGTGCTGGATGAGTTCCCGGCATTTGGGGGAGCGGACCACCAGGCCGCCCGTGCGGGTGGTGAGCTTGCCCGCAAACGCGTCGTGCCCGTTCTCCGTGGCCTCCATGTGGACATCGGTCTCGCCGCGCAGGGCGGCGACGAAGCCCGGCTCGAGCACGTCATCGAGGATGCAGGCGCCATCGCTGCGAATGCTCGCGAGGATTTTTTCGGCGGGGGCATCCTTGGGGTAGTGGGCCAGTTCGGGCATGGGTCAACCTCGTTTTTCTAGGGTTCTGACTCTCTATTTCTGAATCTCTGAATCGTTGGGCCAGAAAGCTACGGCTCAGTCGGTCTCCGGCCCGCCCGTCGCAAAAAAGACCAGGAGGGTCGTGTCCTCCTCGATCTCGACAAAGGAATGCTCGGAAGTCGCTCCGACATAAAGGATCGAACCGGGGCCCACCACGCGCTCCTCGCCCTCGGCACGCAGCCGGGCCCGGCCGCTGATCACGTAATAGACCTCGTCTTCGTCGTGGGGGCTCTGAAGATCCTTGGAGCCCGCGGGCAGGCTATAGATGCCGCAGCTGAGGGAGGGAACCCGAAGGAATTCGTAGTAGGGCACGCCCGACTCGGCCTGATATTTGACGACGTCAGCGGAGTCGAAAGCCTTCCAGCCTGGCGAGCGGTGGGACATTGTGGAGCAACTCCTTCGTGTTTCCCTGCGGGCCCCAGCGCGCGGGGCCGCGATCCATCTGGGAAATGTACCACGCTCCCCGGATTTCTTCGTGCACTGCGCTGGGCGGGGGTATGCTGACGGAGTGGCGGGAGTCGGCGCCCGGGCCGAGTCGCGCATAAGCTTGAAGAGGAGACAGGGCGTGTCCCAAGAGCCGGTGGATGTGCTGATCGTGGGGGCCGGCGCTTCCGGGGCCGCCATCGCCTGGAGCCTGGCGGAAACCCGCATGCGCATCGTCTGCCTCGAGCAGGGGGGATGGATGAACCCCGCCGATTATCCGACGAATCGCCGGGGCTGGGAAAGCGAACGCTTCGCCGGGGCCTTTAGCCTCAGCCCCAATGGCCGGGGGCGCCGGGAGGATTACCCCGTCAACGACGAGGCCTCGCCCATCAAGATCTCGAACTACAACGCCGTGGGGGGCAGCACGATCCTCTACGCCGCGCATTTCCCGCGCTTTCACCCCTCGGATTTTCGGGTCAAGAGCCTCGACGGCGTCGCCGACGACTGGCCCATCGATTACGCGACCCTCGAGCCCTTCTACGACCTGAACGCCCAGATGATGGGCGTGGCCGGGTTGGCGGGCGACCCGGCGTACCCGCCCAAGCAGCCGCCTCTGCCGCCGGTGCCCTTGGGCAAAATCGGCGAGACCCTCGGGCGGGGCTTCAACAAGCTCGGCTGGCATTGGTGGCCCTCGGATAGCGCGATCGCCACCGAGGAGCACGGCGGGCGCGCGGCCTGCGTCAACCTCGGGCCCTGCATCACGGGCTGCGCCCAGGGTGCAAAGGGGAGCACCGATGTGACGTATTGGCCGGTGGCCGTGCGCGAAGGGGTCGAGCTACGAACCCATTGCCGGGTGCGCGAGATCACGGTGGATGACCAGGGCCGGGCGAGTGGAGCGATCTACATCGATGCCCACGGCGACGAGCAGTTCCAGCCCGCCGAGATCGTCATCATGGCGTGCAACGGCGTTGGCACTCCGCGCCTGCTCCTCAATTCGCGTTCGGATCGCTTCCCCGATGGCCTGGCCAACTCGAGCGGGCTGGTCGGGCGAAACCTCATGTTTCATCCCTACGCCATGGTGAACGGGCTCTTCGAAGAAGCCCTCGAGGGGTACAAGGGACCGGCGGGCTGCCTCATCATCAGCCAGGAATTCTACGAGACCGACGCTTCCCGGGGCTTCGTGCGCGGCTACTCCGCCGAAATGCTGCGGGGGATTGGGCCGGCTTCCACCGCGCTGTGGGGCATGTCCTCGGGGCGGCTGCCCTGGGGAGCCGAGCATCACTCGGCCTACGACGGCCTCTGGGATCGCACGGCGGGCATGGTGCTGATCTGCGAAGACCTCCCCGAACCGGAAAACCGCGTGACCCTCGACCCCGAACTCGTCGACGCCGACGGCATTCCCGCGCCCCGCATCGAGTACGCCCTCAGCGACAACAGCCGCAAGATGCTCGACCACGCCGTGGCCCGGGGCAGCGAGGTCCTGC